>NZ_JABZFL010000087.1 GCF_014237455.1 Desulfobacula sp. | reverse complement strand
AATAAACGTATCATTTAATGTGAGCACTTTGCTTTATGAAATCAAACCCCATGAGTTAGATCAGGAAATCATATCTGTTCTTAAAGCGATTGAGGGTTCAACAAAATTTTGAAAAAAATATTAACCACCCAAATGCACCGGGCAAGCCGGTGATTTGGGTGGCTAAATTTTATTTTCTGACAATCTTAACCAAATACATTCTTCCATATTAAACTAAATATATATAGAACCATATTCTAAATGATCTTCACCCCTGCCGGCACATCTGAAATTTTTAAAATCTATTTGCAATCACCCTGTTTTGCAGTTCCATAAGTATTGCCATAACACAGGGAATCTGATAATAACCATCTAAAAAAACTTTAAATATTTAAATATTTTTCAGGGTGTTATGGCAAAAAGAAAAAGTAAATCCGAGATACTGAAACAGAGAAGCAAAAAAAAGAAAAAAAGCATTATTCTTTCCCTTTTCAAATGGTTTTTTATTTTATTTATAATCTTTGGGCTTCTGGGTTGTGCGGGCATTGCCGGACTTTACTATTATCTTAACCGTGATCTGCCGAAAATAAACACCTTGAAAGATTACAGCCCTGCCACTGTGACCAGCGTGTTTTCAGATGATGGAAGGAAAATCGGAGAATTTTATGAGGAAAGACGGATTGTCATCCCTTTATCTGAAATGCCGGAGAATTTGATCAACGCTTTCGTGGCAGCAGAGGATTCACGGTTCAGGGAACACCCCGGCATTGATATTCTTTCCATATTCAGAGCATTTTTAAAAAACTTTAAAGCCGGCACCATTGTCCAGGGGGGATCCACCATCACCCAGCAGGTCACCAAATCCTTTTTATTGACCCCGGAACGGACCTATAAAAGAAAACTAAAAGAAGCCATTCTTGCCTACAGAATTGAAAAAAAATTTACAAAAGATGAAATCCTTTTTCTTTATCTGAACCAGATATATCTGGGTCACGGGGCGTACGGCGTAGAAGCGGCATCTGAGAACTATTTTGGGAAACACACAAAAGATCTTGATATAGCAGAATGCTCAATGCTGGCAGGCCTGCCCCAGGCACCCAGCAGATATTCTCCTTTCAGATTTCCCGATCGTGCTAAACAGCGACAGGTTTATGTACTGAACCGGATGAAGGAAGATGGTCTTATCACAAATCTTGATGTCACAGAAGCCATTGATCTCAAACTGGATATCAAACCCCGAAAAAACTGGTTTATTGAAAGAGTCCCCTGTTATACCGAGCATGTCAGACGATATGTGGAAAAACATTACGGTAAAGATGCGCTATACAAACAGGGTCTTCAGATACACACAGCCGTCAATATTGAACTCCAAAAAATCGGAAGGGATGCTGTAAACAAAGGCCTGATTGAACTCGACAGGCGAACGGGGTATCGAGGTCCGTTGAAAAACATCCCTGCCCTTCAAATAGAGAGTTTCTGCGCAGACATTTCAGAAAAACTCGACAATCAGCTGCTGGAAAAAGGGAATACCTATCAGGGGGTTGTGCTAAGCATTGATGATAAAAAAAATGTCACCAGGGTCAGAGTAGGAAATTTTCACGGTATAATTAAGCTTGAAACCATGACATGGGCCAGAAAGCCGGACTATGAAGTCGCTTATTATGAAACCAAAGTTAAAAATCCTTCCCAGGTTTTTAAACCCGGGGATATCATTATGGTTAAAATGCTCAATGACATCGTTGAAAACAATGAGCTTGAGTTCACTCTGGAGCAGGAGCCCGTCGCCCAGTCTGCACTGTTGAGCATTGAGGCGGAAACCGGTCATGTGAAAACAATGATTGGTGGACGCGATTACAGAAACAGTCAGTTTAACCGAGCCTATCAATCCAGACGCCAGCCGGGAAGTGCATTTAAACCCGTTATTTATGCTGCAGCCCTTGATAAGGGATATACGGCTGCAAGTGTCATCATAGATTCCCCTGTTGTTTATGAAGACACAGAGCGTGATTTCATCTGGAAACCCCGAAATTACAAAGAAAAATTTTTTGGCCCGACCCTGTTCCGTAACGCCCTTGTAAAATCAAGGAATGTTGTCACCATTAAAATTCTTCAGGATATCGGGATAGATTATATAACTGATTATGCCCGAAAGCTTGGAATTGCATCAAATATCAGTCAGGATTTATCCATTGCGCTTGGATCATCCGGGCTTTCGTTGCTTGAACTTGTCAATGCCTATTCTGTTTTTCCAAACCTGGGCTATCTGGTTGAGCCTGTATTTATTACAAAAATTTATGACCGGGATGGAAACCTGCTGGAAACCTCCCAACTGATACGCAAAAAAGTCATTGATATGACCACGGCCTATATCATGACCAATATCATGGAAAGTGTTATAAAGTCGGGGACAGGCTGGAGAATTAAAGAGCTTAAGCGCCCTGTTGCAGGAAAAACAGGAACAACAAACAATCTGTTTGATGCCTGGTTCATGGGCTATACACCAAAATATACTACAGGTGTCTGGGTTGGACTTGACCAGGAAGCCCCTCTCGGAAAAGGAGAAACCGGATCAAGAGCAGCCAGTCCCATCTGGCTTGAATTTATGAAAAACGCGTTGGAAGGAAAACCTGCCAGGACCTTTAATGTTCCAGAGGGCATCGTTTTTGCCAAAATTGATGCCAAAACAGGACTGCTTCCCATTGAAGAATCTGAAGAGACAATCTTTGAATGCTTTAAGGAAGGCACCATGCCGACCGAATATACACCAAAACCGGATACGGCTTCTGATTCCGAAGATCTGTTTAAAGAAGGAATTTAGGATTCCCCTGGCTGGTACCTACCTGGTCAGCTGACATTGTTGCATCCAGGTGGATTGAAACCTTTAAACATGGATATCGCTCGCCAAGCCTTTTTAAATTCATGTTTTTGTCTCCTCTCAACCGCGACTCTGATTTTGGATGAACAATTAAGGCAAGGCTTTCCGATTTCAGCAGATCAGGCGATTGATCTATCTTATGACAAACTCTATCATAAAAGAGCTCGGAGAAGACAAGATGCCCAAAAGCCGGGTGCCACGGGCCGGCAAGGACCATTGATTCATCTTCCATCATATCGGAAGCCTGCAGTCCCATACGAATAATATCGATCTTAGTCGCTTTAAATATCCGGTACATTCTTTTGACAAGCTGAATACTCTCTTCCAGGCTTAACGGGTGATATTTGCCCTGGCTATACCATTGTTCCATAAGGCTGCCCTTCAACACCACCAATGGATAAATTCTGGCAAAGTCAGGGGCAAGCCGCGCCACTTTTTTTGTACTTTCAAACAATGAATCCTCATAATCCCCCGGCAATCCCACCATGACCTGGACACCAATCTTGAATGGATAGCCTTTTAGCAAATGTATGGCTTTTATCGTATCCATGCCGGTGTGACCCCTTTTGGATTTTGACAAAACCTCATCGTTCATGGACTGAACACCCAGTTCAATGGCAGATATAGTGTATGGCCTGATAAGATCAAGCGTCTGTTGGGTAATGGTATCCGGTCGGGTGGAAAACCGTATGCCATCAATTTTTTCTGTGTGGATATAAGGCTGTACCAGATCAAGCAATTGGATGATATCTTCGCGGGGCAACCCCAAAAAATTCCCCCCGAAAAAGGCCAGCTCCACCTGTTCTCTCTTGCCTTTATACTGTAAATACTGTGTCACAATATGCTGAATAGCTATTTTATCCGGCACTCTTGATTTCTGATTGGTAATAATGGTTTGATTACAGAATGCACATTGATGGGGACACCCTGAATGGGGAATAAATACCGGTATGACAAGGGGTTTGATTGTCTGATCCATAAGTGAAATCTCTAATCAAGCCATCAGGGATTTGTTTTTTTAAGAATCTTTAAGGCTTTTTTAGCAGCATCCTGCTCTGCTGCTTTTTTTGTTTTCCCAAAGCCTTTGGACTCGATACCAAAAAGATTTAAACTGATCTCAAACGTTTTATCATGATCAGGACCGGTCTCATTGAGGATAACATATTGAGGTATTATTGCACCACGCTCCTGGGCAAATTCCTGCAACATACTCTTATAATCAACAATCTTTTCGTTTGACAGAATTTTTTCAAGGCTTTCACTGAAAAGATTACATGTCAGCCGGTATACAGTATCAAACCCCGCATCCAGATAAACAGCTGCAATCACAGCTTCAAAGGTATCGGACAGTATGGAATTTTTATCAAATCCTCTGGAAAGTGCTTCTCCCTTTCCAAGCCGGATAAACCTGCCAAGGTCTATAAACCTTGCCATACCGGCAAGGGCAGGTTCACTGACTAGATTGGATCTTAGCTTTGAAAGCTCTCCTTCTTTTTTCAACGGACTTTTTTCCATCAACACGTGCCCGATGCATAACCCTAAAACAGCATCCCCCAAAAACTCAAGCCGCTCATTATCAGAAGAGCATGAATTCTGATTTTCATTTAAATAAGACCTGTGACACATTGCATTATTCAATAATAATTTGTCTTTAAATGAATATCCGATATTCTTTTCAAGAATGCTTAAATTTGTATATTTTTCTTTGGTTTCTTCCAACCGATTATTTAATGCTTTAAATAAAGAGTATCCGATCTTGAGATTATCTTTACCCGAACCGATATGAACCCCTTCATTAAATACCCCATGGAAATCAGAACCGCCTGTAATCATCAAACCCTTTTGGTTTGCAAGCTGCTGAAAGAATGATGTCATTGAAGTGTCATGATCGGTATAATAAACCTCCATACCCTCCAGGCCATGGGTGATAAGCGTATCAAGAAAATTTTCCAGCTGATGCGTTTTATTGAACGTCAGCAACCCTGGATGTGCCAAAACAGGAATCCCGCCTGCCTCAAGAATCGTTTGAATTGCCTGCCGGCAGGACACTTTATATTTATCCACATAAGCGGGGCCGTCTTTGCCAAGATATTTATCAAACGCTTCTCTGAAGGTTTTTACAATCCTAAGTTCCTTCATGAGTTCTGCAATGTGAGGGCGACCGGTCTGATCCGCGCCAAAGCGCTTTTCCACCTGTTCAATGCTGATATCGAATCCAAGGCTGTTTAATTTTTCAATAATTTTCGGATTTCTTTGGGCCCTGGCCTTTTTTGCATCATCAAGAATAATATTGAGATTTTTATCATAAACACTGAACCCATATCCCAACAGATGAACACTTCCCACATCTTTGAATTCAGGTGGCGGCTCGCAACTGATTTCAACTCCGGTAATAATTTCCGGGCAAGTTGTTAAGGGATGTTTTAAGATTTCCTTGATACCATCTATTGTGTCGTGATCTGTTATAGAAATGCCTCTGAGCCCGGCCTTTTTTGCCAGACTCATAATTTCCAGGGGAGAAAAGGAACCATCCGAAGCTGTAGAATGTATATGAAGATCAATCAATGAACTATCTTGCATCTGCTAAACGCCAAGAGCCTTCTCCATATCCTCTTCACGTGTTTTACAGTCAATACACAGGGTAGTGACAGGTCGTGCCTTAAGCCGTTTAATGGAGATCTCTTCCTCACAAACTTCGCATACTCCAAATGTCTGGTTTCCGATACGCACAAGTGCTTTTTTGATTTTCTTAATTAATTTGTGTTCACGATCTCTTATACGGAGTTCAAAATTTCTCTCAGCTTCATGGGCAGCCCTGTCCGTTGGATCGGGAAAATTCTCTTTTGGTTTGGTCATACCGGTTACAGTGCTGTCAGCATTGGAACGAAGCTTACGAAGCCTGTCATCTAAAAGATTCTTAAAAAAATCTAAATCTTCTTTTTTCATTATATTTGCCCTTTTTCTTAATATCCAAGAATATCCGAATTTGATACTATACTTGAATTTAATAAAATGTAAAGAATTAAATGAAAGGGTTCCGATTGTTGGCAAAACAAATAACAAAAACTTTGACTATTCTTCCTCGGGTATATCCAGGTTAAATAATTGTCGGGTAACATTGAGGTAAAGGGAATCATCTCTATGATCACCGGTATTGCGCAAAAAAAGGATGGGGTCATGAATGGTTCTGGTTGCAATAGCCCGGGTCATGCGTTTGATTGCCTCAATATCTTCTTGTGAAAAATGGTTCGGATTTGAAAGAGTTTTTTTACATTCAATTTCAACTATGGCAGACATTTTATCGTTCAAAGCTTTAATCGTCGGCACAATGGCAAGGCTTTCCATCCATTTGCGAAATTTTAGCACAGCTTCTTCGATAAACCTTTCGGCTTTAACCGTCTCTTTTCCCCGTTGCTCAATATTTGACTCAACAATATTTTTCAAATCATCAATATCATAAACATAGGCGTTGGAAATTGTGTTGATTTTCGGGTCAATGTCCCTTGGAACGGCAATATCAATGAAAAAAAGCGTATGATGATGCCTTTTTTTCATAGCCTGTTTGACTTGGGTCTCGGTCAACACATAATCGGTTGCACCGGTTGAGCTGATAATAATATCAACATCTTTTAATGCATCTTCCCTTTCTTCAAATTTAACAGCCTGACCATTGAATTTTTGGGCAAGATCCACTGCATTTTTAAAGGTTCGATTTGCCACTACAATATCTTTAACTTTATTGGATATCAGGTGTTCCACAGCCAGTTCCGCCATTTCACCGGCTCCCAGCAGCATGACACTCTTTTGGGATAAATCCGAAAAAATTTTATTGGCAAGTTCAATGGCAGCATAGCTGATAGAAACCGCATTATCGCCTATCCCTGTTTCTTTCCTGACTTTTTTTGCAATACTGAAGCTCTTGTGCATCAGCCGATTCAGCAATACGCCTGAGGCATTATTTTCCACGGCAGTTCTATAGGTCTGCTTGATCTGGCCTAAAATCTGGGGTTCGCCAACCACCATTGAATCCAGACTTGAAGCAACCCTGAACAAATGCCGGATTGCATCATCTTCTTTATGAATATATAAGGAACTTTTAAACTCGGATATGTCAACTTTCTTATGCTGCGAAATAAACGCAATGATTTTATCGACCTGTTCACCGGTTTCAGGGATATATAAAACTTCTGTCCGATTGCAGGTGGAAAATATAAGGCTTTCTTTAATGTCTTCATCCTGCTTTAAAAATTCAAGCGCGGCTATTGTCTCTTCATCGGAAAAAGACAGTTTCTCCCTGAGTTCCACGGGTGCGGTTTTATGATTTATGCCGATTAAAATAATTTTTGACATTGTTCTTTCTTTATTTTGTAAAGGCCTGATGATGCCCGCCTAACAGTATATTAACTCCAAGAAATGTAAAAATGATGATAAAAAAACCAATGATGGTCATTATGGCTGATTTCCTGCCACGCCATCCCGAATAAAGACGAAGGTGCAGTAAAGCAGCATAAACCAGCCAGGTTCCTACAGAGAAGACTTCTTTGGGATCCCAACTCCAGAATCTGCCCCATATGGTTTTTGCATAAATAAACCCTGTCACAAGTCCGATGGTGAGCAAGACAAATCCTGTGGTCAAACAAGTATACCCGACATTATCCAGAAAATCTAATGACGGCAGCCGTTTGAAAAAAAAACCGGGACTTTTAGTCTTAATCCCTTTTTCCTGCAACAGGTATAAGATCCCTGTCCCGCATGCCAGCCCAAGGGCTGCATCACCTGTAAACACTAGAATAATATGAGAATAAAACCAGAATCCCTTTAATACGGCATTCTTCTCAACCGGTGCATCTGGAATCAGCAATACCACCAGCATGATGCCACATAACAAGATCGATGCAAACACCCCTAAAATTTTGAGATCAAATTTATATTGAAAAAATAAAAACATGCAGCCTATGGCAAATGCTGCTGCTGATAAACTCTGGGATAAATTCTGTATGGGCACATGGCTTGTTGCTATCGTGTAAATCATTATACTGACAAAATGAAACCCAATGGCTGTTAAAATCAGGCGAAAGGCTGTTTTTTGATAGATCGATTTCTGATTAAATAAAAACAACACATATCCTGTCATGCTTATAAAATAGAGTACAGTTGTTATCCGTAACACCATATCGGCAACTTGAAGATTCATTCATCACTCCTTGAAGAAACAAGATCTTGATACAAATATTTCTTTCCAAGAACATCACATAAGACCGCGTTTATATTTATTTCATCATTTGCCTGGATCAACTCAAGAATCCCCTTCTCAATGAGGGTATAAAATATTGCTTTGTTATCATCCGGAGCATGCCCAGATGATAAAAGTTTTTTTCGAATATTTCCCATCATAGTCAGGAATTGTGCATACTCAGGGCCAAAATGCTTCTCAAGATCCTGCCTGATTTTCTTTGCCATTGCAGGACTTGATCCCGAGGTTGAAACAGCCAGGATAAGATCCCCCCTGTCCACTATGGAAGGAAGCAGAAAATCACTGTTTTGGGGTGCATCGGCTACGTTACAAAGAATATTGAGCATTGACGCATCGTCTTTTATCTGCTGGTTCAAATCAACATTATCGGTCGCCGCAAAAACAAGAAACATCCCGTTCACATCTTTTTTCTCATATTCTTTTTTTTCAAGGCAAATATTTGTTTGTTTCAAATCATCAAACCCGGACGAAAACCGATCACTGATCACCTTTACATTTGCACCACATTTTTCAAGGGTTGCAGCCTTTCTTGCCCCGACTTTGCCCCCCCCCACGACAAGACAATCCTTAGCCTTTAACTCAAGAAATATGGGATAATATTTCATTGCTCTCCTTTATTCAACCCTTGTTTGCATAAAATATTTAATATATATTGCCATAGGATATTTTTCAATATCTAACCCTGTTATTTAGGATAACTAACATGATTATTGATTCACACACCCATATTTTCCCGGAAAAGATCAAACAGGACCGTTCCGAATACTTTGATAATGAACCTGAATTCAAGCTGCTTTATGATTCACCTAAAGCTAAGATCAGTAATGTTGATGATTTAATAGAATCAATGGACACATATCAGGTTGATATCTCTGTTATTTGCGGATTCCCCTGGCGAAACCCTGAATTTACAAAACAAAACAACGATGTCGTCATTGATGCTGTCCAGAAGCATCCTGACAGGATTAAGGGACTTGCCTGTTTTGATGCAGCCTGGGATGGCGCGGCTGATGAAACCCGAAGATGTATTGATGCCGGTCTTTGCGGTGCAGGAGAACTGGCATTCTACCTTTCCGGGGTTGATAAAGAGGCGTTGGCATTCCTTGATCCTGTCATGGCCGTGTTAAGGGACAACGGCAACCTGCCCTGCATGATCCACACCAATGAACCAATAGGACACAAATATCCCGGAAAAACACCCATTACCCTGGAGCAGATATACACGCTTGCCAAAACCTTTCCTGACAATAAAATTATTCTGGCCCACTGGGGTGGAGGAATTTTATTTTACAATATCATGAAAAAAGAGACAAAAGACGCCTTAAAAAATATCTGGTATGACACAGCAGCCTCCCCTTTTTTATATGATTCACAAATCTATGACATTGCGGTTGATGCGGGAGTAGCAGACAAGGTTCTTTTTGGAACAGATTTCCCCTTACTGACACCTGACAGGTATTACACGGATATTGACAATTCAAACATCACTCCCCTTCAAAAGGAACAAATACTGGGAAAGAATGCTGCCTTATTGTTTAGACAATAGTCTACACCGAGAATATTGACGCAAAAACACTCTTTCCTGTCTCAAGTATACTTTGTTAGTTTAATTCAAATTTCACAGGAATCTTGACCCACATTTCATGGGGAGCGCCATTTTTTTTACCCGGTTCAAAGAGCCAGTTCCTAACTGTTTTTACAGCCTGGCGGTCAAGCGATTTATAACCACTTGAGTGGAAAAGCTTTAAAGAGGAAACCTTCCCTTTCTCTGAGACCAATACCATTAGTTCGACAATTCCCTGGTACCCTCTTTTTCGGGCGATAACAGGATAAGCCGGCAAAGAATTTTTCTTGTAAAGTGGTTTTGCGAATTGAATATGAGCCTCTTGCTGCCTGATATTTTCTTTCTTTTGAAGCGGTATTCTTTTCAAGGGTGCCGGGTGACCTTTAAAACTTTGTACTGCTTTGATCTGCCTGGTTTCGGTCCTCTCTGCCTTAACAGGGGGCAATGGCTTCTTGATCACTTCTGTTTTTTTGTGAATGACAGATTTGCTCTGTTTTATCTTTTCGGGGAGCTTAGCTAAGGTTTTCTTTTTAAGAATAGTATTGGAGTCTTTTTTAGGGGTAAAAAATATGGTTTTCTGGTTTGTTGGATGAGTATCTTTTTTGATAACAGGCTGCTGGTAGGAGAGAGTGACCATAACTGGTTTGATTTCCGGGGATAAAAATTCATTATTTTTTTTTATGGAGGGAATTAATACCATCAGGGCAATATGGAAACCTATGGCAATTACAGCAGATATTAAAATACGGTTCATCTTTAATTTTGATCTTCAGGATCAGCCTGTAAGGAAATCTGATTCAATCCGGCCATTCTGATCCTGTCTAAAACTTTAAAAAGATATTGATAGGAAATACTTTTATCTGCAAAAAGAAGAACATCCGGATCCGGCTTCTTCTCTTTTTTTGCCTTTTGCTTAAGAATATGGGTTAGGTGTTCCATATCAACCGGTTCTTTGTTAATAAAAATTAAATTATCTTTATTTATGGTGACTGATAGAACTGTATTCTTTTCAGGTTTAACAGCAGAGGATTCAGGCAAAGAGACTGGCATGCCTTTATGTACTACCATGGAGAGCATGGTATAAATAAAAACAACCAGAAGAAGAAAAACAACATCAATCAAAGGAAGCATCTCAATCCTGGGTTTATTGTTTTCAGGTAAGCGTATTTTCATTTTTTTTCTTCCGGGATGTTTGTTTTGTCCAGCAGGATTTGCTCATAAACAATTTCAAAGCTGGTGGCATATTTTTCCATAATTCCTGCTGCGCGCTTGATTCTTGAATTGAAATAGTTGTAGGGGAAAACCGTTATGATGGAAATAGACAGGCCTGTCGCAGTGGTTATCAAAGCCTGGGCAATACCTCCGGTTACAGCCTGAGGGTTTTCAACCCCTGATGCTCCCAGCATGTCAAATGAAGTGATGATTCCCAGAACAGTACCCAGTATGCCCATAAGCGGGGCAACGGTAATCATGGTGTCCAGCACGCCCATAAATCTTTGCATCCGATTGATTTCATCTGCTGATGATGATTCCATGGCCTTGATCAAAGAATATTCACGATGAAGAATGCCGCTGATAATCATTCGGATGACATAATTTTGTGATCCCGAAGCCTTTTGACGAACAAGATTCCAGTCACCTTTCCTTGTAAGTGTCAAAACTTCATCCACAAGTTTCTGGTTTTTCTCCATACCAATCCCAATCCAGAAGAAACTTCGCTCAATGATAATGGTCAAAGTAATCATTGAGCATAACAACAATGGATACATGATGGGCCCACCGTTATGAAATATTTCAATCATAAGATATGATTTTCCTTTTTATTTAAAGCATTTTGGGTGACAAGAAATATGCAAGGCCTTTTTGACACAGGATTTCTTTGGATTCTTACTTTTGTATCGTACACTTCTTGTATTGATTCCTCAGAAAGAACCTGTTCGCAGGTTCCGGTTTGATATATTTCTCCATTTTTTCCGTTTAGCAAAACAAGCCTGTCAGAGTATTCCGCTGCCAGGTTTAAATCGTGAAGAACGATCAGTACAGTGAGGCAGAGCGTCTTTTTAAGGGAACTTATCAATTCTAGAATTTGAATCTGGTGTGTAATATCAAGATGAGATGTGGGTTCATCAAGAATTAGAAGCATGGGCTCCTGAGTTAAAGCCCTGGCAATAGCTGCAAGTTGTCTTTCTCCGCCGCTTATTTTATTGATGGGTGCATCCTTAAGCTTCAAAATACCTGTAAGCTTCATATATTTATGGGCCAGTGCAATGTCTTTAGCGGTTTCAAAAAATTGATATTTTTTAAAAAAAGGCAACCTTCCTAAAAGAACATATTCTTCAACACTCATGGCAACCGGATCAACAGACTGCATGACAACTGCGATATGTCTGGCCAATTGCCGGTTCGACATTTTTTGAATATTATTGCCTTTTATATAAATATTTCCTTTTTCAGGTTTGTTTATCTTTGAAATGATTTTTATCAGCGTTGTTTTCCCGGACCCGTTAGGACCGATGATTGAAATAAATTCACCCGGATCTGTTGAAAAAGAAATATCTTTCAGTATCATTTCCTTATTGTATCTGAAACTGAGGTTTTCTATGGTGAGGGTATGATTCATAAAGTCACCTGTTTTCTTGAAAGTGCCCAGATGAAAATAATACCGCCGATGATACCTGTTATGACACCTACCGGAAGTTCAAGGGGCGAGATGATGACTCTTGCAATGACATCACATAAAACCAGGAATGCAGCACCGGCCAGAAAGGAACTGATAAGAAGTATTCGATGGTCAGGACCTGCTATCATACGCATGAAATGAGGAACAATAAGGCCTGCAAACATGATGATTCCGGCAACAGATACACTTAATCCCGTTAAAAAGGAGGCAAGGATAAATAGATATTTTTTAGTTCTGGTTGTATTAACGCCCAGATTTGCGGCTTCGTCTTCACCCAGAAGCAGGGCGTTTAAATCAAAACAGAAAAAATAGGAAACAACAAGCCCTGCAAGGGAGCCGAAAAGCGCCATTTTGATTAGAATCGTATTGGGTTCGTCAAGAGAACCCATAATCCAGAGAACAATATTTTGAAGATCATCACTTTTTGAGATAGCCATGAGCAGCATGACCAGGGAAGATGCAACATAGGAGATCATCACACCGGTTAAAAGCATCCTGTTTGACTGAATATCTCTTGCCTTGTTGTTTAAGCTGTAAACAAGAAAAATAACAAGACTTGCTCCTAAAAATCCTGAGAGGGGATAGGCAATAATACCTATTTTGCCGTAAAATTTAAAAAGGATATTGATGCAGACACCAAGGGAAGCCCCGCCTGAGATGCCAAGCGTATAAGGTTCAACCAGAGGGTTTTTGAATATTCCCTGGAGCAGGGCGCCGGCCAGACTTAAAGCCCCACCGATCGAAAGGCCCAATACGATTCTTGGCAGGCGTATGCCTAAAAGAATACTGTGGTCAGCACTGCCTTTGCCATGCAAAAGAATATCAGGGATATTTTTTAATTGGATGCCTGCACTGCCGACGCATAAAGAAAGAAGGCTGACAAGTATTAATATGACCATAAGGAGGATTAAAAGAATCGACCAGTACTTTATCTTGTTTTGTTTCATTTTTTCAATCACCCTCTGGATGGATTAAAGATGAAACCTGTTTTAACCCTTTCGCAAAGGTAACAGGCGTAGGGCTTAAGATAAGTTCGGGGTCCAGAACATAAATCTGGTTTTCTCTTGTGGCATTCAAGGAACTAAATTTCATCCATCGCTGTTTTTCGATTTCTCCGGCTTTTTTGGATGTTCCCATGGTTGCTATTAAAATAATATCTGGATTTTCTTTAAGAACTTTTTCCCTGCTGTATATTCCTGATCGTGCATTTTCAGCAATATTGATTCCGCCGCCATAGTTGATATATTCATTTATAAAGGTCTCTTTATTAGCAGAATGCAGGGGTTTCATACCAATCTGGATAAACACCTTTTTTTTAGGAAGATGAGCTGTTTTAAGCTTAATCGTTTCAACTTCTCTTACAGCATCTTTGATGATTTTTTCTGCAAAATCTGTCTGCCCGAGAATCTTACCGATTTTCATCGTAATATCGCACATTTGGGGAAAAGTTTGCGGGTTTTCAATTTTCATCACCTTAATATGATGATTTTCTAAAATTTTTATCTGCTTTTCCCTTGAAAGCGGGCTTGCAATAACCAAATCCGGGCGCAGGCTGATAATTTTTTCAACATTCATCTGGATCACCGAGCCGATCTTTTCTTTGAACTTTGCTTTTTCAGGCACATTACAATAGGTGGTATTGGCAATCAGCAAATCCTGGGCATTTAAAAGATATATGGTTTCAGTGATAATGGGTGATAATGATATCACTCTTTGAGGGATTAAGATATTTTTCGGGTTCGAATTTTGATGCCGGTTCAGACGTGCCTGTGCACCTGTCAGGATTGCATCAAGAGCTGTATTTATTGTTATGGGCATGGTTGCATCTGAAATCATGTCTTTTATCTCTTCAATTTCATAGCCTGCAATATTGTCGGCAATTTTCTTGCACCAGATATTAAACGAATTTAAATTCTTAATTAATCCTTTTTCATATTCATCACTGATGGCCAGGGAGGATTCAATAAATGCTGCATATTCAGGCTCAAGAAGCAGTTGTTCCATCAGGGCTGCAAAATCATTCCGTTTGTCCTCGCATCCGCAGTCCGCACCTGTTGTAAGTTGGTATATATTGATGTTTCTTTCTTTAAGGCGCTGGAAAATATTGCGTCTGGCAAGAATCCCGTTTTGTTTTAAAACAGCTTCTTTAACTCCGGCATACACTGCTTTTGCAATAAGTTCACCCATTTTTGAATGGCCTCCGGCATTTTCTATTTTAAGGCCGGAACCCTGTACCACGAGGATATTATCCGTGCCCGTGCCCGTGGCTTCATTGAAAAGGGGAGTATAGCTGGATCTGATATCCATGTCCTCAAGAGCTGCTGTTTTGCCTTCGGTCCCTGAGATAATGGCACGGGTCATGGCTCTTTTAGAAAGCTGCATGTTTGTTAAAAGAATAATATTTATGGTACCGGGCTCATAAAAAGCACCTGTGTCCTTTGACATTCTTACCGCATTGGACATGACGCCTGCTGTTACAAGGGCAAAAACCTTTATGTCTTTATAGGATTGGGTTTGGATGGAAAGATTATCCATATCAGCGCCGGTTATCAAAAAAGAAGTGGTTTGTTTCTGCCTTTTCATGGCGTTTAAAATGGATGATCTGATATGCTCAATTCCACGTTTGTGACTCGGAGCCCAGGTAGGCGGAGGAGTAAAATGATTTCCTATACTTGTTATGTTATTTCTTTCGCCTTCAAGGGTTGAAACGATTGATTGGGGAGATTTAAAATCAATGATCAGAGTTTTGTTTTTAAAATCATAAATATTACTGTAGGCAATTGAAGCTGATTTGATGTATTCAAGATCTATTTTAACCGGTTTTGAGTGAATTAAGCCTGCGGGAAGTATATTATTTTCAGACTTTGAAAAGTGTTCTGAATATATGACAGATGAAAGCCAGGATGCGAAATACCCCGTATGGGTAGAGGCCCTGCAGGTCAAATCACAGGGGAAATAATAAATCTGTTTGTTTTTTATTGCATCCACATCTTTCCACCCGGGTTTTGAGAAAAAATTCTCTGCGACCTCTTTATCAGGACTACATCCATAAATAATCTCGGGATTAAATTTCATCCATTCTTTTTTTGTAACACTTATGATATTCCCTTTTCTGCCAAAATCAGGAGGGATACCTCCGGCAGCACGTATGATCTCATTTTGAAAGGAATCACTGCCCGGAGTCATGATTGTATTTTTCCCCATGAGTCTGATGACGCGTTTCTTTTCTAAATGATCAATTTTGGCCAGTTTTTGTTTTAAATGATTTATTTCAGCCTTGTTTTTTTCAATGAGTTTTTCAGCCTTTTTTTCGCAGTCAAATATTTTACCTAAAACAGCTATGCTTTGATAAGAATTTTCAATTGTTTCAGTTTGAAAAATAAATAGTTTAGTATCTGTTTTATTATATTTTTCAATTATATCTCTGTGGATGGAAGAAAGAATAATCATATCAGGCCCGGCATCTTCAATCTTATCAAGAGATGGCCCGAAAAATCCGCCTATGATTTGTTTTCCATCGGCACCGGCAAGGGTTGTATCATGGTAGGTAATGGCTTTAACAAACTTTTCTGCACCTATCTCAAATAGAATCTGGGTGGCTGAGGGCACAAGGGATACAACCTTCTGGGGCGGTTTAAAAAATTTTAAAGTATTCCCTTTTGAGTCCTGAACACTTACAGGGTATGCGGCAAGTGAAGTGGCACAAAATACCAGTAACCCGGTAAGTACTATAATACATGTGTTAATGTTAAAAATTTTTTTCATTTGTAACTTTCTTTTCATCTTTATTCAGAAAGTTCATAAAAAACTTTCTGAATAAAGATTTGGTTCTAAAATTGATAATCTAAAGATAAAAAGACCGACCGTCCTGCACCAGAATAGTATGACAGGGTGCTTGCACCAAATTGATCACGAAAATTTTCAGAATAGGTATCATAGCCTTTATTAAAAAGATTGTTGAGCTGGCATGACAATGTCCAGTTTTCACCTATTTTCTGATTTGCTTTTAAGTCAACCATCCAATAACCTGAAAGTACAGTCTCAGGAGTTTTGTCTGTAGCCAGAGCATAAACAGCAGGCCGTTTACCAGTGTAGCGTACAATAGTTGTTAAATCCATACCAAAATCAAACCAGTATGTGAGGGCAGCTTTAAAAAAAATATTTGATGTGTAACGTGCCTTTCGTTCTACACCTCCTGCTTTTTTTTCTTTTGCATCTGTATATGTGTAATCCAATGCAAGTGTCATGTTATTAAAAGGTCCTATTTTAGTACCAAGTTCCCAGCCGTCTGCTTCATATTCAGAAAGATTATCCGGTCTGTAAATAGTACCATCCAGTGCCCATTCAATTTTGTCTTCAATATCCCATTTAAAATAAGTTAAAGAGAGAAAGATTTTTTTGTCTAATAAAGTCTGTTCAATACTGATATCACTGTGCATTCCGGTTTCCGGTTTCAGATTAGCATTACCCTCGGCACCCCAACCCCATCCCCAGTCTTCTTTTGGCCAGAACAGATCATTTGGTGTGGGAGCTTTAAAGTGTTTTCCTATGTTGATTTTAAGAGTAGTGGTCTCAACAGGATTGATAATTAATCCATATCTGGGAAGGACTTTACTGCCAAAAATTGAATGGTCTTCATGGCGAAGGCCTATAATACCTTTAATATATTTATTGGGTCGATATTGAGCTTCACCAAAAATACCTGTTGTATAAAGGTCATTTTCTCCCTTTAGTTGTGAAGTCCCATTTCCAAAGCCATCCAGGGTCAGGCTTGTATTCTTCCAATCATATTTTTTATACTGGATTCCGGCAAGTAAGGTAGCATTTTTAAATGGGGTTATTTCAGCATTACCTTCTACACCAAAAATCTGATTAATGGTTTCTGATGAACTTCCTGGCAGGTTACCCGGTGTCCATCCGTCATAATATCTTAGATAAAAATCACTTTTCATGTCTGTATAATCGGTTTGAAAATTTAATCCAAGCCAAGCCAAAGGCTTGCTTTTTATCTTAAGAACCAGATGTTTGTCTGTTTCATTTTGCTCATTGAGCAGGCTTGCTGATTCAGAATTATACACCGGGATCCCTCTTACACTGAATAAAGTGGTTCCTGGTGGTGTCTCCGGTCCGGGGCTGCCGCTTTGCCTGTCAATATAATCAGCATAAAGGCTGATATTTAGTTTTTCCCCTTTATCCAGTTCAAATTTTAATGACATATCGTTTTGCTCATGATCAGCATTATCCCGGAAACCATCAGTGCCTGAAGTGCTTGCAGTGATATAATAGCCAAGGTCTCCAAGGAAGAACATTCCGTGCTCTGCCGAGGTCTGATACGTATTTTCAGATCCATAACCTGCACTTAGTTTTAAATCAGTCTGGTCACGTTTCGGGCTCTTTGTAATA
Source organism: Desulfobacula sp. (assembly GCF_014237455.1). GTDB lineage: Bacteria > Desulfobacterota > Desulfobacteria > Desulfobacterales > Desulfobacteraceae > Desulfobacula. The sequence goes on along the minus strand of NZ_JABZFL010000087.1, from coordinate 20,600 downwards.
ATATTTACAATACCGCCCATTGCCCCTGAACCATATAAAACTGATCCTGATCCTTTAACTATTTCTATGCGTTCAATGTTATTTGTGGGTATTTTGCCAGTATCTGCTGAACCCAATGAAGGAGAATTCACAGTAATACCGTTGACAAGGATCTGGGTCCCGTCAGAGCCCATACCGCGGATATGAATTCCCTCGGCAGCTCCTCCATAATTTCCTCTGGTACGCCAATCAAGACCTGATTCACATCCTAATAAATCACCAACACTGGTTGCCGGAGATTCTTTGATATCCAGATCGTCGATTAAAATTATAGAATTAGGCACATCTTTGCGCAGCTCTTTAGTTTTTGTGGCAGTTACCACAACCTCGTCCATGGTTGCCACTGCCTCTTGTTGTTTTGCATTTTCATCAGCAGATGCCATTGTCTGGAATAATAAAAAACTGGCCAGCATCATCATTATTAAACAAAAATTTTTCATCGCTTTTTTTGTCCCCATAATTTAAAATTTACCGGCCCGGAAAATACTAAACCCCGAACCGAGTTCATCGATCCGGGGTTATCCCTTTTTCCTCAAGATCTAATTCCCTTGTCCACGGGGAACGTATCAATTTGTCAGGCAGGTCTTCTGACTTTGGATCATTCTAATCGCTTTGCCTTCCCATCTGTTTAAAACCGACAGTGACGTAGTAAAGCTTTCGTCCCCAATTACAGCGGCGGGCCCGTCCCTGAATTTCACAGGCGTTCCCTTTTAAGCCTTTTAAGCACCTGAACAATTATCTTAATATTTAGAAAAGGAATAAAAGTCAACATTAAAAAATTAATTTCATATTGGAATTAATTCAAATTCAAACATTTTCCACCGACCCACAAAAGTAAGAAAGGGATTAAACTGAATGACCGATAATCCATTTCATTTTAAATTGACAAACAAAATAATGGAAGCATCTTTATAAATCAAATACAGGAGACCTATATGAAAAAAGATACGCACAATTTTGTTCAGGAATATAAAGGTCTGGGGGCTTTTGGCCTTGACCGGGAAACAGATGAAGAAACCATTATGTTTTATCTTCAAAAATTCTCTGAAGATTTATTTTTAAAAACACTTCTCCCAAGGCTGCCTGATCAGGAACTCAAAGAAATATACCTGTTTATTAACGATAAGTTAAAACGCCATCTTTCTGAAGAGGAATATCACAGCCTTTTCTTAAAAGATCGATAGTAATTATTGGTCTGTATTGGTAATTGTTTTCTTTTTGTTTGATATTATAAAACTTTTTGTTGATTTTTTCCTAATATTAACATATTCGAACCTCATTTCGATAAACAAATTATTAATATTTTACTGGAGACTTGAAAATGAGTAGAAAGAAAATTTTTATCGGTATTTTAACTATTATTTTAACAATGACCCTGACCATCAGTGCCCAGGCCAAAAGCAAGAGTCTGATGATGGCAACCACCACAAGCACGGATAACACAGGTCTTCTGGATTATCTCATCCCCCATTTTGAAAAAGAAACCGGCATCTCCCTGAAATGGACAGCAACAGGAACCGGTAAGGCCCTGAAGCTTGGCCAGAACTGTGATGTTGACGTTCTGCTGGTTCACGCCCCGCCCGCAGAAAAAAAATATATCAAAAACGGATATGGAAAAGACAGAAGACAAGTCATGTATAATGATTTTGTCATCATCGGACCTGAAAATGATCCGGCAGTCATAAAAGGTAAAAACATATCTGATGCCTTAAATGCGATCAAAAGCAAACAGGCCGTGTTTATGAGTCGCGGTGATGATTCGGGTACCCATAAAAAGGAAAATCTCTTATGGAAAAATGCTGGAATCCAGCTACCCGACAAAGAAAAATGGTATGTTCAGACAGGCCAGGGGATGCTTGCAACCATCAATGTTGCCCAGGAGAGAAATGGCCACACCATGACGGACAGGGGCACATATATCAAATACCAATCCCAGCAGGGAGGTAACGCTCCCTTAAAAGTTCTGGTGGAGGGTGACAGTATTTTGCTGAATCAATACAGCGTATTAACACTTGACCCAAAGAACTGCCCCAATGCAAAATATGGCCTGGCACTCAAATTCTCAGACTGGATGGCTTCACAAAATGCCCAGAACCTGATAAAAGACTTCAGACTTCTTGGGAAGAGGCTGTTTACACCAAACGCAAAATAGCACAAGGACTTTATGGACTTTATCGTTGCAGGCTTTATCAAAGCCATTGAGCTTCTGATAAGCGGCGACAGCTCAACCTGGACTGCTGTCTGGGCAACTATAAAAGTATCCACGGGCTCCATGCTCCTGAGCATTGGAACCGGTCTGCCCTGTGGCTTTCTTCTTGGATATTTTGATTTCAAAGGGAAAAAGCATTTAAGAACGATTCTTGATACCATGCTTGCCCTTCCAACTGTTTTCATCGGCCTTGCTGTTTATGCATTTATTTCACACCAGGGGCCCTTGGGTGAGATGGGGTTGCTGTTTACTTTGACAGGAATTGCCATCGGGCAGACCATCCTTGCCTTCCCGATAGTAGCAGCGATCACTGCCTCTACCATTGAAAGTATCGATCATGATCTCAAGCTGACGCTTATCACCCTGGGTGCCGGTAAGCGGCATATCATTGCCACCTGTCTCTGGGAGGTCAGGTACGGGATCCTGGCAGGGGCGGTCACAGCCTATGGCAGAGTGTTAACCGAAGTCGGTATATCAATGATGGTGGGCGGCAATATAAAATACCATACCAGAACGATTACCACAGCTATTGCCCTTGAAACAAACAAGGGCCTGTTTGCCAATGGCATTGCCCTGGGGCTTGTTCTGATCATGATTGCATTTATTGTAAATCTATCCCTGTCTTTTTTAAGGAAACAATGACAAAAAAAAATCCCGCATACCATTTAAAGGATATTCAACACTATTATGGAAACACAAAAGTGCTGGATATTAATGACCTTAAAATCGTAAAGGGATCGATTACCGGTCTTATCGGGCCTAACGGCAGTGGAAAAAGCACGCTTTTAAAACTATTGGCCTTTGCCCGGAAACCAACCCGGGGACATATCTTTTATAAAGGACGCCTGGAACTTCCTTTTTCACCAACCGTCCGGTCAAAGGTGACGCTTTTGACCCAGAAACCCTATCTTTTAAAACGGACAATTTTTGAAAATATTGCCTATGGTCTGAAGATCAGAAAAGACAAAAAACACCTCGAAGGGAGGGTAAAAAAAGTACTTTCAACCGTCGGGCTTGATTATCAAAAATTTGCCCATAGAAAATGGCACGAATTGTCAGGCGGAGAAGCTCAAAGGGTTGCCATGGCTGCCAGGCTTATCTTAAAACCCGAAGTTCTGCTCCTTGATGAACCCATTGCAAGTGTTGACACTGAAAGTGCCGAGCTGATCCGAAAAGCATCCTTAAAAGCCAGGGATAATTGGGGAGCCACCCTTGTCATTGCAAGCCACGATCTGCAATGGCTCTATTCCATCAGTGATAAACAGCTTTCCATATTCAAGGGGAATATATTTTCCACGGGTATGGAAAATATTATCACAGGGCCCTTTGTAAAAACGGATAAAAAAACCCTTATAAAAAAACTTGATGACGGACAGATCATCACGCTAAAAACCCCTGCCCCAAAAACATGTACTGCCATTATCAGGAAGAAAAACATTTCCATTGACCTTGAAAAACAGCCTGGCAACAGCAGTCTCAATCAATTGTCCGGTCATATCGTTTCCATGCTTTTGGAAAAGCAAACTGAATATATCATGGCCACGATTTCTATCCACGACCTTTCCTTAATTCTCAGGCTTTCTCCCGATCAGATCAGCTGTCTTGATCTCTATCCGGGGAAAAAGGTGGTTCTAACGTTTTCCTCAAATAATGTTGAATGGATTTAAACATTATCCCTGGTCCGGCTTCAGGACAAGAAAAAATAGCTTCCCATATTTATTCATATGACCTGCGGTAAATTCGGCATAATCACCGTTTCCACAAAAAAGGTCTGCCCTTGCAGGCCCTTTAAGAGCACCGCCTGTATCCTGGTTCAATACAAAAAAAGAGGCCTGTTCCCACACCTTTAAAGGGGGGCTGTTTTTTTTATCCGGCAATTGGGCCTGCATAAAGCACAACGCCCCTTTTGGGAATAATCTGCTGTCTGTTGCAATGGAACGAAGAGCTGTGACTTCAACGCCAAGACTGCCATAGGGCCCGCCTTGTTCTTTTTGGAAAAACACAAAGCTCTCATTATGGTGCAGGACTTCATCCATTCTTTCAGGATGCTGCTCAAGCCAGGTTCTGATGGCCTGCATGGACATATTTTCTTTTAAAATCTCATTTTTCCTGATCAGGTATCGCCCGATGGATCGGTATGCATTCCCGTTGCTTGAAGCATAATGAACCCTTAACACATCCCCCTGATCCAGAACAATTTTTCCCGATCCCTGAATTTCCAGAAAAAAACGATCTATCCGGCTTTTGACCCATACGATGGGCACTGATCTTGTGTGAAAATCTTCTAGAAAATTAATTTGCTTCCTTGAATAATATGGCACCACCCTGTTTTTTGAATCGTTGACTCTTGCCATCAGGCGTTTGTGACCTTTGAACTGATCTGAAAACGCTGATAAATCAATTTCCAATAAATCATCCGGCCTGGAATAAACCGGATACGGATAAGCATTACTCTTTTTAAGGCTCCCTTCATAAGTCGGCTCAAAATACCCGGTAAAAAGCACGTCGCCCTCTTCATTCCCTGCTGCTTCATAAACAATAAAATTAGATTTTATAAATGCATTCAATGCTTTGATGGAAGGCTCTTTTTCCAAAAATGCCTTAAAGATTTCCAAAGATGCAATCATATGGGCAGCCGTGTATATCTCTTTTCCATAGTGATATTTTCGTTCCAGGGGCACCTTTTTAAAATACTCAAGGCTGTAATCAATGGAAGCTGTCAACCCTTGAAAATCCAAATTATCAATAAATAAAGGATGTTTCCTATAGTTCAGTTTTTTCAGGGAACTAAACTGTGTAATCTCTTCTCTAACACCGGGAAAGCATCCGGCAAAAAAACAGACCCCGATTACAAGGAAGAAAACCCCTATCTGTTTTATTGACATTTTATTCATCCTCTTGATATCGCCTGCTAAATTCTTTGGCAAACGTTTTTGAATGATCTATTTCCTGTAGATCATCCATGGTTTGAGAAGAGACGTCAAGGCTTTCCAGTTTTTTAGCCGTAGACATAACCCTGGTTTCCATTGCACCCACCGTCCTGTTATAGGTCGTCGCACACTTTTCAATATCTTTTCCAAGACGGTTGATATTATCAGTCATATTGCAAAGCCTGGAAAAAAGCTCTATTCCGAGATGTCTGATCTCTTCTGCATTTTCATAACTTTTTTTTTGTTTCCAGGAATAGGAAACCGCTTTTAAAAGGGCTATCAATGTAGTAGGCGTGGCAAGGATTACCCCTTTTTCTATTCCCTTTTCAATCAGATCCGGACACACTGTCAAAGCTGCGCTGAAAAAATTTTCTCCCGGGATGAACAGCACAACAAATTCAGGGGTTGGCGAAATCTCTTTAAAATAATTCTTGGACGATAAATTTGAAATATGCTTCATTACCTGACGCCCATGATCTTTCATCCGGTCTTTCCTTTCCTCTTCCCCGGATGCTTCAAGTGCATCAAGATAGGCCATCAAAGGAACCTTGGAATCAATAATAATTTTGCGATTTCCCGGCAGCGTGACCACCATATCAGGCCTGATAGACCCCTTGCCGCTCCCGGATGAAAGTTGTTCTTCAAAATCACAATACTCGGCCATCCCGGCCAGTTCCGCCACTCTCTTTAAGGTGATTTCCCCCCATCGCCCCCTGACATGGGGAACCCTTAATGCCTTAACAAGGTTTCCTGTTTCAACATGAAGAAGGTTCTGATGCCGCCCCATCTCCAGAAGCTTTTCAGCGATGGAACCATAGGCCTTTTCCCTGTCTTTTTCCATAATATTGAGATGGGCTTCATATTTATCAAGGGTCTGTCTCACAGGATCAACCGTTCTTAAAATTTCATTTCCCTTGATATCAAAATCTTTTCTGGCTTCTTTTACATAGGAAGAAAAATATTTATCCGCAAGATCCATGAATTTAGCGGAATTATTAAACAATACCTCATTAGATAAATTTTTCAGTTTTTTTGAAAAAAACAGACCCCCTGATTTTGCAAGGATGGCACAGACAAGTACCCCTACACAAAACCCACTCCCCAGATATGCCAAATTTTCAAGAGTGATCACACTATTTTGCAGAATATATTCCGCTTTTACCTCCTGATTTGGATTTCAGATAGATATCGGATATTCTCATGCCCCTGTCATAGGATTTGCACATGTCATATATGGTTAAGGCCGCAACGGAAACAGCCGTCAATGCTTCCATTTCAACGCCGGTTTTTCCTGTCAGCGACACTTCGGCTTCAATATCAATGGCATGGTTTGCCTTATCAAAGGAAAAATCGATCCTGGCATGGGTGATATTTAACGGGTGACACATGGGAATCAAATCCGATGTTTTCTTTGCTGCCATGACACCGGCAATCCTCGCTGCTTCAAGAACATTTCCCTTTTTCACTTTTTCATCCATAATCCTGGCAAGGGTATCTGGTTCCATTGAGATCTTCCCGCCAACAACGGCAACCCGCTTGGTTTCGGCCTTATCTCCCACATCCACCATTCTGACCCTGCCGTCTTTATCAAGGTGCGTAAAATCCGTCATTTTTTTACCTATTTAAAATATTGTTTTTTGCTTGTTGCCTCAGTCTTTACTAAATTCAACGTGTCCGTCAATGCTTCAAGTACATTCTCCCGGATATCCCCTGCAACCACCAGAAACATCACATCATCACCAATATCAAGTTTAACACCCTCATTGACATGAATCAGGATATCAATAATTCCCGGCCTTTTTTTCTGTTCATCAAGAATCTGATCCAGCCTGTCATGGTCAACCACAACTTCAAGTCCGGTCACTTCATCGCCTTCCCGGGACGTGGCCCTGACCACACCGTTATGGCATAAAATCATCCCAGCCTTATGGTAATCAGGATGTTGTTTTATCTGCTCCACCATTGTTGCTATATTCATATCTCTCCCCTTATTTACTGCCCTGTTTTATTTGCGATTGTTTTGGCTTTCTCAAGATCTTCTGGTGTATTCACATTAAAAATAAACCTCATTTTGGGGTCCAGCATTTTTAATTGTTCCACTGGAATCTCCTTGACCTTTTTTTTTCTGAAAAATTTTTTAATCATAAAAATATTTTTTTTGAGATTTTCCTCTATCAAGGGAATACAATCCTTTGAATACACGGCAGACAATGCTTCAAGCCCATCATCCGTGCGGGGAATAATCACTTCATACCCCGGCTGAATCTGATCCACGATATATTCAACAATCGACTGCTCGATAAAAGGAGTGTCACAGGCCGCTACATACGCATATGGATAAGATGCATAAAAAAGACCTGCATGAAGACCTGCGAGCGCGCACTTTGAAGGAATGATATCTGTCACAATTGTCATGTCCCATCCGGCAAACTCTTCTGGTTCGTTTACCACGATAATGACTTCCTTAAACAGATTCGAGAACAATCCATAAATACTTTCAAGAATCATGAAATCCCCGATCTTTCTAAAGGCCTTCTTCTTTCCCGGCAGCCTGCTGTTTTTCCCGCCGGCCAGTATCACACCTGTACAGTTAAATTTCATTCACACTATTCCTGCTCAAAAGTAAAATTTTATCCTACACTGATTATAGCAACTTAAAGTTAAAATCAAGGTGTTGCCCGCCATAAAAAAAGATGATACACATTCTAAAACACATATAAATCAAGGGAAGACCGTAACATGAAAAGAAAAAAGACCATCCTGAACGATCAGGATTTTAAAAGGATCATCACAAGAATGTCCCATGAAATTATTGAAAAACACAAAGGGACCCAGAACCTTGCTCTTGTCGGGATACAGACACGAGGGGATTTCCTTGCAAAAAGACTGGCTGATCAGATCCAAAAAATAGAAAACGTGACGCTGCCCGTCGGCAGCATGGATATCAACATGTACAGGGATGACTGGACAAAAATCAGCCACCAGCCCATTGTACGACCTTCCAATATTCCTTTTTCCGTGGATGACATGGATATTATCCTTGTGGATGATGTGCTGTTTACAGGGCGAACCATCAGAGCCGCCATGGATGCCTTAATGGATTTTGGCAGGCCTTCCCGTATTGAGCTTGCCATCCTGGTGGACAGGGGGCACAGGGAACTTCCCATCCAGGCGGATTACAAAGGGATATCCATCAATACCGAACATCAGGATATGATCAATGTTCTGGTAGCGGAACATGACAAACAGGATTTAGTTTACATAGAACAGGATTAAAACATGAGCACACTTTTACACAAAAAAAACGTGCCGGATGATATTAAAATTGCCGTGATATCCGTCTCAACAACCCGAAATCTGTCAGAGGACAAATCCGGTGCATGGATAAAAAAACAGGCCAGAAAAGAAGGCTTTGAAGTGGTGATTCATCAAATAGTAACCGATGATAGTGCTGCCATCAAAGAATTAACCGAACACGTCACCCAAAAGATCTGCCCTGATGCCATTATCATGACAGGCGGTACCGGCATCAGTCCCAAAGATGTTACTATTGAAGCGGTTAAGCCATTGTTTGAAAAAGAACTTTCCGCCTTTGGCCCTCTTTTTGCCCAGCTAAGCTTTGAAGAGATTGATTCGGCAGCCATCCTCTCCCGCGCAACCGCCGGAATCATAAAACAGACCATTATCTTTTGCATGCCGGGCAGCATCAAAGCCTGCAAGCTGGCCTGCAATGCCCTGATATTTCCTGAACTTGGACACCTCTTGAAACACATTAAGGAATAAAAAATGAAAGAACTTGAAACCTTTATTGATAACTGGAACGAAACCGACTCAAAAACAAAACAGGCGTTTATCCAAATTTATGAACACTTAAAAACACTTGAGGATACCACCCTGGAATTCCATGCAAGGCCAAAAGTGAGCTATTCTTTACGCCCGAGGCACAACAGCCAGAAAAACCGCTCTTTGTTTGCCATGGTGGATGTCATAGATGATGATCCCGACGACAGATGGCTGTCTGTCTGCTTTTATGGTGAGATGATCACAGATCCTGAAGAAGCCGGCGACCTCATCCCCGAAGGCCTCCTTGGTGAAGACGGATACTGCTTTGACCTGTATGAATACAACAAGGATGAAATTAGATACTTGAAACAAAGGCTTTCCCAGGCACACGAAAACGCTAAAGAATAATTTTTTGATACTACCTTGTTATTCATAAAAAAAAGGATTTAAATTAATGAAACTTACCATTATCGGTACAGGATATGTAGGGCTTGTGACAGGGGCATGTTTTTCAGAAGTGGGAAGCCGTGTAACCTGTGTGGATGTTGATACAGAAAAAATCAAAAATCTGAAAAAAGGAATTTTGCCGATTTATGAACCAGGTCTTAAAGCCCTGGTATTTCAAAATTATAAGGAAGGGCTTTTAAATTTTTCCACCAGCCTTGCAGAGGTTGCAAAAACGTCCAGTGTTTTTTTTATTGCTGTGGGAACACCTCAGGGTGAAGACGGATCTGCAGACCTTCAATATGTTCTCCGGGTGGCAAAAGAAATTGGGCAAAATATAAATGAGTATGCAATTATTATAAACAAGTCCACTGTACCGGTCGGCACTGCTGATAAAGTAAGAAAAATCCTTGAGGCTGAACTGGAAAAAAGGGGAAAAGATATAAAATTTGATGTGGTCAGCAATCCTGAATTTCTAAAGGAAGGGGCTGCGGTTAAAGATTTTCTAAAGCCGGACAGGATTGTGATGGGAACGGATTCTCCAAGGGCTGCCAAGATCATGAGACGTTTATATGCGCCTTTTTCCAGAAATCGGGACAAAGTAATTCTCATGAATGTCCGTGATGCGGAGATGACCAAATATGCAGCCAATTCCATGCTGGCCACCAAGATATCCTTTATGAACGAAATCGCCAATATCTGCGAGCGGCTGGGGGTGGATGTTGAAAATGTCAGAAAAGGAATCGGAGCTGATACCCGGATCGGATATTCCTTTATTTATCCGGGGTGCGGGTATGGGGGGTCTTGTTTTCCCAAGGATGTAAAGGCCTTGATACGGTCCAGCCGGGAAGTGGGGTTTGAACCAGGGCTTCTGGATGCGGTTGAAAAGCGGAATATGGAGCAGAAGCGGGTACTGACGGGAAAAATCAACGCCCGGTTCTCCAATGACTTGGCAGATAAGATATTTGGTGTCTGGGGAATGTCGTTCAAGCCCGGCACCGATGATATGAGAGAGTCCTCTTCCATTGTTCTGATTGAGGAGCTGATAAAAGCCGGTGCCCGTGTCAGGGCCTATGACCCGGTGGCTCTGGATCAGGCAAAAAAAGAATTTCCTGAAAAATGGCTTGAGGACGGTCGGCTTATGTTTGCGGACAATCAGTACCATGCTGTTGAAGGAGCCGATGCCATGGTGTTGGCAACGGAATGGAAGGCATTCCGGCAGCCTGATTTCAAAGCCCTGTCAGATCTTTTGAAACATAAAATCATTTTTGACGGCAGGAACCAGTATGACCCTGAAGAAATGATGGAAAAGGGATTTGAATATCACGGTATCGGACGGGAAATTTCCGGAATTTATAGGAAAAGTCCTTGACAATAGGAAAATTTCTTGACAACTTGATATTATTCAAATATTTTGTTGGCTGGTGTATGTGTTACCGGTTCAATTTTTTTTGGTTTGATCATAATTTTTGCGGAATATCAGCCAAGAATGGCGTGGACTGTAAAATGGAATAAAAAAATGGAAAAAGGGAAAAACAGATTTATACCAATTGGACTGGATAAGCTTAAGGAAATTGGCCCGAACAGGCTTAAGGAAATCCGGGTTGGTCAGGGACTCACCATAACGGCTCTTTCTAAATATGCGAATGTGAGCACAAAGGTGATAAGCCAGACGGAAAGGATGTTGATAGATCCGACCCTTGTGACAAAAAACAAAATTGTAAAAGGGCTGAATGCCGTAAGGTCAACGCGCGAAAAATTATTGGATTATAAAGACGTTTTCCCTGATTTCTGATTGTCCGGTCAAACAGAAAACCTGATATTTAAAATATCCCCATCTTCAACAAGGTAGTCCTTGCCTTCCACATAAATTTTGCCGCCCTTTTTAAGTTCTGCTTCACTGCCTGCTTCCATGAGTTCATCATATTTGAATACTTCGCCCCGGATAAAACCTCGTTCAAGGTCGGAATGGATTACTCCCGCCGCCTGGGGCGTTTTTGCACCCTTTCTGACCAGCCACTGCCGGACCTCATCCTTTCCAACCGTAAAAAAAGAAATCAGATTTAACGATTTAAGGCAGAGCTTTGTTAAGCTTTCAAGTGCGGTCTCTTTAATACCAAGGTCTTCTAAAAATTCATCTTTTTCTTCCTGGGTATCCAGCATGGCAATTTCTGCCTCAACCTTTGCGGACACCAGCATGACTTCCATCTCTTGAATTTCACAGCTTTGTTTGAATGATGACAGAAGGGCCTCATTTCCGAGATCATCTTCAGACACGTTAACGGCAATGACCAATTTTTTTCTTGTAATAAAAGGATAGCTTCTGATCATCTTTTCTTCATCATCCATTAATTCAATCAATCTTAGTGGCTTTTCCACTTCAAGAGTATCTTTCAGCTTGTTCATCGACACAAGTTCTTTTTGCTGACCTTCATCTTTTATCTTTTTGACCATGGCCTCAAGGCGTTCGATTCGTTTTTCAACAAATATCTGATCGTGCATGATCAACTCGGAATTGACCATCTCAAAATCCCTTATGGCGTCCACAGACCCCTGGGAATGATAAATGGCATCATCTTCAAAAGCACGTACCACATGGCAAATGGCATCCATGTCTGCAATATCTCTGAAAATCTCACCTTTGGAAATGGTCTCAGCTTCCATTTTAGGCAGTAGAACAAGATCAATTCTTGCTCTCACATTTTTTTTGGGTTCATACATTTCAACAAGTTTATTAAATCTTGAATCAAGAATGTCTGCGGCACCGGGCACGGGTTTAAATGCTTTGGACGGTTCTTTAATCTCATTTCCTGTTAAAATCTGAAACAATGTTTTTTTACCTGTCTGAGGCAGGCCGATAATTCCAACCTTCATGGTTTAGCTGTATCCTTATTTAAATTAAAATTTTACATCATGGGAAAAATAATATATCAAATTTATAAATAATTAAACAGTACAAATAAGGAGCATGTCTGTGCCTGAAAATATTTATACCCCGCCCTTTCTTTTTGGAAACGGTCACATTCAGACGATCTTTCCTGTGGTTTTCAGAAAAGTTGATTCTGTTTGCTACAAAAGAGAAAGGATCACAACCTTTGATAATGATTTTCTTGATATCGACTGGTCAACAAATAATAATAACAGGCTTGCCATTGTATCCCATGGTCTGGAAGGCAATAGTGGCAGAGCCTATGTCAAAGGCATGGTAAAAGCTGTCAATAATGGGGGATGGGATGCGCTGGCATGGAATTACAGATCCTGCAGCGGTGAGCCCAATCGCCTGCTTCGATCCTATCACAATGGGGTGACGGATGATTTGTCCTGGGTGATCCATCATGCCAAACACAGATATCCATATAAAGAAATTGCGCTTGTCGGCTTCAGCCTTGGCGGGAACCTGACCCTTTTGTACCTGGGAAGGGAAACGCCTGATCCCATTGTCAAAAAAGCGGTGGTATTCTCTGTCCCCTGTGATTTAAAAGCCAGCTCAAAAATTTTAGCAAAGCCTGTAAACAAAATTTATATGAAACGATTCCTGGTAATGCTGCATCAGAAGATCAAGGCAAAAATGAAAATCCTGCCGGGACTGATTGATGATAACGGGTATCATAAAATCAAAGACTTTAAGGCATTTGACAATAGGTATACAGCCCCCGTTCATGGGTTTAAAAATGCCTATGATTATTGGGAAAAATGTTCCTGCAAACCGTTTATTCCCGATATCACTGTTCCGACACTTATCATCAATGCGGTTAATGATCCGTTTTTACCCGAAGCATGCTTCCCCGTCAAAGAGGCTGGATCCAACAAACATGTAACACTCAGCATGCCGGAATCAGGAGGGCATGTGGGATTTGTCTCCTTTAACAAGGAGAACTTATACTGGTCGGAAAAACAGGCTGTAACATTCTTAAACAGCAATGATCCCTCCCGGGCTTTAAAAGAGCATGAGGGTTAAGGCAATCTGATCTGTTGTTTTTCCACATCTTTATGCGGACGGTACAAAATAATCACGTGCCCTATCATGCCGGCTATATGGGATCGGGTGGCTTTGGCAATCTCCTTTGTCAAAACATTTTTCTGATCTTTTTCTTTATAATCATTAAATTTCACCTTGATCAGCTCTGCTGCTTCAAGGGCCTGATCAATCTCTCCGATAAGCATGTCGGTAATCCCTTTCTGACCGACAAAAGCAGACGGGTTCAGATTGTGGGCAAGCCCCCGTAAATACTTTTTTTGTGATCCTTTTAATTCTTTCAAGTCAACCATCCTTCAACTTTTCATTTTTAAAATCGGTATCATATCAAATTTATAGATTTGGGCATGATACCCGAATAAATTCTTCTTCCATTTTATTACGAAGGTCTTTGATATCTATCAAGAGCTTATCAATACTTTCCTTTATTTTATGATGATGAAGCACCAGATATTTTTTCTGAACAGAACAAAAATACCAGATACAGACAAAAGGACGTTCAATCCTTGAAAGCATACACCCTTTTTCAGAAAAATGCCAACAACTCCGTTGCCGGTTTCCCTCTATTTTTTTTATTATTTGTGATTCAGGAAACGTATTTAGACCAAAATAAATATAAAGTAAATCTTTAAAATCATACCATATGGTTGCTCTTACACAGCAGACATCCTCACAATACACACAGGTATGTGAACAAATCTTTTCTATCGGCTCTGACAGTTCTTCAAATTTCTGTCTGATCTTTATTGCCGTATCATAGACCCTGTCAAGTTTGCCCTCATACAACCTGTCAATTCTTTTTATGGATAAAATAACCTGGTTCCATTCTTCAGCAGAACACCAGGGAATATTGGCATGACCTTTCATTTCCGATATGTTTCCCTTTATCAAATATCACCGCCGGTAACGTATTGCCGACATGTTGACGAAAATTTTTTGATCATTATTATACACTTATATGGTATGATTCAACTGAAATCGATTTTAACTTTTTAAAAGGAGAGTTAAACATGGCTTCACGAAAAGCAACCCTGAATGTAGAAGGTATGAGCTGTAGCCATTGCTCGGGAACGGTCCAAAGGACCCTTGAACAGATAGAAGGCATTTCCAATGTATCTGTTGATCTTAATGCAAAAAAGGCATCTTTTGATACTGATAATTCAGAACTTGTTGATAAAGCGATTAAAGAAATAAATAAGGCCGGATACAGGGCATGAAAATATCAACCTCCGGCGTTAATCTCCTGTCCTCCATGGATGAAGTCTCTTTACACAGCTCGACTGAGCGATCCAACCCCATGGTCGATTATGAGAAACCAGGGTTTAAACTGTGCGCCTATGTGGACAGATTTATTAAAACCAATGCCGGGGTTATTCCCATCATCAAATCAACGCTTGAAAAAAAAGACCTTTTCTCAACCTTTTATGTAAGGTGCGGCATCCGTCGGCATACTTATACAGTGGCTCCCGGTCTTTACGCCATCGGAAAACCAGACAAAAATTGTGAGGTTCTTGTTACTGCAAATTTTAAATTGACGTTTGATCATTTGCGAAAGGAACTGAGTGATATCAATGCATGGATTCTGGTACTGGATACAAAAGGGATCAATGTCTGGTGCGCGGCAGGGAAGGGAACCTTTTCAACCCGGGAACTTGTGAAAAAGATTAAAGACTGCTCCCTTGAAAAAATCGTGGATCATAAACGGGTCATTGTTCCTCAACTGGGAGCGACAGGCGTATCAGCAAGAGATGTCAAAAAGCAGTCCGGATTCAGGGTGGTGTATGGTCCGATACGGGCCAAGGATATCCCAATTTTTCTAAAAAATAACAGAAAAGCGGATAAAAAGATGAGACAGGTCTCCTTTGAGCTGTATGAACGGTTCATCCTGACACCTGTAGAAATTCAAATCGTGCTGAAACCAGCCCTGATCACAGCACTTATTCTGTTCATTATTTCCGGTTTTGGACCGGATATTTTTTCTTTTCCAGGGGCCTGGGAAAGAGGGATGATTTCTGTTTTTGCCCTTGCGGCAGGAATATTTTCAGGTGCCTTTGTTACCCCGATCCTGCTTCCTTTTATCCCCTCCAGGGAATTTGCTCTCAAGGGAATCATTACCGGAAGTATTTTTGCCATACCCCTGATGACTATAATATCGTTTGTCGTTAGCGGGTTTGCAGGATTGCTGGCACTTTTTTTATTCAGTGTGACCATCAGTTCTTATCTGGCTATGAATTTTACCGGAGCAACACCGTTTACGTCGCCCTCAGGGGTTGAAAAAGAAATGAAACGGTACCTCCCTGTGCAATTGGCAAGCCTTGTGATTTCATCCGGGCTCTGGATATATTCTGCATTTTGACCTAAAGTCGAAGGATTTAAATATGGAAAAATTAAAATATTTAGATGATGTATCGAGCCTGGTACTTGATGAAGAAAAATGTATCGGCTGCAGCTTGTGTACCGAAGTCTGTCCTCAAGCGGTTTTTGAAATGAAGCAGAACAAAGCCCAAATTGTTGATTTTAATGCCTGCATGGAATGTGGTGCCTGTGTTAACAATTGTCCTTCAGAGGCCATATCCGTCAGTCCGGGTGTCGGCTGAGCCGCCTATATTATCCAGGTCTGGATAAAAGGAAAAGAAAACGCCTCCTGTGGCAGTGGCGAGTGTTGTTGAGCGCCAGTATGAAACGATAGCTCTTTTTCTCTTTATGATACGATTTTAAAAAATAATGGACAAATTAAAGATACTGTTTCTTTGTACTGGCAATTCATGCCGAAGCCAGATGGCCGAAGGGTGGACAAGACACTTGAAAGAAGATTTTATTGATGTTTATTCTGCCGGGATTGACCCCCAAGGGATAGATCCTCATGCGGTTACCGTTATGGCTGAGGCAGGCGTTGATATAACAGACGGAAAAGCCCAACACTTGAATAAATTTAAAAATAAACCTTTTGACTATGTCATCACGGTATGCGGTCATGCCCATGAAACATGTCCCAGATTCCCCGGCGGCAGTAAGATCATTCATGTGGGATTTGATGATCCTCCTGAAATGGCAAAACAATATGAAACTCGTGAAGAAAAACTTGATTGCTACAGAAAAATCAGGGATGAGATCAAAGCATACATACTGACCCTGCCCTGCAGTCTAAACATTTTCCACAGATAAAAACAAAAGGACCCTAATAAAGCTCACTTTCTATGGAAGGCTTGTCTTCCTGATCTGGTTTTGGCCTCTTTCCAAGTGTCAACTCAATCCTTGCCGGGGTGATATGTACAATATGAACTCTGTCATTGGGCAGTGTTAAATTCCCTGTGGTAATATTGTAAAAGGATGTTCCGGGCCTTGCTGAAAACAAATCAATAGAAGTGATGATATTGTTTTCGTCCAACAGGCTGACATCTTTTCTAAGTCCGCGACAGATAATAGAAATTTTTGGATCAATCGGCTGAGATACCATGAGCCCTGCCGGAGTATTCCTGAAGTTAAGCGGCAGGTTGATTTTCTTTTCAAAATTTTGCTGCCCTGCAAAAAGCAGCCACATAATAAAAACCAGGGCCAAAACTATTGTTTTAATTTTATACCGCCTGGTAAACCAGGATTTTATCTTCTTTTTAATATCCGTATCTGTCTCTTTAAAGTCAAAGGCCGCGTCCTCAAGAAGAGCGGCCAGCTCCTTTTCATCATTTACTTTTCGAATATCATTATCAACAGCAAAGGAAACTTCCCCTCTTTCCTCTGAAATAATCATCACCCAGGCATCGCATTGTTCTGTCAGCCCTAAAGCGGCCCTGTGCCTGGTTCCCCATTCCTGTGGCAGATCTTCTCTTGCAGATAAGGGCAGATAGCAGGATGTTTTTAAAATTTTCCCTTTGGAAACAAGGATAGCCCCGTCATGCAGAGGAGATTCTTTATAAAAAATAGAGTCCAATATTTCAGGCTGAGGATCGCATTCCATGGAAATCCCTTTTGTGATCAAATCAAATACAAGATCTATTCTTTCAAAAACAATGAGCGCACCGATTCTTTTTTTTGCCACATCAAACGCCCAGCCTGCAAACGGCGGAACCCAGCCATCAGCTGCTGATTTATATTTAAAACCTATGGTTTTCAGGGGGTTAAACCGCTCAAGCATTTGCCTGATTTCTCTTTGAAAAAGGATAATCAAAAGAATCACAAAGACCTGCCACAAAATTTGAAACACCCAGGTGGTTAAAAAAAGTCCCCAGGATTTGGCCACAATGAAAACCCCGCTTAAAAGAATAATACCAATCAGGGCTTTAAAGGCTTTGGTGCCCCAGAACCAGATATAGAGCTGATAGGAAACAATGGAAATAAACAAAATATCAAGAATATCCGGCAGTCCGATATTTGACAATATAGCAAACAAATTCATAAGGCACCTTTCTCCAGTTTGATTTACCGGATACTATGACATATTTCGCTTTGATTTGTATAGTGTAAAACTTTGAAGTGCTTTGTATCATTTCTTATTATCGTATGATATTGATAAAAAAATAACCACTGGCGGCCAACTGAAGGCGATATGGGGAATTCGCCCAAAGAGCATGGACCGGCGAAACAAATAGGATTCGAACTGATATGCACGGATGGACCGGAAACATACTGGTAATTAATTTGACAAAAAAAAGCATTGAAATTGAAAAACCCGGTCTTGACATCTTTAACCGGTATGTCGGTGGCAAAGGATTAGGCGGCAGATACTTAAGACAATGTGCAACGCTACCCTGGGATCACCCCGACATGGTGATCTGTATCTTTACCGGGCCTCTCACAGGAACCATCTCCCCTACATCAGGACGGGCCCATATCCTCTCAAAATCACCGCTCACAGGACTTGTGGGAGATTCCTCCGTTGGTGGAAAACTTGCCACCCGGCTCAAGCGTGCAGGCTGGGACGGCATTGTCATCAAAGGCAAAAGCGAAACGCCTGTCGGCATTACGATAAAGGATAACCGGGTAGAGTTTAAAGAAGCTAATGGATTATGGGGTCTTGATACAAATGCTGTCCATAAACAAATCAGGCCGGGAAATGCATCTTTAGCATCTATCGGACCTGCGGCTGAAAATGGTGTGCGGTTTGCTTCCATAATAGTAGACCGCCATTTCGCTGCCGGCAGAAGCGGACTTGGACTTTGCCTTGCCCAGAAAAAGATCAAATATCTCCTGGTGGACGGTACTGGTCATTGTAAGGTAAAAAACTCTAAAAAGCTTAAAGCGGCAAGAGAAGACATCTTAAGACTTACAGCCGCCTCTCCTGCACTGATGGGGCAATTCGGTTTCACCTGTCTTGGTACAGGGGCGGTATATGATCTCATGGACAACCGCAGGATGATGCCTACGGATAATTTTCGCCGCACCCGTTTTGAGCACGCATCCAGACTCAATGCAGCCGCCTACACCAAAACCTATGGACCCGAAAAACACGGGTGTCTTGGCTGCCATATCCTTTGCAAAAAAATCGGGATAAGAAACGGACAATCCGTGGCCATGCCGGAGTTTGAAACCATGTCTCATTTTACAGCTCTGATCGGCTGTATGGATACCAGACTTGTCGTAAAAGCCAATGAACGATGTAATTATTTTGGTATGGATACCATATCTGCGGCGTCAACTCTGGCCTGCAGGCGTGAAATAACCGGCCTTGATTACACACCGGACAAGGTCTTATCTCTTTTGGATGATATGGCGCTTGGGAGAGGTGAAGGAAAAGACCTTGCCCTGGGAACAAAAAAGTATGCAAAAAAAATGGGAGCCCCTCAAGCTGCTATGGCAGTCAAAGGGATGGAACTTCCGGCCTATGATCCCAGAGGGGCTTACGGCATGGCACTGGGATATGCCCTGTCCACCCGGGGCGGATGTCATTTACGTGCCTATCCCATCAGTCATGAAATATTCAGGAAACCTGTGGCCACCGATCGATTCAGTTTCAGCGGCAAGGCCAGGATTATAAAAATTGCCGAAGATCTGAATGCTGTTGTGGACTCACTTATAGCCTGTAAGTTTACTTTTTTTGCTGCCGGACTGGAAGAATATGCAAGTGTCTTTGAAGCTGTCACAGGAATTGAAACCAGTGCCCAGGATCTCTTAAAAAAAGGGGAACGCATTTATTATAACGAACGAATCATGAATGCGCTGAACGGCTTTAACGCTAACGATGACGACCTGCCGGATCGATTTTTCACAGACCCTGGTTCAAGCACAAATCATATCCATATCCCCCCCATTAACAGGGATGCTTTCCTGGATACCAGAAAAAAATATTATAATATTCGAGGACTTACCTTCAATGGTATGCCTCTGAAAAATAAAGCACAAACACTTGGACTTTTATGGAACAACTTGTAAATAAATATGCAGACAAACTGGTTCAGGCAGGACTAGGGCTGAACTCTGGCCCTTCGCAGCCATTGATTGGCGGGCTGGACGATACCCTTGTCTGGAACCGCAAGGCAGATGAAACCCGTCTTCTGGAAAATATTTTTAAAGGTCTGAACATAAACTCTCTGGTTTTTTTAAGGCCCAAAGAACCCTATGGCAGCCTGATACGCTTTTTGGCAGAAAATGCCCTTAAATCCAATGGATTGATCCAGCCAAAAGATTGTGAAACAAGAACCTTTCTACATGATCTTCCCGTGATTAACGAATTTTGCACAGACCAAATCATTCAGGTGTTAAAAAAAAGAAAGAGCGTGATCATTGCACCTGGAAGAACCGATAGTCATTTCAGCGGCCCTGCAATTATCGCCTCCGGCACAGTCGGTCCGGAACAGGGCTTTGTAACCATAAGCTCTGTCTGTTTTGCAGGCTTTATCAAGTTTTTCACAGATTATCTGGAAGCACTTCAGCTGGGAGTTGCCACTGCTGATGCCCAGGATCTGTTTGACTCCATCATCCCGTATGTGAAACCGATACAAAAAAAATTGCCCGAATTTATCCCGTCTCCTTTCCCAAATGAAGAAACCGTTTATTCAGCCATTATTGAGGCGGGTCGAAAAACGGTTGAATATGGACTTGTGGACTCCTATTTCGGCAATGTCTCCTATTTCTGGAACAAAACCCTTTACATCAGTCAAACCGGAAGCTCTCTGGATGAACTTGGCGGATGCATTGATCCGGTTCCCCTGGACGGTTCCACCAGTGCCGGGCTTACCGCCTCAAGTGAACTGACAGCCCATCTGGAAACCATTTCCCGCACCGG
>NZ_JABZFL010000052.1 GCF_014237455.1 Desulfobacula sp. | reverse complement strand
GCTTCTTATTTGCTACTTTGGATCTGTCTGCCATGTTGTAAGCCTCCTTTGATGTTAAAGTTGGCTTATCATCTCATGCCCTGAATCCAATTTGAAGATGCGGTTCCTTGAGCGCTTACGTTAAATCAAATATTTTATTTGGAGAATCATCATTTTGATAGACAGTAAATAACCCAAATATCATTGAAGGAACCCCACCAGCTTCTATTGATGCTGCTATCCAGTCATGCTTGCTAAAAAGAATTATCACCCATGCTGGAACGCCTAATATGTAAATTAACCATCAAGCGATTTTTAACTGCCTTTTGGTTTTTTGGTTTTTCCCTTCTGCAAGAGCAAAAAAGATTTTATTTAAAAGGTAAAAACCTCCTCCCCAAGCCTGTAAAATTATATCCATATCGTTTCTGTGATTTTTATAATGCTAACGCTTCAAATCAGCCTCGCGGTTAGCAGACAGTTTGATCATATATCGATCTGATTTTTCAAAAGGTAATTGATAATGGTCGGTTTTTAAATCAAAATCTTTTAAAATAGCGGGGGTAATCTCTTTTCTTCCATGCTTTCCTTTCATGGCATAGATAGTCCCCTTCTTATTTAAAAGAGGGACCGCTAATTCAACAAAACCTGAAAGTTCAGTAAAGGCGCGGGATATAACCGCATCAAATTTGTTTTCATAGGCTTTATTTTCATGAAGATCTTCAACCCTTGAATGCAAGGCCTCGATATTTTCCAGATGCAGCATCCGTATCACATGTTTTAAAAAATTGACTTTTTTCCGGGAGGAATCAATCAGAACAACGTTTAAAGACGGTCTCATGATTTTAATGGGAATCCCCGGGAAGCCTCCCCCTGATCCCATATCCATAAGACATTTTTCATTTCCCAAAAAAGGAACCGCAGCAATGGAATCGATAAAATGTTTTTCTGCTATTTTCAAAGGGTCTTTAATGGCGGTAAGGTTTATCTTTTTATTCCATGCCGCAAGCTCTTTTGCATGAAGGGTCATCAATTCCGCCTGATGATCGGAAACCTTGATGCCCAGATTATTTGAACCATTCTTTAAATAATTTTCAAATTCCCGGATGGATTGTTCTGATAAAAGAGTCACAATTTATAATTTTTACTTGACATATTAACAGTTTAAATATAATATATTCGATTTCATAAGCTAAGTTTAACTTCGGGTTCACATTAACAAAATCACAATAATTTAGCAATATTAAAATATAGGAAAGCCTTTGACAACAATTGCATCCTAAAATTGTTTGACAAGTAAATTTTATATTCAAAGGATGATTTTAAAATGATCAGAGATTTAAAAAAAGTAAGAAATATTGGAATCAGTGCCCATATTGATTCCGGTAAGACCACACTGACCGAAAGAATTTTATTTTACACTGACAGAATCCATAAAATCAATGAAGTCAGGGGTAAAGACGGTACCGGCGCCATCATGGATTCCATGGAACTTGAGAGAGAAAGAGGCATTACCATTGCATCGGCGGCCACCTATTGTGAATGGGACAAGCATAACATCAACATTATCGACACACCGGGCCATGTTGACTTTACGGTTGAAGTTGAACGCTCTTTAAGGGTTCTGGACGGGGTGGTACTGATTCTTTGCTCTGTATCCGGAGTCCAGTCACAATCCATTACCGTAGACCAGCAGATGAAACGGTATAAAGTTCCCTGTATTGCCTATGTTAACAAATGTGACAGATCCGGTGCAAATCCTGTCAAGGTGAGCGGGCAGCTAAGGGATAAACTGGGACATAATTCCATCATGCTGCAGCTTCCCATAGGACTTGAAGATAAACATGAAGGCATTATTGATCTTGTTTCCATGAAAGCCAATTATTTTGAAGGGGAAAATGGTGAGAATGTTGTCATTAAAGACATCCCTGCTGAAATGATGGAAGACGCTGAAATGGCCCGGGAAGAAATGATTGATGCGGTTTCTCTTTTCTCAGAGGACCTTACCGATGCCATTCTGGAAGAAAAAGAAATCACAGAAGAATTAATCATGCAGGCGGTTCGAACCGGAACGATTGAAAGACAGATGACCCCTGTTTTTCTTGGGTCTGCCTATAAGAACAAGGCAGTTCAACCCCTGATGGATGCAGTTATCAACTATCTTCCCTCCCCCCTTGACATCGAAAATGAAGCCATTGATCTTGATAACAATGAAGAAGCCGTTATTCTTGAAAGTAATTTTGATAAACCGACCGTGGCCTTGGCCTTTAAACTGGAAGACGGCCAGTATGGCCAGTTGACTTATATCAGGGTCTATCAAGGATGTATTTATAAAGGCGATACATTGATTAATTCCAGAGACGGCAAAAAAATGAAAGCCGGCCGTCTGATCCGAATGCATTCTGCACAAACGGAGGAAGTCGAGGCCATTCCGGCCGGTCACATTGGTGCCATGTTCGGGGTTGACTGTGCCTCGGGTGATACCTTTGTATCTCCACAAATCAATTATGCCATGCTTTCCATGCATATCATGGAACCAGTGATCTCTCTTTCCATTGTACCCAAGGATAATAAAGCCCAGATCAACATGTCCAAGGCATTAAATCGGTTTACCAAGGAAGATCCGACGTTTAGAACTTATATGGATCATGAAACCGGTGATACCATTATCCAGGGGATGGGTGAGCTCCACCTTGAAGTATATGTTGAGAGAATGAAAAGAGAATATGATGCAGAAGTTGAAACCGGACAGCCAAGGGTTGCATACAGGGAAACCATTACCAGAAAGGCTCTTTTTAACTATACTCACAAAAAACAGACTGGCGGCGCAGGACAATTTGGTCGCGTGGCTGGATTTATTGAACCCTGTGAAGAAGAATTTGAATTTACAAATAAGATTACAGGCGGCAGGATCCCCACCCAATATATCCCGGCCTGTGAAAAGGGATTTCAAGGGTGCATGAATAAAGGCCCCAAGCTCGAGTTCCCTGTTACCGGCATTAAAGTCACCATTGATGATGGTGCCTTCCACGCGGTTGATTCTTCTGAAATGGCATTTCAATCAGCAGCAAGAGGCGCCTTTCTTGAAGCATATGTCAAAGCAAAACCTGTCATCAAAGAGCCCATTATGAAGGTTGTTATTGAAACACCCAATGAATTCCAGGGCGGCTGCATGGGCCTGATTAATCAGAGGAGAGGCATTATTCAAGGCTCCCAGGAAGAGGGTGTCATGTCTGTCATTGAATCCCAGGTGCCATTATCTGATATGTTTGGCTTTTCTACCGTGCTCAGATCTGCCACACAGGGAAAAGCACAGTTTACAATGGAGTTTTCAACATACAAAAAGGTACCGCAGTCCATTGCAGAAGAAATTGCCAGGAAAAAACAGGAAGAAAAAAATAATAATTAAGACCTTTATAGTAAAGGGAGGAAATATGTTAAAAAAAGATCTCATTCTTAAAAGCCCGGTTGCAAAAACCATTGGGATTGAAAATATAAAAGATGGTAAATTCGGTGCAGTCATTTCAAGGGCTGGTGTTGGAAAAACAAGTTTTCTTGTTCAGGTCGCATTGACGCGATTATTAAATGATGAAAAAATTCTCCATGTCAGCCTTGATGACCCCATGGAAAAAATTAATTTAAGATATCATGAAGGATACACAAATCTTACTGACCATATCGGGTATATTGATCCCCAGAAAGCTGTCCGGCTATGGGAAGACATCAAACCCAATAAAGTCGGGATCAGTTATAATGAATCCACCTTTGATACGGCAAAGATCAGGGATTATCTTAAAAGCTTTAAAAAGGCCGGCCTTACACTGCCGTCCGTCATGATCATTGACGGATTGAATTTTGACAAGGATATTTCAACCGTTCTTGAAGCGCTTGAAAATCTGAACCAGGAATTTTCCATTGTCATATGGTTTTCCATGAAGAACCACAGGGAGGAAGACTTGTGTGAAAACGGATTTCCCATCCAGCTTGAAACTTATAAAGACAGATTTGACAAAGCCATTTTACTTCAGCCTGTAAAAAATAAAATAGAGGCAATTATTTTAAAAGACGGGGACAGAACCGATCAAAAATTCAGGCTGAACCCCTCCACGATGATGATTATTGAAGAATAAATAAACCACTTTTAATTATCCAATCCCCAAAAGCCGTAAGTCTAACCCTATGACTTACGGCTTTTTTTATTTGCCTTCCCTTCCACTAATAACAGGAAATATTCAGTCAATGTGCAAAAAAAGTTGGTAAAATGAGTTTGATGTACGAAGAATTAGATTTTCGACCGACGCCTATCGGAGACTTGATGTTGCGGCGCCGCCGTTGTTGATTGGAATTTTCTGCTTTTAGGTGATGAGGCCATTATTCTGACCGTGGCATGATCCCAAACGTCTTTTATTATCAAAAGCACATAGACGTTTATTATTTTTTCACAAGATTATACTGACCATTTTTTAATAACGGATTTGCTGCGCTCATCCGTAGTGGGTTTTTTTAAGGCATGGGCAGGAGAGCTTGAATAATACAGAAAGGGGAAGCAGGCTTTCCCTACTTCCCCCCGGTGCATTATTCAATGCTACCTGCTTCCGGCTATCCCTTGTCAGGTTTCCTCCCCAGGATATCCTGACTCCGTTTCACCGAAACTGTTATTTCATAGACAAATCTTCGGTGGTTTTGATTTTTAATATCATGTCTGCATCCACCGTTTTTTTATCGCAAAACATGGCATAGGTAAGAGCTTCTTCACAGATATTGCCGATCAGTCTTGGAAAACCATATGAATATTCCCGTATGGCCGCCAAAGCATCATCACTGAATATGGGTGCTGAACATCCGGCCCATTTAAGGCGGGACAAGATATAGTCGCTGGTGGCTTTTTCCGATAATCCCGTCATGTGGTAGCGCATCCGAATCCTTTGATTTAGCGGCTCCATAACAGCATAATCCATCATGCGTTTTAAATCCGATTGTCCCGATAAAATTAGCAAGAAAGGATCAAAGGAATCCATCTTGAAGTTGGTCAGCAGCCTGATTTCTTCAAGAGGCCCCTGTTTAAGCAGATGGGCTTCATCAATGACGAGGACCACTGTCTGTCCCCGTTGTTCCCTGCAATCCAGCAGTTCTTTCTGGATTTGCTGGTAATTTACACTTTTTGTAAATCGATTTTGCAATCCCAATAACGCATTGATGTGCCGAAGAATATCGCTTCGGTTAAGGGTGCTCAAAGGCGTATAAATGATTTTAAAAAGATTTCCATTGAGGGTGTGTCGGCAAAACGTCTGGTTGCGATTGTTTTACCCACTCCGGGATCCCCTGTCAGTAACATGATACCGCCCCTGCGCTTCATGTATTCAAGTCGAGCAAGGGTCTCCTTGAGCACTGGCGTATCAATGACATCAGCGGTCTTAATTTCCTTATCAAAAGGGTATTGTTTAAAGCCGAACCAGGCCAGGAGATCTTTCATTTTTGCACCTTTCCGCTGGCATAGGAGATGGTGGTTTGGGATTGATGGGGCTTGAAAGTCCTTGCATTTTGCCGCTTGTCAACAAATTCTCTGTTACTTTAAAACTGGAGCAAAAATGCCCTTGCTATTTTATGGCAATCTGTTCTATAGAAAATTCATTAACGAATTTAATTGAAATTAAATCAGCCTGTACGTAATGATTATCATTTAGGCTGATTTTTAAAACGGGATTTAACATGACGCGTGACAACCGGTTAAGCAAAGACATATCAATGAACTTTTCCGATCAGAATTCCAACAAATCAATAATTCCTGAAAGAGACGATCTCAACTGGAACCAACTCATTTTGGGCATGAAAAAGACAACCAAGGAATTTATCGAAAATGTCCTGGAAAACATCATAGAGTCCATCGTGATAACGGATTTGGACGGATACCTGGTCTATTTCAATAAATACTCGGAACAGATGTTTGAATTTAAGTCTCAGGAAGTGCTCAACCAGCACATCGCCATACTGGGGGGGAAAAACCAGAACGTCCTCCACCGCATTCGGGAAGGAAAAATTTTTAACGATGAAATCACCCTTAAGACAAAATCCGGCAGACACTTTCCCGCCCATGTAAGGAATATTCCCCTAAGGGATGACCAGGACAGGCCCATCGCCATGGTCGGTGTGGCAAGGGACCTGACCAGAGAAAAGGAAAAACAGCGGATTGATAACAAAATGGCGCGTTTGAAAGAGTTTAACGAGAATCTTATTGAATCCCTGAACGACGGGATTCAAATAATAAACTTTGAAGGCAATATTGAGTTTGTAAATAAACAATTGGCCAATGTTTTAGGGTATGAACCCGATGACTTGGTAGGAAAACACTATACAAAAATTGTAACAATTGAAGACCAGCCAATATTTCAAAATTTAATCGATTCACCGACAGATTCCAAAGTAAAAGCTACTTTTGAAACCAGCTTTATTTCCAAATCCGGTAAAAAAATTCCTTTTTTTGTCGGGAGCTCACCTCTAAAAGGAAGACGGGTGTCGGGCATTGTAAATGCAGTAACGGATATCTCTGAAATTCAGAAATTAAAAGAAGAGTTGTTTCAGTCTGAAAAAAT
>NZ_JABZFL010000047.1 GCF_014237455.1 Desulfobacula sp. | reverse complement strand
GATGACTTTATGGCTCTGATGCCGCAAAATGTTGACAAGACCCTGCTTGCAGGTCCCGCCGTTTAAATTTATATCTGATTTTCACACGCCTTGAGGGTGTGGTTCCTTAAGCGCTTACGTTTTTCTGGAAAAATGTTAAACAAGGAAAATGAAGTAAGAAGGAACATATGCAAGTTTTTCTAACAGGAGGAACCGAATTTATTGGACAGCCTCTCACTCAGTGTCTCCTTCAACGCAATTGGAAAGTAATCATACTGGTTCGCAAGCCGAAAAGCTCATCAACTCAGGCTCTGCGCAAAATGGGTGCGCAGTTAGTTACTGGCGATGTGACGGAGCGCGAACCCGTGGCTTTTGTTAACGGTTTTTCTTAAACCCACAAATTTTTTAACCTATTCCCGTATGGAGAAACGCATGACAAAGTACTGGCAGCAGGCGGTTCAAAACCTCTGGGGCATCAAAGGCAGGTTTAGGCAACTTGACGGTGAGTATGATCTGAATTTTCGGATCGATTCCACCCATATCCTCAAAGTGATGCGGGACGGTTGCCAAACCGATTTTGTAGACCTGCAGTGCTGTGCACTGAATCACCTTCGTACCTTTTCTTTGCCGCTTGTTGTGCCATCCCAAAAAGGCCGGCCCTTTGAAATCTGCAAAAACGAAAAAGGCTGCGACCGGATTCTCTGGGTGCTTGAAAACCTTGATGGAAAAACCTGGGCTGAATTTAAACCCAAGACCCGTCACCTTATCCTCAAGCTTGGAGAAACCATTGGCGCTATGGATAATGCGCTGACAGGTTTTGATCATTCCGGACTTTACCGGGAATTTAAGTGGCACCTGCCCTCTGGAGACTGGATTGCAGATAACCTGGGAATGATTGCCGATGCAACCCGACAAAAGATAATCAGACAAATTCTGGATGATTTTGCAGGAATCAAGGCGGGTCTTGATGCCCTGCCCTCCCAGGCCATTCACAACGATATCAATGATTACAATATTCTGGTGACCGGCAGCCTGCACGATTCCCCTGCCATCTCAGGGATCATTGATTTAGGGGATATGTGTGCGGCTCCAGTAGTCTGTGACCTGGCCATTGCAGCCGCCTACGTGGTACTGGATCACCCGAACCCGGAAAGTGCACTGGAAGATTTGGTAAAAGGGTTTCACAGCGCTTATCCGCTATCCCTCAAAGAAATCGACATGATTTGGCCCCTTTTACGTCTTCGTCTGGCCGTTTCTGTGGTAAACTCCACAATGATGGCTCAGGAAAAGCCCGATGATCCCTACGTCTTGATTTCCCAGGGACCTGCCTGGGCGTTTCTGGAGTCCCGGAAGGTCAACCCGGATCTGATTGCAGCCCGTCTGCGTGTCGCTTGCGGATTAGGAGTGAACGACAGCGCCAAATCGATAATGGAGTGGCTGGATGAAAACCGCGGGTGCTTTGCCCAGGTTTTAGGCCAACCTCTGGATACTCTGCCCCGTGTCAGCCTGTCCGTGGCCGAAAGCACCCTGCCGCAGAATCCATTCGATCTGACTCCTGAGGAGGCCACGACCCTCGATGTTGAAACCCAAGGCTTCCATTTGGGATATTACGCTGAACCCCGCCTGATCTATACGGACAAGGCCTTTTACAAAGGTCCTTTTAAGGCCAGCAACCGCAGAACAGTCCATATCGGGGTGGATATTTTTGCCCCGGCCGGCACAAGGGTTCACGCGCCGTTGAACGCCACGGTGGAAGCCGTTGAGAACCGAAAGGATAACCTGGATTACGGCGGCCTTGTCATCCTTCGTCATGAAACCGAAAAGGGCGCGCCCTTTTTCACCCTTTACGGCCACCTGAACCCGGAATCGATTGGAGCACTCACTGCGGGACAGCTCATTGGAAAAGGGCAGGTCATTGCTGCCCTCGGCGAACAACAGCACAATGGTGGATGGGCGCCGCACCTGCACTTTCAGACAGGTCTGATCAATACCAATCCCAACTGGCCCGGCGCCGTGGACCCGGATGAACTTAACTTCTGGTCTATGCTTTATCCCAACCCGGCGGCCATCCTGAACCTTGATGATGAAAGACTTGCTTACCGGCCGCCCTCTAAGGTCGGGGTACTGGCCGAACGAAAGGCAAGGTTCGGGCAGAACCTGAAACTGACCTACACCGACCCTGTCATGTTCCTGCGCGGCTGGAAGACCCACCTGTTTGACGAGTGGGGGAGACCCTTTTTGGACAGCTATAACAACGTTCCCCACGTGGGCCATGCCCATCCCCGCATCCAGGCAGTCGCTGCCGACCAGTTGCAGCGCATGAACAGCAACACCCGCTATCTTCATCCGGCCCAGATCGCCTTTGCCGAAAAGATCGCTTCCTATATGCCTGAAGCACTGTCGGTCTGCTTTTTTGTCAACTCAGGTTCCGAAGCCAACGAGCTGTCTTTACGGCTTGCCCGAGCCCATTCCGGCGGTAAGGATATGATCACCCCGGATCATGGGTATCACGGCAACACCACTGGCTGCATCGATATCTCAGCTTACAAGTTTAACGCCAAAGGCGGGGTCGGTCCCTCGGAATGGGTGCACCTAATTGAGGTGCCCGACGACTTTCGCGGTCGTTTCCGGCGCGGCGAGGCAGATATCGCACAAAAGTATGCGGATCTGGTGGATGAGGCCCTTGCCAACATAAGCGCCTGCGACGGAAAATTAGCTGGATTTATTGCAGAAACTTTCCCCAGCGTTGGCGGCCAGATCATCCCGCCCAAAGGCTATTTGCCGGCCGTTTATGAAAAAATTCGGAAAGCAGGCGGTGTCTGCATTGCCGATGAAGTGCAAACGGGTCTGGGGCGCCTTGGCGACTATTACTTTGGCTTTGAGCAGCAGGGTGTCGTTCCTGACATTGTCGTTCTGGGCAAACCCATTGGTAACGGCCATCCTTTGGGCGTTGTGGTCACGACAAAACAGATCGCTGACAGTTTTGCTAAAGGGCCTGAGTTTTTCTCCACCTTTGGCGGTTCCACCTTGTCCTGCCGTACGGGCCTTGAGGTGCTCAACATTGTTGAAGATGAACACTTGCAGAAAAACGCCAAACAGATGGGAGATAAACTTCTGGCAGGGCTACACGGTTTGCAGAAAAAATATGAGATTGTTGGGGATGTCCGCGGCTACGGGCTTTTCATCGGTCTTGATCTGGTGAAGAACCTGCAGACCCGTGAACCTGGAACCGTTTTGGCAGATTACGTTAAAAACCGCATGCGCGAACACCGGATTCTTATGGGCAGCGAAGGTCCCTATGACAATATCTTAAAAATAAGACCGCCCATGACCGTTGAAAATGAAGATATTGATTACATCCTTGAGGTGATGGACAAGGTGCTGGATGAGGCCCAATCCTTAATGGGGTTATAAAAACAAATAAAACGAAAGGATTTCTTAACAAAAACATGCTGCCGGACAAGTCGCAGATGTTCAGCGTTAATGAAAAAATAATAATGCTTGGTGATTTTTTATTAAACAAAAATTTCAGGGTAAAAGAAAAAACTCTTTGCCTGCCAGATAAAGTTGAAATAAAAATATTTGACTTTGAACCTAATAATTCTGATCCTGAAAAACCTATTATTGTTTTTGTTGCAGGCTGGGTATCATTGATTAATGGCTGGAAAGATGTATTGAGTACTCTTGCGCCAAAATATAGAATTCTTTATGTTGAAACACGGGAGAAAAGAAGTGCAAAATTCCCAAATATGAAAATAATTGATCTGTCCATTGACCAGATGAGCCGTGATTTAGATACATTGGTTAGTGAAATGATCCCCAAAGGTCAACCATTCTACTTTGCCGGGAGTTCAATGGGAGCTACCGTGATTCTTGATTATCTTGCCACAAAAAAGAGGCAGTCTGTAAATTCTTTTCTGGTTTCACCTATTTGTGATTTTCCATTTCCAGGCTGGATTTTGTTTATAATAAAATTCTTCCCGGCCGTATTATACACTGTAATTAAGCCTATATTAAAAGCGTATTTGAGTTATGTCAGGTTGGACAAGAAAAATGAGCCGGGTCAGGTAAAAAAATACTGCGGAACTATTGATGCAGCCGAGCCTGTTAGGTTAAAAGCAAATGCTTACGCAATTAGAAATTACTCTTTATGGAAAAAATTATCAGATGTCAAATCGCCAGTTGTGGTTATCGGTGCAAAAACAGACAATCTTCACGGCATTGATATAATGGAGAAAATGGTAAAATTAATACCTTTTTCAAGCTTTGAATTGATGGGAAGCAATAAAGAAACGCACAGTGCTAAAGTTGGTGAATTTATAGATCTATATATATCTTCTGATTAACAACTAATCCTCCCCAAAAAAACTGGAGACCGAGTTAAGCCACATTTTTTTTAAGCTTTTGATGATGAAGAATTAATCAAATGTTTAATAGACTTCATCGCGATGTCCGACATTCACTAAAATAATTTCTTTTTCTGTAACAAAAAATTCAAGGGTGATTCTATAAGATATATTAATGGAGATTGAATACAGATCTTTTAATCTTCCTTTTAAATGATGAGGTCTCAAAGATGGATGGTTAGGGTCTATCTCTAAAATTTTAAGTGTTTTTTTATATTGAGATAATAATTCAGGATGTTTTTTGACAAATTTTGAAGCCCGCTTAATATAGCTGTTTGTGTAAATGAGTTTATATGTCATTGTGTGATTCTTTTGATATGGTCTTCAACATTTTCTGTGATATAGTTTCCATTTCGATAATCAATTTTGGCTTGATGGAGTGCGACATCGAGTTCACATTCCCTCAGATAGTTATAGTGCTTCATATCCATGACAACAAATTTTTCTTTACCCCTAACTGTAATCACCAGTTCATGATTTTCTGAAAGATTGTTTTGAATCGCTGAGACTCCCTTTGTCTTGAGCTGGTTGGCTGTTATAATATTCATAATAAACCCCATTATCTAATTTAAAGTTACTATTAATAATACTATTTATAGTACTTTTTAAAACCAAAATCAATGGCCTTGCCTGTTTTTCTGCAGGCATCTATGCAGTCACCGCAATTGTTGCATTGCAACTGGTTTGTTAAGACTATTTTCCTGGGGTCGAGGTCAAGGGAACAGGCTTTTTGGCAAGGAGGCGAGGCCTTGGCTGAAATGCAGTTTTTCTGTTTAAAAATTATTTTAAGACCAAGGGGGTTTAATCGCCCGGCTATTATTATAAGGACAGACTGGGGACAGATCCAACGGCACCACAGGCGTTTACAAAAAATAAACTCAATGGATAAAACCATAATCAAAAACCAGGTTGCTCCGAAAATATATTTTTGCATAAACATGTATTGAAAAATATTTGAATATTGAAAAGGCAGGGACACCTGGTTTAAGGCCGGTGAACGGAAAAACAAAAAAACAGCAGTAAACCCGGCACAAAAGATTATCAACTTAACTGCTGGAGCGTTTTTCAAAAATTTGATATTTATATTTTTCCCCAGTTTTGACCGCCGGGAAAGTGTGTTTGTCAATTCTGATAATAATCCAAAGGGGCACATCCAGGAGCAGAATACTATGCCGAAAAAAAAGGAAATGCCAAGAACAAGGCCGGCCCCCAGCAAAAGCCCCGAAGGGATGATCCGGTTGCTGATCATCACCTGTAAAACTGCAAGGGGGTCTGAAAATGTCAGGCAGCCGATATGGGTATTTAAAAAATTCCCCCAGACAAATTTGAAACCATTGGCGTTGAGCAGGGGAATCAGGGCAAAGAAAACAGCAATGGACGTTTGGACTGTCCTGCGCCAGAAGCGGATATTATTTATTTTTAATTTTTTCATATCACAGTATTGTAACTTTCCAGTATAAACACTTTAACTAATGTTTCCCAAGGATTTACTTTGCAAAATGCTTCATATATTCTTTGAAAGCCAAAAACAAGAGGCGAACAGGAAACATGCTGCAAGAATTTATGTTTGTAATTGCTCTCAACTTTTGCAAAGGTGTAGAAAGTAATTGTTTTACCTTGATTTATGACTTGAACGGTGTAGAGGAGAAAAAAATGACATATAAAGAGATTCTGTTTTCAACTGAAGGGTCAATTGGTATTCTTACCTTGAACAGCCCAAAAACTATAAATGCTCTATCAAAAAGAATGATTGAAGAGATGATTGATGCTTTATCAAAGGTATCAACTGATGAATCGGTCAAAGTAATAATCATAAGAGCCGCTGGCAAACACTTCTGCGCAGGACATAATTTGTCTGAAATGGTAAATTCAGGAGTGAAAGAATATAAATTTATCTTTGATCAATGCACTAAAATGATGCAGTTAATTCACGAAATCCCGCAACCAGTTATTGCTCAAGTACAAGGAATTGCAACTGCCGCAGGGTGCCAGCTTGCAGCATGGTGTGATTTGGTTATAGCAAGTGAAGACGCAAAATTTTCTACACCAGGGGTTAAAATTGGACTCTTTTGCTCAACTCCTATGGTTGCTATATCAAGAGCCATCGGACGAAAAATGGCTATGGAAATGCTTTTAACCGGGCGCAATTTTCCGGCTCAAGAGGCTAAGGAACTCGGTTTAGTAAATAAAGTTGTACCATTGAAAGAACTGACTGCAACAACGGAAGAGCTATCAAAAAAAATCAGCGAAGCCAGTCGTTTTGCTCTGAGTGTCGGCAAACAAGGATTTTACGTCCAAGTTGATCAAACTGATGATAAAGCATTTCATTTTGCCAAACATACTAT
>NZ_JABZFL010000071.1 GCF_014237455.1 Desulfobacula sp. | reverse complement strand
CTATGCAGATATGTTATTAGCGGACAGTCCCGAAGACAGCCCATTCCGGGACAGTCTGAATGAAATTTATACCAGTGCCTTGAGAGCCAAGGCCCTTGTAAAACAGATCCTCACATTTTCACGACAGGATACCAATGAGTTAATCCTGATGAAGGTGCAGCCTATTATCAAGGAAGCATTAAAACTGATCAGGTCGACCATTCCTACAACAATTGATATTATACAGGATATCAGGGCGGATTGTGGTGCGATCAAGGCTGATCCCACACAAATTCATCAGATTATAATGAATCTTACAACCAATGCGTATCATGCCATGGAAGAAACAGGCGGGGAACTGAAAGTCAGTCTCAAAGAAATCGAATTAGGTGAACATGACGTAACAATTCCTGATATGATACCCGGGGTTTATGCCTGTTTGGCTGTGGCTGATACAGGTATGGGTATGGATAAAGATGTGACAGAAAAAATCTTTGACCCGTTTTTTACTACCAAAGAAATAGGCAAGGGTACGGGGATGGGACTTTCTGTTGTACACGGTATTGTTAAAAGCATGGGGGGCAGTATCCATGTTTACAGCGAGCCTGGCAAAGGAACAGAATTCAAAGTCTATTTTCCAGTAGAAAAGAGCCTTTCTGAAGAACAGAATATCCAGACTAAAAAACCCGTCCAGGGTGGAACTGAGCGAATTCTATTTGTGGATGACGAAGAAACGATCCTTATAATGGAAAAAAAGATACTGGAGCGTTTGGGGTATCAGGTTACTTCACGCACCAGCAGTATTGAAGCGCTTGAAGCGTTTCGGGCCAACCCCGATACATTTGATTTGGTCATTACTGATATGGCAATGCCGAATATGCCCGGCGATAAACTCACGGTTGAATTGACCAAAATACGTCCTGATATCCCTGTATTACTTTGTACTGGGTTCAGTGAAACCATGTCTGAGGAAAAGGCGGCATCTCTGGGTATTAATGGGTTTCTTTTGAAACCAATTGTAATGAAAGATCTTGCCAAAAAAATACGTGAAGTATTGGGTGAAAATTGAAAATTATTTTTATAGATTATTTTTTTATGCTGATAGATTGTTAAGTTTATTTTATTGCATTCCTGATGGAGGTCGTATTAATGAAGTTTTCAACTAAACTTTCTTTTGTTATTTTGTTTACGGGTATAATGGCGTTAATTATATTTTCGTTTATGATATTCAAATTTAGTTCTAATGAGGTTGTAAAATCTCAATTCACTCAAACTAAATCCATTGCAAAAGAGGTTACAGATGACTTTGATCATCTTCTTTCTGAAAAAATAAAAACTGCCCTGACATTGGCGAATACGCCCATTTTAAAAAATGCTTTGGAGATGAGTAATTTTTTCTATACGAATCTATCGGATGAAAAAAGAAAAGAATCTATAAAACTTTTAAATGAACAATGGAAATCAACAAAAGACCCTACTGATAAGTTTATTCAAAAATTTACGGATAATAAAGCATCACATTTTCTAAAAAATCAACAGATAGTTCTCAAAGGCGAATACGGAGAAATCTTCTTGACCAATAAATTTGGTGCGTTGGTTGCATCAACTTCAAAGTTGTCAACTTTTGCCCACGGACATAAATACTGGTGGTTGGGGTCTTATAATAATGGAGCAGGCGCAGTGTTTTTTGATGACCGCGGGTATGATGATAGTGTTGGAGGATACGTCCTGGGTCTTGTTGTTCCCATCAGAAAAGGAAAGGAAGTAATCGGTATATTAAAATGTAATCTCAATATCCTTGGTAATGTCAGCGAATTGATATTAGGTGCAGAGGATAAATTAATTGGAAAATTCAAATTGATTAGATCTGGTGGAATGGTTGTCTTTGAAGAAGGTTTTGAACCGTTAAGCACACAAATCCATGATGATATATATAGAAAAATAAAAAATAAAAATAACGAACTATTCATTTTGAATGATTCTGGAGAAAAGTATCTTGTTGGGTTTTCAGAAGTTAACCTGACAAAAGAGAAAAGTGAATATGGTTTTGGGGGAACATTTGAATCTATTGACCATGAAAAAGGCAACACAGGCGAGTCATGGTACGTTCTTTGTTATCGTAACTTGAGCATAGCCCGAGCACCGATAATTGAATCGATTAAGTGGAGTGCTTTGACAGGTATTTTAATAATTTTAAGTTTGGTGTTAGTCTCTCACCTGTTTGGCCGGAAAATTGCCAAACCTTTTTTAGTACTTGATAAAGCTACCAAAAAGATTGGAAAAGGAGAGTTTGAATACAGAATCGAACTTAAGCAAAAAGATGAATTTGGTAATTTGGCTCACTCATTCAACAGGATGGCAGGTCGGCTTCACCATACCACCACATCCATAACACTGCTTGAGAATGAAGTTAAGCACAGAAAGCAAACAGAGGAAACTTTGAAGAAGAGTGAGGCGAAGTATAGAAGACTCTCCGAGAACTCGCCCGCCGTTGTCTACCAGCTTATAATGACGCCGGAAGGAACGTTCACTTTTTCGTATGTGAGTCATATGGTAACGGCTACTATGGGCATCTTAGCTGAAGATATTATGAAGGATTCATCACAGCTTCTCGATATGGTGCATCCCGAGGATCAGGAGATGTTTAGAGAAGGCATGATGGAATCCGCTGAATCTTTTAAATCCTTCCCCTTAACATTCCGGGTCCTGAAAGACGAGGAAGTGATATGGATTGAGGTGTATGGGACGCCGGAGCCCCTGACGGACGGAGGCATCCTCTGGGATGGATTTTTTGTTGACATCACCGGAAGGAAGAATATCGAAACCCAACTCCAGCAAACCCAGAAAATGGAATCCATCGGCATACTGGCTGGCGGCATTGCCCATGATTTTAACAATCTTTTGTTTGCGGTGATGGGCAATATTTCTCTGGCACAGGATGACCTGAAACCTGAAACTGAAACCTCTGAAAGTCTCAGGGCAGCCGAAGACGCCTGCATTAAGGCAAAGGAATTGACGGCACGATTGATTACTTTTTCAAAAGGGGGTGATCCGATCAAGAAAATCAACTCCATTGATGAACTGCTAAAAGAGACTGTTGCCTCAGCACTGCAAGGGTCTAACATCAAGCCGGAAATTTTCATACCCGATGATATCAGACAAGTCACTATTGATGAAGCTCAGATCAAACAGGTGGCCCGTCATATCGTCGTCAACGCCAAAGAGGCAATGAATGGTAATGGCCCACTCAAGGTATCATGCGAAAATATCGAGATATCAGAAAAAAATTCCCTGACCTTAAACCCCGGCAAATATATTAAAATTTCCTTCAAAGATCAGGGCTGTGGCATATCAAAAGAGAACCTGAAAAAGATATTTGATCCCTATTTTTCAACAAAAGATATGGGAGCTGATAAAGGACAGGGGCTCGGGCTTACCGTCAGTCATTCCATTATTAAAAAACACGGCGGGTTGATCACCGTAGAATCTGAACTGGAAACAGGATCGACAGTCTCGGTTTGTCTGCCGGCTGCCTTGGGCAAAGAACCTGATCTGCAAAGATCAGAGGGAAACCCCGCAACCGGAAATGAAGGGTCAATTTTGGGAGAAAAATAGCAAAATATATGGATAAAATCGCATCACTAAAAAAATTTTTAAATCCTAAAAAGATAGCCGTGATCGGCGCATCAAAGTCTAAAGATAAAGTCGGGGGGATTGTTTTCAGACGGCTTTTGGATTCCCGAAGGCGGTTATTTCCGGTAAACCCTAAAGAAACAGCTATTGAAGGGTATAAGGTCAGCCCGGATATCCAGTCTTTGCCAAAAGACATTGATCTTGCCATTATCACTATTTCTGCAGCCGCCGCAGTAAAATCCGTGGAAATGTGTATAAAAAAAGGAATTCCAAATTATATCATTGTTGCCGGCGGGTTTGGTGAGGTCGGTGCCGAAGGCAGGGAATTGGAAGAAAAATTAACAGGGCTGGCAAAAGAGAAAAATGTCAATATCCTTGGCCCCAATTCCCTGGGAATATTTTTGCCGGATGAAAACATTGATACCATTTTTGTTGAACATGGGGATAAATCCCTTGACAGAAAAGGCAGGGTTGCCTGTATTGTTCAAAGCGGCTCGGTCGGTGTTGAGGCCCTTGGATATGCGTCCAATACCGGTTATGGCATGCGGGCCTTTGTGGGGTTAGGGAACAAATGTGATCTTGATGAAATAGATTTTCTGGAATATTTTGCCCGGGATGAGAAGACAAATTGCCTGGGCTTTTACCTTGAAAACATTGAAAGGGGCAGACAATTTTTAACGGTGGCCAAAGAGGCAGCCAGAGAAAAGCCCGTGGTTGTTCTAAAAGCCGGAAGGACCCATACGGCAGTCTTGGCAGTCAGCTCCCATACGGGAAAACTTGCCGGGTCTGACAATGTGATCAGCGGAGCATTGAAACAATTCGGGATTCAGCGGGTGTATGATGATGAAGAGTTTTGTGATGCCACCAAGGTTCTCTCCATGCTGTCGGGTACTCCGGGAAACCGGGTGGCTGTTTTAACGGCTGCCGGTGGGTACGGGGTGATGTGTACGGATTTTATCGAGAAAAAGGACATGCGGGCACTCCTGAAAATGGCAAAGCTTTCCAAAGATACCCAAAAACGGATTAAAGAGGCCACATTCCCGTTTACCGCCTGTGAAAATCCTGTGGATATCACTGCCAGTGCTGATGACAGGATGTTCTCACAAAGTTTTGATATATTAATCGAAGATGATGGGGTGGATATTATTATCTGTATCGCCTTTTTTGCACCTCCGGGGATTTCGGAAAACCTGATAGATATCATTGCTGATAAAATTAAAAAATCTGATAAACCAGTGATCGTATTCACTAAGTACGGACCCTTCACAGACAATAGTATTAAAAATTTATACTATGCCGGTGTGGCAGCCTATCCTTCTGTGGGAAGAGCGGTCCGGGCTGCTCGTTTTTTAGTGGAAAGAACAAAGATAAAGCAGCGGCTTGACCAGAAAGCTTAATCAGGAGGCATAGCAGGATGGAAAAAAAATTGAAACGCTGGTTTGAAACCTTTGGTGATAAAGAAAATCCTGATGAATTTGATGCCAAGCGGCTGGTAATGCTCTATTCGATTAAGGTGCCGAAGGGGAAAAGACTGGGGCCGGAAGATGCGCTTAATATTGATGATATCAAGCCGCCTTATGTAGTGAAGGTCTGCTCTTCAAATATTTTGCATAAGACGGAACTTAAGGGGGTGCTCCTGAATAATGATAAAGAGTGTCTTCAGGATAATTTTAAACTCATGCAGGACCGGTTTCCCAAAGAGAATATCCTTGTTGAAAACCAAAGCACTTATATGGGGCCTGAGTTTATTATCGGGATCATCAAAGATCCAGCCCTGGGTCATGCAGTAATGGTTGGGGCAGGCGGGGTTCTGACGGAAATATATAAGGATACGGCATTCCGGCTGGCGCCCTGTTCTGTGACTGATGCTACAGATATGATTGACGAACTGGTTTTATCCCCTGTATTTGATAATTTCAGGGGGATGAACCTTGATAAGAAAAAGCTGGCTCAAACGATTTCACAGGTATCAAGACTCGCCCATGATCTGGGTGATAAATTAAGTCAGCTGGATATCAATCCCATTGTTTTCAGTGATGGGGAATGGATCGCCCTTGATGTTAAAGTCATGTTTGAATAAATATGTTTTCAGGGTTGGCTTTGGCAATTTTCCTGTGTCTGCCATACAGCAGATCGTCCATAAAAAGGGCTATTTTTTGGTTCAGGGTGTTCCGAGAGATATAAAATCGGACGAATTTGTGAATTAATGTGTCTGGTTTGGTATACGGACAGACAGAGATACAGAACCCGCAGTCAGACCCGATTGTTTTCCAATAAGAGAAGCACTTTTTCTGGTGTATGGACCAGTGCCTGAAGTTGCGGCTATAGGGCTCGTTATCATGGGTAATGGAACCTGACGGACAATTGTCAGCGCATTTTTTACAGATTTTGCAGAATTCTTCCATATAGAGAGGCTTTGGGCAGGCAGAGTCCGGTAATTCAAGATCCGTTGTTACAATGGCAAGCCTGACACAGGGGCCATGAACCCTGTGTATGAGAATTCCCATGCGGCCCAGTTCGCCAAGGCCAGCTTCAACGGCTATGGGAACACATAAGGTGTCATAATTGGCATCATTATGGGCTCTTGCCCGGTATCCGAATCGTCGGATATAGGTGGCCAGGATATTGGATATCTTTGCTGCTTCCACATATTTTTGTGCAGATTCCTGGATCACACAACTTGCAGGTCCTTTTTTAATCATTTTAACCCGCATGGGGATGATGATGACAACAGCTGTTTTATGAGCCTGGTCGGTTTTGTTCCCCCATTTTTCGGCATGCCTGCCTTTATGACTGTAAAAATGATGGGATTTCAATTGTAAAAAACCCACATCACCGGCACCGTAAAATTTAGAAATGTCTGTGATAGTCTTACAAAATTTTATCGGATCTATAGATATCTTTTGTTTAGCTGCTGCGCCTGTAGACAAAGGAATGGATTTTTCAAGATATTCAAAGGCTGCCTCATAGCAGGGGGCTGTGTATGCGTTATGATAGACCTGTTCTTTTTCTCCGAATTCAGGCTTTTGGTGGATTTGCCTGTCTGTTGATTCGTTCTCCGGATGCATGGTATAATATGTTTCCATTAAGTCCGGGTAATGCCGGATATTATTCCTGGCAAACATAGTATCTCTTTCATCATATTGGTTTGCTTTGGAGAGGTTTCGCCCAGTGGATTTGTCCGGGAAAAATCTCATTAAAGAAATCAGGCCGAAAAGACCAAGACCTGATATAA
Organism: Desulfobacula sp.; assembly: GCF_014237455.1. Lineage (GTDB taxonomy): Bacteria > Desulfobacterota > Desulfobacteria > Desulfobacterales > Desulfobacteraceae > Desulfobacula. The sequence continues at coordinate 138 of NZ_JABZFL010000071.1, read as the reverse complement.
TAAGGATATTTATGGTTTGAACTGACATTCCACACCCCAATCCACAAATGTGGAGTATTTTTTTTGAGGAAATCTATTATCCTCCCGGCTTTGTGAAAATTTGCTCATTTAATCCCAATGCTCTTAAATACTCCCTTT
>NZ_JABZFL010000051.1 GCF_014237455.1 Desulfobacula sp. | reverse complement strand
ATGTTAGGCTTCAAAATCATAAAGAAAAAAGGATGACTCAAATGAGTCTCTGGAAATAATAACTTGACCCTTTTAGGGTCTCCATTATGCCACCCTTTTTAGGGGTGGTTGTTAACTGGCGTGGGTCTGCTTGCCGTTAATTGATTTGAAATATAAAATTGATTTTATAGGAGAAGGGATGAAAAGATTCTTAATTGTTGTGCTGATTTTAATTTATACGCAATGTTTTGCAGGCACCGAAGAACAATTCACTAAATTAGTAGAGCAGGCTATTCAAGGCGATCCTCAGGCACAAATGGAAGTGGCTGTTGTTCTCTGTAACGAGGCCAAAAATTATGAAACCTCTAACGCAAAAGAAGTAACTAAATCTGGGTTGTTTTTTATACACGAAGCGGCCAAGTCTGGATTGATTCAGGCCCAAGAAATTCTTGCTGAGATGTACGAATTTGGAATTTGTGCTTCAAAAAATGAAACTGAAGCCTTTTATTGGTATAAAATAGCTGCCGAGCAAGGTAGCCCCACCGCCCAATTTAAAATTGGTTCTTTTTACAGTACAGGTAAAATTGGAGTTACAAAGGACATCCAACAAGCGATAATGTGGTATAAAAAGGCCTCCTCACAAGGGGATATTGCATCTCAATACAATCTGGGATTAATTCATTTTAAAGGGGAGGGCGTTCCAAAAAATTACACAACTGCGGCAACTTGGTTTAAACTGGCTGCTATAAATGGGCACTCTATGTCTGCATTTGCTTTAGGAGGGATGTATATGGCAGGAGAGGGTGTCCCTAAAAACTATATACTTGCATATTCATGGTTCAATATAGCTATTTCTATGGGGGTTGATGAGGCCAAGAAACCACTACACACGCTTGAAAAATATCTAACGGATGAACAAATTCATAAAGCGCAGGAACTCGCAGCAAAAATACAATACAAAATAGACCATCCATCCATATCGCAAGAACAGCAACCCCCAGCACCTAATAATGAAAAAGAGGTCAACGGATCAGGGACTGGTTTTATCATAACCAAAGATGGATATATTTTAACCTGTTATCATGTCATTGAAGGATCAAGGGAAGTTAAAATAAAATATAGAGGGAATATATATTCTGCAAAACTTGTCCTTGGTGATCCAAACAATGACCTGGCTTTGTTAAAAATCAATGGCTCCTTTCCGGCAATAGCATTTTCTTCAAACAGATCTGCTAAGATGGGAGAAGATGTTTTTACGGTCGGATATCCGAATCCAAGTTTGCAAGGTGAAAATGCAAAGTGTACCAAAGGTACAATCAATAGTCTGACGGGATTCCAGGATGATTTGCGGCTATATCAGATAAGTGTGCCAGTTCAACCTGGAAATTCAGGGGGAGCCTTGATGGATGGGAACGGTAATATCCTTGGTATTATCGTGGCAATGCTTGACGCAAAAACAACATTTAAAATATCTGGGAGCTTACCTCAAAATGTAAATTATGCTGTTAAAAGTATTTATGCCCAAGCCATGCTTGATACATTACCTGAAATATCTGATAAATTAATTGCACCCTCAAGGAGTAAATCCAATGCTGTAGATAGGGTCAAAAATAGCACAGTGATGGTTTTGAGTTATAAATAAGGATCATAAATTTTACGAGCCAAAACTCTTAATAAAAAAAGGATCGACCCGAAAAAACCAGAAGGATTTTTTTATAATGCATGATTTGTCAGAAAGTCAATGAAAGAGAAGTATCAAACCCAATAACAACAAAAAAGTAGTAAAAAAATTTAAGTTCTATAGTTTATATTTGTTTATACCATTTGATTTAGACACAACCAAATATCTTGAAGATAAATACAGGAGATTTCAAAATGCCAGATTCAAATAATTTTTGGTTTTTAAATGATAATGACAATAGCCCAATTTATCAAACTGCTTCAGACGCAGAAAGATTTGTTTTTTCACATCCGAATGTCTGTTTGATACGCTTAAGACAATTTGGGGAATTTTTGGCAAAAGAAATCGCTATTCTTAATGGAAAACAAGACTTACTACAAAAACAATTCGAAACCATATTAAAAGAACTTGGGAAAAGTTCGCCACCCCCACCATTACTTCCAAGAGAGATAAAGGACATATTTCATACAATCAGAAAAAAAGGAAATGAGGCAGTACACTCATTAATTGGCGATGAAGGTACTTCTCTATATCTTTTAAAAAAGGCAAGAGAACTAGCAATCTGGTACCAAAAAAGCTATAGAACAGAGTGGAAAAAAACATTTGGGAAATTCACAGCGCCATCTGTAGAAATCGAATGTCAGGATCATTTTAATACTGAATTAAAGCTTCTCAAGAATAAACTTACTGATGCTGAGGAAGAGACCAAGAAACAATCCGAAGAAGCTAATGCAGCGATGGAGCTGGCCGAGGAACTTGAAGGACAATTTTTAAAATATGCCGAGGGTATAAATAATATAATTAATTCCAATAATTTTGACTTAAATAGAGCTAAGGATTTGGCATCGGAAGCCGCTAATGATATCAATTTAAGCGAAGATGAGTTATCAAAAATTGTTGAGATCAAATATTATGCTATTGGGTTTAAAGTCGGACTACAAAAGCAGAAAAAATTATCAGAGTCCGATAAAAATAATATTCAGCGAATTAAGAATAAATATGGGGGAAGTGATTCTGTGGGAATGGCTGATGAAATTTTTTCTGAGTATAATAAAGATTGGGCTGAGGTTTTTGTTAAAACTATTTCTGGTTACGTCCTAAAGGGATTAATAATAGACGAGTCTACCAAGGAATTATTCTATGATGAGGATCGTTGCGCAGAAACTTTTTATCAATATATGGTAGGGTTTTGCGATGGATTAATTAAGAATAACAAAAGAATACACCATTAGAGAATAAGGAATCACAATGTCATATATACGCCCCAAAAGTGACTTCCAACTAACCCCTGAAGAGAAAAAAAATCTTTTACAGGAATATTTTGATTTTTACACAGAAAGAGCATCACAAAATCCGCACCTCCTTAATTCCAAAATACCTAGAGATGAATTTGATGATTTGCTTAATGATATTGGATCGTTAATTATTAAAAAAGCAGAGTCCTTTTCAAATTCAGACAATAGTGTGAGTCGATTTTTATATGAAAATTCTTTGCCTGAACATTTAGAGTACTATTTACCAAAACAATTCAGAGTATTTTGTTTGGCTTTGAATGCTCTTAAACAATGGTTATCGGCTGAACAAGCTGCAACCGATCGATATATTTTAGGTGGAACTGTACGTTCTCAGTGTAAAAATGCTGATAGCAAGTGTTTGGTAACGGGTAAGCCAGCATCAGAATGTAAAATAGAGCTTCATCATCCTGTAAGAGATGGTAGACCTCCAATCCCAATATCCAAAGAAGCACATGCATTAATCGAAGGGCAGAATACAGTTGGCACCACTGAAGATGAGATAATGAAAATAATTTATCCAATCAAACGACAGGGTAACCGTTCCTGGGTAATGCTCAAACTCGGGTGCGAATTGCTATTGGGAATTGCAAACACAACGAAAAGCAAAAACGTACAATCATCGTCAAAGACATTTGCGAGAAAGGCAAGTGCGGCCACAAATTTGAATTTCACAGATATAATAAACTGGATTGATGAGAATAGTTTGGTCTAATATATACCATTCCGCCGGATTCGCTGAAGCTCGCTGGTGAATTTAACGTTATAATTCAACTTTATTTTCTGACAATCTTAATCAAACCCATTTCCCCAGAATCAACTCAATAATATAAAGATTTAAGCGAGCAGCGGTTCAGTTCTGGCTATAGTCCAACCCCTGCAATTTATTCATGAAAGCTGTTTTCTTGCCCGCAGTTTGGCATCGATCAATTCGTTATGGTTTAAACGAAGAAGGTTTGCAAGTTTGTGGGCAAAGTGGTCCTCATGCGCTTCAAGGTGATCGTCCAGCAAAATGATACGCCAGACAGATTCCATTATGTCGAGCTTTTGCTTTTCGGAAAAATTTTCGTTTATAAAATGAGTATAGTGAAAAAGGTCCACATACTCTCTGTGTTTTTTATCCCTGTCAGCGAGCAGGGTATCAATTTCCTGCCTGGATATCCCAAAATTTTTCACAAGTGTTGCAACAAGGTGCTCTTTTTCTTCTCCACTGCACTCACCATCTGCATAGGCTGCCTCAAGCAGCAGTACGGTCAACGCCAAATGGGCGTTTAGAATATCCTGGTCTGTAGTCTGCACTTTGCCATTGTCGCTGCCAATAATTTTTTTTATTAAATCAAACATTTTCCAGTGATATCCTTTCTTTATCCTGAACATAGCCAAGGTGTAATTGATAAGTTTTTTTCTGCCACTATAAGGCGATAGAAACAACGGGTCAAGGAATTCATTATCTCTCCTTGTACTTATATCTTAAACAGGGTACTAACCGGCTGACCGGACTACTCTGGCTATAGGGTTGGGCATCCAGGATTAAAAGAAAGCCTCGGACTATCTTCTTCCATGAGAAGGCAAGTCAAGTGTTCGATTCACGAACATCAATTTTTATTCTAAAGAGTGCTTAATATTATGTGTCTCCATTACTGATCCCAAGGTCCCGTTCAAGCCAGCGGAAGTAAAAGTCAAATCCGAGAATGGGCCTCCAAATAGCCACGTCGGAGGAATTGACTTTTACTGGAGCGGAATTCAAGCACACGTTTTTTTGATTAACCCAGACCGTCACGCTTCCATTCGCACTCTTTTTGAGACCTGCCATTGTCCCGGTGCATGTTAAGATCCGTCGGCAGGAGCTGCAATCTGTTAGACGCACTCGTTATTTATTAGCGGCAGCCAATCGGTGCAGAGGATAGTCCGCAGTCTCCTGGACAGGACGTCATGGGTCAAAGCCAATTTTATCTATGCAGCATCTTGAGCAGCACTTTTATAAAATGGGTTATATTTCTGGTCACTTATCCATAATCGATGCAGTAAAACAGCAAGCTTCCGTGCCACAGCCACCGCTGCACGTTTCTTTGAACTTTTGCCACCTCGTACAACTATTGATAATCCATATTTGCGCAAGTCACATTCCGGCCCAAAAGGACCAATAATATAATGCCCGCAACTGACAAACAAAGATCTTAGATATGTATTGCCCGCTTTGTTTATTCTCAATTGTTTGTCGCATCTTCCGGATTGGTCTCTCTTTGGTGTTAATCCCAAAAAGGCTCCTACTTGTCTGCTTTTTGTAAAACGATGGGGATCTTCGATCGTTAACACAAATGCCAGGGCGGTGACAGGACCAACACCAAGTACTTGAAGTAGTTTTTTTGTTTCTGAATACTTTTTGCATAATTTGCTGATTTGACGATCCATTTCTTTAACCTGTTGGGTCAGAAGATCAATTGCGGTTATTAATGGTTCAAGTGAATCTTTTAATTCTTTTGGTATATGAGCTGGGGCTCGTCTTGAAAAGCTAGGCGTGCTGCATTTTGGAATCCTGCAACCACATGTTTTTGTTACACTGCGGATATGATTAATCATTCGTACACGGTTTTGAACCAGAGTATCTCTTGCTTTTATGATCCCTAAATCAGCATAAGCTTGTCTGTCCCTATGCTGTATTGGCCATAGCAGTCTGGGTTCAACCCGGCAAACCATTGCAAGTATTCTGGCATCCCGTAAATCTGATTTATCATTGCTGTCCCAAATGATCCTTAACTTACGAGGATTACCAACATAAACATTACAACCAATTTCCTTTAACAGTTTACTGATCCAGGGGGAGTGGGTGCCAGCCTTCTCATCTTATCTGTAAGCCTGCATTTTATCTAAAACCATCTAACCACAACATACAGTATCTGAATTTCTTTTGTTCCCAGCTGCCATAGTAAATTTATTTGGAGACGAACCAGCCTGAACGGGTGTGGCTGGGTTTGAAAAAAAGTTACTCGCGATCATCTTGATTTTACTTGTTATTTCTTGACATTTTAACGATTTGGCCGTACAAAGAAAGGCTCAACTATTGAATATCAACTGATCCGAATACCGGAGGAACAATGGATTATAAGAAAACTTTGAATCTGCCGTCAACAAAATTTGCCATGAAGGCCAATCTGCCGCAACGTGAACCCCAACAGTTAAAAGAATGGGAAGAAAAGAAAATCTATGAGAAATTAAGAGAACAATCCAAAGACAGGGAACTCTTTATTCTCCATGACGGCCCTCCGTATGCAAACGGTCATTTGCACATGGGACATGCCATCAATAAAATTTTAAAAGATATTGTTGTTCGGTCAAGGCAGATGGCCGGGTTTAATGCCCCGTATATTCCGGGCTGGGATTGCCACGGACTTCCCATTGAGCATAATGTGGACAAAAAGCTGGGGAAAAAGAAACTGGAGATGACAAATGTTCAGGTTCGAAGGGAATGCAGATCTTATGCTGCCAGGTTTGTTGATATTCAAAGAGAGGAATTCAAACGCTTCGGTGTCATGGGGGAATGGGACACCCCATATCTGACAATGAATTATCCCTATGAAGCCAGGATTGCTAAAGAGTGCGGAGAGTTTGCACTCTCCGGGGACATGTTTTTAGGCAAAAAACCTATTTACTGGTGCTCTAGCTGTCAGACAGCCCTGGCAGAGGCTGAAATTGAATATCATGACCATACCTCACCGTCCATTTTTGTAAAATTTCCGATAAAAGATGATCTGTCCGATATTTTGCCGGATGTTGCGGGTGATATATTTGTTGTGATCTGGACCACAACTCCCTGGACTATTCCGGCCAATCTGGGCATTTGCCTTCACCCGAATTTTGTCTATGCAGCGGTCAAGACAAAAGACCATGGGGTTCTGATTGTTGCCAGGGATCTGGCAGACCCGGTAATGAAAACCCTGGGAATTGAAAATTATTCAATCTTAAAAGAGTTTTCCTCAAAGGAGCTTGAAAATAAAAAATGCAAGCACCCGATTTATGACAGGGATTCTTTGATTATTCTGGGAGATCATGTAACGCTTGAAGCCGGTACCGGCTGTGTTCACACAGCACCCGGGCATGGCGCTGATGATCATATCGTGGGTAACAAATACGGCCTGGAATGTTATTCACCGGTTGAAGATAATGGCGTGTTTTCAAAGGATGTGGAGTATTTTGGCGGTGAATTTATTTTTAAAGCCAATAAAAACATTAATGAGAAGCTTTCAAGTTTAAATCTTTTATTAAAAAATGAAAATCTGTCCCACTCTTATCCCCATTGCTGGCGGTGTAAAAAACCGGTTATATACAGAGCAACGCCCCAATGGTTTATCTCCATGGATAAGCTTAACCTTCGACAGAAAACCCTTGATGAAATCAATAATGTTCAGTGGATTCCGTCATGGGGCCGGGAAAGAATTTATTCCATGATAGAAAACCGTCCTGACTGGTGTCTTTCAAGGCAACGCTCCTGGGGTATTCCCATTCCGGTATTTCATTGCAAAGAGTGTAAGAAAGTCTATGTCACAAGAGAATCTGTTGACAAAATTCATGAATTGTTCACTGAGCACTCTTCTGATATCTGGTTTGGAAAAGATGCAAAATTTTTGATGCCTGAAGGTGCCAAATGTGAAAAATGCGGATCCATTGAGTTTACAAAGGATCATAATATTCTGGATGTATGGTTTGATTCAGGTGTGAGCCATGCAGCAGTTCTGGATGAAAGAGACGGGCTTGTGCGGCCTGCAGACCTCTACCTGGAGGGCAGTGATCAGCACAGGGGCTGGTTTCATTCTTCTTTGCTGACCGGTGTCGGAAGAACAGGAAAGGCACCCTATAAAGCTGTTCTTACCCATGGATTTGTTGTGGATGAAAAGGGTCATAAAATGTCCAAGTCTGTAGGAAATGTTGTGGCGCCTGACTCTGTGATTAAACAGTATGGCGCTGATGTGCTGAGGCTTTGGGTAGCTTCAGCTGACTACAAGGGAGATGTGAGTATCTCCAATAATATTATCAAACAATTGTCAGATGCATACCGGCGTATCAGAAATACCTGTAGGTTTATGCTGGGTAATTCTTCAAATTTTGATGTCACAAAGGATCTAAGATCCGTCAAAGAGATGTCCGAGCTTGACAGGTTCATTCTCCACAGACTTCATCATGTGGTAAAACGCTCACTCATATCCTATGATAAATATGAGTTCCATACCATTTATCATACCCTGCATAATTTTTGTGTGGTGGACCTGTCCTCTTTTTATCTGGATATTATAAAGGACAGATTGTATACGTTTCCTGCGGCAGATCCATTGCGGCGGGATGCCCAGACTGTGATGTTTATTATTCTGGATGCCGTTGTAAAGATTATGGCTCCGATTCTCCCGTTTACAGCAGATGAAATATACCAGCATATGCCCAAAGGTTCGGATCAAAAAAATAGTATTCATCTGAAGTCCATGGTTAAGCTCAATGATGAATGGGAAGACAAGGACCTGGCTGAAAAATGGGAGAACATCAGAAGCCTGCGGGGTGAAGTCACCAAAGCTCTGGAAGAAGCAAGAACCGAAAAATTGATCGGTCATCCTTTGGATGCAGCCCTTGAAATAAAACTGCCGGACACCCAGCTGAAAGCCCAGGTTCAGAATTTAAATGAAAATCTCAATGATATCTTTATTGTATCAAGTGCTGTGCTTGTGGATACCATAGATGATACAGCCTATCAGGGCAAAGAAATTGAAGGGCTTTCTATTAAAGTCAGTAAGGCAGCGGGCGAGAAATGTGAAAGATGCTGGCGGTTTGATACCACTATTGGCAATGATGCAGATCATCCAACCGCCTGTGTGCGATGTGCAGCAGCTTTAAAAAAGATAGTGTAAATTGAATCTGATTTCAAAAATATGGCTTAGATTAATTCTGGTCAGCGGGTGTGTCATCCTTGCTGATCAGATCACCAAATATATAATCAAAATAAATGTGGCATTATATGATAATATTATTGTCATCGAAAAATTTTTTAATATTACCCATATCCTGAATCCGGGCGGTGCCTTTGGTTTTTTTGCTTCCCAGTCCCCTGAAATCAGAAAATTTATTTTTCTGTTCGTGTCATCTGTGGTTGCCCTTTTTGTTTTATGGTTTTATAAAAGATGCGCAGAAGACTTTATTTTTCTTTCCTATGGGCTGGCCTTAATTTTTGGGGGTGCCATAGGAAACCTGATTGACAGATTCCGGTATGGCAAGGTCGTGGATTTCCTTGATTTTTATATGGGATCTGCTCATTGGCCGGCATTCAATATTGCTGACAGTGCCATCAGCATCGGAATGGGTATATTGATCTATCACATTATTTTTAATAAGGTCCCGGATTTTTAAAAGACAGGCATATGCATCCCGTACTCTTACATATCGGCAGTTTTAATCTCTACACCTATGGTCTTTTTGTTGCCTTGGGATTTATGACGGCAATCTGGGTTTCTCAAAAAAATGCAAAATCCCACGGCCTATCCTCCGAGAGCATTACCGATATTTTTTTTGTTATCCTGGTATCTGCTCTTTTAGGCGCACGCCTCTTATACGTACTGATCAATTTTGACGGTTATAAAAACAATCTGCTGGACATTTTTAAGATCTGGAACGGGGGACTCGTTTTTTTCGGTGGATTCATTGCTGCTGTTGTGGCCACACCCATTTACCTGAGATCAAAAAATCTGGACTTCTGGAAAACCGCTGATATCATCTCACCGGGACTTGCTCTGGGCCATGCTGTGGGAAGAATCGGCTGTTTTTTTGCCGGGTGCTGCTATGGGAAAGAGTGTGATCTGCCCATTGCTGTTAAATTTACAAATCCTGAAAGCCTTGCGCCCATAGGGGTGTATCTGCACCCGACCCAGCTGTATTCGGTATTTTCAAACCTGACCCTGTTTTTTATTCTCTTGTGGCTTCAGAAAAGAAAAAAAATTAATGGCATGGTGTTTTTAAGCTATATCATGCTCTATTCATTATTCAGATCCATTGTTGAATTCTTCAGAGGAGATTTCAGAGGAGATTTCTTTTTTGAGGTTGTCTCCATGTCACAGGGAATCGGGCTGATGGTTTCCCTGATTGCTTTTATCCTTTTAATTAAACTTTCAAGACCTTCTCATGGCCCCAAATAAAAACAACGTTAAGCATAATAAGTTAGACTCGTTTTTTAAAACTCTTCAAAAAAATGATATCCTCCCTGGTCTGGTCCTGATTTACGGGGAGCCGTATCTGGTAAAACAGGCGTTTAAAACCACATCTTCTTTTCTGGTTGGAAATAATAATATGCAGTTTGCCATGGAAACCCTTGAAGGCGGTTCTGTTTCCATGGGAGATATCATTGAGCAGGTCTCCACCTTTTCCTTTCTTGTTCCCCAAAAAATCGTGGCCGTCAAAAACGCCCCTTTGTTTCAAACACAACAGGGCAGCCAGTATATCAATTTTTCACCATCAGACCTTGACCGTTTGATTGAGTTTATTCAAAAAGGCATTCCTTTAAATCATTTTCTAATTCTCACAGTCACTCGTATCGATAAAAGAAAAAAGATATATAAGGCAATAGCGGACAAAGGGTTAATCGTTGACTGCTCTGTTCCCACCGGGGCAAGAAAAACAGACATGGATGAGCAGAGAACGGTATTGCAAAATGTTGCGGGTCAGATCCTGTCAAAGTCTGGAAAAACCATCGATAACCAAGCCTTTCATGCCCTGGTTGATTTGACAGGATTTAATCTTGATCTTTTATCTCAGAATCTGGAAAAGCTGGTCGCTTATTCCGGGAAAAGCCGGACAATTTCAACAGCAGATGTAAAAACGGTTATTATAAGGGATAAAAAAGATCCCATATTTAATTTAACCAATGCATTTATGGCCAAAGACATTAAAAACGCTCTTTTTTATTTAAATTCGCTTTTTAATGAAGGGTTTCATCCTCTGCAGATATTAAAATCATTTGAGAATCAAATTCGAAAATTGATTCTGGTGAAATGTTTTACCCGGCAATTTTATCAAACAAATAAAAACGTGAGCCTTAAAAAAATAAATTTTAATTCTTTCAAGCAGGTCGTGCTTCCCCAAATTACAGCGCATGACAAACAGACAAAAACTGCTATTGAAGGGCAGGACAAATATCTATCAAGGGAAAGCTCAAAGAAAAAAAAGGGAAAGGTAAATGATCTTTTCCTCGCCCCCAATCCCCAGAATGCATATCCTGTGTTCCAGGTATTTCAAAAATCTGAGAACTTTTCTTTAAATGAGTTGAGTCAATCATTGTTTTTTTTAAGCGATCTGGATTACAGACTGAAATCTTCGTCTTTTGATGCTAAGACGGCCATAGAAAGTTTTATCATCAACATTTGCAGTAAAGGAGGGTTTGTGTATGCCGAGAAAAACCAAAATCATCGCCACCGTTTCTAGTTTAAAGTGTTCGCCCGGGTTTATTGGAAGACTTTATAAGGCAGGTATGAACGTTGTGCGGTTGAACACTGCCCATATGACCCGTGAGGATGCCTTGAAAGTAATCAAAAATATAAGGCAGGTATCTGATAAAATAGGGATTCTTATAGATACCAAAGGCCCTGAGATCAGAACCTGCGATACTGACAAACCTTTGTCAGTAAAATATGGGGACACCATAAGAATTAAAGGCGCTCCCGGTGAAAAATCCAAAGGCAAGGTGATCTGTGTCTCCTATGAGGATTTTGTTAAGGATATTCCCATCGGCAGTTCCATAATGATTGATGACGGATATATTGCCCTGGCGGTCATGGATAAGAATGACAGGTATTTAACCTGCCATGTGGAAAATGACGGGGTGATTAATGCCAGAAAAAGTATCAACATCCCGTCTGTTCATGTGAAACTTCCGGCATTAAGTGAGAAAGACAAAAGATTTATTGAGTTTGCCGCTGATAATGATCTGGATTTTATTGCCCATTCTTTTGTGAGAAATAAAAACGATGTCATAGCCGTTCAAAAAATTTTGGATAAAAAAAAATCAGCTATAAAAATTATTGCAAAAATTGAAAACTCCCAGGGCGTTGAAAACCTATTTGAAATTCTTGATCATGCCTACGGGGTGATGATTGCAAGGGGTGATCTGGCAGTTGAAATTCCCACGGAACAAATCCCCTTGATTCAAAAACAGATCGTCATGACCTGCATTGAAAAAAGAAGGCCGGTGATTGTTGCCACCCAAATTCTGCATTCCATGATTGAATCACCCAGACCCACAAGGGCAGAGGTGTCAGATGTTGCCAATGCCTGTCTGGATCATGCAGATGCCCTTATGCTTTCAGGAGAAACAGCCAATGGAAAATATCCTGAGGTAGCTGTCCGAACCATGGCAAAGATTGCCAGGGAAGTGGAGGACAAGAAGAGCAGCTTTATTAATGTTCCTTATACCCTTGAAAATAAAATTACAGCCTATCTTGCCAAGTCAGCTGTTAAAGCTTCTTTAAGGCTGAATACAAAAGCCATTGTGGCTGATTCTCTAACAGGCGAATCAATACTTGCCCTTTCAGCTTACAGGGGAGACAATCCCATATATGCCCAGGTATACAACAAACGCCTGATGCGGCAATTATCCCTGTCATTTGGGGTTTTTGCTGACCATATTCTAATGGATATCACCAATACAGAACCCTTGAAACAATCTATATGCCGGTTGTTAGATGATAAACAATTTAAAGAAGATGACTTGATTATTGTTCTTGCAGGCAGCTTTGATATTGAGCAGGGTACATCTTATATTGAAATCAGCACAGCAGGTAATTTCAAAAAAAAATGTGCTTAACCAAATAGCTCCTTGGCATTATAGGAACTTCGAACAAACGGTCCCGCAGCCACTTTTTTAAATCCAATACGTCTTGCTTTTTTTTCAAGTGCTTTAAACTCATCCGGGGAATAATATTTTTCAACGTTAAGATGGGCTTTTGTGGGCTGAAGATATTGACCTATGGTTAAGATACCACAGCCATGATTGAAAAGATCTGCCATGGTCTGTTCAAGCTCTTTCATGGTTTCTCCCAAGCCCACCATAATACCTGACTTGACCGGCATTGAATCGTCAATTGTATGTACACGTCGTAAAAGATCAAGGGATTGCTGATAGCTGGCTTCAGGTCTTGCAGAAGGGTAGAGTGAGGGAACGGTTTCAATATTATGGTTCAACACATCTGGTTTTGCACATACAACTATCTTCAATGCCTCAATATTTCCCTGGAAATCAGGAATCAAGACTTCAACTTTTGAATCATCCGGCAGGGTATCTTTAATGGCTTTAATTGTATCTGCAAAAAGAGAAGCGCCGCCATCTTCAAGGTCATCTCTTGTAACAGATGTCACCACAACATATTTTAAGTTTAAATCAAGGGCTGCTTTGGCAACTCTCACGGGCTCATCATGATCAACCGGGGGAGGACTGCCGGGAGCCACATTGCAAAATCTGCAGTTCCGTGTACATTCAGATCCTAAGATCATAAAGGTGGAGGTGTTTTTGGAAAAACATTCAAACATATTGGGACAATTGGCTTCCTGGCAGACCGTATGCAGCCCGGCATTTGCCAGAAGGCCTCGTACCCGTTGATAATCTCCGCCTTTGGGAAGGCTTTTTTTAAGCCACGACGGCTTGCTTGTTTTTCGTTTTTTTTGAATGATCATTGTTTCTTATAATTGAATAGTTAAATACGGATGAAAAATGCCTTATAAAGGCATTCTTTATTTGTTCCATTGTTAGATCATCATCTGACAGGTCATCAGTGTCTGCACTGGATTTTATTTCTTTTTCAATGGAGGTCATGGATACATTGGTAAGACCACAGGGATTGATCCATGAAAATGGCTCAAGATCAGGATTGATATTCATGGCAAGGCCATGAAAAGATATCCCCCGTTTGATAGATATTCCAACACTTCCGATTTTTGAATTTCCAACCCAGACACCATGATTCCTTTTGTTTCTGTCCGCATCAATGTTAAACTCCATTGCGGTGAGCTTCATGATCTCTTCAAGGCCGTGAACAAAATCCTTTACTCCTATTTTATTTTTTTCAAGATCGACTATTGGATACATGACAGCCTGGCCAGGGCCGTGATAGGTAATATTTCCCCCCCGGTCAGTTTGAACGATATCAACACTTTTTGCGGTTAAAAAATCTCTTGAAACAACTAAATTTTCTTCTCCACCTCTTTTGCCGAGTGTGAAAACAGAAGGGTGCTCAACAAAAAAAATTCGATCCTCGGTAATGGTTTGATCAATCTTTGATTGTAGAGTTTGTATCTGAAGATCAAGTGCTCTGCTGTATTCCAATAGACCCAGGTCCATGAATACAGCAGAGCGCTTAGGTTTGTTTAACCTCTCAGGCATGGTTTCCTTGCCGCAGTAACTTCATCAAGTCTTGTGACTTTTGTCAAAAGCGGTGCTTTTTTAAGCTTTTCAGGATCATCCCCGGCTTCTTTGACAATGGCTTTTACCGCATTAATAAACTGATCAATATCCTCTTTTGATTCGGTTTCAGTGGGCTCTACCATAAATGCACCTTCCACAACCAGAGGAAAATAGACAGTGGGAGGATGAAATCCATAATCCAGAAGTCTTTTTGCCATATCCATGGTGGTAATGTGATCCTTTTTTTGAAACTCATCATTAAATACACATTCATGCATACATGGCAGGTCATAAGGAAGATTCAGCGTTCCTTTCAGGCTTTCCTTGATGTAATTTGCATTGAGAACAGCGAGAGTACTGACATCTTTAAGCCCTTTGGCTCCCATGGAAAGGATGTAGGCATAGGCTTTGATCATGACGCCGAAATGTCCGTAAAAGGTATGAAGTCTGCCAATGGTATCCGGGCAGTCCGTAACAAATTTATAAGAATTCAAGTCTTTTACAACCCTTGGTACAGGCAAAAAGGGTTCAAGGGCTTTGACAACTGCAACAGGCCCCGATCCCGGTCCGCCGCCGCCATGGGGAGTTGAAAACGTTTTATGAAGATTTAAATGAAGGACATCAATCCCGATCTCTCCGGGTTTAACAACACCCATAATGGCATTCATGTTGGCGCCGTCACCATAGACAAGCCCGCCTTTTGCATGGACAATATCGGCAATCTGCCTGATGTTGGATTCAAAAAGTCCCAGGGTATTGGGATTGGTCACCATGATACCTGCGGTATCTTCATCCATGACAGCGGCAACAGTTTCAGGGTCGAGAATTCCTTTTTCTCCGGATTTGACATTGATGGATTCATAGCCGCAAAGGGTAGCACTGGCAGGATTAGTACCATGTGCGGTATCCGGGATAATAATTTTGGATCGCTGTTTTCCTGATTTTGCATGATACGCATGGATCATGAGCATGCCGGCAAGTTCTCCATGGGCACCGGCAGCCGGTTGAAGGGTGACGGCATGAAAACCCGTTATGGTTGCAAGATATTGCTCAAGATTGTACATAAGCGCCAATGCACCTTGAGAAAATTCATCCCCGGAAAACGGATGAGCTGAGGCAAATCCCTGGCGGGATGCCTGTACCTCATTGGTTTTGGGATTATATTTCATGGTGCAGGAACCCAGTGGATACATGCCGGAGTCTACGCCGAAATTCCATTGGGAAAGCCGTGTATAATGCCGGACCACATCCAGTTCGGAAAGTTGTGGAAGTTCAGGTGCATCACCGGTTAATTCCGGATCAAGGTCAACCCTGTCAACATCAGACTTTGGCAGGGATATGGCACACCGGCCCTCCCGGCTTTTTTCCCATAACATCGGCTCATTGAAAATAAGACCGCTTTTTCCAGGTTGCTGACTCATTATTGCACCTCCTTTGCCAGTTGATCAATATCATCCTTTGAGAGTGTTTCTGTTGCACAGAATAAATAATGGTTTTTCAGCTCAGGATAGAAGGGTTCCAGATTTATTCCTGCAAATGTGCAGTTGTCATTAATCAAGGCATTTCTTTTCTGTTCAAACCCTTCAGGGACTTTCATAACAAATTCATTGAAAAACGGCGTATTAAAAGCAGATTTAAACCCGACTTTTTCAAGGCTTGTTTTAAGATATACGGCGTTATCATGATTTTGCTGTGCAATTTCCCTGATACCGATCTTGCCGACCGTGGCAAGATACATAGCAGCCGTCATGGCGTTGAGACCATTGTTGGAACAGATATTGGAGGATGCTTTTTCTCTTCTGATGTGCTGTTCTCTTGTGGCAAGGGTCAAAACAAATCCGTTATCACCATTTGCATCTTTGGTTTTCCCAATCAGACGACCGGGAAGATTTCTCATTTGTTTTTTAGTTCCGGCAAGCAAACCCAGACCCGGTCCGCCAAAGGATTTGGCGATACCAAGACTCTGGCCTTCACCTGCAACCAGGTCGGCGCCAAAACTGCCCGGATTTTTCAAAAGGCCAAACGCCAAGCTTTCCGTAAAAGAGGTAATAAACAAAACTTTTTTCGCTTCTGCAACAGCTTTAAAAGCGTTTAAATCTTCAATGTTCCCGAAAAAGTTCGGAGACTGAACAGCAATGCCGGCAATATCATCCATACCTTCAAGTGCCCCCGCATCTGTGAGACCTTCTTTTGTATAAGGGATTTCAACAATTTCATATCCAGCAGGACTGGTATAGGTATGAATGATTTGTCTGTGACTTGGATGGGTAAGACTTGAAACCGCAATTTTATTGGCTTTTTTGTTTTTTCTTAATGCAATAAGCGCTGCTTCTGCAAGGGCGGTTCCACAATCATAATGGGAGGCTGTGGCAACGTCCATTCCTAAAAGTTCGGTTACCATGGTTTGAAATTCATAAATACCCTGTAGCGTTCCCTGGCTGACTTCGGGTTGATAGGGGGTATAGGCGGTCATAAATTCCGATCTTGAAATCAGATAGGGGATAATAGCAGGAATGTGATGGTCATAGCTGCCTGCCCCCAAAAAACATTTGTATTTTTTACAGGCGATATTGGCGGAAGCAAGGTCTTCCATGTGGGCATTGAGCTCCCATTCGGACAAGCTTTCCGGAATATCAACAGTGTTTTTTGTTTTCAGATCATCAGGTATGCAGTCAAACAGGTCATCAAGAGAGGAAACTCCTGTGACCTTGAGCATAGCTTCAATATCTTCTTTGGTATGTGGAAGATAGCGCATGGCGTTTATCCTTTCAGCATGTCAAGATATGCTGCTTTGTTCATAAGATTATCCAGTTCGGAGACATCGTCTGGTTTTACTTTGATGATCCACCCGTCATCATAACAGGATTCGTTCACAAGCTCGGGTGCATCTTCAAGAGATTCATTGATCTCTACGATCTCTCCTGAAATGGGGATATACATTTCCGACACTGCCTTTACTGATTCTACACTTCCAAACTCATCCCCCTCGGAGAAGGTATCACCTACTTCAGGAAGTTCGACAAAAACAATTTCCCCCAGCTGATCCTGGGCATAATCATTAATTCCAATCGTTACAATGTCTTCGGAAAGTTTTGCCCATTCATGATCTTTTGTGTATTTGACGTCATCGGGCAAATTAAGGTCATTGATTTCTTTCATAAAAACCTCCAATACTAAGTGTTAAATAAAATTATTCAATTTTTTTCTTGCAGTTCGGTCAGGTCTGATATCTGTCATAATGGTAGCAGTTATCGCTCTTTTGCCTTCTTTAAGCGTCACTGTCATACCGGGTTCAAGTTTTTTTGAAACCATGATAAAGCCGCAACTTATGCCTTTTATTTTAAAATCCCGCGGAAAATTTTCTGAACAGAGGCTCACAATATTCCCTTTGTGCCAGCTAATACCCATATCAGTGGCACAGGTCAGCACTTTACCAATTACTTTTCCAGTTTCATCTATTACATGGGTATTATCTCCGGCCGGGACCTTTCTTAAAGAGTCTCCTGCGAACGGATAGGTGAATAAATCACTCTCTGCGGGTGAAAGAGCATCAGCCCCAAGAAAATTCTTTGTAAAAGATGTTTTGTCTTTAGTATAAGGAAGCGCAAAATCCCACGGGTGATTTATGAATTTCCAGCTTCCAATGTCCTGATGGGAGAGAGGCAGACATGCCCCGGTCCTCAGAGAATCCCTGGAACCCAAACCACAGGCGGTAATGTCGAAATTTTTTCCTGCGGATAAAATATCTTTCCAGAGTTTAACGATGGCATCAGGGTTGAGGAATATCTCAAATCCAAATTCGCCGGTATATCCTGATCTTGACAATAATACCGGGGTGTTGTCCAGCAATTTGACTTCAGATTCATCTGAGACAGATTCATTAAAGTTTCCTTTAAATGAAAAATACGGCATCCTGTCGAAAACCGTATCAGGATTCTGAATGAGTTTTGAAAGAATCCGGGCTGAATTGATGCCCTGGATATCCATTTTCGCAACTTTTTGGGATAAATCTTCAATGCTCACATCCAGACTTTTTTTATTTGCATCAAGGTGTTGAGCAATGGCTGTACCCATGCCTGCATTAACGCAAATCATAAAAAAAATATCTGAGAATTTGTAAACAATGGCATCATCAATACAATGGCCTTCTGAATTCAAGAAGGCTCCGTATACGCAACGACCTTGTTTGAGCGTGGCAATATCCCTTGTAAAACAATAATTGATCAGCTCAAATGCATTATTCCCGTTAACATTGATACACGCCATATGACTGGTATCAAATATGCCTGCTGATTTTAAAACGGCAAGGTGTTCATTTTTGACCCCGGTTTCATACCATAACGGCATGTCAAATTCGCCGAAATCAGCCATATTCGCACCTGCGGTTTTGTGCCATTCATTCAAAGGCGTGGTTTTTAGACAGGAGTTCATGACAATAGTCCTTTTCCATTTTTAACAATTATAAAATATAGGGAACCTTTAAATTATAGGATTTATATATAACAAATGTTTCTACAGATCGGATGCCCTTAATTTGTGCAATTTCTTCGGTATAAAACTCGAGCAGGCCAAAGCCTTTTTTAAAAAGAACAAGAACCAGCAGATCATATCTTCCTGTAACAACACTTACTGAAATAACGCCTTTAAGCTTGCTGATTTCTTCGCCTTTTTCAACCAGATTCATTTCTGACAGTTTGATTCCGATGATAACAACACGATGCCCTGGAAGGGTTGCAGGATCAACAAGGCCGCAAATTTCAAGGACATCTTCTTCCTGGAGCTTATTTACTCTGGATCTAACCGTATTCTCTGTAATGGTGAGCTTGTCAGCAATTTTTTTAAAGGATTTCTTTCCTTGCTTCAATTCTCTGATAATATCAATATTGGTTTGATCAATTTTCATATTTCCTCGATTTTAGCTAAAAATTATGGGGAAAAAGTAAATTAATTTAATTATTGGAAAATACCTTGCAATAATGGTATTGTCAAATAAAATTTGAAGAAATTCATGAAAAATCAAATTTGTTTGATCAAAATTCAGGAAATTTATTCGAATGCCCTTAATAATAATAGGACGGAGACGTGTGTATGGTAACAAAAATTATTGTCATTGGAGGAGGGCCGGGAGGATATGTTGCCGCCCTCAGGGCAGCAGCATTGGGAGCAGATGTAACCCTGATTGAGAAGGAAAATCTTGGTGGCACCTGCCTGAACTTTGGATGTATCCCTTCAAAGATCATGAAAAACTCAGCAGATATTTTTCTTAAATTTCTAAAAGCGGGTCAGTTTGGTATCAATGTTCAAGGCAATGTAAGCCCTGATATGACAGCTTTGATGGAAAAAAAGAATAAGATTCTGGAGATCCAGAGAAAAGGGATTGCCTCTTTATTGAAAAAAAGTGGCGTTTCCGTAGAAATGGGCAGAGCCGTGATAAAATCTTTGAATATGGTTGAGGTTGCATTTAACGATGGGAATAAAAAAGAATTTGATTATGACAAGCTTATTCTTGCCACGGGAACTAAACCCTTAAATGTTGCTGATTTTCCATTTGATCATCATCATATCCTGTCGTCCAATGACATCCTGCAATTGGATGACATCCCTGAATCTATTGTCATTGTTGGGGGAGGGGTGATCGGTTGTGAATTTGCATTTATATTTTCAGCTTTGGGGTCAAAGGTGACCATTGTTGAGGCCCTGTCAAGACTGCTTCCCCTGCCTTCTGTTGATGAGGAATGTTCCAAATTGTTGTTAAGGGAAATGAAAAAAAGAAAGATAGCGGTTTTTTGTGATACCATTGTTAAATCTGCCGATATAAAAGATGATCAGATTTTCATCCATCTGGAACTCTCCCCGTTTACAGATAATCCAAAACCCAAAAAATTAAAAATTACTGTGTTCGAATCTGAAAAAATGGCGGTCTGTATTGGAAGATCGGCACTTTCATCTGATTTAGGGCTGGAAAATATTGACCTTAAAACAACTCCCCAGGGATGGATCGATGCCAATGAACAGCTGGAAACCAGCGTGGAAGGCGTTTATGCCATTGGCGATATTCTCGGCCCTCAAAAGGTAATGCTGGCCCATGTGGCCTCCCATGAAGGAATAATAGCCGCCCAGAATGCCATGGGTGAAAAAAGTATCATGAAGTATGATGTGATTCCGGGAGCCATCTTCACCATGCCGGAAATCGGTACGGTTGGATTGAGTGAATCTGAAGCCAGGAAAAAAGGATATGACGTGGAAGCGTTCAGTGTCAATTTCAGAAGCCTTGGGAAAGCCCAGGCCATAGATGAACTGGCAGGAACAGCAAAAATGATTGTTGAAAAAGAATCCAATAAGATCCTTGGGGTTCATCTGATTGGTGCCCATGCAACAGACCTTATTGCTGAAGCAACTCTTGCCATCCAGAAAGGATTGACTGCAAGGGAAATCGCCCATACTATCCATGCGCATCCCACACTGGCTGAGATCATGGGCGAAGTTTCCTTAAAAGCATGTGGCACGCCGATTCACGGTTAAACCCATAAAAAGAAGACTTATCCTATGTTATATTTAGCCAATGACGACCCGGAGCTGGCCAAGCTTGTTATCAATGAAGAAAGCCGGCTTGAAACCACATTGAACCTGATTGCTGCCGAGAATCATTCCCCTCAATCAATCCTGGAGATCATGGGGTCAGTGTTCAATACAAAAACCATTGAAGGATATCCGGGGAAACGGTTTCATTCCGGCTGCATCCATGTGGACAAGGTCGAAAATCTGGCCATTACAAGGGGCAAATCACTTTTCGGGGCTGAATATATCAATGTCCAGCCTCACAGCGGCACATCCGCCAATCTGGCAGTCTATTTCAGTGTGCTGAAGACAGGAGACAGGGTGCTCTCCATGAGCCTGCCCCACGGTGGTCATCTTTCCCATGGGCATAAGGCCTCTATTACCAGTAAATGTTTTGATTTCAGTCATTATAAGGTAAATTCTGAAACGGAAATGATTGACTATGACCGGGTCCGAGAAATGGCTCTTTCCGTTAAACCCAGAATGATTGTTGCCGGTGCCAGTTCATATCCAAGGCTGATTGATTATGAAAAAATGTCTCAAATTGCCGGGGAGGTATCCGCCTTTCTCCTGGCAGATATGGCCCATCTGGCCGGTCTTGTGGCAGCAAAAGTAATCCCGAGCCCGGTACCTCATTGCGATTTTGTCACATTTACCTGTTACAAAACCATGATGGGGGGCAGAGGCGGGGTAATTCTGTGCAAAGAAACTTTTGGGAAAAAAATAGATAAAGCCGTGTTCCCGGGATGCCAGGGAACCAGTGCTGTCAACCTTATCGCTGCAAAGGCGCTCATTTTCAAGCTTGCCCGGGAAGAAAAATTTGTTTCCATCCAGAAAAAAACCATTCAAAATGCCAGAATTATGGCCGAAGCCTTGATGGAAAAAGATTACCATATTATCAGCGGCGGGACTGATAATCATCAGGTGTTAATTGACCTGACATCCAGGAGTATTTCAGGTAAATCTGCGGAAGACTGCCTGGAGTCGGCAGGGATTATCCTGAATCGGAATGTGGTGCCCAAAGATGAGACCACCCTCGGAAAAGTCAGCGGTATCCGGCTGGGAAGCGGGGCTGTTTCAGCCAGGGGAATGGGAGAACCCCAGATACGAAAAATTGTTGAACTCATGGATATGGCAATGATGAACCCGGCAAAAAAGGCGGTTGTAAAAGAAGTCAGAAATCGGGTATTAAAGCTGTGCCGGGAATTTCCTGTCAACAGATTTGCAGAGGCATGATGGGTTTACCAGGTGTCGAAAGGACGAATCATCGGGGTGAGGCCAACTTTATCCTTTAATGATAAGGAAGCCTTTTGGGCGTCATCTTGAGTTGCATAGTTTCCTGATCTTATCAGATACCAGGTCCTTCCTTTGGAATCTTTAAGAATCAGTATTCTTGAATCAAATCCGCTGTTGCGCAATCTGGTTTTCATTTTATTGGCATTTGCCGGGTTGAGATAAGCGCCTGCCTGAAGGGCATACATAGAACCTGGGTCTTTTTGAATAGCTTTTTTAGAGGTTTCGGCTTTGGTGTTTTTTTCTTCCTGTTGAGCAAGCAGATCGGCCTTATAGCGGGTTGCCCAGTGAAAACCAGGCTTGAGCTCCAGTGTTTTTGAAAGATCATCAAACGCTTTTTTGTTTCTGCCCATCTTGCCAAAACACAAAGCCCGGTTAAAATATGCCACATGATTTTCAGGTTCCATTTCGATTTCAATATTATAGTTTTCAATGGCTTTCTCATACTCTTCTTTATAATACCAGGCTACACCGAGATTACTATACAGTCCTTTCAGCTCAGGAAATAGTTCTTTTGCTTTTTTAAAATCCTGAATTGCAAGATCAAATTTTTTTTGCTTCATATAAGAAACCCCTCGGTTTTTGTAGGCATCTGCATTGCCGGGAGCGATTTCAATCAGTTTTGAGAAGGTATGAATGGCCTCCTGGGCCTGCCCTTGTTTAAAAAGACGGACACCCTTATCGAACAGTTCTTTTTCGGTTTCTGCAAACACAAGGGTATGGAAAGATAAAGATAAAAAAATTAGAAATATAACTTTTTTCAAGAAACCGCTCCCTTATTTTAAACCACTTATTTTTTGAAATAATTCGAATAAAATCCTGATTGCAGGATGGTCTTTTTTCGATTTATATGTGTTTTAGAATTTGTATCATCTTTTTTTATGGCGGGCAACACCTTGATTCAGTGTTTTTTTTGACAGGGGTATTAAACATCAATGGGCCAGAAAAATTTATTTTCACGGCCCATTTTTTTTAAACGCTATCCTTCAAACTGAAGGAAACTCTTATCCAGCTCACGAAAAGCCTTTGGGTGAACTTGTTGCACACTTGCCCATACTGTTACCCATAAAGCTTGTCGCACTCATTTTTTTAGCCACCTTCAGGCTTTTGCATTCAGGGCAGGAAATATTGTTTTCTTCACCGGCAAAAACTAATTTTTCAAACTCTTTTTCACATTGATTACATTTATATTCAAAAATCGGCATGGGGATATACCCTCTCACATATAGTTATCATTATGGCACTAACCAGATAATAATTCTTTTTTTCTTTTAATCAATTGATAAAAACCAAAAATCATGAGCGCCATGCAAAAAAGAAGGTGTAAAAGATTAAGCATAATGATCATCCCGTTAGGAAAAGGAGTGCCTGAAAAATTTTTAATCACCAGCAGTGAACCGGTTAAAATTAATCCGGAAAAAATAATTATCCTGATAATCATGTCTTTTGCGATCTGACCAAAGCCCTTCTTGAAGATTATGAAATAGATAATTGAGTATACAACCAAACTGATGAAGATCCCTGCAAAAATGTAATGCATCAAATGGGTGATATAAAAATTGGCCAGCCAGCCCAGTCCCGGGATATCAGCGATATAGTATCGTTTAAAAATCGGCATCTGTGCAAAACCGGACAGGGTGATAAAAAAGAGAGTGATTCCGTAAATATAAGACTGGATGTTCATTTTTTTCATTATTCATCCTCCTTTGCGGCTTTGTAAAATTTACCCGCAGCCGCAGCGATTCCGGCCAGCGGGGCAATGAGCATGGCCTTTGCAATATTATTTCCAGAAGCCATTTTGTTTTCAACTTTTTCGAAATGTGCCTGTCCATCCCTTTTTTCAATATTATTATTTAACTCGTCAAAGGGGACAGGAGATACATAGATAGTGTTGGTCCCGCCATTTTCATGTTCGCCATAGATATAACCGTTCATCTCTTTTGCAAGGGCATGGGCTTTTGCCAGTATTTCACTTCTGGGTCCTATGGTCTGGACATCTTCCGGACAGGACTCTATACAGGCCGGCACTTCCCCTTTTTCAAGCAGGTTATAACACCGGTCACACTTATACATAACCCCGTTTCCGGCAAGGGCGGGTAAGAGCTTAAGATAGAGTCCGGTGCCTGTCTGCCGCTGGGGAATATCCCATGGGCAGACCGTTTTACATTTGGAACCGCCAAGGCACAGATCGGAATCAATTCTGGAAAGACCGTTGTCCTCCTGTTTTGCTGATCCCCATGGACAAAGTTTTACACAGGGTGGATTGTCACAGTGCATACAGCGTCTTGGAATGGTCAGTTCTATTTCTTCTCCATCCACTTTTGCAGTGGCATGCTGGATATAAAGCCAGTTATAGGGAGTCAACCTGTCTGTGACATCTCTTTTTTGTGACCAGTCCTCTACAGGAACCCGTTTGGGAAACATTTCAGGATATGGTTTTTCAGGGTTTGGGTATTTGTCTGCATTTGATTCCTGGCAGGCATACACACACTCTTCGCATCCAATACATTTTGAAATGTCTATCAAAGTGGCCAGAGGCTCTTTCTTCTCTTTTGTCAAAGCGGTTGCCGCACTTACGCCCGTTGCAGAAGCTGCCACAGATCCTGCAACAGTGATAGAGCCTTTTAAAAAGGCTCTTCGTGAAATTTTATTCGTCATTTTTTTCTCTTTTAAAAATGTGCCTGATTAAATCGTATAATGAACTTTGTTATAAGGTTTTTGTAAATTCCTGAAAACTCATTTTTTGAAAACTGTCAGTTCCAATATATTTTAAAATAAGAGCAAAAACAGGACCATCAACATATCCGGGCAGACTGTTTATCCGTGTGGCATCCTTTTTAAGAAACCACGAGTTTGGAAGCCCCCTGATACCATATCTGTATGCAATCTTTTCTTGTTTTTCAGAATCTACTTGAATGGAAATAAATTGTTTGTTCAGCAAGTCGATGACCTGTGAATCCTTGAAGGTGGTGATACCCATTTTTACACAATATTTACACCAGTCGGCATGAAAATACAGGAAGATTTTTTTCCCCTGGTTTTTGGCCATTGAAACTCCCTGTTCATAGGTTTGCCAGTTGATCTTTCCTGACGGCGCAAAAGCCTGGACGGGAAAAGTCAGTAATAACGATATAAATATTATAAACATCATTATCTTTAATTTCATATTTGAGCCATTCCTTTTTATAAACCGGCCAGTATTCTGAATTTGTCTGTTATTAACAATATCCCCAGAACAACTAGAAAAAGCCCTGCTGTTTTATTAATATAAAACAGTGCTTTTGCAGCATGCCTCATAATTTCAAATATCCTGTTTACAAAAAATGAAAGAAGAATAAAGGGCAGGGCAAGGCCTGCTGAATAAACACTTAAAAGCAGAATGCCCTGGACTATGGTTTCCTGGTTTCCTGCGACAATGAGAATTGAGCCGAGCATAGGACCGATACAGGGACTCCACCCGGCACCAAAAGCCATGCCAATGATAAAAACTCCAAAAAGATGGATGGGTTTTTTTGTATAATGGACTCTTTTCTCAAAATTAAGGATTTTTATGTTTATTATGCCAAGCAAATGGAGCCCTAAAATTAAAATGATTCCTCCCCCGATATATCTGAGAATATAGGTATATTGAGAAACAAATCCGCCAAGGAATGAGGCAGATGCGCCCAGAAGGATAAATATGAATGAAAATCCTGACACATAAACCAGGGTAGTGATGATGACTTTTTGCCTTGTTTTTTTTGAATCCTTTGTTAATTCGTCCACGGACAAACCGGTAATGAATGAAAAATAAGCTGGAATCAATGGCAGAATACACGGCGAAAAAAAAGAAAGAAGCCCTGCAATGAGGGCTGCCTGGTATGATATAGTTTCAGTAAACAATTTAAAAATTACCTTATAAAATAGATAGAGTGTACAGATACATATGAACTATTTAATTGGTTTTATATCAGCATGTTCAAGAATATCCGGAACAATGTCTGTCCAGCCAAGGGGCATGATATGGACTCCCTGTACCATGGATTTAACTTGTTTGATAAACTTGCCGGCCATTTCCGCAGCTTTTTTCCGTTGATCTTCTTTGGCAACCGAGCCGATTTCATCAATCCATTCATCCGGAACGTGGATACCAGACACATTTTTATTCATAAATTTTCCCATTTGAGGGGTTTTAAGAATAACAAACCCAACCTGTATGGGACAATTAAATTTTTCAGCTTTTTTCATAAAATTTTCAAATAATTTGACATCATAAACTGCCTGGGTCTGGAAAAATTGTGCTCCGGCATCAATTTTTTTTCTCATTTTCATTAATTGCAGTTCAATCGGGTCGGAGTTGGGATTAACAACTGCTCCAAAGGCCATATCAAGGTAATTTTCAATCCGACTTCCTGAAATATCATAGCCTCTTTTAAGACCTTTTGCCATGTCAATCAATTGAACTGAATCAAGATCAAATACAGGTTTAGCTTCCTTGTGATCCCCCAGTTGGATATGGTCTCCGGTTAACAGCAAAACATTGTCGATACCCAGAGAATAGGCAGTAAGCAAATCAGACTGCAATGCCAGTCGATTCCGATCCCTGCAGGTGAGCTGGTAAACCGGTTCGACTCCATTTGCTTTCAAACGGACACTTGCAGCAAGAGACCCCAGTCTCATGACAGCAGACTGGTTATCGGTCACATTTACGGCATGGACATGCTGGTGCAATTGAAGCGCTTCGATGGCGCAGCTGGGCTCGATACTCTTATCTCTGTGAATGGCGCCTTTAATCGGCCCGACTTCACCGGTAATAACAAATTCGCCTTTATCAAATAAGGTTGTCAGTTTCATTGTTGAACTCCTTGGAATTTTTTATATGTATTTGGGTTTATAAACGATTATTTTACCGGCTAATCCTGATTGCTGACAGTAACCTTTCCACCGATAGAACAGAATGTGGCTTCAGTCGGGCTGACCTCAAGGGTTCGTGGACGGCTCCATTTTGAATTTTTTTTCGGTGGTTGATAGGGATCAAGAAGTTCGAGACGTCCCAGTTTTTTAAGTCTTTCGTAAATCAGTATCCAACCGCATGGACGGTCCGGATCTACTTCACAATGCCCGTTTTCAGCACCGCCGCAGGGCCCGTTCAACAATTGTTTGGCACAAAGAGTCATGGGACACAGCCCACCAGTAAATTCAATGATACAATCCCCGCAAAGAGAACAATACTCTTCAATATGTGTATCTGAAACGGTTTCTCCACCGAAAACGGTGTCACAACCGGGGTGAACCATTCCACCGTCTGTTGCATCAATCACAGTGTGAACACCTTGCCCGCACCCAAGGATAAGAAAAGAATCTGCTTTTTTAACTTCATCTGCATGTTCTTCCATAAGTACCTTACGGGTATGGTCCAGTTTGCACAGGGACATGCCCTTGGGGCCCGGCGCTGTATATCCGGTCACCTCAATCCCTTTGTCGGTCAATCGTTTTGCCATCATTTTGGTTTCGTCATCTCCGCCGGAATAGCATTTCCAGGCACAATTATTACACCCGACGACAAAGACTTTTTCACCCGGTTGAATATGCTTTACTATTTCACCTATTGGTTTTTGAATGGTTGCATGCACGTTATCTCCTCCTTAATTAAAAAAAACAGGTTTATATTGAACTTTTGCATCGTCAAATTCTTGAAATAGCAATTTTAAACGATCATTGGCGATATTAGTTGCAACAGGTTTTTCCTTGGCTTCATTATCAGTCTGAAAACAGGCAAGACATCTTTGAAACTGACTGTCTCTTCCCAGGGTTTTGATATTAAAATCAACCATGAGAAAGGTCTGTTCAGTTTTTTGATTTGCAAAATGTTCAACAGCCGGAATGATTTCAAGGTTAACTGCAACTTCAACTTTATTGCCTTCTTTTGCAATATTGATGTAATCATGAATGGTAAGTATACTACCTGTAGTTTCATCTTTTTTCGGCTCAATTGTGTCATATTTGACAAGCATTTCTTCAAGACTGAAAATTTTTTCCTCAAGTTTAATTCCCGCATTCAATAGCTTTTGATAATCTCTTTTCAAATATCGATTGGCAATCATAACTGCCTGGGATACGTGTGGGCATAAGTTATTAGGGCATCCCCTGGCATAGCATTTCCTGAAAATATACTTTTTGGAGCCAATAACTCCAGAGTATTTGCAAAGAAAAATGTAAGCCTGAAATGCTATGTTCCCATGGACAAAATCAACCGGAACAATCTCAAACAAGGTGTTACATGTGATATCCTCACCATTTTGAATAGACTCTATAAGATCTGTTATCCTGTGTGGTGATTTGTTACTTGATAGGTCGCTCATTTTTTTCACCTTTCCATAAATAAAAATTATTATTAGAAAGTTAATTGTTTATCAGATTCTAATATAGCCATATTCAATGTTGTTCCAGTAGCAAGTTCTGCGCCTTCAATAAAATCTGATAATTCCATATTTCTTTCTTCTATACAGGGTTTACAGACAAGAAGTTTCCCGCCAAGTTCCATAAAATCACTCATAAGTTTTTTTAAAGGAGCACGCTCTCCAGCTTTGTGAATATGGTTGGCATATCCTTTCTGAGCCAGATAAACACTTTTGCCCATAAGAACTAATGAAACATCCTCTTCAAGAGCAAGAGCTGCATTTGCCAAGCCAATACATATTGATGCCTTTTCTGCATCCTCTCCTCCACATGTACACATGTATAGAATTTTTTGTTGTTTTTCAGACATTATTTATTCTCTCTTTTTTATAAATTTATTTAAATACCGGGCATGTACTTATCTTTAGTACATACCCAGATTAAAATTTAGTAAACCAGATGCGCATCAGATTCCAATGCAAGCAAATTTAATGTGCCACCGGCAGTAATCTCAGCTCCTTCAATGAGCCGTTCGTCTTCGATTTTTCTTTCTTCAATACACGGCTTGCATACAAGAAGTTTTCCGCCAAATTCCATAAAATCACCGACCAGTTTTGATATAGGAGCAAAACCTCCTACTTCAGGCACATGAGCTGTATAGCCTTCTAGCGCAAGATAGACAGCTTTTCCCTGAAGAGCTACGGTTGTGTCTATATCAAGTGCAAGAGCAGCTCCCGCCATTGCAAAACAGATGGAAGCTCTTTCACAATCTTCTCCACCATGAGTACAAAAGTAAACAATTTTTTCTACTTTTTCAGCCATTTGATTCTCCTTCAATTTCATATTTTATAGTTTGGTTGAATAATTAAATATGTCTAACAAGTAGAGTGCTTAAGTCCTCGACTTTGGCACCGGATTTTTTAAGATTCCCAAGGCAAATGGGGCAATAGGCAATAATTGGTTTTCCAGGTTCTTTAAGTTCTTCAACTCTTTTTTCCATAATTTCATTTGAAAGACTTGGAGAAATTGACTCAGCAGGTCCACCGCAACAACTTGTGAATTCACCCTTATTTCTAATTTCGGACTCAGTGATCCCTAAATTGCCCAGTACTTTTCTTGGTATTTCTGATAATTTAAGATATCTTCCGAAAAAACATGGATCATGAATAGTAACCTCAAGACCTAAATCTTTTGATCCAAGATCAAGAAGTTCAAAATATGATTTTACTTCAAAGCTGATTCCCGTATATTTAGGAAAAAGCTCTTTTATGGCATATGCCGTATGTGGGTCAACAGTAATGATTTTTTTTACCCCTGCATCTTTCAATTTTTGAGCAATTTTTTTTGCATGTGCCACAAAGCCTTTCTGGTCACCCATATCATAGAGAAGAATACCTGAATAATTATCAAGATCAGGTCTGTAAGCAAAATTCACCTTTGATTTTTTAAGAAGCAATGCAATGTCTTTCAGGGGCTGCCCAGCATCTTTTTTCTCTTTTCCTGATGTCATCATGGCAAGACCAATACCTGAAAGATATCCAGGCATATATCTGGCATATTTTAAAAGGGATGCCATTTTTGTACCCTCATATTTTTCAAGGTATTGAGTTGATTTTTCAATAAACGGAGCAAACTGATACATCAGCCCTGTAATCAGCATATATTCGCCTTCTTTAGGCAGGTTGACATCTTTGTACCATTTATTGACCATAAATTTAGGGATGCCAAAAGGACTTGTTGTCTGTCTTACATTGTTGGCAAGGGTTTCAATTATATCTCTGGGATTAAACATTTTTAAGACCTCCTCCAGTTTGCAACAACAAATCGTTTCAGACCAAGAATAATTTCACCCGGGTCAGCCTCTCTCGGACAGGTATGGGTACAAAGCCCACAGTGAAGGCAACGCCAAAGTTCATCGGAATTTTCAAGGATTTTCTCCCTGGCTCCCACCTGAACATATCGAATCATTCTTCTGGGAAAATTATCATGGACAAGAGGGCAAATCGCTGCACATGTCCCGCAGTTAAAACACTCAAGAGCCTTGTCATCACTATACTCTTTCAACTCTTCTGCAAAATCTAAGTTTATAGTACTCATGTTAAACCTCTGCTTTTTCTTGGGTTTTGTCTGATTCACTCAAAAAATATTTAAAAAAGACGCCCTCTTTCGGACCTTCTACAATCTGACCATATTTTTTCATGGTTGCCATATACCAGAGAGTCTTATCTTTTGGCATATCAATCGCTTCAGCAATTTCAGGAATGGTTGCAGTCTGACCGTTTAAATTTTTTTTTATCGCTTTAATATCTTTTTTCTGTTCTTTCATTTTCGTTGAAGCAGCGGCTATCATAGTCTTTCTTTGGGCACGCAATTCTTTCATTGCTGCTTTTTTTGCCTCTTTGGCTTTATCTGCGCCTTTGTCTTTATCGTTATTTTCCATTATATTTCTTCCTATTTAAAAGAAGTTTTGTGAATCAATCAGACAGCAAATCCGTCTGAAACAATAGCATCAACCATGTCTTCATACTGTTTTAATGCCCATCCATTTATATCAATGGCTTTTTCCGGACAAACCGCAGCACAGGCACCACAGCCTAAACACATTGCAGCAGTTACCTGAGCTCTCTTGACTGTTTTACCGTCATTTTCTACCTCCACAAGGTTTAAAGCACCTTCTTTAAGGCAAGCTTCTATACAGGCACCGTGTCCCTGACATTTATCAGGGTTGACCTCTGCCACAAAAGGATCAAGTTCAATAAATCCTTTTCTTAAAAGAGCAGATGCTTTTACAGCTGCTGCACCCGCAGCATTACATGCTTCGCCTGCATCCATGGGTGCCTGACAGGTACCGGCAAGAAAAATTCCGGTTATGGGAAATTCAACAGGTCTAAGTTTTGGATGAACTTCCAGAAGAAATTTATCTGTTCCAATAGGTAGCTTCATCATTGAGGCAAGGCCTGAAACATCATCAGGTTCGATACCGGTTGCAAGCACAACAAGATCTGCCGGAACATCCATTTCTTCATTAAAGGTCAAGCTGTCTTTAACTTTGACCTGAAAAGGGTAATCAGAACCACTGGTTAAGCTTACCTCTGGTTGTGCATCTGTTTCATATCGCATAAAAACAACTTTGTTGGCAGAAGCCTGGGTATACAGTTCTTCCTGCCCTCTGCCATAAGTTCTGATATCTCTGTACATTTCATAAATACTGGTTGCAGGAAAATTTTCTCTAATCTGGTTTGATGCGTTCAACATGGCAGCACAACATGTTCTGGAACAGTATTCATTCAACTTTCCATCTTCTTTAGGTTGATGAATACCAGGTATCTGGCGGCTGCCAACACAATGAATCATTACAATATTTCTAATGCGTTTACCATTTACCTCAAGTATAGATCCTGTTGATTTATTATCTTTTAAGATTTGAATCAAATTCTGAAGAGTAATCACTTGCTCATGCCGACCAAAGCCGAATTCTCCATCAAAAGGTATATAGGGGATAGCTCCTGTTGCCATTACAATAGCACCGGTCTCTATATTGAATTTTTCAATTTTATTATTGGATTTTTTTGAAATACTCAGACTGAAATTTCCCACATATCCTTGTACCGCTTCAATTTTACAATCTGTATGAATTGTGATGGATTTATGGTTTAAAACCTGATCTAAAAGTTCCTGTAGAACTTCTGATGCTTTTTCTCCGGAAGGAGCAAGTTTGTCAAGATTATTCAGCTGCCCGCCTAGAACTGATGATTTTTCAATAAGTGTTACATTAATCCCTGTTTGAGCAATATCAATTGCAGTTTTAATCCCTGCAATGCCGCCTCCGATCACTGTTGTATGCTTTTTGGCTTCAACACGGACCGGATCAAGGGGCTTGAGTAATTTTGCTTTGGCCGCAGCTGATGCAACAAGGACAGAAGCTTTATCAGTAGCAGGATCACCTTGATGGACCCAGGAAACCTGTTCCCTGATATTGGCATGTTCATAGATAAACGGGTTGGAACCCGCTCTTTTAATTGCATCCCTGAAAGTTGCTTCATGAAGGCTTGGTGCACACGATGCCACTACCACCCGGTCAATCTTACCGCTTTTTAAATCATTTATAATCAGTTCCTGACCAGGGTCTGAGCACATGAACATGTTGGTTCGGGCCACAACAACATTCGGCATTTTTTCGGCTCTTTTTTTGACTTCTTCAACATCAACATGGTCAGAAATATTGCCACCGCAATAACATATATAGACACCGATTTTTTTATTATCTGGAGTTTTATTTGTATTTTTTTCAGTCATTTTTAATTCTCCATAATGCTGTTGGACATGAATTTGGCAGCTTCCATAGCGGCTGAACCTGATTCTGTAACGGTGTCCACAATATCCTTGGGTCCTGCTGCAGCTCCGGCCACGAAAAAGTCGTTCATATTAGTAAGTACCGGGGATATTTTTGGTTTTATTGAGGTAATAAAGTGATCGGAATCTTTGGAAACAGGGCAAATGGGCTCTGGGTTCCAACCGGGAATCATTCCCATGGAAAGAACAACCAGATCATGGTTTGCTGTTACAATACCTGAACCATCCTGGTTTTCATACCTTACTATTGCGCTTCCGTTTTCACCCTCATCAATTTTTGCAACCTTGCCTTTGATAAACTCAATGCCCATGGCTTTTGCATTTTGATAAAATTGTTCATACCCTTTTCCAAAAGCCCTGATATCCATGTAATAAATAGTGATATCAGCCAGCGGGAGAGAACCTGACAGCAGCATTGCCTGCTTTATGGCATACATGCAGCATACCCTTGAGCAGTATGAAACACCCATGCTTTTATCTCTTGAACCCGCACATTGAACATAGGCAATGGAATCAGGTTCCATGCCGTCTGAAGGTCTCAATACCCTGTTATAGGGTCCATGAGGAGCTAAGAGCCTTTCCATCTGTAAAGAATCTACAACATTTGGTATCTTGCCATTACCGTATTGGAAATTGTCTTCCTTAGGAAGCAATTCAAATCCTGTAGTGATAATGGCTGTTTTTGCAAGAATTATAAACTCTTCCGGCTTTTGAAAATAATCAATTGCATTTGTAGGGCATACTTTTTCACATTGCCCGCAAAGCATGCAGTTTTCTATATCCATTATCGGCAGTTGAGGTATTGCATTTGAAAAAGGTATTGAAATTGCTTTTGTAGCGCTTAAACCTCCTTGCTCCTCATCTGACACATATATAGGGCAAACATACTCACATTGCCTGCACCCTATGCATTTATCCGGGTCAACATATCTTGGGTTTTGTATAATCACAGCTTTAACGCCCAGGGCTTCGCTGGAAGTATCATGATCTAATGAGGTCAAATTACAATATGTAAACAGGGTGATATTTTCATGATGTGCAGCTGCTGACATTTTAGGGGTGGTAATACAGCTTGCGCAATCAAGTGTGGGGAATACTTTTGAAAGCCGGATCATTTTGCCGCCGATAGAAGCATCTTTTTCCACAATAGCAACCTTATATCCTTGATCACCAAGGTCTAAAGCTGTTTGTAATCCGGCAATGCCGCCACCTACAACAAGTGTATCAAATTTTTTTATGTGTGTGGAGACCATACATCCTCCTGAAAAATTTCTTTTTTTTAGTTCACTGCCTGCAAGAGGCAGTGAACTGATAATTTGTCTGTTGCTCTAAATAGATTAAAAATTGTTATTTTTTAAATTGAGGAGGTCCCAGTTCACGCACTAACTTGTCCATTTGGTTCACCTCATTTAAAAAAGATCGATTACAAACCGTACAAATAGCTGTCAGGCGAAGACGTTTTAGATCAAGTTCCATTTCCTTCATCTTTTTATAAACACCGTCCAACTTTTTTGCCATAGCTGTAAAAGCACCTTCATAGGGACATTCTTCACCACAGGACATAACAATGATGCCGCTTATCCCTTTTTTAAAGCAGTCAAAATAAAAAGATTCAGGGAAAAGCACAGGCGCCCTTACTCTTAAAATATAAGTATTTGAAGGGTAAGTCGAATGGGCTTGTCCCACTGAATCTGCTCCAGGATAGGCACAAGTTTCTGTGGCCAATAT
Source organism: Desulfobacula sp. (assembly GCF_014237455.1). Taxonomy (GTDB): domain Bacteria; phylum Desulfobacterota; class Desulfobacteria; order Desulfobacterales; family Desulfobacteraceae; genus Desulfobacula. The sequence continues at coordinate 172,645 of NZ_JABZFL010000051.1, read as the reverse complement.
CAGAATTTTGTTCTCTTGTTTTTTTGCCTGGGGTGACATAACCACCTGCCTATTTATTTCTAGTTACAAAGTGCCTGTCATAACCGTCAGCTTCAAGATACCCGAGATATTCATGTCCTACTTTCCCAGCCCAGGCAGGGATATCAGTTCTTGTCCCGGAATCATTGGACAGGATTTCAATAATCTGGCCAACCTGAACTTTGCCAATTCCTTTTTTTGCTTCAAGAAGGGGTCCTGGACATGCACTTCCTCTTGCGTCAACCTGATTTGCAGCTTCAATTGAATTTAAATCTGTCATTTTTTTATCCTCCGTTTAGGGTTTGTGATGCATCTTTAATAAAAACATTCAGATGCGGTGTTATTCTTTTATAATCAGCTAAGAGCAAGGTTGGTGCCAAAACCGACAAAGTCGGAAACAAACAGAATGGCAGTGATTCATAATGCCTGTAAATTCAGGAGGTTTTGTTTTTTAATGGATGAAATAAAAGGGCTGGTATTTGTATCAAATCGTTACCAAAACAAAACAGTAACGTTATGGTTGCGCTACTTATTGGGAACGACGTTACTTTGAATGGAATAAAACCGTTTTATAAAAAAAACATTTTCCCAAAACCAGTATGGCTTTAATGATAAGGCGGGGTCACTGATGGTAATGGAACAGGTTGGCATTAAATATGCATTTTAATTTTTCAGTTATCAGATAAAGTAAGCATTTACTTACCTCCAGAATCTGATTAACCACCTCACCGTCATCCGGGGCAGCTTAAATACCGCCAGTAGCTGTCCCGGATTTTTTTCTGTGAACTCATATTTATTCAAGGCTGAAGTGGTATGTCCCACTTTCTCATATACTTCCAGATAGATGCCCGGCTTAATTTTACACGTCTGGCCACCTCAGCCTTATTCCATTCGCTGTCATGGAGAAGTTCAATCAATTTTTCCCTGGTCAAAGGAAAAAGTTGTTGACTTGGTTTTTTATTATCAAAAGCATTTTCTTGTTCAACAGGCTGGAAAATTATATCAGATTCCCTGATTTCAATGGGAAGGTCGGACAGATCAATTTGCCTGCCGGAACATAAAACAAAGGCATGTTCAATGGCATTGGCTAATTCTCTTATATTCCCCGGCCATACATAATCCATAAACGCTTTTAAAGCTGTTTTTGCAATTCCTTTTACTTTAATTGTCGATTTTTTATTGTTTGTTTTAATAAAGTGGTTGACAAGAAGAGGGATATCTTCTTTCCTGTTTCTCAAGGGTGGCAGGTAAATGGGAAAAACTTTAAGCCGGTAATAAAGATCCTCTCTAAAGTGTCCGGCATCTACCCGGGATTTAAGATCTTTGTTTGTGGCAGTGATGATGCGAATATCAATTTTACGTTTTCTGGATTCACCCACCCGTTCTATCTCTTTTTGCTGCAAAACTCGAAGCAGTTTTACCTGTATGTAAGGCGTAATCTCTCCTATTTCATCTAAAAATATAGTGCCGCCGTCCGCCTGTTCAAATCGTCCGATACGGTCCTGGCTGGCACCGGTAAAGGCACCTTTTACATGACCGAAAAGCTCACTTTCAAGCAGTGATTCCGAAAGGGCACTGCAATTTATGGTTATTAAAGGCTTATCCCTTCGTTCTCCGATGGAATGAATCGCGCCTGCTACAAGTTCTTTCCCGGTTCCGCTTTCTCCCTGAACGAGTATGGTTGCATCACTTGCTGCCGAGGCTTTAATAAAGGTAAATACATTTTGCATGACCTGACTTTTTGCAATAATACCCCCCAGACGATTTAATTCTCCGAGACGGCGAGTGGCCTCTTCCATTTTTAAGCGGGCATTTTTCAATTCTGTTAAATCGGTAACCGCTTCAACAATTCCAATAATTTTATTTTGCTTATTTTTTATCACTCTGGCATTTTTAGTTACACAGAGAGCATGCCCTTCTTTATGGCTCAATAAACATTCTGTGGGTTCTACCTTTCCATATGTTAAAATACCACAATCTTTCATGTCTGTTGGACAATCCTTATCAAAGCACTGATTGAAATTCAGAATTTTACAGGGCTGTCCTTTTATTTCGTCGGCAGAATAACCGGTTATTTTTTCCATGGCCGGATTCCAGGCAATGATCATTCCATGGGTATCAAGCACAAAAATACCATCCCCAATGGATTCTAGCAGTAATTTGACAAATTCATTATTTTTTATTTCAAATTCTATATCTTTCATGGAGGGTCTCCTGTTTACTCGATCTCGGCGCCACTGGTGGCGCCACTTTGTCTGGGTGTCATCATAAGTAACAGGGCAACCCTTTGTCAATATTTAATATTTTTGTGAAAAAAATTGGGTAAATATAAAATTTTTATCTGCAATTATAGGTGGTTATAAACTTGAAAATAATTTTGTCCAATATCTGGCATAGTTATTGAAATAATAGTTTTCAACTCAGTTTTAGAATGCGCATTCGCTGGGAAAATAAAAACAATAAAAAATTAATAAAAAGGAGAATGACAATGAGTAAACTCAATAAATATATGATGGTTCATAACACCCCTGGTGTCGATTGCAACGAAGTGCAGGCCAATTGGAGGAAACTGGCCGAAGTTGAAGCCGGTACATGGATAAGAACATATTTCAATGAAGGCAAAGGGGTTCGTTATTGTATCTGGATGGCACAAAGCGAAGAAGATCTTAAAAATATTTTTACAGAAATCGGCATCAGCTGGGATTCCATTATTCAAGTTGAAGAGACTGTTCCTGACCTTTGGGGAGAAAAATGGAATGAGCATCTTAAAGAAGAAGCAACCGCTGATACTCTTGGTAACTGATGTTGAATATATGAAGTGTAGGCTGCAATTATTGGGGCCTGCACTTTAACCCATCGATTTTCAAGACAACGCACCATGCAAAAATAAGGAGGCCACTTATGTATGCATTAATATATGATGATCATAATTTGGATCAAATCAAAAAAAAAGTTATTTCAGTTCATGGAACCAGGGATGGATCAGACAAGGCTCTGATACAAAGACAAAACAAACTTGGAAGAAAAGTCTATGAGTGTAATACTCGCATTGTCTGGACAGATAAAGCTGTGGCTGTCGATGATGTGCTTGAAACAGGCGAATTTGTAACCTGGCATCCCGATGAAGATATCCCTGAAGGTGAATTAAACAGTGATTCAGATTAATTATGTTATTTAGGAGGTTATCGTGGGAGAGCAATCATTTAAAGATACTGCAATAGTGGCCTGTGGAACCATGAGCCCTGAAATCAACCATCTTGTAAAAGAAGGTTTTCTTGATACCCGGCACATTTTTTATACAACACCCGGACTTCATCAGGATATTCCTGAACTTGAAACTCAACTTATAAAATTTATAGAAAAAGCCAAGACCGTTTCCAATGGGGTGGTTGTTGTCTATGGTGGAAAGTATTGCTATGTCAATCCAGATAACCCAACCCGGTTAATGCAGACAATTATCGAGGAACAAGGGTTGAAAGTTGCCAGAGTTGAGGCCACTCACTGCATGGGAATGCTTGCCAGTGATGATGAGATGAAACAGATAACAAATGAACTTGCCGGCGGCGAACCAGTCTGGTTTATGACACCAGGCTGGGTAAAATATCAAAAACAAGTCTTCAAGGGCTGGGATAAAGCAATCGCCAATGAAAATTTTCCGAGACATACAGGGGGCGCCGTTGTTCTCGATGGTATCGGATATCTGGATCAATATATGGAGGAAGACCCAGAGGGATTTCTTGAGTATTGTGACTGGATGGGGATTCCCATGCAACCCTATCCCATAACCCTGGACCGGTTTAAGGGTCTGCTTATGGATCAATTGAAAGTATTGAAAAATAAAACAATATAATTTACCATGCCATTACATATACACCTGTTCTATTTAAAACAGGGATACAAATAAAAATGGAGACGGTATGAAATTTGTGATTATTGGTGGTGATGCCGCAGGCATGAGTGCTGCAAGCAGGGCAAAAAGAAAAAATCCAGATATTGATATTATTGTATTAGAGCAAACCCATGATGTTTCTTACAGTGCTTGTGGTATGCCCTATAATATTGCTGATCCAGAAAGGGATATGGAAAAACTGGTTGTAAGAAGGGCTGAAGTGTTTATTGAAAAAAATAAAATAAATCTTCTGACAGGCCATAGAGCCACGGCCATCGACCGTTCAGCAAAAAAGGTGTCCGGAAAAATCATTGGAGGGGAGTCGTTCAGTTTTGATTATGATAAGCTGTTTATTGCAACGGGTGCCTCTCCTGTGATTCCTGAACTGCCGGGATTTGATCTGCCCCAGGTGATGTCCTTAAAAAGCCTTGAGCAGGGCAAACAGATAAAATCTTATATCCGGGAGAACAGAATCAAAAAAGCGGTGATCATCGGGATGGGATACATCGCTCTTGAAATGTGTGAAGCCTTTGAGAAAAGAGGTGTAAAAGTGAGTATGGTTAAACCGGGACCTGTTTTTCTGCCCTGGCTGTCTCCCGGCCTTTCAGATGTCATTTACGATGAGCTAATTCATAAGGGTGTCGATATCTATTCAGGGCATGCCATTCAGAAAATTGAGTCCCTGGATAACGGCGTTCAAGTTGTATGTGCAAATTTGACCTTAGAGGCAGATATGGTCCTTGTGGCAATGGGGGTAAAACCCTGTAGCAAAATGGCGGACGAAGCCGGTCTTGACCTGGGAATTTCTCATTCCATAGCTGTGGACAGGTATTTGAAAACATCAGATAAGGATATTTATGCGGCAGGAGACTGCGCTGATACATATCATGTAGTGACAGATCAAAAATGCTGGATTCCTTTGGCATTGATAGCCAACAGGGCAGGGTGGGCCGTTGCTGATAATGTTACCGGAACTCAAACCCGTCTTCAAGGTATTGCAGGCACATCTGTCTTCAAAGTTTTTTCCCTTGAGGTTGCCAGATCCGGGTTGAATCTTAAAGAAGCAACAGATGCAGGATTTGAGCCTGTGGAAAACAGCGTTAAAACAAGATCCCGAGCCCATGGACAGCCGGGGTCAACGCCGATTCACATCAATATGACGGCAGACAAAAAGACCGGCCGCCTGCTGGGGGCTCAGATGGTGGGAAAAGAAGGGGTGGCCCACAGGATTAATTCCATTGCCGTGGCTTTGCATAATAAAATGACGGTTGAGGATTTTTCCCAAACGGATCTGGCCTATGCGCCCCCGTTTGGACCGGTTTGGGACCCTTTGTTAACAGCAGCCAACCAACTGGTGAAAAAAATATAATTTTCTAATTGTTTTTAAAAAAATAGGGCTATCCAAATGCATCCCTGCATTGGTCTGCCCAGGCAAACAGTTCAGGGGTGCCGCCGGTATGCCAGAACAATACGGTCTGGTCTTTTGTAAAATAATCTTTTTGAATCAGGTCCAGAAAACCACCCATGGCCCGGGCCGTGTACACCGGCCCTAAAAGGATTCCTTCATGGAGTGCGAGATCTCGAATCGCATTGAATTCCAGATCCCCGGGCATAGCATAGCCTGCTCCCAGGTAGTCACAATTAAGAGAAAAATCCGATTCCGTCATCCAGATGTTTGATCCGATCCTTTCAGCAGTGGCGTTCGCAATTTGGGTCAGAACAGGAGGGAAAGGATCAGGGCCAGTCTTTGTCTGGTCAATGCTTATTCCCAGGATATCACCGTTGAATCCGGTGATTTTTGCTCCCAGGGTCAAACCTGTCTGGGTGCCTCCGGAACTGGTTGCAAATACAATGGCATCGGGTGTGATATCCATATCATCCAGCTGCCTGGAAAGTTCCAGCATGGCACTAACATAGCCTACAGACCCAGTGCTGTTTGAACCACCCACAGGAATAACATAGGGTTTCTTTCCAGCTGTTTTCAATTCGTCCGCCACCTGGAACAGTCTTTTATCTCTATCTTTTCTGTCGCAGAAATAAACCTTGGCCTTGAAAATTTTATCCAGCAGAAGATTGCCGTTGGGAATCTCCGGCGGGGTGCCGTTTAACACCAGATGACAGTCAAGACCGGCCTTTCTTGCGGCAGCAGCCGTCAGGCGACAATGATTGGACTGAATCCCGCCGGCAGTGACCAGAGTGTCTTTCTTCTGTTCCAGGGCTTCTCCAATAAGAAATTCCAGTTTCCGGGTTTTGTTTCCCCCCATGCCAAGGGATGTAAGATCATCCCTTTTCATGTAGATCTCAGGCCCGTTGTACGCCTTAGAAAGAGTTTCAAGGTGATGAATCGGTGTTGGAAATTCAGCCAGACGAAAACGGGGCAGACTTTCTAATTTCATGAGGCTCCTCCTTTTTTAAGTTGTTCAGTATTATACTTATGAGATTAGCAGTTTCTAATCCCTTGGTATATAAAATTCGTCAATGTCACAAAATCAAAGACAGGTCGACCGGTAGCTTTTCGAACAGCATTGGAAAAAGGAGGAAGATCAGTACATTCCAATACAAATGCTCCGATATCTGACAATTCCATCATTGAGCATGCCCTGGAGACAATATCATTTTCTACCATAGAAATATCTATATCTTCATCAGGTGAAGAAAAAATTTTATTCCATTCTGTGCAGGCTTCCATGCCTTGGATCTGGATTGGCATCTGTTTATTAACTCCAGCATTTTTCAAATGTTGTTCAGAAAGAGCAGATTTTTTGGCAGTAATAACGCCGATAGCCTGTTGTTTTCCCAGCATATTCTGCACAAGCGGGATTTGCATTAGACTGGATGTAAACACGGGTATATTAATGGAGTCAGCCCGTTCTCTCTGAAAAATAGAGTTAAAACCACAGCTCGTTGTAATTGCCTCAATTCCTTGTTCTTCCATTTTGTGGGCTTCAGTGATCATGGATTGCAGGACTTCTTGGCAGGGATTTTCAAGAATTGTATGGATATTTGCTCCCTTTACTCTTGAATATTTTACGGGGAACTCAAAAGTTTCCGGATTAGTACTGTTACCTGGAAGTTCTTCAAGTTGTACCAGGCCGCGAGGGCTGCAGCCTTCTTCCCAGCATAAAATACCTATCAATGGAGTTTTCATTCTCGTATTAATGGGTCAGAATCATGCTAATAAAATTGGCTGCCCGATCGGTTTTCGGGTTGTCAAAAAATTTATCAGGTGTACCGGTTTCAACAATCGCTCCTTCATCCATAAAAAGAACCCGGTTTGCCACTTTTTTAGCAAATCCCATTTCATGGGTGACCACACACATGGTCATGCCCTCGGATACCAGATTGACCATAACATCTAGGACCTCACCAATCATTTCCGGATCCAGTGCAGAGGTGGGCTCATCAAACAACATGATTTTAGGAGACATGGCAAGCCCCCTGGCAATGGCTACACGCTGCTGCTGACCACCGGACAACTGGGCCGGGTGCACACCAGATTTCTCAGTCAGGCCCACCTGTTCCAGCTTTTTCATGGCAATTTTTTCAGCTTTAGACTTGGCAATTTTTTTCACATTCACCGGTGCCAGCATGACATTCTCTAATACTGTCATATGGGGATAAAGGTGAAATTGCTGAAAGACAAATCCAATGTCGGCCCGAAGTTTTGTCAGGTTGGTGGCTTTATCATGGACAGGAACATCGTTGACAATAATCTTACCTTTCTGGATGGGCTCGAGCCGGTTGATGCACCGGATCAGGGTAGATTTTCCAGAGCCACTGGGGCCACAGATGACCAACACCTCGCCTTTGGGTATTGTAAGGTTGATATCATTCAATACATGGAGCTTTCCAAACCATTTGTTCACATTTTTAAATTCAATCATGTTTCTTTAAGTCCTTCCATATTATTAAACCGCCATTCTTCGTTCCAGATAATTGGAGAGCAGAATCAGGGGATATGAGATCATAAAATAGAGTGCACCGACCAGTGTAAATACCATAAGTCCCTCGGGAATCCTCACAACGGTCACCCACCCCACCCGGGTCAGGTCCATGACACCTATTACCGATACAACAGAGGTGTCTTTAATCAGCAGGACATACTGGCCCACTAACGGGGGTAAAATTATTTTCATGGCCTGGGGGATGACGATCAGGCGAAGCTGCTGAAGATTGGTAAGCCCGGAGGAAGCTGCCGCCTCCCATTGGCCCTTGGGAATGGCAGCTATCCCGCCGGCCACAATTTCGCAGATAAAGGCAGAGCCCATGATGGCCATAGCAAGAAGGGCTGCAGAGAAAGCTTCCAATTGAATTCCCCATTCCGGGAAAATAAAAAAGATAATAAAAATCTGAACCACAAAAGGAGTTCCTCTTACAAAAGCGACATAGACTCCTACGAGATGTCTTAAAATAATACTATTACTGGATCTGAAAATTCCCAGGACCAAACCAATCAGGGTACATGAAACAAGGCTGATAAAGGCGATCTTACTGGTCATCCATAACCCTTTTAAAAAGAATGGGAAGATTTCAACGAGTTGGCCAAAATAAAATGCCATCATATCAATATACCTCCCTGAAAATCAGTTTTCGCTGGGACCAGTCTGCGAAAGTCTTTAAGCAGAAATAAATGCACATATAGAAAAAAGCCACTGTTAAAAATGCTTCTGCGGGCATGAACCGCTCGGATGTCATTGTCTGACCAGATCGGGTTAATTCCACGACAGATATCAGGGATAGCAGGGCTGAATCTTTGACCAGGACAATATTTTGGCCTAACAGCGGTGGAATGGTAACTCCCAGCGCCTGGGGTAAAATGATAAATCGCATCCTTTGGACATAGTTCAAGCCGGAGGAAATCCCAGCCTCGATATGCCCCTCATCCACAGAATTGATTCCTGCCCGGATAATTTCTGCAATATAAGCACCTGAATTGAGCATCAAAGCCAGGATTCCGGTCTGCAGTTCAGGAACTCTTACGCCCAAAGTGGGAAGCCCGAAATAGAGAAAATAAATCTGGACCAGAAGGGGGGTGGACCGGATAAGCTCAATATAGGCTATGGCAGGATACTTTAAAATCTTGATGCCCGAAATCCTGCATGCACAGGCAATGATTCCGGTTATAAGGGCAAGGGTGATGGATACAGCGGCAATGAAAGCAGTGGCTCTGACCCCGGTTAGAAACAGGGGCATATACTCCCATATAACTCTGAAATTAAAATCAGTCAGCATGGTATTATCCATTCTTTATTATGGGTGCGCACCCATAATAAAAGATGCACACCATTATTTGATTTTATTTACACTCTAATAATCTTTTTTCCACTCAGTGCCTTTAAGCCAGTATGAAATAGTTTTATCATAGTCGCCACTGGATCGGATGGTTCCAAAGTACAGGTTGACCCACTGTAAAAGATTTACAGAATCATGACGGACGGCAAAGGCAAGAGGATCTTTACCCTGGCCCAAACGTTTGTCTAAAAGACGAACAGAGTTGGGTGGATAATCCGGGAGAACAGTGAGAACCGCCAAGTCATCATTAACGCCGGCATCTACATGTCCGGCCAACAGCGCCTGAACAATCATCCTGCCACCGCCCTTATAGGATTTAATCTTGGCTTTGGGCAGGTATTTTTTAGCAATGGTTTCACCGGTGGATCCTAAAAGAACGCCCACGGTTACCTCGGGTTTATTCACATCTTCAAGTACCTTATAGCTGGCGCCGTTTTTGGTAAAGACGCAAGGTTGTACTTCAATCCAGGGGTCAGCAAAAGAAATTTTTAACGCCCGTTTCAAAGTAGGTGTCATGTCGGCAGCCAGGATGTCGGCTTTGCCGGACAACAGAGCAGGGATCAGGCCGTCCCAGTCAAAATCCAGAACCTTTAGTTTAACACCCATACCCTCTGCCATTCCCTTGGTAAAATCGACCATGGCACCGGCATGTCCGTCTTTACCAATGAAAGCATAGGGTGGCGCACCAGACTGTACTGCCACACGAAGTTCTCCCCTTTTCACAATTTCGCTCAGGGTTCCGGCAGAACAGATTCCGGTAAAAAAGACGGCCAAAGACACGGCAAAAAGCATTAATACAAGTTTTTTCATTTTTTTCTCCTCATTATACGATTATTAATATTAAACCACGGCCTTTTTATTTATTCTTCAAGAATTGTGGTTTCCTCTTTAATCTGTATTCCTCTTTTCTTTAACTCGTTCATGAATTTTTCAACAGGGATATGATTCATTGGAGACAGGACTCCTTTTTCTTTGATATCGCCTCTGACAATCATCCTGGCGGCAATGGCTGCGGTATAGCCCACACCTTTACTCATAGCCATGATTCCTGTTTCAAGATCGCGCTCAATGAGCATGCTGGAGGTAAAGCGAATTTTTTTATTGTCTTTTATACCTTCAAAAATATTGATCATGGCGACAAGATCTTTTTCGTCATCCTGATAGGCCAGTTGGGGGCCTAAATGTTTGTCCATGAAATCCATTGGTGATACGGTGCCGTCAAGGCCCTTAACCGGGTCTTCACTTAAAAATCCCAATGCCTTGAGAGGCCGCCAGAAAGCACTCCATCCGGGCCATCTAAGGGAATACCTGCCCGTGTTAACAATCGTTTTTGTCAGGCCCATGCGATCAGTGAAGAAAACCGCATCCCCGTTGGGAATAGCCTCCAGGGTACCAAGGTCCGGGAATTCGATTTCATGGACAAAGGATTCATCATGTTGTCTGGCACTGGGGATTGCAATAATCTGCCGATCCTTGATGATCCTTCCATCCCGCATGGTGGAGCTCAAGACCCCCCGCCAGATCCAGGACAGCTTGTAATTCATGGGATTGGTGCAGGCCTTTCTTTCCGGGAATCCACCGCAATAGGATTTAATCGATGACAGGCTGTCAAACCGGGTTTGCGCATCTCCATAAATCACAAGGTCTATTCCAGGGTCCAGACCGCACTCGGGCATGATGGCAATTCCGGCTTCTTTTGCCGCTTTGTCCAGAACTTTTGTGTCATACATATAATTGGTGTTCACCACAGGAACCTTCGCTTCCAGTGCTGCCTCATTGACATGGGTCTTAAAGTCTTTTGGCAGAAGGTCAATGACCACATCCACTTTTTTATACAGGTTCAAGAGATCTGATCTGTTTTGGGCATCAATTCTGGCAGTGGTAATTTTTTCCATATCCATAAAGTCGCTAATCTTTGATAATTCGTCAAACCGGATATCTGCGCAGATAATTTGTGAAACATGCGAATCTGATGCCAGATCGCATAAGGCGGTTCTTCCCTGAATGCCGCATCCGCCAAGAACAAGAATTTTCATGGTTTCCTCTTTTTGGATTTTTTTATTTTATACGCTGTAGGGCAAAGTCTGTATGCGTTACTGTATACATTGATAATTGTTATTTTTTTGTCAAGCATTTTTTATCTAAACTGGCGAATACTGAAAGGGATGATATTTTTCCCATACTTTCCTTGACAAGACAAGAAAAAAGTTCTTATTCTAAATTCACAGTTTTGCTTATTAACTTAAAAAAAGGGGGCGATAATTTGAAAAAATTAATGGTTATTACGGCTTTATCATTTATTATGATGGTTTCTACAGTCTGGTCCGGTACGCTTGAAGATATCCAGAAAAAAGGATTTCTAACTTGTGGTATCAGTGAAGGTGTTCCGGGTTTTTCAATTCCCGATTCCACAGGACAGTGGAAAGGGTTTGATGTTGATATGGCAAGGGCTGTGGCCGCCGCTGTTTTGTCAGATCCACAAAAAATAAAATTTGTTTCTTTGGCATCCAAACAAAAAATTATTGCCGTATCTTCCGGCCAGGTAGACTTAACTTCCAGAACAACCACATGGACTTTGAAAAGAGATGCAAAACAAGGTGTTGATTTCACTAAAATTGTTTTTTATGACGGCCAGGGATTCATGATTTCCAAATCTTTAGGTGTGGACTCGGCAACAAAAATTGATGGTGCTACCGTATGTGTGACAGCCGGCACCACATCCGAACTCAATCTTGCTGATTTTGCAAGGGCCAATGGGCTTAAAATCGAAGCCCTTGTTTTTGATGGTAAAAAAGAGGCTCTCAATGCCTATGCCACAGGCCGATGTGATTGTTTTACAACAGACGTAAGCCAGCTTGCTTCTCTGAGAACCACTCTTGCCAAACCCGAAGACCACCAGATCATGCCGGAAGTCATTTCAAAGGAACCCCTGGCGCCTCTGGTTCGACATGGAGACAATCAGTGGAAAGATATTGTCACCTGGGTCATCAATGGACTCATCGCGGCTGAAGAGAATGGCATTACCGCTGCCAATGTTCTGGAAAAGAAAGAAACATCCAACAATCCTGTAGTTCAGCGCATGCTTGGCAAATCAGGCGATACCGGCAGCTATCTCGGGCTTGACGCAGACTGGCTGGTTCGGGCAATTCAGGCTGTAGGCAACTATGGTGAAATTTATGACCGTCATTTCGGGCCCTCAACTAAGCTGAACATTCCCCGGGGTGTCAATAAATTATGGACCCAGGGTGGACTTCAATACGCATTGCCTATCCGATAATTTTTTACGTTTAACACATTACAGGGGGGCTGATATGCCCCCCTGTTTCATAACTAAAACTATCTAAAACAGGCTTGTATCAGATATAAAAAATTTTGGGTAAGGCAGCGCTTTGAAACTACCGGTATTTTTATTTTCAAAATCCACAATGACAACCTTGACGCTTCAAGCAGCTGTCATCGGCATAATTTTTTATGCCGCACACGGACTGCTTGTCAACACACAGGCAAATCTTGAAGCCCGTAACATCGCTTCCGGCTTTGGTTTTTTATCTTTGGAATCCGGGATGCCCATCAGCAACTCTCTATTGCCATACTCTCCGGCAGACTCTTATGGTTTTGCTTTTTTTATCGGAATTATCAATACTCTTTATGTTGCTTTTTTGGGTATTATACTTGCCACATTGTTAGGAATTTTAATCGGTGTTGCCAGGGTTTCCGGTAACTGGCTTATATCAAAACTTGCAGAGATATATGTTGAAGTATTAAGAAATGTTCCTTTACTTCTCGTCTTGTTTTTCACCTATTCCATTGCCCTTGCCGCACTGCCGATTCCCAAAAAAAGTCTGATGCCCTTCCAAGGTTTTTTTTTGAACAACAGGGGAATCTACCTTCCCAGACCCATACCTGAATCAGGTTTTTTAATTGTTTGCCTGGCGGTTCTGACAGGCATTGTTGCGGCATTTTTAATTCACTGGTATGCAACCCGGCTTCACCGGGAGACGGGTCGGATTATTCCTTCATTTACCATAGGCGTGACTGCCATGGTAACAATTCCTGCCATTGCATGGTGGGTGACCGGCGGCCCCCTGGCATGGGAATTTGCTGTGTTAAAAGGGTTTAATTTTACAGGCGGCTTAGTCATCCGTCCTGAATTTTCAGCCCTGATGACAGGACTGGTATTATACACAGCCGCCTTTATTGGTGAAAATGTCAGAAGCGGCATTCAGTCGGTGGCCACAGGCCAGATTAATTCATCCAAGGCCCTTGGATTGCCGGCCGGTCTTACCATGAGAAAGGTCATTTTACCCCAGGCGCTGCGGGTGATTATTCCTGCCACTACCAATGATTATACAAGCCTGGTTAAAAACAGCTCTCTTGCAGTTGCTATCGGCTATCCTGACATGGTCTCCATCGGCGGTACCATTATTGGTCAGAATGACCAGGCAATAGAAGTCATTGCCATGTGGATGGGGGTTTATATGACGATCAACCTGATCGTATCAATAATCATGAACTGGCTGAATGCAAGAGTTCAGCACATTGGCAGGTAAACATGACAATATCACCTGATGCCAGCAAAGAATTGCATGTTTTTAAACCCATGCCTGACCTTCCTGCACCCCTGGAATCTGTCGGTATTATCGGCTGGCTTAAAGGTAATCTTTTTAGTAGTAAAATTAATTCTTTGCTCACATTTGCAGCACTTCTCTTTTTATGGAAAGCCGTTCCCCCGCTGATCTCCTGGACAATTATCGATGCCACCTGGTCACTTTCTTCTACGCCAGATCCCACCCCAAAAACAGGTGCCTGCTGGACCTTTATTTTTGTAAAATTCAGGGTGCTGATGGTTGGGCTATACCCTCAAGAATTATTGTGGCGCCCGATCCTGGCCTTTGTCATCTTTGGTGTCGTCTGTGTGTTAACCGCCCTTAGAAGACTTCAGACCAGACTTTTGATTGCGCTCTGGTTCTTTTTGCCCTTGCCGTTATTTTTTCTGATCAATGGCGGGATAGGCCTTGAAATCGTAGAACAATCCTTATGGGGCGGCCTGATGTTGAGTACAGGGCTTGCTGCCATTGGTATTATCATGTCCATACCCCTTGGCATACTGCTGGCCCTTGGCCGACGATCAAACATGGTCATCGTAAAATCCCTGTGTATCGGTATTATTGAATCCATACGAGGCGTTCCCCTGATTACCATCCTATTCATGGCCTCTGTCATGCTGCCTATTTTTCTGCCCCGGGGAATGAACATCAACAACCTCTTACGAGTGCAGATCGGTATCATATTATTTTCATCCGCCTATATTGCGGAAGTGGTAAGGGGAGGACTCCAGGCCATTTCTCAAGGGCAGATCGAAGCTGCCGCTTCTATAGGGCTTAAAAACTGGACAATCACTTATTTTATTGTTCTGCCCCAGGCCCTTCGTCATGTTATCCCATCTCTCATCGGTCGCTGTGTTGCGCTCTTCAAAGATACATCTCTTGTAATCATCGTCGGACTGCTTGATTTTTTAGGAATGATCAAAGCCTCTGCACAAGACCCTGAATGGCTTGGATATGATGCAGAAGCCTATGTTTTTTGCGCGCTAATTTACTGGATTATCTGTTTTTCCATGAGCCAGTATGGCAAATCCATTGAGCATCGCAATCAATGGTCATAATTGGAGAAATTAAATGAATCAACAGAACATTCCCATTATTGAAATTACAAATTTAAACAAATGGTTTGATAATTTTCATGTCCTCAAGAATATAAATATGACGGTACACAAGGGTGAAATTATTGTCATATGCGGCCCCTCAGGATCAGGAAAATCAACGCTTATCCGTTGCATAAACAGAATTGAAGAACATCAAAAAGGAAAAATTATTGTAGCAGGAACAGAGCTGACAGGCAAAATGAAAAATATTGCCAGTGTCCGCAAAGAAGTGGGAATGGTGTTTCAGGATTTTGATCTTTTCCCCCATCTGACGGTTCTTGAAAACCTTACACTGGCCCCTGCCTGGATTCTCAAAATGCCCAGGAAAAAGGCAGAAGAAACTGCCATGGCACTTCTTAAGCGGGTACAAATTCACGACCAGGCATTTAAAATGCCGGGCCAGCTTTCCGGTGGCCAGCAGCAGCGGGTGGCAATTGCAAGAGCCCTGTGCATGAATCCTAAAATTATGCTGTTTGATGAACCCACATCTGCGCTGGACCCGGAAATGGTAAAAGAAGTGCTTGATGTCATCAGGCAGCTTGCCCATGACGGCATGACCATGATCTGTGTTACCCATGAGATGGGATTTGCAAAACAGGTTGCCAATAGAATACTCTTCATGGATCAAGGTGAAATCGTGGAAGAAAACAATCCCGAAACATTTTTCACCAGCCCGAAATATGACAGAACTCAAAAATTTTTAAGTCAAATTATTTAAACAAGAAGACAGATTAAGGAATCCAAATGTCAAATAAGAAATGCTATATTCACCTCTTCCCTCATGGCAGGCGAATTGAAGCAAGACCCGAAAGAACTCTGATGGAATCACTCATGAATAAAAGCATTTTTTTGAGATCTGATTGCGGCGGTAAAGGTGTCTGCAAAAAATGCCAGGTCAAGGTTGTTGCAGAAAACGGGGATAGTGAATTTAAAGAAGCCTGTCAAGTCATCATTTCAGATGATATTTCAATTGAGATCCCGGAATCATCCATGCTGTCATCCCATATTATCAGTAAAGCGGCAGTCTCCTTTCCTGAAGCATTCAAGGACAGGTTTAAAAATGTGAACGGTAAAGATAGCTATGGCATTGCCGTGGATCTTGGTACAACAACCATTGCCGTATACTTTTGCAACACAACTAAAGGCAGGGTGCTTTCTTCGCTGGCCGTAAAAAATCCCCAGGCTCTGTATGGGGATGATGTTATGAGTCGGATCAGTGCTATCGGCCAGGAAGAAAAAAATCTTGGACATTTGCAGAAACTGGTTGTCAAGGCAATAGAGTGGGGGATCAAAGAACTTTTAGCATCCCTTGATCTTAAAGAGGAGATGATTTCTCAAATGGTGACGGTGGGTAATCCAACCATGATCCATATATTTGCAGGTGTGGATCCAAAATCCATTGGAGTTTCTCCTTACCAGCCGGCTTTTTATAAAGCAAAAAAAATCCAATCCAATGATCTGGGCTTTAAAATAAAAGATTTTTCAATTCAACTGCTGCCCCAGGTATCCGGTTTTATCGGAGGAGATATCCTTAGTGCAACCCTGGCAGTTGATCTTGAAAATCAACCGGATGGAACCCTGCTTGTGGATCTGGGTACCAACGGGGAATTGATGCTGAAAGGAAAAGACCAATTTTTTGCGACATCCTGTGCAACCGGCCCGGCATTTGAAGGTGCAACCCTGTCCTGTGGGATGCAGGCAATCCCGGGTGCCATCAATACGGTTCAAATAAAAAACCTGGAAGACTTGCCCCAATACACCATTATCAACCCGTCGAATTCTTCCGGCTTGAAGCCGTCTGGAATTTGTGGAACCGGTGTTATCAGTGCTGTGACCCAGTTTTGTCAAAAAAAGATCATAGACCCGGGCGGTGCGTTCCAAAATAAGAATAAGCAATATATTATCGTTCCGGAAGATTCTTCTCAGGATGGCTCTGCAATCTTTATCAGTCAGAAGGATATCCGCTCTGTCCAGTTGGGTAAAGGGGCATTGATTACAGGGATTGAATTTCTTCTAAAGGAAGCAGGGCTTGATGAACCTGAAAAAATTATTATTGCCGGAGCTTTTGGATCATTTCTTGATAAAAAGGATATGATGACCCTGGGAATGATCCCGGCCATGGATCTGAACAGGGTAGAAGTTGCAGGGAACTCAGCCGGAGCCGGAGCCATTATGGCTCTGTGTGATAATGCTTTTCTTGATAAAGCGATACAGATAGCAAATAAGGTTATAGTTGTGGATCTTGCCTGTAACCAAAATTTTCAAGATGTTTTTGTTAAAAAGCTAAGTTTTCCTAGTGTACCGACAAGATTTTTTTAAGATCAAGACCGTATTTTCTCATACGGTTCCAAACGGTTACCCTGTTGATATTAAGAATTTTTGCCGCCTTTGTCTGGTTGCCGTTTGTCTGTTTGAGTGCTTCGATTAATTGTAATTTTTCACTGGGCAAGGCCTCGTCTGCAGTTAATTGAAGGACGGGAGAAAGGGGTGCTTTTTGTGCCGTACCGATCTTCTTGGGCAAATGGTCTAATTGGATAAGGGGCCCCTCAGTGGTAACAAAAGAATACTCCATTGCATTTTTAAGTTCTCTGATATTGCCCGGCCAGTGGTAATCCATGAACGCTTCCATGGTATCATGGGCTAAACCATTTATTGTTTTACCGGTTTGCATATTTAAACGATGAATAAAAGAATTAATTAATAAAGGGATATCTTCTTTTCTGTCTCTTAAAGGCGGCAGGTGTATCGGGATGACGTTAATTCTGAAAAGCAAATCCTGTCGAAATTCATTTTTATCTATCAACTCATCAAGATCTCTGTTTGTGGCTGTGATGATTCGTACATCAACTTTGATCGGTGAAATATCTCCCACTCTTTCAAATTGGCCCGACTCAAGGACCCTTAAAAGTTTTGTCTGAATAGACAATGGAATATCACCGATTTCATCCAGAAAGAAATCTCCATGATTGGCGGCTTCAAATCGGCCGATCCGGTTGCTGTAAGCCCCTGTAAATGCGCCCTTGGCATGGCCGAACAATTCGCTTTCCAGGACCGCTTCATTCAATGCAGCACAATTGAGTTGAATAAAAGCCCCATTTTTTCTTGAACCACACAGGTGGATGGCATTGGCCACCAATTCTTTACCGGTTCCGCTTTCGCCGAGAATAATAACAGGGGCATTGCTTTGAGCAGCTTTTCTTATCATTTCAAACATATTCTGCATTTCAGGGGATTTGCCCACCAAGCCCCAAAAGTCATTTTCCTTGTCGCATTGCCTGGAAAGAATATGAACTTTTTCATCCAGTTTGGTAAGTTCAGAAATATCGGTTAAAGTTTCCACAACACCAAGTGCTGTCTGGTCTTCATCCCATAGTACGGATGCATTTTTTAAAATCGGCAAGAAAGTTCCATCTTTGCATTTGATAAGACAGCGGCATTTTTTCATGTCCTGCTGGCCTTCTTCAAACAACTTACACCATGCAGTTTTTTTATCTGTCTGCATGATTTTTTCACAGGCGTCACAATCTAATATTTCGCAGGACATGCCGATGGCTTCTTTTGACGTATACCCGGTAAGCGTTTCAAAGGCTTTATTAACCATTAAAAGGGAACCTTCGGGGCCGATAAACATCAGTCCATCGTTAATGGTATTCACTATTTTTTTCCAGAAGATATTCATTTCATGTTCATTCATACGCTTTCCTCTCAAATGTCTGTTTAATCGTTTAAACAACTATTAAAATAATGTTGATGTTTAAACGATTGTTTAAATACTATTTAATTTCTAAACAGTCAACCCAAAGTTGAAAATTAATTATTTTATGTAAAACCAGTGAGTTATATACATTTTTATTTTTATGATATCTCCGGCACACCTGTTGCAAACATTATTACCTATAATTTTATAATTTAATAACGGGAGGCTGAATGGCATCAAAAATTGTATTAGATCTTAAGGGAGTGATTTCACCTCTTAATCTTTTCAAATGCAAAAGCTGCCTTAAATCTATGGAAAAAGGGGATGTTTTGGAAGTTATGCTGGCGGATGTTGATGTGGTACAGGATCTGATTATGATTATCAGGCGGTCCCGTGATGAAGTGGTCTACAAAAAGAAGATGGCGGGTTGTATCTGCCTTGGGATTAAAAAAGGGTCAAGACTTTAAATCAGTTAGATGTTGAATATAAAAAGGAGGTAAAATGCAACTTAGTAGACGGAATTTTTTTAAATTCATGGGAGCAGCCGGTGCATCTGCCGCAGCACTGCCCTCATCTGCCAGTGCATGGGAGTCAAAGGCGCCGCCAGATCCTTTAGGATGCCTTGTGGATCTGACCCGGTGTGTTGGCTGCCGTAAATGTGAACATGCCTGTAGTGAGGTGAACAGCCTTCCGGCTCCGGAAAGGCCCAATTGTAATTGTACTATTTTTGAAAAAAACAGAAGGCCGGATCATAAAGCTTTTACAGTGGTAAACCGGTACTTTACAGGTAAAATCGATGAGTGTAACAAACCGGCTCCGGCCTATGCCAAAGTTCAATGCATGCATTGTCAGGATCCGGCCTGTGTGTCCGCCTGCATTGTGGGGGCATTAACCAAGGAAGAGAATGGTAGTGTCAAATATGATGTCACCAAATGTATTGGCTGTCGATATTGCATGGTAGCCTGTCCGTTTGAAATACCCGCCTATGAGTACCATGATCCGATTACTCCCCGGGTGATGAAATGTACATTCTGCTATGACAGGATATCCGAGAAAGGCGGTCTTCCAGGGTGTGCAACTATTTGTCCAACGGAAGCCCTGACCTTTGGAAAAAGAGAGACAATTTTAAAACTGGCTAAAAAAAGACTCAAGGAAAACCCCGGCAAGTATATTGATCATGTGTATGGTGAAAAAGAGGTGGGGGGAACCTCATGGCTATATATTGCATCTGTGCCATTTGAAAAAGTAAACCTGCCCGTGTTGCCGGAGAACCCTTTACCCAAACTTTCTGAAACCATACAGCATTCGCTGTTCAGTTATCTGTGGTCACCGATTGCACTTTTCAGCGTTCTGGGAGCATTCATGTATAAATCAAATAAAACTGGGGAAACACCAGAAGATAAAGGAGGTGCCTGATGGAACATAAAGCAAGTCCTTTAAATAAAAAATTCTGGACTCCTGGAGTCCTTGTACTGCTGGTCTTTATGATAGCTGGCGCTGTTTCCATTATTGCCAGATTTACCGGCGGTATTGGCTATGTCACCAACCTGAGCAATGCCAGACCCTGGGGGCTCTGGGTGGGTGTGGATGTGGCAACTGGTGTTGCTCTAGCTGCAGGCGGGTTTACCACTGCTGCTCTGGCCCATATTGCAGGTAAACATTATTATGAACCCATTACACGGCCGGCTCTTTTAACGGCTGTCTTAGGGTATACCTTTGTTGTCTTAGGTCTTCTGGTGGATATCGGACGTTCCTGGGCCATCTGGAAACCTATATTTAACTGGAATACAAATTCAGTACTTTTTGAGGTGGCCATGTGTGTCATGGTTTATCTTCATGTACTTTATTTTGAATTTTTTCCCATTGTTGCGGAACAATTCAAAGGCAGGGTGAACCTTCCGGGTATATTATCCGCATTCAATGGTCTGGTAGACATGATTTTAAAAGTTGGTGATGCCATTATCGGTAAAATCATGTGGATATTCATTATATTAGGGGTTGTGTTGTCCTGCATGCATCAATCCAGCCTGGGATCGCTCATGCTGGTAGCTCCGACTAAATTGCATCCATTATGGTATACTCCCATACTGCCTCTTTTGTTTTTGACATCCGCCTTTGCCGTAGGCTATCCCATGGTAGTTTTTGAAACGACCATTGCCACTTCTTCTTTCAAGCTTGATTCCGAGATGAGCTTTCTTACCCCCTTAACACGGATTACCATTTTTCTTTTGGGAACCTACATGTTTCTCAAACTCGGAGACATGTTTTTCAGGGGAACCTATGTGTATCTTCTGGATGGAACCCACCAGACCAATTCGTTTATCGTAGAAATGCTTTTGGGTATAATTGTACCATGGGTGATGCTGCTTTTTCAAAAAATAAGAGAGTCAAGAAAAGGCATTTTTACAGCGGCAGCTTTGATTGTTTTTGGTGTGATTTTAAACAGGGTTAATGTGTTCATTGTAGGGTACAAACCGCCGTTGACTGAAAATGGATATTTCCCTGCACCCGGCGAAATTTTTGTCACTTTAGGACTGATCGCAACGTTGATGTTTGTGTATAGAGTCGCTGTGACCTATCTGCCTGTTTTACAGGAATCTAAGGAGGTATCGTCATGATAAAGAAGATTATTTTCTTCGCAGGTCTGGTGATCCTGACGACTGCCCTGTGCGGGGCAGAGGTCTGGAAAGCGCCGGATCAGGAGAAAGCAAAGGAAAGGGCAAAACAGGTAGTTCCGTTTATTAAAGAATACAATGATGTCAGCCAAATTCATCGAAGGATATCTTTAATGGATGCCGGCATATCTTTAAAGGATGTGACAGAGGCCTATTTCCTTTTAGACAGCCCCATTATTAAAAAAAGAGAAGACCATTACGAGCCTGTCAGGTTCTCCCATAAACGGCATGCAAATCTTACCAATGACTGTAGCAAGTGCCATCATTTTCGGCCAAAAGATGAAAATGAGCTGGAAACGACAAGATGTTCAGCCTGTCACCAGGACTCCTTTAATCCGGATCATCCAGAGAGAATCGGCCTTAAAGCGGCCTACCATCAGCAGTGTATGGAATGCCACCAGCAAAAAGCCAAAGGTCCAACAGATTGCAAGGGATGTCATTTGCAAAACGTGCCGGATCATAAAGAGCTGGTCAAACTGCCGGATAATGCCGATGTGTTTCAGGTGACTGCCGAATGTCTGCGGTGTCATGATACCCAGGCAGAAGATATGCTGACCACAGCCCACTGGTTGTGGAAAGGCCCATCACCCTATACAACGGGTCATCGAAAGGATATCATGCACGGTAAGGGCACGACAGCCCTGAACAACTACTGAATTAGCCCCATAAGCAACGAGGCTCGTTGCACAAGCTGTCATGCAGGATATGGATGGAAAGATGATTCTTTTGATTTTACCGATAAGACAAAAATGGACTGTTTAGTCTGCCATGATACCACTGGCAAGTATAAGAAAGACCCTCCGGGAGCAGGAATGCCCAAAAAAGATGTTGACCTGAAACTGGTTGCAGAAAATGTAGGCCATTCAAGCCGTGCCAGCTGCGGTTCATGCCATTTTAATGGCGGTGGCGGGGATGCGGTGAAGCATGCGGATATGTCAAGGCAATTGCTGGAACCCAACCGGAACTGTGATGTTCACATGGGGGGATATGATTTTACCTGTACAGAATGTCATACAACAAGGAACCACAAGATAGCAGGAAGAAGTTCATCCGTACCGGTTGCCGAGGGTGAGGTAACCTGCCAGCAATGTCATTCAGATGAACCCCATTATTGCGGCAGTCTTTTGGATCACCATTTAAACAAGCATGCCAAAACCCTTGACTGTAATGTCTGTCACGCACCAGTCTATGGAAAATGCAAACCCACCAAGACATGGTGGGACTGGTCCAAGGCAGGGGATAAGAAACGCAAGCCCAAAAAAGATAAATACGGCAAGCCCGATTATAACAAGAAAAAGGGTGAGTTTAAATGGGAAGAATCGGCAGTTCCCAATTATGCATGGAGTTCAGGCTATATGAATCGCATTTTCATTGGTGACAAGGTTAATATTAATGCAGATACTATTAACCTTACAGAACCGGTAGGATCCATAAATGATCCGGGTTCCAAAATTACCCCCTTTAAAATGATGGGTGGAATCCAGGCGGTTGATGCGGACCATGATTATTTCCTTGTTCCCCATCTCTGGCCACGCAATAAGGAAGACAGCACTGCCTACTGGAAACACTTTGACTGGGAGAAAGCCTTTCAGGATGGTATGGATGCGGTCGGTCTTGACTACAGCGGCTCATATAAATGGAAAGAGACCTGGATGTACTGGCGTCTGGATCATGAGGTAATGCCAAAGGAGATGTCCTTGTCCTGTGTCCAGTGCCATGAAAGCCTTAAAGGGGATAAAACCTGTAATCGTTGTCATCAAGATAATCGCAATGTTGATTTCAAAAATATTGCCCATAAGGGGACAGATTTTTCCTATATGAAATCTCAAGGAAGAGATGTCGAGCATTTGATCAATAAAACCGATTATATTAATTTTAAAAAACTGGGATATAAGGGTGATCCCGTTATTCACGGCGGTCGTTTTACTAAACTGCCCATGGGATATGAAAAACACGAATAAATAATTAATTTGTTTGTTTTGCCTTAAGCCTGATATACCAGCAATTTTTACCTGGTATATCAGGTCTCCACAAGACAGCCGCATTATTCTCCTTCCTTGACTCTAAAAATATATGGAAATTCCAATAATTTTGCTATAGAATGCCATATGTGATTGGGTAGTTTGTATACAGATGGATATAAAATTTTGTATAGAAAGTATCCAGTTATTATAAATTTAAAATTTTACTTCTTATAATAGAATAAATATTATTTTTTATTTCAATATCTTATGATATTGTTATCTTGAATGGCATATCTTTTGCTTTAGTTTAAAATATTAATCAACACATAAAATTAAGTTAGAAAAAAGGGTATTATAACGGATTTTATATTTCAAAGGAGACGGTTATGCCTCTAGTTCAAATCGAAAATGTTTCAAAAATATACCAGACAGGTGAAGTTGAGGTTAAGGCTTTAAGTGATATTAACCTGTCCATAGAAAAATCAGCCTTTGTTTCTTTTGTGGGCCCGTCAGGGAGTGGTAAGACGACCATGTTAAATATGATTGGGTGTCTTGATATGCCTACCTGGGGAAAGATTCTTGTTGACGGTAAACAGGTTGACAGCTTTAACCGTCAAAAGCGGGCCGCATTTCGGGGAGATGTAATCGGATTTATTTTCCAGTCCTTCAACCTTTTCCCGGTATTGACGGCTTACGAGAATATAGAATACCCTCTTGTTATGATTAAAAACGAACCTCAGGAAAAAAGAAAAGAAATGATTCTCACTGTTCTTGATTCTGTGGGTATGCTGAATCAAAAAGATAAATTTCCCGATCAATTGTCCGGGGGACAAAAACAGAGGATTGCTGTGGCAAGGGCTCTGATCACGCAACCCAAACTGGTAATGGCTGATGAACCCACGGCAAACCTTGACAAGACATCTTCCATCAATGTGATTCGTTTGATGCGGGAGATGAAAGACAAGCTTGGAACCACTTTTATATTTTCCACCCATGATCCCCGAATTATGGAAGAGGCCGAAATTACACATACACTTGTTGACGGGAAGCTTTCATAAGCAAAAGGAGAAATAAAATGACTCGAATATTTAAAATCGCGCTTCGTAATCTTTTAAGATATAAACGAAGAACCCTGTTAACCTCTCTTTTGATTACCCTTGGTATTGTGCTTGTAATTTTATTTTCCGGTCTTGCTGGTTCTTTTAAAACCATGATGATAGGACAAATCACGGATTCAAACCTGTCACAAATGCAAATCCATAAAAAAGGATATGTTTCTTCAATTGATACCATGCCGTTAAATCTGACGTTGGATACTAAACGATACAAGAAAATTGAACAATTGCTTTCAAGTCATAGTGAAATATCAGCCTGGGCCCCCCGAATCAAACTCAATGCCATGTTAAGCAACTTTACCGATACGACCAATATCCGATTGAATGCCATAAGCCCTGAAAAAGAAGTGCTGGTCTGTCCGGATGTGGGGAGCCGGATGACATTTGCTAAAAATAGAGACCCCGGGGTATTGTTAAATCCGGGTGAGGTGATTATCCCGGAAAAGCTGGCCAAAGGGATGAAACTCAAAATCGGCGATCCAATAGTTCTGGTTGCAAACAACAAAGACGGCAGTGTGAACGGGTTGAACTTTACCATTGCCGGTATTATTGAGAGTATCTTGGGCCCCCAGGGAAAAGAAGGGTATATGCATATAAAAGATGCCCAGGAACTGTTGCGGATGGATAAGCCCGAAATAATTGAGGTGGCCATTCGATTACATGATTTTGACAAACTTGATAACGTATATGCAGCGGTCTCTTCAAAATTAGCAGGCGTTATAAATAAAAAAGGAATGCCGGAATTTGAAATTCATACATGGGATAAGCTTTCTCCGTTTTCTAATATCGCTAAAATGATAGATTTTATGACCATTACAATGAAAATTATCATGATTGCCATCGTATTAATCAGTATTCTAAATGTTATGATGATGTCTGTTTATGAGCGTGTCAGAGAAATTGGAACCATGTCGGCAATCGGGACGTCTCCCGGCAGGATCATGAGCCTTTTTCTTGCAGAAGGTCTTTTATTAGGGCTTATCAGTACAATTGTCGGCAATGTCATTGGATTATCCGGTATATTTTTATTAAATATTTATAAAATCAGCTTTGCCTTTGGCCGCCAGGATAATTTGCTACTGGCTCCCTCAGTGAATATAACCGAGCTTTTATGGGTTTCCTGCATTGTTCTGTTTATTTCTGTTTTTGCCAGTTTGCAGCCCGCCTATAAAGCCTCAAGAATGGAGCCGGTTGATGCATTGGGACATGTTTAACTTAATTGATGCCGACGGAAAACCGCCAATTTTCAGGTTTTCGTCCAGGCATAAGAAAGGTATAAAAAAATGAAAAAAATATTTATAATTATTTTGCTGGGTCTGTTTTCGGCAATACCGGCATTTGCCCTGGATGGAAATGAAATTCTCAAACAAGTCGATCGAAATTTAAACCCTGAAAGTTTTGAAATGTACAGAAAGCTGATAAATATAGAGCCGGATGGCACTAAAAAAGAATTTGTCATGTTTTCCATAAAAAAAGGTAAAGACAAAATAGCATCGGTTTTCCTTTCACCTGCCAGTGAAAAGGGAAGAAGTACCCTGCGTATCGGGGACAACATGTGGTTATATATTCCAAATGTTGGAAAACCAATCAGAATAACAAGCCTTCAATCTGTAACAGGCGGGGTTTTTAATAATTCTGATATTATGCGGGTGGATTACAGTGCTGAATACAATTGTGAAAAAATAGAAACAATAGATAACGGATACACACTCTATTTAAAGGCGAAATTAAAGAATGTTGCATATGAAACTGTTACCATGTCCATTGATTCTGAGAAACTGCTTCCCTATAAGATTGAGTGTTATGCCGCATCAGGAATGTTAATAAAAAACCTTTATTTTAAAAACATTAAAGACTTTGGTAATGGCGTTGTCCGGCCCTCACTTATTGAAACTGACAGTCCTTTATATAAGGATTATAAATCTTATATTGTATTTGCAAATGTTAAAAAAAGAGACCTTGCCGATGAAATATTCAGCTTGAATTATATGCATAAAATTGATGGGCTGCGATAATAATGAGACATGTTTTTGTCCTTTTAACCGCCTGGTTTATGATAGTTTTGTTCTATGGAACAGCATTTTCACAAAATACTGATAACAGCCTGATTGATCTGGATCTTGAGTTTAAAATTGAGGAAGTTAAAAAAAAACCATATTCGATAAATGCTGATATTGAAATAAAAGAAACCATAAGATTTTTTGATAGAAACGCACTCTTATTTAAACAAAAATATCTGGATGAAAAAAAGGAAGACACAGCCTGGCAGACAGATCTTGATTTAACAATTGAGGGCCAGTACCAGAAGGACTTTATTAAATTATATGGCCGTTTCAACGGCCTTTTCTATTATAACGACGATGAAAATTTTGAATCTGAAAGAAAGGTTGAAGAGACTTATATCTCTTTTCAGCCTTCTTTTTCGTGGGCTTTTGATGCAGGCAAAAAAGTGCATAAATGGGGAAAGGGATATGCCTTCAGCCCTTCTGCATTCTTTTCCAGGCCCAAAGATCTTGATGATCCTGATGCAACATTGGAAGGCTATTATTCCTTGAGCGCTGATTATATCAAGAGCATGGAAGGTGTTTTGCAGACAATTGCTATAACACCTGTTTTCATGCCGGTTAACAGGGATATTAATCATGAGATAGGTCCAAAAGATGAGCTCATCTGGGGGGCGAAATTTTATTTTTTTGCCTTTGATACGGATGTTGATTTCATGTTTTTACTCAGTGATAATATGGATGACCGCGTTGGGATTGATTTTTCTAAAAATCTTACCCCCTCGCTTGAAATTCATGGGGATGCGGCTTTGGTTAAAGACTATCATCAATATATTATTGATGCTGATGGAAATACCAGTGTGCAGGAATACACGGCCTTTAATTTTCTATTAGGTCTGCGGTACCTTTCCAGTCAAGACACAACCTATATATTAGAATATTATCGGAACGGACAAGGATATTCGCCCCGGGAATATGAAAATTATTTCTCATTGATTGAAAGAGGGTTTGAGCAGTTTTCAAATACATCAGACAAAACATTAATTTCCACGAGCAAAACATACTCACCTTATTATAATCAACAGGCTGCCATGAGAGACTACCTGTATTTAAAAATTTCTCAAAAAGATCCCTTTGATATTTTATATTTTGTGCCGGCAATCACTTTTATTTATAACATGAACGATCAAAGCGCTTCCATAACACCCCAGATGACGTATTCTCCACTGACCAACTTAACTTTGGAATTTAAAACTGCATTTCTTCTAGGTGAAAGCAAAACCGAATATGGTGAGAAAATAAACAAAGCCAAGATCATCCTATCCGTTCAATATTATTTTTAAACAAAGTTTGTGGTTTTTTAGTGATTAAAGTTATTATTGGTATATATTTTGCTCCTCTATACTTTCTGGGATTTTCCCAAACGATAATAACTAAAATGGAGAAAAATAAATGAAATCATTGATTGTTTATTCCAGTCAGACAAAAAATACGAAAAAACTTGCAGAAGCAATTTATGAAAGCCTGGAGGGAGAAAAGGATATCTTCCCTGTTGATGAGGCGCCTTCTACTGAAGGGTACGATTTAACCGCAGTGGGGTTCTGGCTGATGGCGGGCAAACCCGATCCGAAAATCAGTGAGTATTTGGCAAAAAAAGTGATAAAGGACAATAGTCTTTTCCTGTTTGCGACACATGGTGCGGCAGCAGGATCCAACCATGTTAAAAATGCAATAGATCACGCCATTGGTCTTAAAAATGATGTCAAGATAAAAGGTGTTTTTACCTGTCAGGGAGAGGTCAATCCAAAAGTATTGGAAAAAGTGAAACAAAAACCTGAACCCCCTGTATGGATTGGTGATGCAGCTCATGCTGTCGGACATCCCAATGAAGAGGACTTATCCGCTTTAAGGAAAATGATTACTGAATTGTAAAAATGGAAGAAGGAGCTGATTATTAAGCGTCACCTTATTATTCAGCTCCTTTTTAAATGGTCTTTTCTTGAATTATTTTCCGGATTCAGATAGGTCTTGCAACTTTTTTTTAACTGCCGCAAGTTCCGCTTTCAGCATATCCACGCTATTTTGCAATGTGTTCTGATTGACAGACTCGGTTTGGCCATAGCCTTTCCCGAAGCCGGGTGTCTGACAGCCTCTCCTGCCGCGTTGTCTGCCCATTCCCATACCGTATCCTCTATCGTTTCTTCCTGTAAATCCCTGATCGGGATCGACAGCACCAGTACAGTTTCCTCTTCCTCTTCCTGTCATGGCTCCTTCATTCATAGGGCCTCTTTGATTAAATCCTGGCATAATTTTGCCTCCTTTTGTTTATAGTACTGTGGCAGCATATTGGTAAAATAGTTTTACTGCCATAATTAAAAATCCTGATTTACTTATTTTCCTTTATCAAGCCCGTTACCTTGGCCTTTTCCTCTGCCTGTGCCCGGCCCCCTGCCTCTTCTTCCATATCCCCTTCCACGACCATGGCGTCCATAATCGGATCCATTGCCGGTAATCAAATAACAGCCGCCTTCCACTTTGAGACGATATGCGTTCACAAGGGCGTTTGACAGGTTGAACCGGCCGGCTTTAAGAATCCTTCCAAATGTTTGCCGGGATACGTTCATGATTTCTGCTGCTCGGCTCTGATCCAGTCCTTCAAAATCAATATGGCGGATGGCCTCAAACTCTTCAAGGGAGAGGGTGACTTCTCCTCTTTCTTCAACACCCTCAGGTCTGAATTCTTTGATAATCGGATGGGATCTGATACATCTTGGTCTTTTAGGTCGGGTCATGTTATTTCCTTTATTTAAATTTGCTCCATCCATTTAGCCGAAGGTAATTATTTATTATTTTGGTCATTTGACCATAATAATAATACTGATAAGAAAACATGTCAAGCAGAATTATGGTCAAATGACCAAAAAAATGCTGTAAGGAATAAATTATTCCTTACAGCATTTTTTTACCGCTTTATTTGTATTATCAGTTTAGTATTATCTGGCGGTTTTCCTAGGATGGCCGTGCCACAAGCACCGGCACTTTTGATTTAAGAATAACACCGCTGGCAGTACTTCCCAACACCACCTCTTCAAATTTACCATGTCCGTGGGTTCCCATGATAATCATATCGAAATTGTTATTTTGTGCAGTTTTTACGATTTCATTAACCGGGTTGCCTGCTGTAACAATCGTTCGATTTTCTGAGAGTGGACAATGGGGCATTTGTTCAAGAACTTTTTGTGATGTTAGTTTCATTCTTTCCTGGATAATTTTCTTTGCAGTGTCAATATTTTTCCGGTTAAATTCATCCCATTAATCCCTGTCCCGGAAGAGTATTCATCCAGCACATCCGGAACAACATGGATGACATGAACCTGGGCGTTATATTTATTTCCAATGCTACAGGCATATTTAACAGCATGTCGGGCAGTTTCAGATAGATCCGTTGCAAAAAGTATCTTTTTTATATCAATTGTCATGGAAACATTTTTTTCAAATTCAGGATTTTTTATTTTTTCATCTATTCTAAATTCAGCGGTTTTTTTCTCTTTTGCCCTGGGCGCGCCAAACATATAATTTACAAATTTTACATACCATGCCGCACTCTGAATCTGGATGATATAGGCAAGGGCAATCAAAAGTGCAATGGTCATTCCCTGTTTTCCAAAGGCTGTCATGGCAATGGCAAGGGCGATGGATAAATCACGCATAACAACCCCGAAAACCATGGCAACAGCATCTTCTCTTGAAAAGAAAAACCTGCCGACTATTGTTAATAAAATATATGATATGAGATAAAAGACAGTCAAAGGGATTAGAATAATGATGATATCACCGGGATTGGCAATGATATGTTTTGCTTTAAGCGACATGGCAAGAAATGCTATTAAGACGACTCCAAGGGCAGAAAATGGAGGAAATTTGGGTTTAATTTTTTCATTCCATAGTTTTTTGCCATATTTTTTCATTCCAACAGCCTGGGTTAAAAGGCCCACAAATAAAGGAAAAAATACGAAAATAGCAATCTGTTTGAACATATGAAGCATGTTTACTTCTATGGTCGCACCCATAAACACTTTGGTAAAAATCGGAGCCGCAAGAGAGCCGATCACGAGTCCGAATACAACCATTTTAATGGCAGCTTCCTTATTGCCTTTGGCAAATCCGGTCCAGGAAATGGTCATTCCTGATGTTGGCAGAACACCTATCAAAAAGAGTCCAACAGCCCAGAGAGCAAACTTGGGTGCTTCACCCGATAAAAATATTTTTCCAATAAAAAATACAAGCAAAGGAACAAATATGAAATTGATGATCTGGGTTACCAGTTGAAGTTTAAAGTCATGTCCTTTAAAGATGGTTTTCACATTTAATGTCACCATCATGGGGTAGACCATGATAAATGTTACCGGAATAATGAATTGTTTCAAAGGCGTTGCGTTAAACAGATATCCGTAGATTAATCCGACTATCATGGAGGTCGGGATGGCCCATACAAGATTCTTTTGTATGAGTGACAAAAATTTGAGCATCACATCAATTCCTTTGTTGGTTTATTTTGTGTGAACGCTTGGAAATAAGTCTGCATCGGTATGAGGTAGGAACTGGGCTCTTGTGAACTCTTCCATAAAGTCATTATTACTTGAAAAATCAAGATATGTCATTGTATTTGAAATAGCGATGGCCTGTTGGCGATAAGTATTGGAAAGAAGTGCCATATAGGCACCTGCAATGGAGCTGTTTCCCATATATTTGAATTTTTTTCTTTCAATATCCGGGAGCAATCCTATGGTTATTGCCTTTTCAATGTCGAGGAATTGCCCAAATCCCCCGGTGATAATCATCTGGCCGATAGAAGAAAAATCCATCCCAACCTGTTCAAGAAGGATGCTGAATCCTGCATATACGGCAGCTTTGCTTAGAATCAGACTCTTTATATCTGACTGAGTAAAAATAATATCTTCTTCTGAGTCAATATTGTCTGCAGATTCAATAATAAAAGCGGGTTCTTCGTTGAACAGGGTAAATCTTGGGTGATTGAGTTCAATCTGGAATTTTCCATCCTGACCAATGACTTTTTTTAAAAGCATTTCAGACAAGAGATCTATCATGCCAGACCCGCAAATTCCCCGGGCCGGCTTATTTTCTACGGTTAAATAGTCAGGGTCAAACGTTTCAGGGTCAAGGGTAATCTTTTCAATAGCCCCATCCTCTGCACGCATGCCCCACCTGATACCTCCGCCTTCAAAAGCAGGACCTGCAGAACAGGCTGCGGTCATAAGAAATTCATTATTACCCAGGACAATTTCTCCATTTGTTCCAATATCAATGAAAAGGGTAATATCTTCAAACTGATGGAACCCTGTATATAGTACACCCGACACAATATCCCCACCCACATAGCTGGCAGGTCCCGGCATCACAAAAACACCCGCATAAAATGCAGCCTTTAATCCGATTTCACTGGCTTTAATAATCGGGAATTCAGAAACAGTTGGAATATACGGCTCTCTTCTAATATATTTTGCTTCGATTCCAAGCAGCAGGTGGGTCATGGTTGTATTGCCGGATATAACAATACTTTCAATCTGTTTATGGTTTGCATCGGTTGAGTCCAAGGCCTGTTTTGTTAAATTATTGATAGTGGAAATCGCCATTTTTTTTAGTTTTTTTACACCGTCTTTTTCAGAGCACACAATACGGTTGATGACGTCATCACCACATGCGGCCTGTCTGTTATGACCCGATGCAGCACTTAGTACGGCACCATCAGCCATATCCACAATATAGACAACAATTGAGGTTGTTCCCAGATCCACAGCCATGCCAAGAGATTTTTTTCGATCATGGGCCGGGCTGACATCAACGATTTCCGAAGAGCATTTTTTCCATAGTAAGGAAGCCACGACCTTCCAGTCATCGTCCCTGACCGACTCTGTCAGTTGACGCATTACCCTGATATTAATATTCATTTTGGAGGTGTCATATCCAAGTTTTTTAAGCTGTCGTTTCAACCGGTCAAGATCACTGACAGTATCCTCCAGTGTCGGCAAATCAAGCTGAAAGGGGATTTTTTCTACAATCGGTTCTATTTTTTCTACAAGCCCTGAAAGTTTTTTGGTGGCTGCCTCTCCCATTCCGGCCGCTTTTAATTTTTTTTCGATTGTCTCTTCCGGAATTTTGACTATGATATCTTCAGAAATTTTTGATTGGCAGGCAAGGACATATCCCTTTTCTTTTTCTTTGTCACTTAAAAGCAATGTTTTTTCAGAATCAATTTTCCCGGATTGTATGACCAGTTTGCATTTCCCACAGGACCCCTTACCATTGCAGGAAGCATTGATGTAAATATCTGCTTTTTGGGAGGCTTCCAATAAATTTGTCCCTGGGGTGACGGCAACTTTTTTCCCCCCTGGTTCGAAGGTGACGATACATTCTTCTTTAACAGGTTCTTCCTTAACAGCTTCTTCTTTTGAAGAGTCAAACCCTTTTTTCGTAATAAAATGAATCGGGCAGGAGGGTCTGAACTTGCAATAGATATCGGGATCACGACACTCCAGACATTCCTCGCAGAGATAAATATTATGCTTCATACAGATATAACTGGTTTCTCGATCAGGATGATTGATACATTTGCCCATTTAGAACCTCCGGTTTTTTTAATTGCTCAAGTTCTATATCACGTCATCCAGGCTTTTCGCAATGGTGATTTCGGATTGAAGACCCACAAACCTCTTAATCTCTTTGCCATCCTTGAAAAGAATTAGTGTAGGGATACTTTGGACACTGTATTTTGTAGCCAATGTTCTGTGTTCGTCGATATTGATTTCAATGATAGATGCACGGTTTTGATATGTATTCATCAGTTTTTTGATGATAGGTTCCTGTGCTTTACAAGGAGCGCACCAGGTTGCATTAAAATCCATGAGCGTAACACCATTTTTTAAAGTTTCCTGGAATTGATCTATACCCATTTTTAGTTAATCTCCATAGATGATTTGATAAAATAACTATTATGAAAATTTATTATAATCAAAAAGTATGCCACGCATTACTTTCTTCCCTATAAAAAACATGCTAACTCATTGAAAATTAAAGGTAAAATAATATAAATCTTCAAAATATATTAATGCTATATGATTGTAATTAAAAAAGGGAACGTTACTTTATTGAAACGGTTTCGGTTTGTAACGATTTTTTGACAAAACTCATATCATATATAGTATATAGACAATGGAAATATATAGATGGCACAACCCTTGCTATAATAAAAATTTGATAAATTTTGTAAATTTGGATAAAATCAGCAAAATTGTGCAATTGTCGTATTTTCAATTATAAAATTAAACTAAAACGAATGAGGTACACATGAAAGAAATGATTTACGTTTTTATTTTCATAGGTATTTATATCCTGGTACAGGTTTATATCCTGCCTAAAATGGGGATATCTACCTGAATGAGAGATGCCTGTCAGGTGACAGACAAGAAAAAAATTCAAAAAAAGATGCCTAAGGATAACTCATAGTGTTTAAAAATTTTCCTGGTATTGATTATAATAGTAACGTTACCTATTCTTTGTGGTTAGGGCAAAATGCGTTACACAAAAGGATAAGATATGGAAACCCATCAATTATGGAATGTTAATTTTTTAAACCAGATTCTTGATACGATGGCAGAAGGTCTTTTCACTTTGGATGACCAGGGCATCATTACATCCTGGAACAAGTCAATGGAAAAAATCACAGGCTATTCTGAACAGGAAGCTGTTGGCGATACCTGTAGTTTGATTGAATGCAGCCGGTGTTTCGGTAAAGAGTGTCCGGCCAATATTAATAAATGCGGTGTAATGAAGCATGGAAAAACAGAAGCCAAAGAATGTTTTGTCAAGCACAAGAACGGACACAATATTGCCGTAATAAAAAATGCAAGGCTTGCCCGTGATGATAATGATCAGATTTTAGGAATTGTTGAAACGATTACAGACCTGACTGAATTAAAAAAAATTAAAAAAACGGCTGATGAGGCTCAAAGGGAACTTAAAAAAACTTACCGGCTTGGGAGTATTATCGGGAAAAGTGCTGTAATGCAGAATGTGTTTGATGCTATACAGGCTGTAGCAAACAGTCGGGCCACAGTGCTGATCCAGGGTGAAAGCGGGACGGGAAAAGAACTGGTTGCCAAGGCCATTCATTATATAGGTGCCGGTTCCTCAAGCCCTTTGATTACGGTGAATTGTTCCGCCCTTTCTGAAACCTTGCTTGAAAGTGAACTCTTCGGCCATGTTAAAGGGGCCTTTACAGGGGCTCACAAAGATCGAAAAGGCAGATTTGAGGAGGCTGACGGCGGGACTGTTTTTCTTGATGAAATTGGAGAATTGACCCCATATATGCAGATAAAACTGCTAAGAGTCCTCCAGGAAAGAGAGATTGAAAGGGTAGGGGACTCAAAGAAAAGAAAGATAGATATCAGAATTATTGCCGCGACCCATAAAAATCTTTATGACCTGACTCAGCAGGGTAATTTCAGAGAAGATCTGTTTTATCGATTAAAGGTTTTCCCCATTAATGTTCCATCCTTAAGAAAACGCCGTGGAGACATCCCAATACTTGTCAGTCATTTTATTAAAAAAGGAAATAAAAGAGAGAATAAATCCATAGAGAAGGTTGATACACAAGGGATGAAGCGATTGATGGAACATTTATGGCCCGGGAATATAAGGGAACTTGAAAATGCCATTGAACATGCATTTGTGATCTGTAATTCTAACCAGATTGAACTCAAAGACCTGCCAATGGAGATCAGAGAAAACCATGTGACCCTGGAAGGTGTTCCTCCTGTTACTAATTTGATTTCAACCAATTCGTACACTACTGAAAAAGTTGCGAAGCTAACAAAATTGGATCTTTTAAAATTGCTCGAAGAGTGTAATTGGAATAAGGCAGAAGTGGGTCGACGAATTCAAAAAAGCCGAACCTCAGTGTGGAAATACATGAAAAAATGGGGCATCCCATTGCAAAAGCCCTAAAATGAAAAAAGAGCAAAAGCCTTGATGGAAAGTTTTGGCAAGGCTTTTTATCGGTTTGGTTTAAGCCCCCAGGTACGCCTTTTTAACATCCGGGTTATTGAGCAATTCATCTGAAGGCCCTTTAAGGACAAGAGAACCATTCTCTATTACATAACCCCTCTGGGCGAATTTCAAGGCAAGCCGGGCGTTCTGTTCAACCAGTAAAATTGTGGTACCTAGCTTATTGATTTCTCTTAACGCATCAAACATTTCCATCATGAGAATCGGGGCCAACCCCATGGAGGGCTCATCTAAGAGCATGATTTTGCGACCGCTCATGTAACCTCTTCCAACAGCCAGCATCTGCTGCTCACCACCGGACAGAGTCCCTGCAAGCTGGTCTTTTCGCTCATTAAGCCTTGGAAATAGATCAAACACCCATTTTTTGTCCCTGTTGATCTGATCAGTGTCTTTTCTGGCAAAGCAGGCAAGGGCAAGATTTTCTGTTACCGTAAGGTTTCCAAAGACTCTCCTTCCTTCGGGTACATGAGATATGCCTAATTTTGAGACAACTTTATCCGTACTGTATTTAAGAAGATCTTCTCCTTCAAACTCAAGAACAGATCCAGGCTCAGCTGGAATCATCCTGGAAATTGCCCTTAAAGTAGTGCTTTTCCCGGCACCATTGGCACCGATAATGGTTAGAATTTCACCCGCTTCAACACTAAAGTCAATTCCGTGAAGCGCCTTGATATTTCCGTAAGAAACCTTTAAATTTTTAACTTTTAGCTGCATCAGGTAAGATCCTCCTTGCCAAGATAAGCCTCAATAACCTGGGGATTATTCTGAATTTCTTCGGGTGGTCCCTCTGCAATGAGTTCTCCAAATACCAGGGTTTGAATATACTGGCACAATTCCATTACAAATTTCATCCTGTGTTCAATCAGAAAGATGGCCACTTTAAAATCCTGGTGGACCCGGCGGATAATTTTAATCATTTGGCCCAGTTCGTCAGGTGTCATGCCTGCGGTGGGTTCATCAAGGAAAAGAATTTTCGGGTTGGTTGCCATGGCCCTTGCCATTTCTACCCGTCGTTGTGCCCCATAAGGCAAGTTAGTAACTATTTGATCTGCATGCTGTTTGATATCAAATAATTCAAGCAGGTGATAGGAGTTTTCTTCAATCCGGGTTTCCTGCTGCCTGCATTTGGGAGTATTAAAAAATGCTCCGATCAGCCCATAGTTTAATTGTGAATAATGGGCCATTTTAATATGATCCAGAACATTCATATGTCGCCACAACGCAAGGTTTTGAAATGTTCTGCCCAATCCTTTGGCAGCAATTTCATTGGTTTCAAGCCCTTTGATATTCTCGTTTTCAAGGGTAATGGAGCCTTCTGTCGGCGTATACACGCCTGTAATCAGATTAAATATGGTTGTCTTTCCTGCACCGTTAGGGCCGATAAGTCCTGTGATCTGTCGGGGTTCGATATTTAAATTATAATTATGTACCGCTCTAAGGCCGCCAAAATAATGTGTCATTTTATTTACATTGAGCAATGCAGACATGGGTTTTAAGCTCCTTGTTCTCTTTTATGTTTAGCTCTCAATAATCTTTTGGCGTTGATCTCTTTAAAGGAAATCAGGCCGTATGGACGGAAAATCATCACCAAAATTAAAATTAAAGGAATAATAATCCATTTAAAGAGTTCAAGCGGCCTTAAGGCTTCGCCCAAAACATTGATACTGACAGCCCCGACAATGGAACCAATAATAGAATTAAGACCGCCAAAATAAACCATGGCAAGTATTTCGGCAAGTCTGTTTATGCTGAACATACCCGGATTGATATAGGCCAGTACATGGGCAAACAATCCCCCTGCAATGCCTGCCCAGAATGCACCGAACATAAAAGCGGTCATTTTTGTTTTCCGGGTTTTAACTGTCATGGATTCCGAAGCGGCTTCATCATCCCTGACAGCATTTAATGCTTTTCCCATGATAGAGGTGACAAAATTGTGGACCACCCAGATGCACAGCATGGTCCAGATAAAGATGATGGGCAGGGGCGCATAATCGGGCTGCCCTCCCATTCCCCTGGCCCCGCCAATGACATTGAGGTTTTCAATAGCACTCTTTATAATAAACATAAATGCAAGGGAGATAATGGCCAGATAATCCCCCCTGGTTCTAAAAGAAGGGATCGCTACCAGCAGCGAAGCAAGTGATGCTCCAATGCCACCTAATATAAGAGCAAAGGGAAATAGCCATGGACCCAGACCCTGGGATAAAACAGCGGCACCAAAGGTTTTGTCATTAACAAAAAAATATAGTGTTATGATTGAGGAAATATAGGCTCCTATAGCCATGAATCCGGGATGGGAACAGGAAAATTCTCCCTGGTACCCATTAATCACATTGATACTGATGGTTAAGATGATGGAAATCAGAGTCAGCTTAACAACAAGTACCCTGTAATCATTGATTCCAGCCCATAGATGAAGCACGCCATAGAAAAAAATCAGATGAATAATGGCTGACATCCACAGAGGTGTTTTTTCCAGGATGGCTGCTATAGGATTGGTGAAAAAAATGCTTGCTTTTGCAATCAAAAGAATCGGAATAACATAAACGATAAGATCATACCCAATCACACCGGGTATCATCATTGGATCCTTAAGCACAATCAGAGCGCCGAATAAAACCGGTATTTTGGGTAATCCCAGATAATATGAGATATAATCATAACCCCAGTAATATTCTATGAGTACAGCGGTAAATATACCCAGCAGCCATCCCAGCATCGGCACTGTAGAAAACATATTTTTAAATTTTCTTGCTATTTCCATGTAACTTTCCTGTATCTATTGAAGTTAAAAAATTAAAGCCTTAATTTTGTGCTGTGTTCCATTCCAAAGAATCCCCTGGGTCTGAATGTCAGGATAAGAAGAATAATGGAATAGGCAATAAGATCTCTTAGGGTTGATGGAAAAATAGTGGCAACAAATATCTCGATAAATCCTATAAGGTATCCGGCAAGGGCTGCGCCCTTAATGGAGCCCCTACCACCAAGAATAGCCGCAACAAATGCCTTCCATCCAAGGATGACACCCATATAAGGATCCAGAATCGGATAGGCTTGTCCATAAAGAATTCCGGCAACTGCGGCCAGGCCTGCACCCACTGCAAAAGTTAAGGGTGCAATAATATTTATGGATACCCCCATCAATGGAACGGCAAGAAAATCATATGACATTGCCCTCATGGCCATTCCCCATTTTGTTTTCTGGATGAATGTATGAAGGGCAACCATTAAAAGAAGTGATATGATAATAATCATCACTTTTACATTTGTAAAATAGATACCACCGACATTGTAGGAAATAGATTCCATCAATGGTGGAAAATTCAATCTTTTAGCACCCAGCAAGATTAAAATACCGGTCTCAAAGATAATGCCGATCATCAAACCTGTAATGGCTGCTGATGCACGGGGTGCGGATCTTAAAGGTCTGTATCCTGCAACTTCAACAAAAACGCCGACCCAGGATGCCAGAAACATGGTAACAACGACTGTGGCAAGGAAGATAAGGGGACCGGGTAGAAACCCTGTAAACAATGCAAGGAAGAGTGTTGCAATCCCAAAGCCGATATATGTGGCCACCATAAAAATATCGCCATGGGCAAAATTAAAGAGCATTAAAACACCGTATACCATTGAATAACCAATGGATATCACTGCATAAAAACTGCCTCTCTGGAGTGCATTTATCAGGTTTTGAAGAATAAATTGACCTAATTCTATCAAAGCTTCCATTCACCAGCTCCTGTTCTATAGAGTTATGACTGCCATGCACACAAGTTGCATGGCAGTCATATGATTACTTAAACGATACCATTTGACCGATTAAGGACAACTGGATTTGTAAAATTCATATTCACCGTTATCATTGATTTTCACAATAACAGCGCATTTGATGGGATCACCTTCCGGGGTAAAGGTCATGTTCCCTGTAATGCCTGCAAAATTTTTGATTTTTGTAAGGGCATCTTTAACTGCTGTCCTGTCTTTTTCAATTTTCCCGGTAATTTTACCAGCATCCTGAATGGCCTGCTGGGCAAGCTGAAGTGCATCCCATGTAAGGGCGGCTACATCGTCGGGAATATATCCGTAATTGTCAGTATATCTGTCGATAAATGCTTTTGTTGCGCCTTTGGCGCCGGCTGCTGCATAGTGGGATGAAAAATAAAGCCCATAACAGGGTTCACCACAAAGTTCTACTGTTTCAGCAGATCCCCAGGAGTCAGATCCGACGATGGGACCTTTCCATCCAAGTTCTTTTGCCTGTCGAACGATAAGAGGAACTTCATTATAATACTGGGGGGTAAAAAGAACTTCGGCACCTGATTTAACAATCTGAGTTAACTGAGAAGAAAAATCCGTGTCTTTTGTTGTAAAGCTTTGGTAAGCAACAACAGAGCCTGCACCATGTTTTTTCTCCCATGCGGCTTTAAACACTTCAGCCAGTCCTTTGGGATAATCAGAGGCAACATCATAAAGAACAGCCGCTTTTGTAAACGCGAATTCATCCGTAATAAAGTTGGCTACAACAGGACCCTGGAACGGATCAAGGAAACAGCCGCGAAATACATAGGGTCTGTCAAGAGT
Organism: Desulfobacula sp.; assembly: GCF_014237455.1. GTDB lineage: Bacteria > Desulfobacterota > Desulfobacteria > Desulfobacterales > Desulfobacteraceae > Desulfobacula. The sequence goes on along the minus strand of NZ_JABZFL010000051.1, from coordinate 132,617 downwards.
GGTTGCAGGATTGGTGGACCAGGGGCTGATCATAACGGTTTTATACTTGTTGGCAACTTCACCGGCAGGAACTGCCTGTTTGGAGGACTGAGGACCAATAATGGCAAGAACATCATCCTGGGTGATCATTTTGGTATTTGCTTTGACAGCTGATTCTGCTTTGGATTCATTATCTTCAATAACAAGTTCAACTTCAAATTTTTTGCCGCCGACTTCAAGTCCACCGGCTTTTTCAATGTCCTCAAGCCATAACAGTGCGGCATATTTGGAACCTTCCCCAACCTTTGGGATATCTCCGGTCATAGGGGCATTAATACCAATTTTGATAATCGTTTTTCTTGCACTGAATGCCGATGGTGAAAATACCATGGCAAAGGCAAAGGCTACAACCACTAAACAAGCAAGCTTTTTCATGTTACCTCCTTTAAATATTAATTTATTTTTTAAAAGCCTCATGGAATACGCTTTTAAAACACACACGAGCTTAATTTATATTTAAAAATACAGGTTAAGTAAAGGATAATTACACAAAATTAATAACTATAATATCCATGTCGTTTTTTAATTTTATTCAAGGCTCTTGCCTAATTAAAAAATTAATATTATAAACAGGCATAATACAGCAGGACAGGACATATTATCAATCTGATAATTCTTAATTAAGGAAAACTCAATGAAGAAAAGCATCATAAAAAGCAGTGGGATGTTTGTACCGCCTAACGTCATTACCAACCATGATCTTGAAAAAATATTAGATACCTCGGATGAATGGATAAAACAAAGGACGGGGATCGAGCAAAGATACTGGATTGATGAGGAGGGTGTAACCGGTTCGTCTGATTTGGGATTTGAAGCATCTAAAACAGCCCTGGACAATGCCGGATGGGAGCCTGAAGATCTTGATTTTATCATTTTTGCAACACTGAGCCCTGATATCATGTTTCCGGGTTCAGGATGTCTGCTACAGGCAAAGCTGGGGCTCAACTCTACGCCTGCATTAGATATCCGGCAGCAGTGTACGGGATTTCTTTACGGTCTTGCCACAGCAGATGCCTATATAAAAACAGGCTTGGCCAATAAAATTCTTCTGGTGGGTGCAGAGGTACACTCTTCAGGCCTTGACAAATCCACCAGAGGGCGGGATGTTACGGTTATATTCGGTGATGGGGCAGCAGCAGTTTGCATTGAAGGCGTTGAAACTGAAAAAAAGGCTGGTGTGCTTGCTTCTGCACTTCATGCAGATGGCAATTTTGCCGAGGCCTTAACGGTTGAACTTCCTGCATCAAGACTTCCTGTGCGACTGCCGCCAGATGTGCCAATCAATGATGCAAGATACTATCCTGTCATGGATGGTCCGGCCATATTTAAAAAAGCTGTCAGGATGATGCCAAGGGTTATAAAAGAATCTCTTGAAAAAGCACAAATGGGTCTTGATGAAATTGATTTGATTGTCCCGCACCAGGCCAATATGAGAATTAATCAAGCCATGGGACAATTTTTAAAATTAGATAATGATAAAATATTCCATAATATTCAAAAATATGGAAATACCACCGCAGCAAGTATTCCGCTTGCATTTCATGAAGCAATGGAACAGGGACGTATTGGCAAATCCGGTGATGTCGTTATTTTCACGGGTCTTGGTGCCGGTCTTACCTGGGGCAGTGTGATTTATAAGTTTTTATAATGATCCTTTAAATAAGGTATCAAGATAAAATTTTGTTGCGGGATCAAGGGAATTAAAATCAGTCGTTTCATCATCATTTTTTTTTCTGATTTGATCCCGGATATCAGAAGCAAGCACTTTTCCCAGTTCAACACCGAATTGATCAAACGGATTCACGCCGAGTATAAATCCTTCATATATGGTTTTTGCCTCATAGAAAGCCAGGAGCAACCCCATACTTTCAGGTGTCAGCTCATTGATGAGGAGGGTGGAAGAAGGTCTGTTCCCTGTGAAATATTTTGCTTTGTTATCATCATCCTTTCCAATGGCCAGGGCCTGAGCCTGTGCAATCATATTGGCCCATAATTCCTGGTGATTATAAACCCCTTCTAATTTAGCCTGATCCTTATTATAAACCGGTTTTACAACCCCGACAAATTCTATGGGAAACGGACTTCCCTGATGGGCAAACTGGAAAAATGAATGCTGTGCGTTGGTCCCGGGCTCGCCAAAAACAATAACCCCGGTTTGATGATCAGTCATTTTGCCGTCAGATGTTACTCCCTTACCAAGACTTTCCATATACAGCTGCTGTACATGAGGTGCAAGTTTGGACAAGGCACTGCAATAGGGAATAATTGCCTGAGCCGGATAGTGTAAAAAATTGGAATTCCATATGCTGATCAAAGCTGCTGTCAAAGGAATGTTTTTTTCCTCCGGGGCGTTTAAGGCATGTAAATCCATATCATGACAGCCTTTCAGAAAACGGGTGAAAACATCAAATCCAAAGGCAAGACTTAACGGAAGTCCTCCGACTGCAGAGGTCACAGAATACCTGCCACCAATAAAATCAAACAGATGAAAAGCACCTAAACCAGAGTTTGAGGAATCATCACCAGGGCTGTCCTTGGCTGTAATAGTCACAAGATGGTTTAAAGGATCAAGGTGATTATTCTTTAAAAATAACAGGGCCTGGTTAAGGTTGGCCATGGTTTCGGTTGTGGTATATGATTTTGAAATAACAATCCAAAGACAGGTTTCAGGGTCAATGCCTTTAATGACCTGCCCAAAATTATCAATATCCACATTGGGTAAAAAATGAAGATTAATAACCGGGTCAATACTATGTTTTAATGCAGTGTAAACAAATTCGCACCCAAGATAAGAGCCGCCGATTCCTATGACAACCGCATCGGTAAAAGATTTTCCCGTAGACCCTTTCAGGTCGTTATCATGAACTTTTTTGGAAAAAGAGTCTATCTGTTTATTCACACGCTTGATTTCCGAAATGACATCCAGATCATCCAATACGATAGAGTCATGGGTAAAGTCTCTTGCGGCAGTATGAAGGGCAGCTCTATTTTCAGTTACATTAACGATTTTGCCGGACACCATTTTTGAAAATGACTCTTTTGCCCTGGTTTCTCTGGCAAGGTCAAATAATTCATTGAGCAACGTATCATCTACTCTTTGTTTGGAAAAATCATAGAAAAATCCTTCCAGTTTTAATGAGAAATTTTCAAGTCTGTCCTTATCTTGAATCAGATTTTTTAAATGAAATTTTTTGTCCTCAAAGGTTTTTGAAAGACGGTTTAGATTTTGACAGGCGTTACAGGCGCTAAATATTTTCCGGCCCATTATAATCTCCCATTTTAATTTCTTGTGTCATACATTCAGATAATTGGCCGGGGGTTATATCAAGGCGGCAAAAAATTTTATTTTCCAGATCCACTGTGGTTGCCCACATGTTCTGAAGACGGTCCTTAAACTCTTTCCCGGTTCCGTATCGTAATTTGATGTATTCAAGTCTTTTTTTCAACGGCACCACCTTGTCATGCAATACCCTTTTATCGGAATAATTGACTATTTCCTGCTCTGAAACCGGAGAATCGGTTTCATAAGAATCCAGAATGACATGTTGTCGTACGATGTCTCCTACTTCGGGATATCCCAGTTCAGTTAACATCAGGCCCCCGGTTTCGGAATGGCTCTCTTTTGTATCAAAGCTTCTGGTTTTTGTTATATCGTGAAGCAGCGCTGCAGACGTTACCAGCCGGATATTAAGATCAGGAGAATGTTTTTTAAGCTTTAGACAGATAAACAGTGCAATATTGGAAACCATGATAGAGTGGTCGATAATATGACCCATCATTTTCATTTTTTTTATCAGTTTAAAACACTCTCTTTTAGACGGTATGTTCATAGACCCCTGGTCAAATTATGCTAAATGATAAAATAGTATTGAAGTTATACCCCTTACTGTTATGATATAAAAGGATTTTTTTTTTAGGTGATGATACGATTAAAATGTTGAAAAAAATAATTTCAGGCGGACAGACCGGTGCAGACAGGGCAGCACTTGACGTTGCCATTAAATTCAATATTGAACATGGCGGATGGCTTCCAAAAGGTCGCAAAACGGAAAAAGGACCCTTGCCGGCAAAATATCAATTAAATGAAATGGATACGGCAGATTACAAAGCCAGAACAGAGCAGAATATCCTTGATTCCCATGGTACCGTGATTATTTCCCGCGGCAGACTTACCGGGGGATCAAAGCTTACCCAGAGTTTTGCAGAATTTATCGACAGGCCGAATTGTTATATTGATCTGTTAAATACAGAAGAATTTGAAGCATCCATGATTTTAAAATCTTTTATAATGGAAAATAATATCCAAACCTTGAATGTGGCAGGCCCCAGATTGAGCCATCATCCCGGGATTTACATGGATGTTAAAACGGTTCTCGAAATCATGCTCTATCTTCTCTTTTTAGATACGCGGAAGGATAGGGGGTTGAAAAAATATATACCTTCCTGTCCTGTTAAAGAGGACTTTCCTCAAACCCTGGAAGAATCCATTGGTTTGCTGTGTGACGATTTGCCGCTGAAAACCAGAATATTTATTGCAAAACTTGAACGCGACAATATTCATATGCTCTATTTTACACTGCTGGAATATGTCAGGCAGCGTGTGGGGTTTGACAGAGGGAATCAATCCCTTTTAAAAGAGTGTTCCATTAAAATGAAAGATGACAAGTGTACCATTGAAGATGCGGTTATGGAGATTTTAAAACAGTTTAAACAATATCTTGAAACAGATCATCTATTGAGGATGATTAAATGATACCCATTCGAGACAACCAGCCATCTAATTGTTTTCCTGTTGTGACTTATCTCCTCATGGGAATTAATCTGCTGGTATTTATTCTGCAGATTCAAACCGGATTAAATAATGAAGTCTTTTTTTACTATTACGGGTTGGTTCCGGCCAAATATACAGTCCATGAAATGTCCAGGCATTTTTCAACAGGCAATCACCTGTTTTCCATTTTCTCCTATATGTTTTTGCATGGCGGGTTTTTACATTTCATTGGAAACATGTGGACACTGTATATTTTTGGAGACAATGTTGAAGACCATTTCGGTTCCTTAAGATTCTTAGGGTTTTATTTGATTTGCGGCATTATTTCAGGCCTGTTCCACTTTTTTTTGAATCCCGTCTCCATGGTGCCGACCATTGGTGCCAGTGGGGCCATTGCCGGTGTTATGGGCGCCTATTTTCTGCTGTATCCGAAATCACGGATTTTAACCATTATTCCCATTATTATCATACCCTTGTTTGTTGAAATCCCCGCGTTTATTTTTCTCGGGGTCTGGTTTTTAATCCAGTTTTTTAATGCGGCCGGCGCAAATGCCGGGTCGGGTATTGCCTGGTGGGCACATATTGGCGGATTTATAGCAGGGCTTGTGTTGGTCAAGCTGAACAAAAAACTGCCAAAAACAGGCACAAAACAGAAGATCAGTCAATTTACCGCTAAAAAGCACACCCCAAGGCTTCAAATGATTGTTGCATCCGGCAGTCCGGACAGTCCGGATCTTTATGGAAATATTGATATTACATCCATGGAGGCCATTGCCGGTACAAATAAAATGGTGACGATCCCCTGGGGATTTTATAAACCCCTGTACAAGGTTAAAATTCCTTCAGGGGTGAAACATGGAACCCGATTAAGGCTTTCCGGAATGGGCAAATCCGTTCCAGATGGAATAAAAGGGGACATGTATCTTACGGTGAATGTTAAAAATAAGATTTTATGACAACCAGGGGGTTGTCCCGATTGATTTTCCCGACATCCTTTTATATAGATGAAGGGATATAAAAAATTGCTTTCTCACAGATATCTTGACTAGTGATATAGTAATCGACAGAGCGGAGCTGTGTCCGAGCCCTGGAAATCAAGAGGTGTTTTTTTTCATCGGGGTCTCTGTATGTTAATATTTTCCAGAATGAATCATATGCGGACAACCGCATAATTACTTGTTAGAAAGCACGGACTACTGAGGATCACAACATGGAACCAATCATAAACTGCTCAAACTGCAAAACAGAATTTTTTCGAAGAAGGCTTCAATGCCCTTCCTGTGGTCAAGTCGGGATTTCCAAGCTCTACAAGTACGTATCTTATAGTGAGCGTTCGTTATCAATCCTGATAAACAAACAGATTTGGTGCCCAAAAGCCAAATCGTTGAATGACCCTTTCGAATTCCACTTTGATTTAACACAAGATTCTATTGGAGGAATACCAATTGATCGAACATCTCTCGAAAATGCAAAAAACGACGTAAAAGAAATGCCTGTCATTTGTTTTAGCGAAGTTAATGACGATATTCTGATGTGGTCACATTATAGTCAGGGCCACACTGGATTTTGTATTGAATTTGAACGCAAAGAGGATAATTATTTAGGCATGTGGGACTCCTGTGCGCCAGTAATCTATAATTTCGACAATCAGGTACTATCTTTTACTCCTCAACAACTTGAGAACTCTGAATCTTTTACAAAGATTGCAACGTCTAAATCCCCTCATTGGGGATACGAGAAAGAGTGGCGTCTAATCGCTCGTCGTGAGTTTGCTGACATATTAGTTCCACTACCCGCACCAATTTCTTGTATTATTTTTGGTTGTAATATGAGTATTAATGAACGCAAAGCGATCGCACGTATTCTTGGTCCTGATATGAAGTACGTGAAAGCTAAGAAGAAAAAAAAGGAATTTGCATTGAGCAGAATTCCAATTGATTTCAATGACATAATAAATGCTTTTTAACCACCCGGCTGAACTTGATCGAGATTATAGAGTCATTCCAAATAAATTAATGATATAAACAGTTTTTTAGGTTATCGCCCGGCAAGTTATCCGGTTCGTTGAACAAAATAATTGAAAAGGGGGAAGGGATATGAAGGTTGAAAAAACAATTAAAATTTCAGCATCTCCGGAAAAAATTTGGCCATTTTTAATCGATCCCACAAAAATCGTGTTGTGGTTTGATAGTTTTAAAAAATGTGAATACACAAGCGAAACTCATTCAGGAGTAGGGGCGACCTACTACGTTGAGGAGAAAGTACCAGGGTCGCTCAGAAAAATAAATTTCGAAGCTGTAATTTGGAATGAAAACAAAAGATTGACTCTTAGAATGACATCCGGGGTAAATGTAAAAAATTATGAGATCCAATGGAAAATAGAGGCTGATAAATCTGGTACAATATTTTATTTTGTTGAAGATGTTGGAATGCCTTTTGGAATCATTGGTAAAGTTCTGGGTGTATTAGGTCAGCGGACAGCTGAAAAGATGGTCGAGGGGATGTTAATGAAACTGAAAAAATTATCCGAAGCACAAGGGTCCAGCATTTAACAATGATAGAAACCATCGTTATTAAGTTTGATGAGCAATATGCTCCCGGGATTAGGAATATAAGGAATGCCGTATTCACGGATGAGCAGCATATTGACCCGGATATGGATTTTGATGGTCAAGACCGTGATGCTGTTCATGTATTGAGCATCTGCAATGGAAATTATGCGGGTACAGGCCGCATGCTCAAGGACGGGCATATTGGCAGACTGGCAGTGCTGAAGGACTATCGAGGACAGGGACTGGGTGCAAAAATGGTTCTATCGTTAGTCAAAGAGGCAGAAAACAGAGGGATGAAAAGAATCTATCTTGGTGCTCAAAAACATGCTGTGGGGTTTTACAAAAAATTGGGCTTTTCTGTCTATGGTGATCCTTATACGGAAGTAAATATTGAACATATATATATGGAAAAAATCAGCCTGGCTTGAATTCATAGAAAAAGTGGCTCAAACAGCTATAACAAACTCTTAGATAATAAGGATTTACAATGAAGGGTCGAAATATTTCCTGTCAGTTGAATGACACACAACACAAGTATGATCCGTCATTATTTAATTTTGCTAATGACAAGATAGCCATGCGTGTTGTTAATTTTCATAAAAGCCTTCCCAACTATAAGCCGACACCGCTTATCCGGTTATCTTCACTTGCGGATAAACTTGGAATTGATAGATTGTTCGTCAAAGATGAAAGCCACCGCTTTGATTTAAATGCATTTAAGGTTTTGGGCGCCAGTTATGCTATTGCCAAGGTTCTGGGAAATAAATTGAATTTGAGTGACGATGAATTGACTTTTGAGAGAATCGTATCTGAAAAATTTAAATTTCAAAAAATCACATTTGCGACTGCAACAGATGGTAACCATGGCAGGGCGGTCGCCTGGACAGCGGAAAAATTTGGCTGCAAAGCTGTTGTGTATCTGCCTGAGGGTTCCTCTTTGGCACGCTTAAATGCAATAAAGCAGTTCGGAGCTGAGGCATCAATTATAAATCAAAATTACGATGATACGGTTCTTTATGCTGAAAAGATGGCAAAAGATAATGGGTGGATTTTGTTACAGGATACCTCATGGGCCGGATATGAGAAAGTACCGACATATATTATGCAGGGTTATTTCACATTGATAACTGAATGTCTTTACCAGGAACAGGAAATATGGCCAACACATGTTTTTTTACAAGCAGGTGTCGGGTCTTTGGCAGCGGCCATTTTGGCCTGCTTATGCAGTTTCACTGATAAAACAACACCCGTATTTGTCGTGGTTGAACCGCAGGGTGCGCCCTGTCTCTATAAGTCAATAAAATTGTGTGATGGTAAGCCTTTTAAGGTGAAGGGTGATTTGCCAACAATTATGGCCGGTCTTGCCTGTGGTGAGCCCAGCCATATAGGGCTGCGAATACTAAATGCTGAGGCAGGTGCTTTTATTAAATGTTCAGATGATGTGGCTCGGCGGGGAATGAGGGTTCTGGGAAACCCATTGGCGGGTGACCAGGCAATTATATCAGGTGAGTCCGGTGCTGTGACGCTTGGACTGGTTTACGAACTGCTTTCCAAAAAGCAGTATGGCAGCATAAAAGATGACCTGCGCATAACGAGTGATTCTAAAATATTATTGTTTTCGACAGAGGGAGATACGGACCCGGAGGCATATCGTGAGATTGTCTGGTATTGAGGATCTCTATTGGCGTATCCACTTTCTGCCTGCAACAATATAGATAAGAACAGACCCCAGAATCAGATATCCAAACATCTCGGCATTTTTTGTTTTAAAAATAAAAGTAAGTGTAAGAATAATTGACGCACTGATCAGAAAAAACACGGGTTTAGGGATCTGCTTGAGGATTACCCGTCCAAAATGGACAAACCGAATATGACTCACCATTAAGCCGACAGAGACACTGGTCAACCCCCACAATATGCCCGGCGTTGCAATAAGAGATGCACCCAGAACGATCAACGCTCCCGCAGGACTTGGAAGCCCGTTGAATATACCCTCAGGCAGGTCGGTCCGCTTTTTATCTGTTGCGATAAACCGGATGAGGCGAAATGCAACCCCAATAACAAAGATACCACTGACAACCCATGCCAGTGAACCACCTATTTGCACAATCACATAGGCTGGCGCCAGTCCAAAGCTGACAAAATCAGCAATATCATCCAGATAAGGACCATATTTGGTTCCGCCGTGTTTTAGCGCCATACGCCCGTCAAACAAGTCAAACAATTGCCCGGCGATGATAATACAAATTGCCCAGGAAAAATAATAATGATGGGTCAGGATAAGGCTGGTCACACCACAACAAAAATTAAGTACAGAAAGGATATCTGCATAGAGCCGGTTGGGGATAAATTTAAAGACAATAGATGCGGATGAAAGTATAATGCAGGCGACGAGTACGCCGTCGGTAATGTTTAAGAATTCCGGGTTTGTATCCATCATTGCACATAAAATAACAAGGCCAAAGCAGATGATGGCCTTTATCTTTCCAAAATTATTGGCAGCTCCGGAGAATTTGATCCAGGTCAAAATCCGCCGGGCAAAAAACTGGCCCACAAATTCAATGGCCACAAGGACCCATATTAATTCTATTGATATAATTCCTGTATAGGCAAATCCAATCAATGGCGGCAAATAGGTCAATTTGTCACACATGGGATCCAGCCATTCTCCCCACTGGGACGAAAGATTGCATCCTCTTGCCACAACACCGTCAACGCCATCAAGGATGGCTGAAAAGGTAAATATAAAGATAGCAATGGATTGATACGGGGTAAAAAAGTAGAGGATAAATCCAAAAGCAGACATGGCTGTCCGCCAGTAGCAGATTGAGTTCGGGTGTAACAGCCACAGGTGTGACATGACATAGTTTTGCATATACTGCTTTTTAACAGCCCGGGAAAACCAGAAGTAAAAAGCCGTCCCAATAGCAGCGGAAACAACAATAACAAAAAATCTTTCCATTTTTTGGCAACAGCCTCCTTTTTTTTATTCCAGTCTACTTATCATTTTAGCCGGCAATAGTCCATATGATCATTGATACAGATGTCTTTATTTGATATTTAAAAGAAAATGAGAAAGAATTAAACAGTCTTCACAAGACTTACGGTGAATATTAAAAATGCTTTTTAAAAAACTTATAAAAATAATCGTCTGGGTTTGCCTGGGGTTAACACTTGTCTGCCTTTTGGCATTCATCAGTCTTCCTACTATTGTGGAGTCACAGATCGAAAAGCGACTGCCGTTGTTTTTAAATTCAAATGATGTTGAGTTTGATATTCAAAAGATAGGATTTTTCAATACATTTGTTTCCAAAATTCGTGTCGGTAAGGGGATCTCAATTGATTCGATAAATATTGATTATGATATAAAAAAATTGCCTTCCATTCATCTCAGCAAGGTGACCCTGTCAGGATTAACTCTTCATGCGAGCCTTGATGAAAATAATCAAATTAGAATTCAGGGATTGGAATTTCCCAGGACATCAAAAGATCAAACCGGACAATTTAATTTTTCCGGCCTGTCTTTTCTGCCTGAAAAAATTGTCTTGCAGAATAGTAAGATAATTTTACATACAGTGGATGATGAATTTTTAATTCCTTTTGATGTGTTATCTACCATCAGCTCAAAAGATGGGAAAATAGTCGCCCGGACCCTGGTGTATCCTTTTGGAGAAAAAATCAGCACCCTTGTCACGTATGACATAAATAAGGGTATAGAGCTCTTGAAAATCGAAGGAAAATCCTTTGATTTAGGCCATATTGACTCATTTATTTCAAAAACAACTCAAAAAGTACAATTAAAAGGACCGGTTGATTTTGTCCTGGAAACATCCTCACCTCAGAAAAAATGGAACATAACTGTTTCTCAAATCGGGTTTGTTCAACCTGTTGAGACAGCCATTAAAAATTTGTCCGCAAGTCTTTTAATCGATCCTCAGAAGATAAGCGCCAGCGGCACCTTTGGCATATTTCATTCACCGCTGCCGGTAACATTTAATGCCCGGTTCAGTGGCACACCGTCAAAAAGCAAAGGGACCATAAGCCTGCGCTTGAAAAAAGGCCGTATTCAACATCAAAAAGAGGCGCTTGTTTTTGGGAATACAAAAATAATTTCGGATATTGCCGCAGATTTTACCGATACAGGAAAAGGATTGAATTCAAAATGGGCATTAACTGCAAATCATATCCGTATAAAATCAGGATCAATAGCATCATCATTTCCTTTTGCAGGTGTTTCAGGATGGTTCCGTCTGGACAAAAGTAACAGGCCGGCTCTTGGCATGACATTAAAAGCGTCTGACGGAAAAATAATTTCCTCGGAATTTAAGACAAAAGCTGCCGGCATCAACATTGAAATCCCAATCTCTTACCCGAATACCAAAGGCAAATCATACGGAAAGTATTCTGTCCCGAATATTTCATACAATAATCAATACAAGTTCAGTACAAAGGGCAAAATTCTTCAAACAGATTTAAAAGAATTCCAGGTTACCGGGGGTGTAACCTTTAAAACACTGCCGGGTTTAAAAACCCGGTTTAAATCAATTATCGGGTTTGAAAAAGGGCTTCGCGCTTCCCTGGATTTTAAAACAAATCCTGTCAAATTAACTGATGCAGATATTGTAAAACTGATCGGGCAAAAGGTTCAAGCCGCAGATATTGATATGACCGTTTCTGCCAGAGGACAGGCCGGTTATAGTAATCATCAACTGAAAACTTTCATGCGGATTAAGGTAAATGATGGGGAAATCTTAATGCCGGATATGAAGTTCACTGCAACCGGGATCAACACCACAGTCGATTTTAATGATCTGCTGGTGCCGGAAAGTGTTCCGGGGCAGATTTTAACCATTGATGCAATTGAAATGGATAAAATCAAAATCAATGATGCAAAAGTTCGATTCAGCATAGAAGATGCCAGAACCCTTCTTGTCGAAAATATACGATTTAAGTGGTGCAACGGGCTTGTTTCAACGGAATCCATCCGAATCCCCCAGGACAATAAAACGTATTCTCTGAACCTCCATTGCGATCGGTTGGAACTGGCACAACTCTTAAAACAAATGGGGGCGTTCCATGCTGAAGGAACCGGCACATTAAACGGCCGGATTCCCGTGATTTATTCTGATGGCAATATCTCATTTGACAATGGATTCTTATTTTCAACCCCGGGCAGCGGTGGAAAAATTATTATTGAAAATTCAGATATGATAACCGCAGGCATTCCAATGGACAATCCACAGTTTGCACAACTTGATCTTGCCCAGGAAGCATTAAAGGAGTTTGAATACAAATGGGCGAAATTAGTATTCCACACCTTTGAAGACACCCTTTATGTGAATATGGAACTTGATGGAAAACCTTCTAACGTCCTGCCCTTTGAATACCGGAAAGAGCTGGGAGGATTTATCAGGGTGGATGCATCAAGCCCGGGATCACATTTTCAGGGAATAAAACTTGATGTGAATTTAAAACTTCCCTTTAATGAAGTGATGAAATTTGGTAATAAAATAAAATCAGTTTTTAATTAATAAAGGAGAGCGTATGACCAGAAAATTATTTTTCATCGGTTTGTTCCTTATTCTTTTTATTTTTGCAGGCTGCCAGTCCAGCCATCAAGTCGAAGTAAAACCTGTTGAAATAAAACCGATTCATATCACCATTGATGTAAATATCAGGGTTGAAAAAGCCCTTGATGACTTTTTTGATGATCTTGAAGCCGCTGAAGACAAAATAAAAGAATAGGAGGAAGTATGACTATACGCAATATTTTTAAACTATATATTTTGATAATCGTCTGTCTGATTTTTTCATCCCAGTTCGCTCTTGCTGCTGGAATTAAAGAGAGAATGAAACAGCGACTCCCCGTGATTGCCGATTTGAAAGCAAAAGGTATTATTGGTGAAGACAACAAAGGCTATCTTGGATTTGTCACTGGCGCAAGAGCCCAGGAAGCAGTTATCGCTGCTGACAACAAAGATAGAAAAATGATTTACAGTCATTTTGCAAAACAGCAGAACACCTCGCTGGAAGTCGTTGAAAAAGTACAGGCCAAGCGAAAGGCCGAAAGGGCAAAGCCGGGGGAATTTTTTCAAAATCCGGATGGCTCATGGCAGAAAAAGTAACTCTTACAACCTGTTATACTCAAGCCGGATTGTTCAGGATCCGGCTTGAATGGATTAAATCGTTCCGTTGAATCCTTTTATTCCCAAATATATCAAGGCAAAACAGAAGGGCTGGTTATTGAAAAAAATCAAACAATCCTCAGCTCGTCTGGCCTCGTGTACTTTGTGTCCAAGGCAGTGTGAGGTGGACCGGACAAGAGAAGAAAAAGGGTATTGTTCAACAGGGCAAAAAGCGGTTGTATCCAGCTTTGCGCCTCACTTTGGGGAAGAACCGCAACTGGTTGGGGATAAAGGCTCAGGAACCATTTTTTTCTCCCATTGCAATCTGAAATGCATTTTCTGCCAGAATTATGATATCAGTGTTAACGGCATGGGGCAGGAGGCTGATGATGAACAAATCGCATCTATCATGTTGTATCTGCAAAAGAAAGGGTGCCACAATATCAACCTTGTTACCCCCAGTCATGTGGTTCCACAGATTTTAAAAGCATTGGATATTGCAGTCGGTTTTGGATTGAATATTCCTCTGGTTTACAATTGTTCGGGGTATGAAAGCATTGATACCCTGCGTATTTTAGAAGATATCATTGATATTTACATGCCGGATTTCAAATTCTGGGAACCTGAAATTTCCAAATTATGCTGTAATGCACGGGATTACCCTCAGGTGGCAAAAAAAGCCATCAAGGAAATGCAGGATCAGGTAGGGGATTTAAAAGTGGATAAGTCCGGCATTGCCTGTTCAGGACTTTTGGTCAGGCATCTTGTCATGCCGGGAAATTTGGAGGGAACCTATCAGATTTTAAAATTCCTTAAAGAAAAAGTGTCTTCCCATACCCATGTTAATATCATGTCCCAATACCGCCCCATGGGAGATGCCTGCCGAATCAAAGAGCTTTCACGGCCGGTGACGCCTGAAGAATTCAGAAAAGCAGTGCGCATGGCCAAAAATTTTAATCTGGAAATTATCCATTGACATATTGACTATGAAAAGTTAGTTAAAATTTAATTTCAGGCAGAAGCCCGAAGAAAAACAATTTTTTTTTAATAAACAATTTAAACCACGAAGGTTGCAATATCGGTAAAAGAATATCGACACCTTTTGTGGTTTTTTAAATTTTTAGGAGATGTAAAATGAAAAAGTTTAAACTGATTTGTATGGTAAGTCTAATGATTTGTTTTTCCTATGGCCTGTCCTCAGCACATTTTGGCATGGTTATTCCTTCAGATAATATGGTCATGCAGGAGGATTCAAAAAAGATTGAACTTCAACTTTCTTTTTCCCATCCCTTTGAAATGGTTGGGATGCCGCTTGTAAAACCGGAAGGTTTTTATGTGATCAAAGATGGGAAAAAACAGGAGTTAAATGCAGCACTTAAAGAGACAAAAGTGATGGATCACAAAGCCTGGAAAACAGGATACACCATAAAAAGGCCCGGGGCATATACATTTGTAATGGAACCTAAACCCTATTGGGAACCGGCTGAAGATTGTTTTATTGTTCATTATACAAAAACCGTAGTAGCAGCTTTTGGTGATGATGAGGGCTGGGACAGCGAACTGGGACTGAAAACTGAAATTGTTCCATTGTCCAAACCGTTTGGCCTTTATGCCGGAAATGTGTTCCAGGGGATTGTAAAGCTTGACGGTAAGGTTGTGCCCTATGCAGAAGTTGAAGTGGAATTTTTTAATAAAGGCAACAACATCCAGGCACCGTCTGATTATATGATAACTCAGACCATAAAGGCTGATGGAAACGGTGTGTTTACCTATGCTGCACCTGTTGCCGGATGGTGGGGATTTGCCGCCTTAAATACATCTGATAAAAAATTGGTGCATAATAATGTAGAAAAGGATATAGAGTTGGGTGCAGTATTATGGGTAAAATTTGAGGCGTGGCAGGCAAAATAGTATGCATATTTCAGAAGGCGTTCTTTCAGGTCCGGTATTAGCCTCCGGTGCAGTTATCGCCATGGCCGGGACTGCAATAGGGCTAAAAAAAATTGATTATGACCGCATCGTTCATGTGGCCATTCTGGCATCAGCTTTTTTTGTGGCATCATTGATCCATGTAAATATCGGGCCTGCAAGCGTCCATCTGATTTTAAACGGGATTGTGGGATTGCTGCTTGGGTTTGCCGCGATCCCGGCAATTCTGACAGCGCTGCTTTTGCAGTCGATCTTTTTTCAATACGGGGGCCTTACGGCATTGGGGGTTAATGTTATAGTGATGGCAGTTCCGGCAGTGCTTGTACATTATATTTTTTTACCATTGCTGGGGAAATCATCAACCCTTACATTTGCTGCCGGATTTTTGGCCGGTCTGTTTTCTATATTGTTCTCATCCCTGTTATTAGGGCTGGCCTTATGGTTCACTGACGAGAATTTTTTTGAAACCAGTCTTGTCATTATCAGTGCTCACATTCCTGTCATGATCATTGAAGGAATTGTGACAGGCTTTTGCGTCACGTTTCTTTTAAAGGTATACCCTGAAATTATACCGGTGAGAAAAAAATGAAAATAAAACACACGCTTACCTTTGCACTTCTATTAGCTATCATTCCTGCGAGTTATGCCTTTGCTCACAAGGTCATTATTTTTGCATGGGTTGAAGATGGTTACATACATACGGAAAGCAGTTTCGGATCAAAAAGAAAAGCAAAAAACGCCACTATAACGGTCGTTGATGAAAAAGGGTTGATTGTCCATAAAGGAATGACAGACCCGGAAGGAAACTATTCATTTAAAATTCCTGAAAAGGTCGATTCCGATCTTCTATTAAAACTTGATGCAGGGACAGCCCATCAAGCCCAGTGGAGAATTCCTAAAAATGAGCTCGTGACCGTTCATTCAGCCAAAGATACCCAGGCGGCAATGAAGGAAAAAGAAAAACTGGAAGAAAGCCCTTCTGTTTTTAAAATAATTACAGGTATTGTCATAATTTTTCTGCTGGCATTTGCTGTAAAGTTTTTAAAAAGGAAAACAGCCAAAAAATGATTGAAGAAAAATTTGCATCAGGTCAGTCTTTTATCCATCAGCTTGACCCTAAAATACGAATCATTGCTTCGATTATTTTATCCTTTGCTGCGGCACTTTGTGATCATCTTACCATTGCAGGATTCTATTTTATTATATCATCCATTTTAATCACAATGGCTAAATTAAAATGGAGGGCTGTCGTTAACCGGTTAAAACCCCTTTTCTGGTTTCTTTTGATGATCTGGGTTATCCTTCCCTTAACCTTTGACGGGGAAACCATATACCAATATTCTTGGCTAAGAATAACAGGTCCCGGTGTCATGTTATGTTGCAAGATCACCATTAAATCAATCACCATATTACTAATATTCACCGCTCTTATTGCCACTATGACCGTTGCTTCCCTTGGAAATGGGCTTCACAGACTTTATGTGCCCGACAAGATGGTCTTCCTTTTATTGATGTCCTATCGATATATTGCAGTGATTGAGGAAGAATACAAAAGGCTTCTGCGGGCTGCAAAATTCAGGGGATTTACCCCCAGGACCAATCTGCATTCTTATAAAACATTTGCTTATCTTGCCGGTATGCTCTTTGTCCGGGCATCACTCAGAGCCCAAAGAGTTTACCAGGCCATGTTGTGCCGTGGATTCAATCAAAAGTTCCATACCCTTGACGTCTACCCGTCAAATAGATTAAACTCGATTTTTTTAATGGGTATACTTGCGGCAAGCTTAAGCCTTGTCATATTTGAAATTATGTGGGCTTAAAATTATTTAGGGTTAAGAGTGACTGACAATTCCAGTGTAATCAAATTAAAAGATATTTCTTATTCTTATCCGGGATCAAATACAAGGGTTTTGGATCACCTGAATCTTGAGGTCAACAAAGGAGACAGGATTGGAATGATGGCTCCCAACGGGTCCGGCAAAACCACGTTGCTGCATACGATAATGGGACTTTGCAAGCCTGAATCCGGCACCATAGAAGTGTTTGGGAAGCAGTTAAAACATGAAAAAGACTTTTTGCCGGTTCGTTCCAAAATCGGGTTATTATTTCAGGATTCTGATGATCAGTTATTCTGTCCAACCGTACTGGATGATGTGGCATTTGGACCGTTGAATCTTGGATTTTCTCCGCAGGATGCCATTGATACGGCAAGAAATACCCTTGAAAGGCTTGGAATACAAATTTTAGAACAGAGTGTGACCCACAGGTTGTCCGGCGGACAGAAACGGTTGGTCGCACTGGCTGCGGTGCTTGCCATGGAGCCCGAAGTTCTTTTGCTTGATGAGCCGACAGCAGGGCTGGATCACAAGGTTAAGGAAAAATTGATTCATATTCTCAATAGCCTTGATATTTCTTACTTTGTCATTTCACACGAATTTGATTTTGCCAAAGCTGTAACAGATAAAATATATTCCATGGAAAACGGTAAAATCTTAACCGACGATGAAATCCATATTCATCGCCATGAGCATGTTCACAAACATGGAAAACATCCCCACAATCATAAATAACGCTCAGCTATATTTCTGAATGTCAGATAATTTTAACACAGATGCCCATTTTTTTATCAGACACCCAGTTCTTTTCGAAATGATGTCATATTGGCTTTGTATTGTTCAAATTCATCTATTGAGAGTTCATCAGGAAAAACAAGCTCCACAGAGGTTAGTAAGTCAACCACATTATTGGCATGGGGCGCCACAGCAAGCACACCAATTTTGCTTCCCTTTTCAAGCTTGATTTTGCCCAACATAAAGTCTGTGATAAATTTACTTTCCTTTCTCAAGATCTTTTTCCAGGTCTGGGGAGTGCCTCCCATAAGGAATTCAGCCTCTCTTTCGCCCTCTTCTTTTGATACCAGTTCAAGCCTGATGAGTTCTCCTTGTTCAAAAAACAGGCAGAAAAACATGTCTTTTTCAATCCCCCATGCGGGCTCTGCCTTGACTCGATAAACCATTTTCCCGGAAAGTTTTTTCAGTTTTTCTTTGGCCTGGGGATTAGACCGGTAAATCCTGGCGCTTTCTTCCAGCCATTCCGGTGTGCAGTAATAAAAGGTTGTCATGATTTCTCCTTTAGCAAATAATATGGTTTATTTGATTTTCCCCTGTGATATTTTGTAGACAACCTCATCCCGCAACTTTTTTTTAAAAAGTTTTTCTGTAACTGTCATAGGAAGTTCATCCCTGAATTCTACAAATTTCGGCACGGCATAGGGGGTCAGGTGTTCACGGCAAAAATTGCGGATATCATCTTCAGTTACAGTTTCAGGATAGTCTTCATGCAGTTTGATTACCGCTGCAACTTTTTCACTTCCCGGGATGTTAGGATCAGGAACTCCAAAAGACGCTGCCATGAGCACGGCAGGGTGCTTAAATATCACTTCATCCACCTGGGTGGAATAGACCTTGTTGCCGGATACATTGATCATGTCCTTGGACCGGTCCGTCATGTGAAAATATCCATCTTTATCCATATAGGCAATGTCCCCGGTTTTCAGCCACCCGTCCTCGGTAAGACCGGACCCTGTTTCAGGCCAGTACCCTTTCATAACCTGGGGCCCTCTCACCAGAATCTCCCCGGGCTCTCCAAAGGGCATTTGCTCTCCGGTGTCCTGGTCTATGATTTTGCATTCCGTATCAGGGGCAGGTACGCCAAGCCCTGTTTTCTCCTTGAGCATGAATCCCGTAATCTTAGAAAAACCAGAAATATTAAAATGTGTTAAAGGTGCGGTTTCGGTAAGGCCATAGCCCTCAGAAACCGGGTTTCCAAGTTCAGCTTTGATAGAATCTGCCACATCTTTTGGCAGAGGAGCTGCCCCGCTCATGGGGATGGAATTGATTCTACCGACTTTTTTCTGTGCAATGCGCATGAATTGCGTGGGCACGGCACAAATCATGAATGGCCTGTATTCTTTTATGGTTTCCACAATAAGGTCAATGTCCCTGGGATCAGGTATCAAAATCAGGCGCAGTCCAAGATGTGCAGCAGACTGTGACATATACCGGCCGTAGGAGTGAAACAAAGGCACCGGTAGAAGAATTGAGGATTTACCTTTAATGCCTTTTATCAAGGGTTTCATTATCCAGGGAAGCCCCATGCGGATACAGCAAGCCCGGTTGAAATGGGTGATCATGACCCCTTTTGGCACTCCTGTGGCACCTCCGGTAAAGGCCAGTTCACACAAATTATTTTTAGGGTCTATTGTTATGTCAGGCGGTATAGCCTCACTGTCCTCAAGAAGCTGTCTGAATTCATAAACACCGTCAGGCATGTCTTCTTCTACCGGTTTCAGGTCAAACCCTTCCTTTGAAGTCACAATGACAGAGGAAAACCCGCATTTTCCCTTGAGGTTTAAAACCCTTTTTAACTGGTCTTCACGGCAGATCAGTACTTTGGCTTTCCCGCTGCCTGCTTCATGGATCAGTCCGTTATCCGTGCGCAGGATACTGGTTGGGATAACGGCCGCACCTGTTTTTAAAATCCCCCAGTCTGCAATAACTGCTTCAGGGCAGTTGGGCAGGAAAACACAGACGCCGTCTCCTTTTTTTACACCGAGACCTGCCAGGGCATTGGCAAATTTGTCTGCATAAATCTTGAGATTCTTATAGGTAATGGTGCGCCCAAGAAAAAGAATTGCTGTCTTGCCCGGATATTGTTTGGCAGCATTGTCCAAAATATTGAAAAGAGGTTCTTCAGGATAGGGGGCCAGGCTGTGGTCCAGTTTATATGGACCCAGCTTATAACTTTTTAACCAGGGTTTGTCTAAATAATTCAAAATTTCTACTCCAGTGATAGTTTTTTTAAATTAATGAAGAACAAGAGAATTCCTTCTTATACTTCTTTG
Organism: Desulfobacula sp.; assembly: GCF_014237455.1. Classification (GTDB taxonomy): domain Bacteria; phylum Desulfobacterota; class Desulfobacteria; order Desulfobacterales; family Desulfobacteraceae; genus Desulfobacula. The sequence continues at coordinate 112,298 of NZ_JABZFL010000051.1, read as the reverse complement.
CGGATCTACTTGGCAATATTTTCTTGAATGCCAAGCGTTAAAAGCTTATCAGGTCCGGGATTGCCTGTTGTCTTGTCCCAGCCCCTGAACTCATAATAGGCATCTTTCATCATTTCCAGGGTTTCCTCGTCTATGATCATGCCTTTGGCTGGTCCCTCGGGCAAGGGGTCTTTCATTAAACGACCCGGAAGGCTGTCATGGGTTCTGTCCATACCTGTTTTTGCATTGTAAAGCCTTGCCAGATTGTAAATACGCTCGCCGCAGCGGCGGAAGTCATCCACATCCATATCCCAGCCCAGGGCAGTGTTGATCAGCTCCGTATAGTCTGATGCAGGCAGCAGCATACCCATAAATTTACAGGCCCCGATTGCGTCAAATGCGGTCAAGGCATTTTCCAGATCTACAACAACCTTTGTCTCTTTGGGGTCTGCTACAAAAGGATCTTTGATCTTGCTGTCATCCACTAAAACAAAGGGAGAATCAATAAAAGTAGGGCCTTCTATAAAAGCTGTGATATGATCCCCACCTCTGTTGGCTGTCACATATCCCAGTCCGCATATCTTTGCGGCACGCGGATCATAGGCCGGCAGTTCCATGCCTTTGACGTTCATGGCAAAATGGCTTGAATTTTTTCCAAGTTTTTGAGCTGCAATGCGGGACCCTTCTGCCAGAAGGTCACCAATACCTTCTCTTTTGGCAATTTTTTTCACCAGATCAATGACAAGATCTGCATTACCAAACTCAAGTTCCAGGCCATGGGTCATTTCTTTGGTCAAAATACCCTTTTCATAGCACTCCAAAGCAAAGGCAATGGTGGAACCGGTAGAGATGGTATCAAGTCCGTTTTCATTGCAAAGATAGTTGGCCATGGTGATGGCATTCATGTCAGATACACCGCACAGGGCACCTAAAGTGTTGGCAGATTCGTATTCAGGACCTTCACCGGTTTTTCCGGCATATTTTCCTTCTTTAATCGTTGTGCCACGGCCACAGGCGATGGGGCAGGCGAAGCAGGATACGCCTTGATCCAGAACCTTGTCGGTTAATGCCTCGCTGTTGACTTTTTCAATGTCATCAAATACACCCGTCTGCCAGTTACGAGTTGGATAGCCGCCCCGTGCGTTTACCATGTCCGACACCATGTTGGTGCCAAAAGCTTCAAACCCGACCTTGAGCATGGATTCATCTAGAAAATCAATCTGGCGTCTGGCAGTTATTTTAAACCCGTCAGGATCTGCAATATCAAATTTGGTTTTTCCTGCACAAACAATAGCCTTAAGCTTTTTTGACCCCATGACGGCGCCCATACCTGTCCGGCCGACCGCACGGTGCTTGTTGTTCATAATGGCGGCATATCGTACAAGATTTTCTCCGCCAGGACCAATGGACGCAATCGTAACTTTGTGGTCACTCATCTCTTCGAGGATGTCTTCGGTTTCCGGAACGGTTTTGCCCCATAAGTTTTTGGCGGGCAACAATTTAACGTCTCCGTCCAGAATTTCAAGGTATACCGGAACGGCAGAGCTTCCTTCAATGATAAATCCGTCAAAACCGGCTCGTTTCATGGCAGGTCCAAAACTTCCCCCTGAGTTACCATGGCCCCATAGGCCTGTGAGAGGGGATTTTGCAACAACCGAGTATCGGCTGGCACTTGCTGATGATGTGCCTGTCAAAGGTCCTGTCATAAAAATCAGCTTATTATCCGGCCCGAGGGGATCTGTATCAGCAGGTACTTCTTCAAATAAATATTTTGTTGCCAGCCCGGCACCACCCAAATAATCTTTGGCCCATTGTTCTGGAATTTTTTCAATAGCTGTTGTGCGGCTGGTGAGATTAACCCTTAAGATTTTATCCATAAATCCGTATTTCATATTTTCCCCCCATTTAAATTAATCAGCCTCAATTTTATTTCTTTGAAAGATTTTTCAAGATGCTTCAGGTACGACTGAGCAATCACATTAAACTTTTCGACAAAGGAAGGATGGAATATCTTGTATCAGGATTTCGGCAGCAGATCTGAAAGTTCTTTCTGAATACAATAATAAATGTCTTCGTCACTGCCGTAAACATCAATGACGTCTCTGTGATTGATCAGTTTTTCCACAATAAATGTCATCAGGTACAGGCTTGCAATATTGGGATTTGAAATAAGCGTCCTAAAAGGGGCGACCGCAAAATCAATATCAAAATCGTCTGCTTTACAAAGCGTATCCAGGCATCTTGCAATCTGATTTTCAATACTGGATTTGGAAACAGTTTCAATTAAACCCGTTTCAATGAGTTTCATGGAGATTTTATTGCTAAAGGCATCTATGTTGTCCCGGATCGTGCCGATGATTTTGATTCTTTCCCGTTCTTTGGACGATTCGATTTTTGAAAGAAGTTTTGCTTCCCTGTTCCCGGTATAAAAAAGTTTAGCCATAAAATTATCCTTACTTATCAAAACCATAAAATATTAATCTGTATTTATATAATAAAAACAGGGTATTTTTCAAGCTAAAAATTAAAAATCTTCAATAATAATCTGTGCCGCATTTGTTTTAAATTTATTAATTTTAAGCTTAAATGCAATTTTAGAATAATAATCAGGCAGATTATCCAGATCATTTATATTAAAATGAAACGCCTCAACCTGATGCCGGGAAATGGAGGAGGCTTTTTCAAGAACCATTTTCCTGTGGTTATTTCCAATAATATAAGAAGAGATTACCCGGATGTCTTCACAGATAAATACCGGTTCAGGGTTTGCCACACCAAAAGGCCTTAGCCGGTCCAGTTCTTTGGCCAGGGTGTAATTGATATCTTCTAAGTCAAGAATAGCATCAATGGCCAGGGTTTTTTGAAAATCTTTTTCAGAATAAGCGTCTTCCATATGCCGGTTCAAATTTTGACAAAGCGCCGGCAAATTACCTTTTTTCACCGTCATCCCCGCCGCCCTGGCATGGCCCCCGAATCTTTCAAGCAGTGTCTCGCTTTCCATGAGTGCCTGATAGATATTAATATGATTAATACTTCGACCGGAACCAATGGCATGCTCACCGCTGCTTCCCAGTAAAATAACAGGGCAAAAATATTTTTTTGACAGCTTTGATGCCACAATCCCTAAAACACTCGGGTTCCATTGATCATCCCATAAGAACAGGAGTTTTCTGTCTAACAGGGTGGGGTTTTTGACCAGGCGGTGTTCAATATCAACTACAATTTCCCGCTCAATTTTTTGTCGCTTTGTGTTTAACTGGTCCAGAAGAGATGCTGTTTTTTCGGCATTGACAATATCCGGGCTGGTCAGTTGTGTAACACAGATTCTGGCATGGGAAATCCTGCCGGCAGCATTGATCTTTGGGACAATTTTAAATGAAATGTCATCTGAATCAATTTTTCGGGAATCAATTCTTGATGTTTCGGCAAGCGTTTTTATTCCAAGCCTTGTCCCCTGTCTGATTTTTTTAAGTCCTGCAATACAAAGCACACGATTCTCATTGATCAACGGAACCATATCTCCGATGGTTCCAATGGTAAAAAGATCCAGATAGTCCACGAGATTGGGTTCAATGATGTCGCCCCAAAAAATTTTTTCTCTGAAAAATTTTCTTAAGCCCATAACAAGAAAAAAGGCAACGCCCACACCGGCAAGAAAGTTTAAACCGGATGGACAGTCTTCTCTTTTGGGGTCAACCACAGCCACAGCAGAGGGCAGGGTGGCAGAAGGCTCATGATGATCGGTGATGATAACATCGATATCTTCAAGATTGGCGTCCCTGACGGCTTCATGACTGCTCACACCGCAGTCAACCGTAATAATTAAATCAATATCCTGGTCCACTGCCATTTGAATATGATCCGGCTGGAGGCTGTAGCCCTCTTTGATCCGATGGGGAATATACCATGAAACATTTGCGCCTGAATATTCAAGAAAATCACTGAGAAGTGCTGTGGAAGTGACACCATCTGCGTCAAAATCTCCAAAAATAAGTATTTTTTCCTGGTGTTTAACCGCGGTAAAAATCCGATCCACAGCCTTGTCCATATTCTTTAAAAGGAAAGGATCGGTCAGATTTTGAAAGTTTGGATTTAAGAAAAAAATGGCATCCTCTACCGTGGAAATGCCTCTGGCTGAAAGCAGCACAGCCAAAAGAGGATGGCAGTCCAGTCCTTTGGTTAACAGGTCGACGGTTGCCCGGTCCGGGTCAAAATATTTCAGTATTGTATCCATTAATTCAGAAAGAATTTATATAAGCAAACCTTCAGAAAGTCAATTTGCAATTGACCTGAGATTAATAAATCCCTATGGAGAAAACAACCGGTCAGCTTTTATAGCTTATGCCAATAAGTGAATGGAGCATGGTAATTCACAGTTAATTGTTATATTCTCTTTAAACGGGGTCATTCTTTTGCTTTTTATTTGGTTTACTCATTAAACAGGAGCAAAAATTTGTCATGCATGACATTAATTTTACACATGAGCATGAAATTGAGAAACATGATTTTTTAGGATGCTGCCTGAATTGCAGACAAAGCCTGGAAATTGTAAAACCCCTGATTCTGGGCTTTTCCAAAGATATCAAAATCTATTCGATAGACGCCCTTACAGCACTTGATCCAGAGGAGTTGTACCAAAAATTTCAGATCATTGATGACCTGGCTCACCTGAATGTAGGTGACGGCCTGGCCGGGATGATTCTGGATGATCCGACAATCCGACACGAACTTCCCGTGATCAGATCCTGCTATACAACATTTTTCGATATTCATGAAAGGCACCTGGCAAAGCAATTGCTGAATGCAAAAAATCCCTGGGTGGTATTTGAATCATTTCCCCTGTACCCGAGATATAAAACGCTGATAAAAAATCAGATGGCAAAGATGAATTTTTCTGATGACAGTGTTCTGGCATTTATAGGATGCGGCCCGGTACCCATGACTCTAATCCTGCTGAGCAGGCTGTATAAGGTCAGGACCATTGGAATTGATATCATGCCTGACAGCGTATCACTTGCCAGGAGGGTGGTTGCCTGCCTGGGCCTTGAGGATTATATTACCATTATTCAGGGAGATGAGACCCGGCTCAGGGAACTGGAGTGGGATTCTATTCTTGTTGCCGCACTGGCAGAGCCAAAGATTCGGATTTTTAAAAACCTGCGCACCATTATAAAAAAGGCGGGGCTCCGGCAAGAAGGGAATAACAGTATACCCCTTATCTACCGGACATACACGGGAATGCGCGCTGTCCTCTATAAACCTGTTCAGCCGGATGATATTAACGGGTTTAAAATAATCACGGAGATCCCCCCAACCCAGCGGGTCAACAATACAACTATTATTGCACGGCTTATTGAATGAAGCGTTCATTTAAAAACGAATTCATGAATATTTATTCAGCCATCCGCCATCTGCCGGATGATGAAATATTCAACACACCCGAACCTGTTTTGCGTCCCCATCTTGAGAAACTTAATCGTCTTGGAGCTATGGACATTGACGATAATGAAGCCCAGGATCTGCTGTGTTCTCCAGATTTCAAGCCGGTTATAAAAAAAATTTCCCACATGAAAAGAACCTATGGTTTGAGAATGGAGATCAAGAGCGCGCATTCGATTGTTTCGAGCCCTGATCCCTGGAAAGCAATAAAGGACTTTGCCTTCTTTCCAAACTATGTTGAACTGGCCCACATGGAATATAAGGGCGGAAACCTTAAATCAGAAAATCGTGTTGTATTTCTTGGAAGCGGACCTCTGCCTTTAAGTCTTATCTGTCTTTGCTCACAATACGGTGTTAAAGGGATCGGCATTGAACGTATACCGGAATATGCAAAACTTTCAACAAGACTCATTAAAACCCTTGAATTAACCGAACATATTCGTATTATTCAGGGAAACCATTTTTTGCTGCCTCTTGACCCAAAGTGCCACCTTGTCATGATCGGAGCTGATGCACATCCCAAGAATGAAATCTTCACTCATCTTGCAGGATCACTTCCAGAGGGGACAAGGGTTTCCTATCGAATTTATGAAAAGGGACTGCGAAGACTTATGGATGACAGGTCTGTTTTTGATCTTCCCCATAAATTCAGGGAATACATGCGCATACGCCCGAAGCCTCCGGTAAATAATACGTCTGTTTTTCTGGTAAAGGAGTAATTTTTTAAACTTCAGGCTAAGGGAGCTGTCATGGAAAAAAATATACTTAATATCACAAGCCGGATTCCAACCCCATTTCTTGTCGTGGAAAAAAATATTATAAAAGAAAATATAGCCCGCATCCACGACTATGCAAACCGTTACGGATTCGCTGTCAGACCACACATCAAAACCCACAAGTCCCTTTATATAGCCCGTATGCAGCTTGACTCAGGTGCAAAGGGCATTGCCTGTGCAAAAGCAGGTGAAGCCGAAATCATGGCAGAAATCAATGATGTGGATATTACTGTTGCCTATCCTGTTGTAGGAAACGCCCGGGCAGAATCCCTTGCAAAACTCTCCCTGAAACATAATGTGAGAGTTGCTGTGGATTCTCAATATATAATGGATCAGCTTGCTTTTGCAGCAGCTGATTATAATACTGTTATAGGCATTCTGGTCATGTTTGATGCCGGACTTCACCGCTGCGGCTTTGTCGGGCCCGAACAGATTATAAAACTTGCACAATATGCAAAAAACCTTGAAACATTGCGATACGACGGCATTCAGATGTATCTTGGGCATCTCTACGGAGAGAGCGCCCGTAATGTGCAAAATTTTGAACAGATCAACCAGATGTGGGTTCCTGTATATGATGCACTCTGCTCTGCCGGCCTTAAGCCTGAAATCGTATCATCAGGCTCAACACCCTCCCTGGAAAACACACACCTTATCCCCCATATTAATGAAATCAGGGTGGGAACAGCTGTTTATAATGATTACTTTATTCAAAAGTTTGACCACTGCACTTTGGAAGAGTGTGCAGCACGCGTGGTTGCAACCGTTGTCTCCAACACAACGCCGGGCCGGGTTATTATTGACGCCGGATCCAAGGCTCTTTCCGCTAAGCAGCTGTTACGCTTTAAAAACCTTGAGATGGGATATGTGGTTGAACATCCTCATGCCGTGATAACCCGACTGCATGAAGAACACGGATGGATTGATGTCAGCGCCTGCAGTTCTCCGCCAAAGGTGGGACAACGCCTGAGCATTGTCCCGGTAAATGTGAGCCTCTGCGTTAATCTGTATGATCACTTCTATCTGATCTCTTCCGGCGGGACTCTGCATAAAGAGCGGATTGATGCGCGAGGATGCCTTGTCTGAATTTTCATGTTTGGTTAAATCACACTTCCGGAGAAAATACCTTGACAATTCAACCCATTGACAATTATTTATAATTTCATGAAAAACAATATTGTTAAGACACTCATAAAAAAAGGGATAAAAATTCCCAATCCCGAATCCGTCTATATCTCAGAGGATGTCAATCCGGACAGAATCTCAAGTGAAAATGTTATTATTTATGGCGGTTGTAAGATCATCGGAGAAAACTGCCTGATTATGAGAAATTCTCAAATCGGATATGAAGCACCGGTGACACTTGAGAACACATTTGTCGGCGAAAATACAAAATTAAAAGGGGGCTTTTTTAAGGGCGCTGTTTTTGCCGGTGACAATTCGGTTGGCTCCGGAGCACACGTAAGAGAAGGCACTATATTTGAAGAAGAAGCAAATGCAGCCCATACGGTGGGTCTCAAGCAGACCATTCTGTTTCCATTTGTAACCCTGGGCAGCCTGGTTAATTTTTGCGATTGTTTTATGGCAGGCGGAACAAGCCGTAAAAATCACTCTGAAGTCGGGTCTTCTTTTGTCCATTTTAATTATACGCCCAATCAGGACAAGGCCACGCCTTCCATGCTGGGGGATGTCCATCAGGGTGTCATGCTGAATTCAGATCCGATCTTTTTAGGAGGGCAGGGTGGGCTTGTCGGGCCCGTCAGGATAGGATATGGCTGTATCACAGCAGCCGGTTCCATTATCAGAAAAAATGAATTAAAAAACAACCAGCTTATACTTGGCGGCAGTTTTAAGGATGGTTCCGTTCCAAAACGCTTTTACGTTATTAAAAATGGGACCCATATTTTTAATAACAATATCTATTACATTGCAGGGCTTATTGCCTTAAGATTCTGGTATAAGCACATCCGTTCGCTTTTTGTTTATGATAATTTTTCCAGAGGCCTGATCAAGGGCATGCAGGATAATTTAGATCGCTGTATTGAAGAAAGAATTCAGCGGTTAAAGTTTTTTTGTGAAAAATCAAATCTATCAATGGACAAGTTCAAGCTGGCTGATGAAATTTTTAAAACCAAATGTGAAAACAATCAGTTAAATAAAGAGGGCGAAACATTTATTCAAATTATTAAAAAAAAAATAGATCGGGTAGAAAAAAAATATATAAAGGTCGTTCAGAGCCTGGAACCGGATGAGTGTGAAAAAGGCAGTCAGTGGTTGTTTCATATTGAACAGGGAATGATTGAAAAATTAATCATCTGAATTAATAATCTGGCAGGACTAAAAAATGGGAAAACTTTTTGGGACAGATGGGATCAGGGGAGTTGCCAACCAATACCCCATAACCTGTGAAATTGCGTTGAAAACAGGACAGGCGGTTGGCGTTTTCACCAAAGAGAACGGTTATCAAACGGTGATTATTGGAAAAGATACGCGGATTTCAGGAGATATGCTGGAGTCTGCCCTTGCGGCAGGTGTTTCATCAACAGGTATAGATGTCCTGCTGGCCGGTGTCATACCAACACCGGGTGTGGCATATCTGTGTTCTACTGTTAAAGGTGCGGGCGCGGGAATTGTCATATCCGCCTCCCATAACCCATATCAGGATAACGGAATTAAGATTTTTAAGCATGGGGGAGAAAAACTATCAGACGAACAGGAAAATAAAATTGAGGATTATATCCTTAACAGCAATATTGTTCCACGGGGAAATGTTGGAAAAATGGCTGTAATTTCAGATAGTTTGGAAAGGTACTCCGGTTTTTTGTTAGCGAAGTTTCCTTTTAAGAAACTTGATAAAAAATTAAAACTGATGATTGACAGCTCAAACGGGGCTGCGTCAAAAATCGCCCATATGGTTTTTAATGATAAATTGTTTGATGCCCGATTTATATATGATTCTCCTGATGGAAAGAATATTAATGATGATTGCGGGTCTCAGCACACACAGGAACTGCAACGGCTGGTGGTCAAAGAAAAGGCAGACATTGGGCTTGCATTTGATGGAGATGCTGACAGATTCATCGCTGTGGATGAAAACGGTACCGAAATTACAGGGGACAGGGTGCTTGCAGTTTGCGCAAAGTTTGCAAAAGAGCGGGGAATTCTGAATAAAAACATAGTTGTAAGCACAATCATGAGCAATATTGGTTTGGGTAAGACGCTTGACAGTCTTGGGATTGGCCATATTAAATCTAATGTCGGGGATCGCAAGGTCCTTGAGGAGATGAAGCGATCCGGTGCTGTCATTGGTGGCGAGGATTCTGGTCATATGATTTTTTTAAACGACCATACAACCGGGGACGGGATGCTTTCAGCATTAAAACTGCTTGAGGTAATGATGGAAACAGGCCGATCATTATCCAGTCTTGCTTCCGTCATGACGGTCTATCCCCAGGTACTCATGAATGTGAAAATGGATAAATCCCGCCCGGATTTCATGAAAATCAAGCCAATTGCAGATACAATTAAAACCGTTGAAAAAAAGCTGGGAGATGCGGGCAGGGTATTGATCCGCTATTCAGGCACCCAGCCCTTGCTTCGGGTAATGGTGGAAGGACCGGATCAGAGTCAGGTTGAAAAATACTGCCAGGATATATGCAAAAGCATTAAAGAAAATATTTAAATAATCGTGGTGCCGCCGCCACGCCATAAACAAAACGGGTATCTATAAAAGATACCCGTTTGCATTCTCAGTTATTGGTGAGGGGAAATTAATCTCTGCTGCCGCCAAAAATATAAAGCATCATGATAAACAGATTAATAAAGTCAAGATACAGGGTAAGCGCTCCCATTAATGCGCCTTTTCGAATCATTGCCCCTGATGCACTATTAGGGATTGTGGCTGACATGGTTTTCAATTTTTGGGTGTCGTAGGCGGTAAGGCCGATAAACACAACCACACCAATATAAGAAATGATCATTTGCATGGCTGAGCTTTGCATAAATATGTTGACAACAGAGGCTATAACAATTCCGATTAAGCCCATAAACATAAATCCGCCAAGAGATGTCAGATCTTTTTTGGTGACCATTCCATAAACACTGCAGGCAAGAAACGTTACAGCGCAAATCATAAATGTAGAGACAATAGACGTGGCAGTGTAACGAAGAAAAATAAAAGATAAGGTTATGCCATTTAAAATGGAGTAGATGGTAAACAGGGCAGTCGCAGTCGCAGCTTTAATTTTTTGTATTCTCGCACTTAGAAAAAAGACAAACCCAAGCTCTGCAAAAATCAATATCATGATTAAGCCGGGAGTTCCGTATAGGATTTGAAGCGCGGTTTCATTATGAGATACGTAATATGCCGTAAAGCCTGTAAGGGACAGCGCAATGAACATCCAATTGTATACGCTTCTAATAAAAGAATTTGTTTTTACCAGGACAGCGCTTTGTGAAACTGAAGAGTATGGATCCATTTTTGTTCCTCCAAAAAATTATTATTTGAGCTGTAATATAACACGGAAGGGGGAGATTTCAAGATTATAATTTGGTTAAGTGCCGAAATAAGGCCTGTTTTGGTTAATTTTATAAAAGTTTACATAATATATATTATCAGACCTTATGGAAATGTCACAAATCTCAAACAAAAATTTTATTCTTACTTAAGCAATGTTCACTGGCGGCGGGTATTTTTTTATGCTGACACAAAAAACCATAAATCGCATCGGCTTTTTGTGTCAGCTGAATTCTGTTATTATTTTTATTTAGTCAAATGCCATTTTGGTTTTCCATTCTTTCCAAACATTACCGACCAGTTCCGGTCCGGGGTTAAGCGTCATCTTGCCCGGTCTCCAGCCCGATGGTGTGGCTTGTGTTCCTTTTGACTCTCTTACAAGCTGAAAAGCCTGAACCTGCCGGAAGCTTTCATTAACATTTCTTCCGACCGGTGGTGTTAAGACTTCGTACCCTTGAATAACTCCATCCGGATCAATAATAAATCTTCCGCGGGTCTCAACACCTGCATCTTCATCATAAACACCATAGGCCTTTCCCACTCTGCCGCCGGCGTCAGACAGCATGGCAAAAGGAACGCCCCCGTCTACCATTTTGGACAGCTCATGATCATTCCACATTTTGTGTACAAACATGCTGTCAATACTCATGGATAAAATTTCTACTCCAAGTTTCTGAAATTCAGGATATTTTTCAGCAACTGCTGAAATTTCCGTTGCTCAGACAAATGTAAAATCACCCGGGTAAAAACACAGGAGAACCCATTTCCCAAGGTTTTCTGATAACTTTACATTAATGAAGCTGCCGTTCTGATAGCCTGGCGCAGTAAAATCCGGCGCTTTTTTGCCAACTTGTATCATATTCATGATCTCCTTTTTTTCATTGTCTTTTTCAGGTGTTTGTTCAGGAACTGTTTCTTCTCCTACCGGACCACCGGTGGGTCGAGCACACCCCGCCTTTAATTCTTCTGCCATACGCCCTCCTTATTCTTTGCCGGTTAATTCATTCTTAAATTGTTAAAATCTCAGTGACAGGCAGCTGAGCCCCCCATCAATTTTACGAAACTCTGATGTATCAATAATAATTGTTTCATATCCGGCAGATTCAATTATATTCTTTCGAGAGTACTAATGGTTTTATCTGAATCAGCGCTTCCAGTATTGACCGTGCTTTGCGGCTCAAACAGTAGTACATGAACCTCATTTTCAGCAACAGGCATGTGCTCCACCCCTTTTGGAATGATGTAAAACTCACCCTCATTTAACTCAATATTCTCGTTTCGCAGCTTGATTGTGAGATGGCCTTTTATTACCATAAAAAATTCATTTTCATTTTTGTGCTGTTTTTTATAATTTTCGTTCAAGTTTTTCTATTAAATGTTTATCATTTGCCCAAGAGAAAGCTCTTTTATATTCAGTTTCATCAAATTCATCATCCTTGCTATATCCACGACCATAAATACCAAATCCTTTTCCATATTGCATTTCTTCATAGGATTTTAAAATTAACCGAATCTTTTCGTTTAGAATTAAATAGTCATATGCAATTTTAACAATGTCACGTGTTTTTATAAAAGAAATAATATAGCGATGGATAACACGATTTCTTAAATCATATAAATTATTAAGTTCCTTGAAGGTTTCATCATCAAGGATTTTCATTTTCTGAGCCTTTTTGTAAATTTTTCTTTCATTAATTCCCCATTCATCATCTCCCTGGAAAATATATTTTACTTCAATGTTGTTGGTTTTTTTTTCTAATTGTTTTTTTAAAATTATCGAAGACCTTAAAAATGCATCAATTTGATTTGCTAAAATTACAATTACTTCGATATATGATTCTGATTCCAATGCATTATTTAATAAATCATATGAGGCAGTTAATGAAGATAAAAAATTATCATGTTTATCAAGTTGCCTTGCCAACTCCCTATCAGTTTGTGGTATAACTCGAAAACTATCTAGTGCTAATTTTACTTTTTCTATCTGCTCTTGAATTTTTTTGTCATCTCTAAGCTTTGCAGAGTAGATGTATTTTGCCATGCAAAGCAAATCGTCAACCTGTGCATGAAATAGTAATACATCAAATTCCTTATCATCCATTCTTGATGCTAACCATTTTACTTTTGAGTTATTTTTTTGAATCGGAAAATTTGGGTTAGGCCCCTTTTCTGACAATGGATAACAGCTTAATTGAAAACAACCTAAAGAGTCTTCATATGGCTCAAAACTATACGGTGATTTTTCTTCTATATCTTCATAAACAACATTTTTATACTGCCATTCAATCGGAATATTCACGATAAAGTTTCCATTTGGTTCAGTCCAATGTTTCATAGTATCAGAGTCTGTGTCGGTCTTGTCCTAAATAGCATACAACGTTTGTGTATATTCATTGTTCTTATACCGCTAAATTGGTGGAATAAACACAATTGTTTATATTTTTTTCATTTACCATTTTATTTTGCTTTTCTACACATAACAGCCGCCGATAATCTGGCCGCGGAGCGGTCAGATTATCGTAAAGCTGAGTGGCTGGGCAACGATAAGCGAAAAACTATGATAAAGGTAAAAACTACCGGTCAAATGCTGCCTTGCAAAAGCGGCACGGCTTTGCCCAGTCCATCTCAAGCGCCTGGTTGGACAATATTTTTATTCAGCTATATTCTTATTTTCACCTTTTTTTAACTGAACCAGTTGGTTACTCAAAAGTTGGTTTTCATCTTCCAATACCTTAGCCCTGCTTTTTAATTCCTGATTCGTTTTGATTAAGTTAAAGGGATCATTCGCAGAAAGAAAAAATGCAGATAAAACAATTGCAAGAAAAATAGCAAGGATTTGAATGAAAAGAATTAATCTATTATTTCTTAGAGTGGTTTTATTACTAAGAAAATTTAAAAACTGAGATTTCATATTCATGGTTTGTCTATGCCATTCATGAACCGTTTCTGAGGTGGCTTTGCAAACAGATGAGATATTTTGAATGCTGATCTGAAAGGGCTCGGTGGTCAAATAGAATTGATGGGGAATGTCTGCTATAGTTTGGCCGGTCCTTTTGTCAAGAATGTGTGGATATGCCTCAATCTTGAACAGAAACAGTTTATTTTTAACCTCTAATAACGACGAGCACAAAAGGTTCACTTCATTAAGAAAAAGGCCCAATCTTCTAACATCTTCAATGTTTTCATATTTTTTAAGAATTCTATTTATATCGTCAATATTTTCAATTTGCGCTTGATTTTTTACTGTATCGAAAAACCTTTCGGACAAACATTGAGCATCAACTTCTGATGATGAAGACAGCCCCTTTGGATTAATTATTGAATTGAGATTTTCTTTGAATAATCTTGAGTCTCTCTGGTTTTCACAAATTCTAATAATGTCAGAGAAATATTGATTTAATACGCCTAATCTTGATTTCAATTCAGGGATCAATTGACCTCTTTCATAGTCTGTAAGATGCATTCTGTCCTGAAGAATCGCTTTATAACGTTTCTTCATATGATACTTTTTTAATTTGGATATCAAATTTCTCATTTTCTGTTTGTCCAACTATCGTATTAAGCAGAAAAAATTCTGCATATTAACCTTATATATTTTCTTTATAATATGATATTAAGTCACCTAATACAGTTTTTAAAACGATTTGTTAAAAATAAAGCACTGTTGAATTTTTCAAAATTTACAAACTATAGTGAACTAGAGTGAATCCCAATGTCAAGACAAATCCTGTCCATTTTTAAACGATAGTTTTGGATAAGTTATCCCGGTATATTTTTTACAAGAATTTTATTGTGAAAACAGCGCCGTTGTTTTATATTAAATGTTTTGGTTATATTAAAATTGGCTTTACAGATAAATGAGAATGGCAGAAAAAAACACAGGACATATTTATACAGTTTCTAAACTAACAAGAGAAATTAAATCTCTTTTGGAAGACACCTTTCCTTTTATATGGGTGACCGGAGAAATTTCCAACTACTCTGTTCCTAGTTCCGGCCATTCTTATTTTACATTAAAAGATCAGCAGGCCGCCATCAGTGCCGTCATGTTCAAAAACCAAAAGCGCAACCTGAAATTTGAACCTGAAAACGGTATGAGTATTATGGGTCTGGCACGACTTTCCCTGTATGAACCCAGGGGATCTTATCAGATCATTTTCGAACACCTGGAACCAAAAGGCACAGGGTCCATGCAGATTGCCTTTGAACAGCTTAAAAAAAAATTGTCCGGCCAGGGGTTTTTTGACGAGAAATACAAAAAGCCGATTCCGTTTTTACCGTCTCACATCAGCATTATTACGTCTGGTACCGGTGCTGCTGTCAGAGATATTATTATTGTTGCCCAGAGACGGTTTTCAAACTGTCCGCTTGAAATTATTCCGGTTAAAGTCCAGGGAATAAGATCGGAAAATGAAATCTGTGACGCCATAAACCTTGTCAATCAATCTCAAAAATCTGACGTGATCATACTGGCACGCGGCGGCGGGTCTCTGGAAGACCTGGCCGCATTTAATTCAGAAATTGTTGCCACTGCGATTTTTGACTCTCACATACCGATTATCACGGGTGTGGGCCATGAAACCGATTATACCATTGCAGATTTTGTTGCTGATTTAAGAGCCCCTACCCCTTCTGCTGCCGCAGAACTGGCACTTCCGGATAAAAAAAATCTGGTTCAAGGGATTTTAAATCTACAGAAAAATCTGAATACATCATTGAACAAAAAAGTGGTTCTGCTCAACCAGGCCGTTTCTTATTTGATTTCAAGATTAAAAAGCCCCGGGGCAATGGTTCATGATTACAGATTCAGGCTTGAAGATGATGAAACAAGATTAACCAACATGATGAAGCATTATTTGCAATTGATAAAAATTAATCATTCAAAACTTGATGCTAAGCTTCAGGCGTTAAATCCAGAATCGATTTTAAAAAGAGGATACAGTATTTCAAGATTTGTTTTAGATAAAAAAGTGATTATAGATTCAAGTGATGTAAAAAAGAATGATCAAATAGAAGTGATTCTTTCTAAAGGACGACTGGTTACAAGGGTGGAAAAAACAAATGGCTAAGAAAAAAACGTTTGAAGCAGCTTTAAAAGAGCTTGAGAAAATCGTAACGGAAATGGAATCAGGAGAACTTTGTCTTGAAGATGCCGTCAAAAAATATGAATCCGGCATGAAGCAGTCAAAATATTGTCTTGATCTTTTAGATAAAACCGAAAAAAAAATAACGATGCTGACAAAAGACCGTGATGGTAATCTAAAAGAAGAACCCTTTAAAGATCAATAATATGGATTTTAATCTGAAGCAATACCTGACGGAAAAACAGGAACTGGTTAACCGGTTTTTGAACCTTATTCTTCAGCAGTTTAATCAAAAGCATGAACTGGTTATGGCGATGGACCATTCTCTTATGGCCGGGGGAAAAAGACTGCGCCCTGTTCTGTCAATGGCTGCGGCCCAGGCCTGCGGGAAGGATTTTTTAATCGCCCTGCCCGCCTGCTGTGCCATTGAAATGATCCATACCTATTCTTTGATTCATGATGATTTGCCTGCCATGGATAATGATGACTTAAGACGCGGACTGCCGACCTGCCACAAAAAATTTTGTGAGGCTACTGCCATTCTGGCCGGAGATGCCTTATTAACCCACGCGTTTAATATTATGTCTCAGCCGGAACAAGTCTTTAAACTATACCCGGATAGTCAGACAAGGATTAAATTGATTTCGAAAATTTCACAGGCTGCGGGTATTCAGGGCATGGTTGAGGGACAGATGCTTGATATGCAGTCTTTTCAACCAAAACAAAAAAATGACTTAGACCATTTAAATAAGATACATGCACTTAAAACCGGCAAAATGATCACCGTCAGTGTTGAAGCAGGAGCCTTAAGTGCGGGGGCTGATCCGGAAACGATTGAAAAATTAATTGTTTATGCCGATAAAATCGGCCTGGCATTTCAGGTTGTGGATGATATCTTGAATATTGAAGGTGATCCGGAAATAATGGGAAAGGCTGCAGGATCTGATGCATTAAATGAGAAAATGACGTTTCCGGCAGTTATCGGTCTTGACGAATCAAAAAAATATGCAGAAAAACTCATTGATGATGCCATTGAGGCAATTTCGAATTTTGATGAAGCCGCAACTCCTTTAAGAGCAATTGCCGGCTATATTATTAACAGAAACCACTAACAGAGATTGAGATTAAAAAATTTTGAGCCTTCTTGAACACATAAAAACATCTAAAGATATTAAACAGCTTTCCAGACCCGAATTAAAGCTTCTGGCTGGTGAAATCCGTAAAAGAATTATTGATGTGGTATCAAAAAACGGCGGACATCTCGCCTCAAGCCTGGGGGCTGTGGAGTTGACACTGGCAATCCACACTGTCTTTGATCTGCCAAAGGATACATTGATATGGGATGTCGGGCATCAATCTTATGCCCATAAGTTGATTACCGGAAGAAATGACACTTTTGACAGCCTTCGTCAGTATAAAGGGTTATCCGGATTTTCAAAAATTAAAGAGAGCCCCTATGACGGATTTACAGTGGGACATTCCTCGACCTCTATTTCTGCCGGGCTTGGGATCTGTTATGCCAAATATTTAAATAAAGATGTGTCTGATGTTATTTCAGTTATCGGAGATGGTTCTTTAACAGCCGGCCTGGCCTATGAAGGATTGAATCAGACTGGGGATTCAAAACGCAACCTTATTGTTATTTTAAATGATAATGACATGTCCATCTCGCCGAATGTGGGCGCCCTGTCTTCGTTTTTAAGCCGGACCTTTTCAGCCAGATCTCTTCAATCCATGAGAAGTCAGTTTGGTGCATTTTTAAAATCTTTGCCCAAAATCGGTGATGATATGTACAATATTGCCAAACGGTCTGAAGAGTCCTTTAAAACCTTTGTTACACCGGGCATGTTGTTTGAAGCCTTTAATTTTGATTACTTCGGGCCCATTGACGGACATAATTTAGACCATTTAATCGATATTCTCAAAAATATCAAAAACCCTAAAGATCCGGTTCTTTTACATGTTACAACCGTAAAAGGAAAAGGATATGAACCGGCTGAAAAGAATCCAATCTATTTTCATGGTGTGGATTCGTTTGCAGTTGAGACAGGCAAAAGCAAAAAAATATCCAACGGGATTCCAAGCTATACCCAGGTGTTTGGTTCTCAAATGGTCAAACTTGCCAAAACCAATAAAAAAATAGTTGCCGTGACGGCTGCCATGCCCGAGGGCACCGGCCTGGTCGAATTTTCCCAACACTATCCGGACAGGTTTTTCGATGTGGGCATTGCAGAACAGCACGCAGTTACATTTTCAGCAGGACTTGCATCCAAAGGCTTAAAACCGGTTGTTGCCATTTATTCCACTTTTCTGCAGAGAGCCTTTGATCAGATTCTTCATGATGTCTGTATTGATGCGCATCCGGTTGTATTTGCCATTGACCGGGGGGGTATTGTTGGCAAAGACGGTCCCACCCATCACGGTCTTTTTGATTATTCATACCTTCGCTGCATGCCAAACATGACAATTATGGCACCCAGTAATGAGAATGAACTGGCAAGAATGCTTTCAACAGCCGTTAAACATGATGGTCCTGTTGCCATAAGATATCCAAGGGGTATAGGACTTGGTGTTCAAATTGAGGCGCATCCGCGATCATTGAAAATGGGGAAAGGCGAAGTGATATGTGATGGTCATGATCTGTTAATTATTGCCATTGGCAAATCAGTTTGTGAAGCTTTAAAAGCCTGCGAACAACTGAAAGACCATGATATCAGTGTAACTATAATTAATGCCAGGTTTGTTAAACCCCTTGATGCTGAACTGATCTGTGAATATGTATTGAAAATCAGGAAAACCATTATCGTTGAAGACCATGTTCTTGATGGAGGATTTGGCTCTGCTGTTCTGGAAATGCTGTCAGACAAAGGAATGACAGGCTTTCCGATAAAAAGGATCGGCATTAAAAATGAATTTGTCGAGCATGGACCACAGGATGTTTTAAGACGAGACTATGGAATAGACCATACCGCTATTGTAACTACAGCATTAAAATTACATGACAAGACTATTGAATAAAGGGTTAAAAAATAAAATCAGACTGGATCACTTTGTTGTTGACAAGGGCCTGGTTAAATCCAGGAGTCGGGTAAAAGCTCTCATCATGGCAGGCAAAGTACTTGTGAATGATATTCCTGTGGACAAACCCGGAACCTTGATTGCGAATGATGCAAAGATCATTGTAAAACAGGACGACAATCCATTTGTCAGCCGGGGGGGCTTAAAGCTTGAAAAGGCGTTAAAAACGATACCTGTATCAGTGAAAGGGTTGATCTGCCTTGATATTGGTGCTTCAACCGGTGGTTTTACCGATTGCCTGCTTCAGTACGGGGCAGGCAAAGTATATGCAGTGGATGTGGGATATGGGCAGTTTGACTGGTCTTTAAGACAAGACTCACGGGTAACGGTTATTGAAAGGACCAATATCCGGCATATGCCCTATGAAGTAATCAATGAAAAAGTGGATGTGGTTGTAGCAGATACCTCTTTTATCTCTTTAAAGACAGTTATCCCTTCTGCTGAAAAATTCATGAGAGATGATACACAGGTTTTAGCATTAATCAAACCTCAATTTGAGGCAGGAAAAAAGAACATTGGCAAGGGGGGTGTTGTAAAGGATCCTGAAATTAGAAAAATGGTGATAGAAGAGTTAAAAAAATTTTTTAAGGAGAAAGGATACCGGATAAACCAGGTGGTCCCCTCCCCTATTTGCGGCCCGAAAGGAAATATTGAGTATATTATATCCTTAACTTTTAAAGAAAATTTAAAATAACACTATTAATTTTATTTAAATTTGATTATTTAAATATAACTTTTTATTAATTGTTTATGAGGAGCAGTAATGAGCGAAGAAATTAAAACCATGAGAAATGTGGCTCTGGCTGGCCATGGAGGTGCGGGCAAGACAACTCTTGCTGAGGCTATGCTTTTTAAGGCTGGAGTTACCAACCGTCTTGGAAGGGTCGAAGAAGGCAATACCGTCATGGATTTTCAGCCTGAAGAAACCAGGAAACAGCAGAGTATTAATACATCCTTTATTAAGTATACGCATAATAAACATACAATTACTTTGATGGACACTCCTGGCGATCAGAATTTTTTCTCTGCTTCTAAAACATGCTTTCCTGTTGCAGACTGCCTGGCATTTGTAATTGACGGGGTTGGCGGACCTTCTGCCATGACCGAAGAAGCTGCAGCCAGTGCATTGGAATATAATTTGCCCGGTTTTGTTATTGTGAATAAGCTGGATCGGGAAAGATCGGATTTCTCAACCTGTATCGAGGCTTGCAAAACAGCACTTAAAAAAAAGATCGTTCCCATTTTTTATCCCATTGGTTCTGAAAATGATTTTACAGGGTTTGTGGATATTATTTCAGGTCAGGCCTATGAATATGATGCAGAAGGAACATCAACCCAGGTTGATGTTCCTTCTGACATGTCAGATGATATTGAAATGGCAAAAGAAGAATTTATCGAGGATGTAGCTGAACTTGATGATGAGCTTCTTGAAAAATATCTGGAAGGTGAAGAAATCACCGAAGATGAACTCAAGGCAACATTCAGACAAGGGATCCAAGATGCCCAGTTTTATCCTGCCATTTGTTGTTCCGCCACAAAAATGATCGGCATTGATACGGTTTCTGATATTATCAATGATTATATGCCGTCTCCCCTTGACAGAGGAGACTGGACAGCAAAAGATGCTAAGGGTGAGGATGTTATTATTTCTCCCGATCCTGATGCCCAATTCTGCGGCTTTGTTTTCAACACCATTGTTGATCCCTATGCAGGAAGACTTTCTCTGTTTAGAGTCATTTCAGGAAGTCTTGGAAAAGAAGGCAATGTTGTTAATACAACAAAGGACACAAAAGAAAGATTTTCACAACTTCTTGAAATTGCGGGTAAGGAACAAAACACCATAACCAGTGCGCTTCCGGGATCTATTGTTGCCGTGGCAAAACTCAAGAGCACTTTGACCGGTGATACCCTGACAGGCGGAAAAGATATTCAGATTTCCGCACCCCAGCCCTTGCCGCCTGTTATCTCCTTTGCTATTTCACCCAAGTCAAAAAATGATGAAGATAAAATCCACGAAGCCGTCAGAAAAATTCTTGAAGAAGACACAGGACTTCAGCTTCAAAGGAATGAAGAAACCAAACAGACCATCCTTTCCGGCAGAGGTCTTGTTCATATAGAAGTGACGGCTGAAAAAATTCAGAGAAAATTTAATGTGGGCATGAGCATTGAAACACCAAAGGTGGCCTATCGGGAAACCTTTAAGAAAAAAATTCGTGTTCAGGGCAAGCATAAAAAACAGTCTGGCGGGCATGGTCAGTATGGTGACTGCTGGATTGTTCTCGAACCCCTTCCCAACGGCAGAGGATTTGAGTTTGTAGATAAAATTGTCGGCGGGGTTATCCCTAAAAATTATATTCCGGCGGTTGAAGCTGGTATCAGAGAAACGTCTAAAACAGGTATACTTGCAGGGTTTCCCTGTGTTGATTTCAGAACAACCCTTGATTTTGGATCCTATCATTCTGTTGATTCTTCTGAAATGGCGTTTAAAATGGCGGGAACCCTTGCCTTTAAGAATGCGGCAAAAGATGCAAAAGCGACCCTGCTTGAACCGATTATGAAGATTTCCGTGAAAGTTCCGGATGATAGTACGGGTGATATTATGGGTGACCTTAATTCCAGACGCGGCAGGGTTCTTGGAATGGATTCCGAAGACGATAAACAGATCATCAATGCCCTGGTTCCCATGGCTGAAATCCTTAGATATGCGCCGGATTTAAGTTCTATGACAGCTGGCAGAGGAACCTTTACCCTGGAATTTGAACAATATGATGTCGTTCCGGGTGATCTGGCACAAAAAGTTATTGACAGGGTAACCGCTGAGAAAGAAGAGAATAAGTAAACAAGCTTATACCATAACTGATGAACCAAACCCGGGCAGTTAAGAAACAGTTCTTAACTGCCCGGGTTTATTGTTGGCTTAATTTTGAGATAGTATCAAAAAGTTTTTGTCTTGTCTCCTCTACGGATAAATCTTTAAACGTATCGTAAGGAATCGGTTTTCCAATATTTACTGTCACTTTTCCCGGCCTTAAAATCAAGCTTGCTTTCCGATGATAATTAAACAAACCAGTTGTTGCAAACGGCAAAATATCAGCAGTGGCATCTTTGGCCAAATGAAACGGTCCTTTTTTAAAGGGTGCTATCTCTCCTGTAAGCGTTCTGTGTCCTTCAGGCAATATGCCGATATTCATCCCGGACAAAAGCGTCTTCTTTGCCATTTCAAGGCTTAAAATGGCATTTTCAAGGTTGTTTCTTTCTATGGGGATGCACCCCCATTTCCGGATCAGATATCCCCAGACAGGCAAGGAAAAATGATAGGCAGCTTCCACTCCGATGAAACACAGAGGAATGGCTGCCGGAATGACGAAAATATCAAAAAGACTCTGGTGATTTCCCATGATCAGGTAAGCTTGATCAGGACGAATATGTTCCCTGCCGGTCACAACAAGCTTTATTCCCATCAATCTGATTAAAATATTAAATAGAAATCTGGCAATGGTGAAGGTGGTTTTTTGAGGTAACAAAAACAGACAGAAAACAAGAATAACAAATGAAAATAAAAAAAAGATCCCGCCAATAATCCATAAATATATTGAAACTATCTTTTTCAACTAAAGATACCGTATCATTTTATGGTGTACATTTATAGTTGTTGGCGTGATACCGAATAATTCACCATCCGGCAACAAGGTTTTAGCCGGCCATGTTTTGATTGTGGCTTTTCTAGCCTTGAAAGAGCTTACCAAAGGATGTTCGA
The DNA here is from genome assembly GCF_014237455.1 of Desulfobacula sp. Lineage (GTDB taxonomy): Bacteria > Desulfobacterota > Desulfobacteria > Desulfobacterales > Desulfobacteraceae > Desulfobacula. The sequence continues at coordinate 89,669 of NZ_JABZFL010000051.1, read as the reverse complement.
TATGAGTTCCCTTAAAGATTTTTGGCAAGGTTGCCAAAAGGCTTGTCCTGGACAATTTGCCTGCAATAATAATATCCATGTAACCGTCATCAAGTTTGGCATCAGGCGCCATCATCATATTTCCGCCGGTATAGCGTGAATTACAAAACTCAACAAAACAGTTTTCTCCAGATATCATTTTCCCGTCAATTTCAAGCTCCATGTAATGAAAATTAAGTTTTACAGTCCTGTAAAAAACACCGATAATGTAAGAAAAATCCCCAAAGCATTTAAATTTCTGAGCTGTTTCTGCCACATCCGTGACAAATCCCAACCCGGTCAGATTTACAAAATAAAACTTTTTTGGGGCCTGTGTAAAAGAGCAGACATCTATCCATCTTGGATTGTTTTCAACAATCGATCTGATGCCATCCTCATAATGATGAATATTTAAATCTTTGGCAAAGGAGTTCCCTGAACCAATAGGAATGATACCAAGGGGGGGAAGGTTTTTGGATTTAAAATTAGTTAAAAGACCGTTTAAGACAGAAAAGTTGGTTCCATCGCCGCCAATGGAAACGATGGCATCATAGTCTTTTGTTTTAAGCTCGGAGGTAATTTTGAGAATATGTCCATGGTAAACAGAAAGATAGGTATGAAAGTCAATACGGTTTAAAGAAAGTTTTTTTTCAATCAAAGGCAGCAGTTTCCCGCTTTTTTTACCACCTGCGTAAGGATTGACGATTAAGGCAACTTTCATAAACTCCTTTTGTTTACAAAAAATGAGGATTTAAGCTGCAGTGTGTTACCGCACTTTTATCTAAATAATGTCCAAGCTCCCCTTCTTTTTTTGGGAAAAACCCCATACATTTTTCCCAGACTTCTTCGTCTTCCATGCAAAAATATACCAGCAGATTCGGGGCATATTCTTTTATGCATGAAATAATTTGTTTGTAAAGTTTTATTCTCAATGGTTTGAAATATCTCATCTTATTATCAAGTCCAAGGATAAACTCTCCGTAACAGATGGTTGAATCGTTGAATCGTTTTTCAATGATCTGTTTTAACTTTGGCATGAACCGAAACGTACCGATACTGATCCATACGATACTTTCGCTCCGGACATGTTCGAAAATCTGTTTTATCACTTTCTTGTATTGATTCTCGCAGTCCGGATAAATCACCAGGGGATCAAAATGAAACGCAAGTTTATATCCCTTTGATTCGACACGTCTGGCTGCTTCAAGACGGGCTTTAAGCGACGCTGTGCCCTTTTCTTCGGAACGGATAATATCCAATGTGTTCAATGACCAGGCAATAACGGTTTTGCCGTTGTGATCAAGGGGAAGTAAGGAGTCTATATTAACGGTTTTGGTTTTGAGTTCCAAAAGACAATTATTCTGCCTTGCAAATGTTTCAACAAGAAATTTTGGCTGAAGACTGATTTTTTCCCAGATAAGAGAGTCTGTGTATTCTCCGGTTCCGATTCTGAATATTTTATTTTGGGTGAATATTTTTTCAAGATTGTGACCAAGCGTTTCAAGTCCTGCAAAATATTGCAGAACAGGGGGGTGAAAATAGGCCTGAAGAATGCAATACGAGCAATCCATAGTACAAAATGTACCGGTATGAAGAATGGTATAATCACAACAGGTATAATAACTGGTTCCAGGGCATGCCTTGATGACAGCTCCCTTGTTCTGCGTAATATAGAGTGTCTTTTTGGCTTTTGAGACAGGATCATCAGCAGTATTAATGACATCATAGACTGTTTTTGAATCTTCTACCCATTGGGGATCTGTTTTAAGCCTGGAAATCAAATAGTCAGTTTCAAAATCCCGTGGTACTGCTTTATCAATAAAAAGAGTATCGATTTTCATGGGTTGAAAATTTCTTTTAGTTCTTTGTTCCCTATAACAGCGTGAAGGTTCTGAACACTGGCCTCAAACTCGCTGTAATTTTTGGCGGTAAAGGAGATGGAGACGTTTTGGCTCTCAAGGTTTTGTGGTGGTAAAAATTTGATGTTGTTTCCAAGCTTTATAGATGTAATTTTTTCCCGGGTCATTTGACGCGTCTTGAAAATGGTTGGAAACCGCTGTTCAAAGAGCCAGGCTCGTAACTCTTTGGTTTTTAATCCCGGCTCCTTGTTTTCATCAAAGAGAATATCTTGAATATTTTGATTCTTAAAAAAACGTTCCGGTTTAATGGCATCTCTGGCTGTAATTTCCATTATATGCAGTATGATTTCAAGCTGTTTGTTATTGGATGCTTTAATTTTTGAAAAAATATTTAAAAAGACCTTTATGATCTCTTTTTCGTAAGATGCTATTCTTTTAGCAGACTTGAAAGATAGATTGCCGTGATGGATTAATTCCAAAGCTGGATCCGGCAGCGCACCAATAGCCAATAAATCCTCTACAAATCGAACATTAAGCTCTATGTTAAAGATGGCAGAAGATTTTTTTGCGATCTGTTTTTTATCCAAAAATTGAGAAAGACGTCTGGTACTTATGATAAGTTCAGAATGAGTTAACGGTCTTTTAAAAGCAAGAGCAGTTATGGACATTATAAGACAAGAACAGTCTGTTGCATCCGGTTTTGTTTCATATACAAGTATCTTTGTTTCGTTATTGTGGGCCCGATTATTATAGATTAGAGCCCTGACCCTGTTGAACCCTGAAACAATAATAAACTTATTGGCTAAAGGCCTGACAATCGGAGGGATAACCAGGCCTGTTTCCTTAATTGAGTGTGCAAGAAAGGTTATATCCTCTTCTAAAAATGAAATTTTATATCGCTGGTCTGTCAGATCAATATCCAACATATTTATTTTGCACAAAAAATCAGACATTTTCACCAGTCAAACGTGTGAAAATATCTTTATATGTTTTTGACGTCGTATCAATCACTTCCTGGGGCAATTTGGGGCCCGGATGTTTTTTATCCCATCCGGAATCAATGAGCCAGTCCCTGACATATTGCTTATCAAAGCTGTTTTGCCCTCTTCCGGGCTCATAGTCGTTCAAAGGCCAGAACCTGGAGGAGTCCGGGGTAAGAATTTCATCAATAAGGATAATCTCCCCGTCTAAAATCCCAAATTCAAATTTGGTATCGGCAATAATAATTCCTTTGGACAGGGCATATTCAGCCCCTTTTTTGTATATTTCAAGGCTTAAGTTTTTAAGTTTTTCCGCTTTTTCACTGCCAACCAACTTAACGGCTTCATCAAAACTGATATTAATATCATGATCGCCAATTTCGGCTTTGGTAGACGGTGTAAAAAGCGGTTGTGCAAGTTTGTCAGATTCTTTTAAACCTTCCGGTAATTTGATCCCGCAGACATGACCTTCTTTTTGATAGGAGCTCCAGCCAGAACCGGTTATATACCCCCTTACAATGCATTCAACCGGAAGCGGTTCGGCTTTTTTTACCAGCATGCTACGTTTATCCAAAGCAGCTGAATGCGGTTTGAAATCTTTTGGGTACTCATTTACATTGGTCGTAATAATATGATTTTTTACAATGGTTTCCATTTGTTTGAACCAGAATACGGAAATCTGGTTTAAAACTTTTCCCTTGTCAGGAATAATATCCGGCAGGACAACATCAAAGGCGGAAAGCCTGTCAGTGGTAACCATCAACAGGGCGTCTCCCGTGTCAAAAATATCCCTGACTTTACCCTGTCTGACCAGGGACAGATCATCAAATTGAGTCTTTGGAATGGATACCATCTCAATCTCCTTATTTTATAATAATTAGTTATACAATTTTTGGTGTTTAATATCACAAAATAGAATATTTATCCATTGTTGCAATAAAAAGACTGAATTTAAAGGAATAACAGCGTCAATGATGAACACTGTTTTACAATAATTTAAATTTTAATATTTTGTAAACTTGACGGCGATCGTAAAATGATAATATTGTGGATTAAATTTTGATTTTCAATAAACGAGGTTCCAAAATGAAAAAAACACCGATTCAATTGTTTTTCATCCCCTTTATTATTTTTTTCAGCCAGATTCCTGCAGTTTGTCAAACAACGTATTCTCTCTATGATTTAACACAACTTGCCTATAAGCATAGTGAGACCATTAAGATTGCCCAAGACGATGTATATATCGCTCAACAGGACAAGGCCAGAGCATTATCTGTCTTAATACCAAGAGGCACAGCCTATGGTACCATGAAGGAATATAAAGATGCTGATATCGCTGCTCCCGATACCCTGACACTGGGGATTAAATTAACACAGTCATTTACGCTTAATGGAAAAGAGTTGATTGCTCTGGATGTTACAACAAGAACCATTGAAGGCAAAGAATTTTCCCTTGAAACCATCCGTTCCCAGTACCTATTGCAGGTGGCCCAGGCCTATTACAACATATTAAGTGCTCAAAGATATCTTGAAATTTCCCAATCAGATGTAAACCGTCTTACCACTCACAGAGATGCCGTAAAGGAAAAACTAAGTGTTGGAAATGTAACCAAAACTGATTTATACAGAGCTGAAGCAGAGCTGTCTAAATCTTTGACAGATCTGGTAAGGGCGGAAAACAGGGTATTGAAAAGCAAGGCGGGATTGCATAATCTTGTCGAGATTGAGGATGATTTTAATATCCAGAAAGAAGATATTTCAGGTATTGAAAATTATCAGTCTAGTCTGGAAGATATTCAGACGTATGCGTTGAAAAACAGGACAGAAATAAAAGAAGCAAAAAAGAATCTTGAAATCGCCGAAAAAACCATTAAATTTGAAAAAAGCGATTATTGGCCCACACTTTCCCTTGAAGCGGGATACAAAGAGGTTGATATTAAGTATAATTCCAGTTCAATGGACACGGAAGACGTTTATTTCACAGGAGAACTTGTCTTTGCCTTCTATGATGGGGGGTTGCGACGAGCCGAGATCAGGCAGGCTCTTGCGGGCCAGAGAAAGGCAAAAAATGCTTTAACTCTGCAAGAAAAAACGATCATTCTGGATTCAAAAATTTCTTTTCTGGATTATAAAACTGCACAAAGTGCATTATTGAATTTACAGGACGAATTGAAATTTGCACAGGAGAACTACAATGCGGTTCAAATGCAGTTCAAATACGGTATGGCGGACAGTATTGATATGATGGATGCAAACACTTTACTGGTTACTGCTCAGAGAAGAATTTTAGATGCTAAATACATCTACTACCTTTCTGTACTTAAGATTCTGTACACCAAGGGTGATTTAATTTCATTTCTTTTTAATCAAGCATAGTGAATCTGTAATGTTTCGGGTACCCAAGGCTTGACTTAAACACATTGATAAAATATTCTTAGACTGTGACATTTAATGTTGATATGAATGCGTTTTGAAAGGAGAATCACATGTATGAAATAATTGCAAACCCGGAAGACTATCAGATTGATCATCTCATCAACGGAACTGGTAATGCAAATATTGATATTTCCAAGGAAGAAAGAGATAAATGGACGGGTGAAATTGTAAATTTCAGCGAAAAACTGTTCGAGTTTGCAAAAAAATCCAAGGAACTTGCAAAACTTTTTTCCGGTCCGGAAAAAATTTCCGCAACCCCTGCTTCATTAAAAACTTTAAAAATTCAATTATTTATGATTAATGATGCCTTAACCACGGCAATTGAAATTGCTGATCGACTTGAATCTGATATTATAAAAAAATAAACCCTGTCAGGCTAAGGATTTTTGACGTAATAAATGATCTGTGAGTACAATTGCCATCATGGCCTCGCAGACCTTGTTAATCCTTGGGATGGCACAGATATCATGACGCCCTTCAGTAGAAATCTGGGCTGCATTACCATTTTCATCAATGGTCTGCTGTGGTTTTAGAATAGATGGGATGGGCTTGACATGAGTCCTTGCGATGATGTCATCCCCATTTGAAATCCCTGCCAGAATGCCCCCAGAATGGTTGGTTTGAAAGCCATCCGGTAAAATCTGATCATTGTTCTCAAAGCCTGTCATTTGCGAGGCACCTGTTCCTGCACCGATTTCAACGGCTTTGACAGCCCCAATACTCATTAAAGCCTTGGCAATATCAGCATCAAGTTTATCAAAAACAGGCTCTCCTAAACCCGCAGGTACATTGGATGCCATAATTTCAACGATACCCCCCAAAGAGTCCCCTTCTTTTTTAACAGCTTTGATTCTTTTTTCCATCTTTTGTGCAGCTTCCAGATCAGGGCATTGTAAAACATTTTTATTTTTTTCAGATAAATTATCAATATGAATTGCTCTGATACTACCAAGCTCCAGTGTATAACTTTTTATTGTGATATTGTATTGATCAAGTACCAGTTGCGCAACTGCACCTGCTGCAACCCTTGCGGCAGTCTCCCTTGCAGAGGCCCTTCCTCCGCCCCTGTAATCCCGGATGCCGTATTTGGCCTGATAGGTGTAATCACCATGACCCGGTCTGAAAAGGGAGGCTATCTGTTTATAAGAGTCTGATTTTGCATCCTGATTTTCTATCATGATCATAATGGGAGTCCCTGTGGTCTGTCCATTAAATATACCCGATAAAATAACAGGATGGTCTGGTTCTTTTCTTTTTGTACTGGATACCCCTTGGCCCGGCTTTCTTTTATCAAGAGCAGTTTGTATGATATTTTCGTTAATTGTAAGACCCGGAGGACACCCTTGAATCACAACACCTGTTCCTTTACCGTGTGATTCTCCAAAGGTAGTGATATTAAATGCTTTTCCAAAGCTGCTGCCTGACATTAAGATAACCTCCTGTCAATACTGTTAACGATTTCTAGAATAATTGATTCAGAAAGAGAAATATTTTCATAAAATTCTCACTACAAAGCATTAAAAATCTGCCAAAAATTTGGGAAAGATTTTTCAACACATGTTTCATTTTCAATTTCCATACCTCGGGCCATAAGACCGGGAATGGAAAATGCCATGGCAATTCTATGATCATTAAACGTTTCTATTCTTGCTCCCTTTGGTTCACCACCTGTAATTTCCAGATAATCCTCCCCTTGCTTTACCTCTATACCCATTTTCATCAGTTGTGAAGAGACAGCATCAATCCGGTCGCACTCTTTTTCACGTAAATGCTTAATATTGGTTATTCTGGTTTTTCCTTTAGCAAAACTTGCTACAACAGCAATGGCAGGAACGGCATCAGGGGTATCAGACATATCCACATCCACTCCATTAAGACAGGACCCGCAAACACCGATTTGGCTGTCTTCAACTTTAAGAGTGCAACCCATCTGTTCCAAAATTTTAACCTGTTTTAGATCCCCCTGTAAAGAGTTTTTGCTGATATTTTTAACTGATATCATTTTTCCTGTAACCGCACCGATAGCCCAGAAATAGCCGGCATTGGAAAGATCGGGTTCAACATAAAACTCTCCCGGGATATAGGATTGCTTTCCTGTGACTCTGTAATGGGTGGTATCAATTTGATGGGCTTTAACGTTAAATTTTTTCATAATATCAATAGTCAAGTCAATATAGGGAGATGATACAGGTGGCCCTTTAAGGCTGATATCAAGGCCGTCTTTCATCAATGCCCCCATCATTAAAAGGGAAGATAAATACTGACTGCTTTTGGAGCAGTCAATTTTAACTGCCCCCCCTTCCCTGCTGTTTCCCTTGATATGAACAGGCGGTGTACCTGTATTGCTTTCTGATTTTGCATGAATCCCCAACATGGTTAGTGCGTCAAGTAACTCTTTCATCGGGCGTTCGCGCATTCGCTTGTCCCCTGTAAGAGTGTAGCGGGTGTTTCCAAGAGCTGCGATTCCGGCCAGAAGCCGCATGGAGGTGCCTGAATTGCCGAGATAAATATCTTTATCACAGGATTGAGGCTTTGTACCAAAGCCGGACACCCTGAAATGATGGTCTTTTATTTTGTCAATTTTTGCTCCCATATGTTTAAGGGCATCAATGGTCAGTAGAATATCATCACTTTGAAGAAGATTTTCAATGCTTGAGGTTCCATTGGAAAGGGATGCACAAATCATCATGCGGTGGGAAATACTTTTTGACCCTGGAATCACAACCGATTGAGCTTCAATTTTTTTTGGAATGATTTGTCTCAACTAATTATCTCCATTTATCATTGTTTGTCGCATCAGTTCTATATCAGGCGATATACCGGTCCATAATTTAAATTGAGCCGCACCCTGATAAAGGAACATGGATAGTCCGTCAATGGTTGTACACCCTTTTTTTTGTGCCTCAGACAGCAGTTTTGTTCTCAACGGATTATAAACAATATCCATAACGACCATCTGCGAATTCATCTGGTTGGAAGGAAAAGCCGACTTTTCAACATCAGGGCTCATGCCAAGGGGTGTCGTGTTGATAATAATATCTGCGGTTATATCATCCATTTTATCGGTTTCACTCATTGGAATAAAATCAGCCTTATACTTTAGAGCCAGGCTTTCCCCTCTTTCTTTATTCCGGTTGATAATGACAAGATTCCCCTTTCTTTTGTGTAACCCATAGGCAACTGCCCGGGCTGCCCCGCCAGCGCCTATGATGCAGACCCTTTTATCTTTGATACCAATTGGTTTTAAGGGAGAAATGGCAGCCTTATAATCAGTGTTATACCCAAGTAGTTTTCCATCCTTGTTCACAACAGTGTTTACTGCGCCAATGTTCAACGCGTCTTCATCAATCCAGTCAAGGTGATTCATTATAGATTCTTTAAATGGGATTGTAACAGATGCACCCTTAATGTTTAGTGTTTTCATTGCTGTGATGCCTTTTGAAATTTTATCAATTTCAAAGGCAAGGTAAACTGCATTAATTCGATGCTGTCGAAAACAGGCGTTGTGAATTGCAGGGCTTTTGGAATGCCTGACAGGGTTTCCAAAAATGCAGTAAAGTTGTGTATTAGAATCAATCATACTTCCTCTTTAACATAAACCGGATAAGATCCAAGCACTTTCAGCAACAGGGAATATTTTTTGATTTCTTTAATGGTGTGAGAAACAAGCTTGTCCAGCTTGTGCCCTTCAATATCAAGAAAAAAATAATAACTCCAGTCGTGATGCCGTGTGGGTCTGGATTCAAGCTTCAACATATTCAGTCCCGCCTTGTTAACAGGTTCAAGCGTTTTAAACAAGGCGCCCGGCACATGGGAAGTCGCAAACATGATAGATGTTTTATCATTTCCCGTCTGTTCCGGCATATCTTTACCAATGATAAGAAATCTTGTGATATTTCCTGAATAATCTTCTATTTTTGATTCCACAGTCTGCAATCCATAAATATGAGCGGCCTGTCTGCTTGCAATGGCGGCTATTCTTTTGTCTCCAGCGGCCAGGAGCGCAGCTTTGGATGTACTGCTGGTTTCAAATATCTCAGCATGGGCAAACTTTTTATTCATCCAGGTTTTGCATTGAGCCAGCGCCTGGGGGTGGGAGTAAATTTTTCCAACCTGTTCTGGTTCACCTGTTATGGACAACAAATCATGGGAAACAGGTTCATAGTGCTCAGCACAAATATGCAAATCAAAATCAGCAAACAAATCAAGTGTGTGGTTTACGGCACCTTCGATTGAATTTTCAACAGGAACTACCCCGAAATGACTCCCTTTTTTCTCTACTTCCCTGAAAATTTCATATAGATTCGGCTGTTCGACAAATTTCCCTGAATGCTTAAAATGAGCCAGTGCCGCGATATGCGTATAGCTTGCTTCAGGACCCAGAAAAGATATGGTTTTCGGTTTTTGGATTTCCCTGGTAGCTGTAATGATGACATTGAAAATATATTTTAATAATTCTTTATCAGCAGGACCTTGATTTATTTTGGACAGTTTTTCAATTACTTTTCGTTCCCGGGATCGATCAAGTATCTGCCCGCCTTTTTTCTTTTTAATTTTCCCAACCTTTTGACCAATTTCAAGCCGTTGATTAATCAAACTCAAAAGATCAGCATCAATGCTGTCTATTTGCTCCCTTAACCCACTTAAATCATTTTCAGCTCGTTTTTCATTCATCACTGCTATATACACCGTTTTAATTAATAAAAAAACCACATCAGGTGTTTCATCTGCTGCGGTTTTGATTGGTTTTTAAACATGTTGAAACGATAATCTCACCACAGACTATGAAGTATTTTAAAAAAATACCAAAAAAATGTAAAAAATTTGTCTACAGTTACCATATTATTGTTTCCTTATCTAAGCTTAAGACATAAAAAATTATACTCAGGGTATGGATATGTCAAGAGAATTATTAATAAATTCCAGTATATGGGGAGAAAGCATTATCCTTAGATAGGTTTTGGGATTTGAATTTTACCGAGGAGGCCGGGGAGTGGTTTGTAGGGAATTGTTGATTGGCCTTCTGTACAGGGTCTTGACGCAGTGGAGCGTTAAGACCGGCAAAGTGTCTGAGCGACAGCGAGTTTTTGCGGGTCAGCGCAACGGAATTTAGAAGCTGTAAGAGGTTCAATCGGATTCATCGCAATTCACTCCCCGGTCGGGTTACAATCAAAAATACCATATAATACTCCCAAACAAAAAAAATAAATTTATTCTTTTTTAAGAATAAAGCTTTTTATTCTGTTGCCATCCATATCTTTAACTGTTGCCACCCACTTATCCATGTTAATAGAGTCACCCGGTTTTGGAATTCGGCCTATCTGATCGAGAAAAAATCCTGAAAATGTATCATATGTATTTGATTCCGGAATTTCAATTTCAAGTTCTTTGTTTAAATCATCAATATCAATCTTTCCTGTGATCAGCCATTTATTCCCTTTAAGTTTTACAAAATCAGGGACCAGACTATCGGTTTCATCAACAATCTCACCTATAATTTCTTCAACAACGTCTTCAAGAGTTACAATGCCGGATACACCACCATGCTCATCCACAATAACTGCGATATGATTTTTTTTCTGTTTAAAGTCCTGCAACAGGGAATCAAGCTTTTGGGATTCAGGAATAAAATATGGTTTTTTCATGATTTGTTTTACGTCCAATGGCGTATCAGAATCAGATGAACAGGCTTTTTGATAACTTGCAAATAAATTTTTTACATGCAAAATTCCAATAATATTATCAATACTGCCTTCCATAACCGGAATCCTGGAATATCCTGTTTTAATAATTTTTTCAATATCCATATCCCGTGATACGTCTATCACAAACATATCTGCCCTGGGAGTCATGATTTCAGAGCACGAGGTGTCGTCAAATTCAAAAATATTGGTAATAAATTCTTTTTCTTCTTCTTTGATCTCCCCTTCTTCTTCAACCACTTCAACCATCGTCATCAGTTCATCTTCCGTTACAGTTTCATGGGAAGTATCAATAGTCCCGTGCAGTTTAGGTATAAAATTCAATATATAAATCAACGGGAACAATAATTTCGACAGCCAGAGAAGCGGATAAATCACAATCCTGGCCACAAGAATATTATTATGATTGGCAAATGATTTTGGAAAGATCTCACCAAAAACAAGAATAAGCATTGTCATCGTACCGGTTGCGATACCAACGGCATTGGATTTAAAATATGAGATGGCAATGGATGTGGCAATGGCCGAAGCACCAATGTTTACAAGATTATTTCCAATCAGGATAGTCGTTAAAAGTGTATGAGAATCCTCTTTCATCTTCAAAATCAAAAGTCCTGTTTTAGAACCGTCTTTGGCAATATGAAGCGCCTTGACTTTGCTAATTGAAAAAAGAGCCGTTTCAGAGGAAGAAAAAAAACCGGATAAAAAAAGGCATATAATAAGTACAATCAATTCAAAAGTCATCAAAGCAGAATATAATCCTTTGTTTGTTATCTATGTATGAAATCACTCTAATAGTATTTAAGCTGGTTTGTCAAATTTATTATCGCAGGGATGATTCCCTTAGAAGACCGATAGCAATATTGGCAGTCCTTTTTGAGGCCCCTTCGGTTCCCAGTAATTTTCTGACCATTTGCAATTGATTCTCAAAAACCACTAAGTGATCAAGCATGTCCAAAGCTTTTTTACTTATTTTTTCAGGGGTTGCATCGTCTTGGAGTAGTTCAGGCATGATTTCTTTGTTCACGATTAAATTTGCCAATCCAGCATATTTTATTTTTACAAACAGTTTTGCTAACCGATAACTGATTGTGGACATTCTATATATGATGATGGTCGGGACACAGCAAAGCGCAGCTTCAAGAGTGACGGTGCCGGAAGCTGCAATAACAAGATCCGATTTCAAGAAAATATCCTTAACCGGTCCATTATTGATTTGAAACAATGATTTTTCTTTAATTTTGTTTAGAATAATTTTTATGGTTTCCTTATGTGTTGAAGACGCTTGAGATATAATAAAAGAGACCCGTCGATTTTTTTTATGAATAAGATCAGCCGCTTTTATCATTATGCTAAGCAGATTTTTTATCTCAGCCTTTCTGGATCCTGGAAGCAGGCCTATGATCACACGATCTTTATGTTTTGATAATAAATGATTTGATCGAAAAAATGGTTTTGATATGTTTTCAGGATATTCATCTGTTAATGGACTGCCCACATAAGTGGATCGAATATCAGCCTTTTTATATATTTTTTCTTCAAAAGGAAGGATTAACGCTGCGTGATCAACATATTTCTTTATTTTCTTAAGTCTTGATTTTTTCCACGCCCATACTTTTGGTGTTATATAATATAAAATTTTTATCTTGTAATGATTTTTGGCAAACTGGGCAGCTTTTAAATTGAATCCCGGATAATCCACAAGTATAATTAAATCCGGTGTGTCAACCTTCAGTTTTTCCTTGAACAAATCAAAGGCTCTTTTTATCTGTCTAAATTGCATCAGGACTTCAGTAATACCCATTGCAGAGAGTTTTGCAATGTTGTAGAAAAGGTCTACATCCTGATTTTCAAGATGTGTTCCACCTATACCTGAAAAATAAATACTGGTGTTTAATTGTCTGATTTCTTTAACAAGATTTCCTGCATGCAGATCACCGGAGAGTTCTCCTGTAAGAATCATAATATGTCTGGATTTAGCGGGAAGATTCATTTTGCGTGTGACCTTCAGGGTATTTCATTGTCTGTATAACCAAGAATGGATATATTATATTTATTTGCGAGTGTTATCATTTCCTCCCGGTCAAATGAAATGGATTTTTCTGCTTCAAGCACAAGAATTGTAACTCCGGACTCATGCATACTCTCAATAGTTTGGCAACCAGAGGAAGGTAGATCAAACCTTAGATCCTGAGATGGCTTGGAAAGTTTTACAACAACAGCACCATTATGATGAGACAGAAGACCGCCTCTTTTAATGGTCATATCTGTTCCCTCTATTGCTTCAACGGCGAGAACCGTTCCGTTACTGATGACAATACATTGTCCGATATCAAGTTTTCCGATTTTTTTTGCTATCTTCCAGCCCAAAAAAATATCTTTTTTTTCAACTTTATCCGGCTTTCTTTTTGTCCAGCACCCCTTAGGGCTGATCAATTCAGGGAGAAGAAAGGTGGAAGGCAGAATCCTTATCCCCTCTTTTAAGAGCAGATCAGCAAATGAAGTTAATACAGAATCATCATGGGTTTTGGCTGTCTTTGCAATAAACGAGAGAGCTTTAAAGTCAGGGCGGATATCTTTGAAAATATTTGTTTTTTTGATACTGCCCAGCATAACTGCCTGAGTAATATGGTGTTGCTTGAAATATTTGATCAGTTTGGTGACCTGTCCAAGGTAGATCCATTTTAAATCTTCAACATAATCCCCAAGCGTTTTATCCGTTTCAGAGGTAAACCCTACAGCAAAGACTTTATACTCTTTCTTTACAGCCTTTTTTGAAAAAAGAATGGGGAATTGTCCGCCACCGGCTATAAGTCCTATTCTCATTTTTTTATGCGCGACCTCCAGGTTATCTAGTAACACCCCTGTCGGATTCGACAATAAATTTAATAAAATTTTTCACTTCAGGGATTTGTTCAACTTCAGCTCTAACACGTTCTGTTGCCTGCTTAACCGTTAATCCGATTCGAAAAACAATTCTATACGCTTTTTTAAGTTGCTGAAGAGTTGATTTTGAAAATTTATGCCGTTTCAAGCCCACATTATTCAAACCATGGAGACTCGCCCGATCTCCGGAGGCAATCACATATGGTGGTATGTCCTTTACCACAGCAGATTTCCCACCGATATAAGCAAAATCTCCAATTTGAACGAATTGATGGATGGCAACCAGGCCACCCACCGTGACATTATCACCAATTATAATATGACCGCCAAGAGTGGAATTATTCGCAAGAATAACCTGTTTCCCGGTTTTACAATCATGGGCGATGTGTGTATAGGCCATTAAATAATTTTCTTCCCCTAATTCAGTAAGACCGCCACCAAATTCCGTTCCCCGGTTAATCGTCACAAATTCCCGGATAATTGATCCTCTGCCGATCTTTAAATATGTTTTTTCGCCATGGAATTTAAGATCCTGAGGTGCGCCGCCAATAGAGGCATATTGAAAAATCTGGCAGTCGGTTCCTATGTTTACATATTGTTCAATGGTGGTATAGGGACCAATAGTGGTGCCGGAACCAATGCAAACATCTGATTTAACAATGACATAGGGGCCTATCGTAACATTGGTATCTATTTCAGCTAAAGGATCAATAATTGCCGTGGGATGAATCTGAATCATTTTTACTCCGTTTATTCATTTTTATTTTCTAAATCTTTTAATCTTTTTTCAAAAGAAAAAAGACTTTTTCTCATTTCCGGTAACCGGGATATGATACTTACAACCTTACGCCAACGAACATGCGGCATATGCGGCATCCCTGATACAATTTCATTTTCAGGAACATTACTGCGAACACCTGCACAAGGACCGACAATAGAACCGTCACCAATTTTTATATGTCCTGTAATACTGGCATTTCCGGCTATAATAACATTTTTACCGATTTTAGTACTTCCTGCAATCCCAACCTGGGCCACAATCAACGTATTCTCCCCAATCTTGACATTGTGTGCAATGTGAATAAGATTGTCTGTTTTGACGCCATTTCCGATAACAGTCATGCCCAGCGTTCCTCTGTCGATGGTATTGCAGGCACCGATTTCGACATGATCTCCAATGTGGACATATCCGGTATGTACAATCTTTTCATGCTTGTCAAAATTCTGAGTAAAACCGAAACCATCCGAACCAATGACGGTTCCGGAATGGATAATAACATTTTTCCCGAGCCTGGTTTTTTCTATTATAGTGACATTGGGTTTAATTAACGTATTGTCACCTATAAAGACATCATCTCCGATATAAACGCCTGGCATAAGATGAACATTGTTTCCGATTTGGACATTATCGCCCATAAATACATTTGATCCAATGATGGAATTTTTTCCAACCTTTACATGATGTCCTATGTCTGCACTGTGATGAATACCGGGCTTTGTTATTTTTTCCGGATGAAATATCGATACTAATTTAAAAAAAGACAGTTTGGGATTATCGGTTTTCAATAAAATAGTATTCCCGGAATCATGGTCATCAAAAACAAAAGTGGCCGGGACGATAACTGCCCCTGCCCTTGTTTGTTGGAGATGAGTTAAATATTTTGTTTCACATGCAAATGTAATATCATGGGGTTCTGAGTCATCAAAAGAGGAAACTCCCTTTACAATAAACGAAGGATCACCAGCGATTTCAGCCTGGATAATTTTTGCAATTTCATTTACGGACAGTTTCATAAAAAAAACTTAGTTGGTTTTAGAAGTTTTTAAATTATATTTTTTAATAATTTGATCGGTAATATCCAGTTGATCAAGATGATAAATAACGCCTGCGGTCTTTTTTTCAAGAAGAATCGAATACCCTTCGTTCTTTCCAATTTCATTTGCAATTTCAAAGACAGCTTTTTGAATTTGATTTAAAAGCTTAACCTCTAATTGTTTAAACCCTCTGGATAAATCATCTTGCATTTTTTTAAAATCATTCACCCGGATCCTGAACTCACGTTGTTTTTCCTGTTGTTTTTCGGGACTCAGAACGAGAGCTTCTCTGTCAAATGATTTTTTCATTTCATCCAATTGTGCTTTTTCAGTCTTTAATTTTTCTTGAAACTCATTGCCTTTCTCACTAAGTTGTTTCTGAGTCATTTTCCCGGCACTTGATTCCCTCAAAATTTTTTGAAAATCAACTACTCCAATTTTACCTGCATCTGCGCAAAAACCTCCCGGAATAAATCCAAAGAAAAATATTGTTATACTTAAAATAACGAATATTTTTTTCATTAAAACCTCCAACATTTTTTAAAGTTTAGAAAGAAGCACCAACAGAAAATTCAAATTGTCCATCACCACGTTCTTTCACATTTTTCCCATCAATGACCCAGGCATATTCAATCCTTAAGGGTCCTACTGGTGAATTCCATCTTATCCCGGTACCAAAACTTGAAAATTGATCACCCAGATCAATATCCTCACTGGTTCTATAAACATCCCCGCGGTCATAAAAGAACACACCTATAATCTTATATTTTTCTGAGAGTGGAAAAGTCATTTCCGCATTAAATTGGATATATTTTTCGCCCCCCCTGTCTTTGATATCTCCATCCTGATTACCATTAATATCATATTTATCAAAACCTCTGATTGAATTCATACCTCCCAGATAAAATCTGATGTAATCAATATCGATGTCATCACTGCTTCGATCATCCAGGTATCCGGCTTCTGCATGCAGCGCACCGGTGAATTTCCAGAAAAGAGGAAAATATACACCTGTTTCAACAAGATATTTTGTGTAATCAATCTCACCGCCTAAAAATTCTCCAGCATATTCTATTGAAAATTTATGTTTTGCTCCTTCAGTTGGTGTGAAAATATCATTTCTGGAATCATATTGAATATAGGGTTTTATACTGCTTGTCAGAAAAGAACCGGATGTCATATTGGTGAAATCGGTTTGAACATTAGTTATCTCAAAATCTTCTATATTATATTGGATTCCAATCCCTGTATAGTCGAAAAGCTTATAACCCACCCTTAACGTCAATCCAAGGGCTTCTTTATCATAATAATCATACTCTTTATCTTCTTTATAGAGTTGGATTCCACCGGAAACAGCTGTATCCATAATATAGGGTTCATAAAAACCAATATTATAGAGAACCTCTTCTTGTGATATTATCGCAGAAATCTTTCCTGTTTGTCCTTTTCCAAACAAATTCCTTTCCTGAACAGATACCATACCAAAGCCTCCATCTTCACTGCTGACGCCACCCCCAATAGAAAAGCTGCCTGTTTCTTTTTCAACAACCCGGACATCTAAATCCATTTTATTTTCATCGGAAGTTTTAACTGGCTTGACATCGATCTCAGCAAAATAATCCAAGCGGTTCAAGTTCTTAAAGCTTAATTGAATATTTTCCTTGCTGTAGAGATCCTGTTCAGCAATTTTAATCTCTCTTCTGATAACCTTATCACGAGTTTTTAAATTACCGCTGATATTAATCCTGTTAAAATAAACAGGCTCGCCCTTATTGATTGAATATGTGATATTCATCATTTTTTCTTCATCGTTTTTATTAACCATGGGAGCGACATTAACATTAGCAAACCCCCTGCTGGAATAAATATCAGAGATGGACAAAATATCTTTTCTGATAAATTCTCTATTATATAATTTTGTTTCTTTGGATTGAATTATCTCTAAAATTTCTTCTTTGGGCAGAATCAGATCGCCAGTAATATCAATTTTTTTAATTTTGTATTGAGCACCCTCGTCAATTTTAAAACGAATTGAAATAAATTCTTCGCCAATATCAACAATAGGATCTGATACTTTTGTATCGATAAACCCGTTGTTTTTATATAAAGATTCAATTCTTATCACATCGTTTTTAACTTCGATTTCATTGAGATCTCCTGAAGAGGTGAAAAAAGAGAGAAACCCTTTTTCGGAAGTCTCCATGGCTTTTTTAATTTTTTTATCAGAAAAGTGTTTGTTCCCTTCAAAAATAATTTTTTCGACCTTTACTTTTTCTCCTTCTTCGATATTAAAAACAATATCTGCCTGGGAATGGTCAAGAGGGATTATTTCATAGGTTACGGAACAATTGTGATAGTTTTTTACCGTATACATTAAACGCATTCGATTAATGTCTGAGTTGAGTTTGTGAATATTTAGAATCGCACCGGTTCTCGTATCAACAATATCAGCAAGCTCTTCGTCTTCATAAACAGTATTTTTTTTAAATTTTACTTTCCTGACAGTCGATTTTTCAATAATTTCGAAAATTACTTTAACGCCATTATCAAGGGATTCTTTTTTAACAATAACATTGTCAAAGTAGCCCATCTCATAAATTTTCTTCAAATCTTTAGAAATATTGTCAGGCTTAATAATATCACCGGCCTGAGTGTCGATAATTCTCATAATTGCATCAGTTTCAACTCTTTTGTTCCCGGTAACGGCAATATCTATTATTATTTTCTTATGAAAGAGTTCTCCGATTATTTCTTTGCTAAGTTGGGAAATAGTTGAAAAAAGATTCTCAAAATTATTTGCATCAGCATAAAAAGATGTGGAGTTTTCTTTTTCATAAATATTAATAAGCCTTGAGTCGATACTAATACTTTCACCTGCAACAAACAAAGATCCTGTCAAAATATAATCGACACCTGATTCAATCCCGAATTTTCGAAATTGAGAAAAATCCCATTCCTCAGTGTTCTGCCAGACTTCCAAAAGAATTACTTTAGCACCTTCCTGCTCAAGTTTTTCAGAAATCATTAAAGGAATCCTGTTTTTTATCTGCTGGTTGGGTTGCTTAGCATCAAGGGAAAAAGGGATGATAGCAACTTTAATATCCGTCTGTTTAATCTCTGCCTGGGCAAACAGATCACCACTGAACAATAAACTCAATAAAATAATAAAGATACAAGCTTTTCTTAAAATAGATTTATTCATAATGTTATCCCTAATTCTCATAACCAAATTAAACAGGAAGGATTTCCCCATTCATTATTGTAACATTTCTTTTCATTATACGAGCCAGTTCATTATTATGAGTAACCACAATAACAGTCATACCGAGCTCTTTGTTCAGTTCATCGATTAATGCATGTACACTTTTGCTGTTTTTTTGATCAAGGTTTCCCGTTGGCTCATCTGCCAGAAGGATATCCGGTTCCATGACCAAAGCTCTTGCCAGGGCCACCCGCTGCTGTTCCCCTCCCGAGAGATCTTCTACCCGATGAGAAAGTCTTGACGAAAGCCCTACTCTTTCAAGCATATTTGAGGCACTTCTTTCAACCCTTTTTTTATTTTTATGAGCAATTAAACCCGGCATTAGAACATTCTCTAATGCTGAAAAACCTTTAAGTAAATAATGAAACTGAAATACAAAACCAATTTTTAAATTTCTAAAGTGGGCGAGTTTCTCATCATTATACAGGGACAAATCGTCTTTTTTGAAAAAAATTTTTCCTGAATCCGGCTTGTCAAGTGTACCGATAAGATTCAGCAATGTTGACTTTCCGATACCGGACGAGCCAACGACAGCAATGGTTTCACCTTTATAGATATTAAAGGAGGTATTATTCAAAATTTCAATTTTTGATGTTTTTAAATAAAAACATTTTGAAACAGATTGAAGCGACATCATCGGTATCAGTGAATTATCCATATCTTAATGCCTCAACAGGATCCATTTTTGACGCCTTATATGAAGGGTAAAGCGTCGAAAAAAAACAAATAATAATGGCACTAACCGCTATGATCAAAACATCAAAACATTCAAGTTGCACAGGAAGTGTAGAAAATGGATAAGCGTCCGGCAACTGGATAAAGTCATATTTCTTTAGAATAAAACAAATGCCCACACCTGAAATCGTACCGATAAATGTACCCGAAAGCCCAATGATCATACCTTTAAGAATAAATATCCTTCTAATCGTCTTGTTTGTCGCTCCCATTGCTTTTAACACGGCAATTTCTTTGGTCTTTTCCATCACCATCATAATTAACGCACTGGCAATATTAAAGGCGGCTACAAGAATGATCAGAGTCAAAATGATAAACATAGCCGTTTTTTCAAGTTTTAATGCAGAAAAAAGACTTTTATTGACTTCCATCCAGTCTCGCAAATAAAATGGGTTGCTTAATATGTCTGAAAGACTATTTTTAACCGGTTTAACATTAAACACATCGTCAATCCAGATTCCAATGGCAGAAATTTTATCTTTAACACCGGAAAGTCGCTGCGCTTCCTTTAAGTTAACATAGGCAAGTGCACTGTCATATTCGTACATGCCCGAGTCGAATGTATCAGTTACAACAAACCGTTTCATTGATGGGATATGGCCCATGGGAGAAATAAATCCATGGGGTGACATAAGAATCACCTTGTCTCCCTTTATTACTCCAACAGAGTTTGCAAGTTCTTGGCCTAAAATGATTCCGGGAAGATCCCCGTTTTTCGTTCCTTTGCAAAGTACTTTTTTTAATTGTTCAGTATTGAATCCTTTAACAAGGCTAAACCCTTTTTCAGGATCGATTCCTCGAATCATAACACCGGAAAAAGAGTGACTTGACCGGATCATAGCCTGGGCAAATAAAATCGGTGAAGCGCCTCTAATTTGTTCCCTTTGATCGAGCTCCGTTAAAATGTGAGAATACGTGTCAAACTTACCTGAGTAATTCATAATAAGTATATGCGGTTCAAGCCCGAGAATTCTTTTTCTAAAATCAGTTTCTGCACCACTCATGACGGCAATTACCACCACCAAAGCCATAACACCAACGGCAACACCTGCCACGGAAAGAAAGGTGATCAGGGAAATAAACCCTTCTTTTCTCTTTGCTTTAAGGTATTTGCCGGCTATGAATAATTCAAGGGCCATTTTAGCAGACATTCTTTTTCATATGGGGGAAAAGAATGACCTCCCGAATTGACGGGGAATCAGTCAGCAGCATGACAAACCGATCAATACCAATGCCTTCTCCTGCTGTGGGCGGCATACCGTATTCAAGAGCCTCCACATATTCGGAATCCATGATATGGGCTTCCGAATTTCCCTCATCCCTTTGTTGGGCCTGCATTAAAAATCGGTTATGCTGATCTTCAGGGTCATTGATTTCAGAAAATCCATTGGCAATTTCCCTGCCGGCAATAAATAATTCAAACCGGTCTGTTAACTCAGGATTACCATCACTCTTTCTGGATAAGGGAGATACTTCTATAGGGTAGCCGGTAATGAATGTAGGCTGGATTAACTTCGGTTCAACCAAAATATCAAAAAGTTTGGTTAATACTTTGCCATGACGGTCTTTTTTCGTAATTTGTATGTTGTTTTTCTGTGCAAAATTGAGCAGCGATTCAGTATCATCTAATATTGCCGGATCAACCCCACCGATTTTCACAAGAGATTCTATCATGGGAATACGCTGCCATCCTTTTTTAAAATCAATGGTCTGTCCCTGGTATTCGATAGCTGTTGATCCCGAAATTTCTTTTACAATGGATTCAAACATCTCTTCAGTTAAATCCATAAGATTTTCATAGTCAGCGTAGGCCTGATAAAATTCAACCATTGTAAACTCAGGATTGTGTCGAGTTGAAATCCCTTCGTTTCTGAAATTGCGGTTAATTTCAAACACTTTTTCAAACCCGCCCACGACCAGCCTTTTCAGGTATAATTCCGGGGCAATTCTTAAAAAGAGCTCCATTCCCAGCGCATTGTGCCAGGTTTTAAAAGGTGTCGCTTCAGCACCCCCGGCTAAAGGCTGCATCATGGGTGTTTCAACCTCCATGAACCCCTTTTCTTCAAAAAAACGTCTCATGGAAGCTACAATCTTACTTCTTTTTATAAAAATCTGCCTTGTATCCTCGTTCATTATAAGATCAAGATAACGCCGGCGATACCTTTTTTCCGGATCTTTTAGCCCGTGAAATTTTTCAGGAAGTGGCCTTACTGCCTTTGATAAAAGCCTGAACTCTTTTGCCAGAAGTGTCCACTCTCCGGTTCTTGTTTGAAACAAGGGGCCTTTAACTCCTATAAAATCACCGATATCAAGCTTTTTAAAAAGAGAATATGTCTCGTCGCCCAATCTATTTTTTTGCAAATAGGCCTGTAGTTGATCAGAACCGTCTTTAAACCTGATAAAAGATGATTTTCCCATTTTATTGACGGCCATCATTCTTCCGGCCACATAGAACTCATCACCTTTTTCCCCTAACGAATCAGGTCTCTTGCCGATAATTTTTTTAAGTTCTTTTATAGAACATGATGGTTTAAAATCATTTGGATAGAGATTAATCCCGTTCTCTTTCAATTCATTGATTTTTTCTTTTCTAACTTGTATCAGTTTGCTTTCTTTATCCATAAACCACATACCCTCATATTTTTACCGCATCCTGCAGATCGTTTAATTTTAATTTTGATAAAACAAGAATAAATAGCCTAGTTTACATAAAATTGTCAAGATTTTGTTACTTGCCTTTTGACGGGGGTACTATTTAAAAGAATAGTAAAAATCGTACCCTTTCCACGCGTTGATTCAAAATCAATCATACCATTATAGGTATCAATCAATCTATGAATAATAGAGAGACCAAGGCCGGTCCCATCAGGTTTGGTTGTGTAAAAGGGGTCAAAAATATGAGTGAAATCTTTCTGAGTGATCCCGATACCGGTGTCTTTTACGGTTAAATAAACGCGGTTGTTTCTTGATGGTTTGAGGTAAATTTTGATTTCTCCCCGATTTTTTATGGATTGAGTGGCATTTTTTAATAAATTCCATAGAATTTGGGTGAAATGCGCTGGATCGATAAATATACAAATCTCTTTATCCAAATTCATAGTGAAGTTGATTTGTTTATTCCGTTCAGGGTCATTTAAAAAAAGCTCAACCGTCTCTTCAATGGCGTCCGCTATCTTCATTTCAACAGCATTGTCCGTGCGGGGTTTTGCAAACAGTCTGATATCGTCAACGATATTTTTAAGTCGATTTGTTTCTCGTAAAATAATTTGCATCAGCTTGTCTTCATAAGAGCCTGGTTTTGCATCTTCCCTGAGCAGTTGAATAGAGCCGGATAAAGACGCTAACGGATTTTTAATTTCATGGGCTATGCCGGATATCATTTCATCCATGACAGCCATTTTTTCAACCCGTTTCAAGTGTTCCTGGGTTATTTTTAAATCCTGCTTAGCACCTTTTAACTGAAGCGCCAGAATGCCGCTGAGGATTGCTACAGCAAAACACGCAATAGTGACAATGATGATTCTGTAAATGATATGGCTCTCATTTATCGTACTGGAAAGATAAAACTGCCCCATAAACGGTGTGATGACTTTATAGTACTCAAGCTCTATTAAAATGCCATATTGAATACATGAAATTGCGGCAATGATCAGACTGCCCTTTTGAAGCAGCAGCATGGAAGTATAAATAATAACAACCAGGTAAAGAAAATTAAAAGGACTGTCATAACTACCCGTAACAAAAACAATAGCCGTTACAATAAATGTATCAGCAATGGTTTGGAAATATGCAAGAATCAGGGGGTTTTTAAATTTATTCAACCAAATCAAATAAACAATTGAAAGAATCAAAATACATGCAACGATGTTATACAAGGGTAGAAATGGCTGTGAAAAAAAGGATAAATTTTCCCTTAAAGAAAAAATAAGGCAGGATACGATCAAAATGATGGCAAAAACAACCCTTGACAGAACAATCCATTTGATCTGAATTGAAAAATCCGGGCTGTCTTGGAAATAATAGTTTTTCATGTCTCTATGAAATAGCACCTGCCATTTTAAAAACGGGCAGATACATGGCAATGACAAGGCCTCCGATTACAACACCAAGGAAAACAAGCATAAAAGGCTCTATCATACTAGTCAGGTTTTTAACAGCCTGGTCCACCTCATCATCATAAAAATCAGCAATTTTTTCCATCATGGTATCCAATGCACCAGTTGATTCTCCCACAGCGATCATGGAGCAGACCATGGAAGGGAAAACGCCGCTTTCAAGCAAAGGATCAGCCATTGACCTTCCTTCAGCAATCCCGACTTTGACATCCTGAATGGCAAATTCTATAATTTTATTTCCAGCTGTTTTTGCTACAATATCAAGTACCTCAAGAATTGACACACCACTTGAGAGCATTGTGCTGGTCGTTCGTGTAAATTTGGCCACAGCCACTTTCCTGATCAGGATACCGATGACAGGAAGTCTTAAAAACATGTTATCCATGAAAATACGACCTTTTTGGGTCATATAGGTTCGCTTGATAAGAAACGAAGCTGCAACTATCCCTCCAATGATATAAGCTATATTGCCAATGGCAAACTCGCTCATGGCAATGACAATTAGCGTCGGTGCCGGTAAAGTTGAACCAAAGTCAGCAAACATTTCTGAAAAGACGGGTATGACAAAAACCAGAATAACACCAACGACAAGAGCAGCGACAATAAGGGTAATAATCGGATATGTCATGGCCCCCTTGACCTGTCGCTTCAGTTTGGCCATTTTTTCCATATATGCAGAAAGTCGTTTTAAGATGATATCGAGGATACCGCCTGACTCTCCGGCTGCAACCATGTTGACGAACAGCTCGTTAAACACTTTTGGAAATTTTTTTAAAGAGTCGGCAAAAGTTTCACCGGATTCAACAGATTCTTTTATTTTTTTCAGATTTTTTTTAAACGTCGGGTTTTCCTGCTGCGCTTGAAGGACATCAAGGCATTGAAGAAGCGGTAATCCGGCATCAATCATTGTGGAAAACTGTCTGGAAAAGATGATGACGTCACGCTCTTTGACTTTAGGCTGAAGAAATTTTATGTTTTTAAAAATATCTTTTGGTTTTTTTCTGATTTTGGTAGGCGTTATTTTTCTTCTTAGGAGACTCTGTTTTACCTGTTCAGGAGTCTCTGCCTCCATTTCTCCCTTGATTTTTCTTCCTCGGGGATTTTTTCCCTTCCATTCGAAAATAGTAGGCATTCTTAATCCTCTTTATAATTTTTCAAACTAAGTTAGTTTTTATAAAATTTAAATATACTAAAGCCAGATCAATTGTAAATTTTATACGGATATACTATATAAATTTTATCGATTGATTACAACAGGAGTTATTTTTTGAAAAAAAAAAATAAAATCATTAAAGCAGATACGGTTATTACCAGTCATATTAATGCGGATTTTGATGCGATCGCATCAATGCTGGCTGCCCAGAAATTATATCCCGGTTCGGTTATTATTTTCCCCGGATCACAGGAAAAAAATTTACGGGATTTTTTTATCAGTTCCACAAGTTACCTGTTTAACATGGCAGATCCGGGTTACATAGACTTTTCTCAAACATCGAGACTCGTGATTGTTGACACAAGACAAAAAAGCAGATTGACTCAGGTATCTCAGTTACTCAACAAAAAAAATATTAAAATAGATATTTATGATCATCATCCGGCCATGGAGGGCGATGTAACAGGTTCTTTTGAAATCATCCGGCAAACCGGCGCAACCATAACCATATTAAGCTCCCTGTTACAGGAAAAAAAGATTATTCCCAGCCCTGAAGAGGCAACGATCATGGCTTTGGGAATATATGAGGACACAGGATTGTTTACCTATTCCTCCACAACAATGGAAGATCTTGAACAGGCGGCTTTTCTTTTGTCCTGTGGTGCCAATTTGAATACCATAGTCAGTTTTGTGGTTAAGGAAATTAAATCCGAACAGGTCACATGGTTGAATGAATTATTAAATGAAATGACTGTCCATAAAATAAATGGTGTTGATATCCATATGTCCGTCATTTCTTCTCCCACATATATTACGGATCTGGCGACAATTGTTCAGAAAGTTGTCAGAATGGAAAATCTTGATATTTTTTTTGCTATAGTTTTAATGGACAATAAAATCAATATCATTGCAAGAAACAGGATCCCAGAGGTTGATGCGGGCAAGATACTTTCGAGATTCGGCGGCGGCGGTCATTCTTATGCAGCCTCTGCCAAAGTTGATAATCAAACCCTCGCACAGGTTGAAATAATGCTCATTGAACAGCTTCAAAAAGAAGTAAAGAGTATTCAGATCGCAAAACATCTGATGACGTCACCTGCCATCAATATTGAACCCCACGTTACCTGTAAAACGGCCGGCAATATGATGACTCGATATAATATCAATACATTATTGATTGTTGATAAAAAAAAGAACTCCTATGAAGGATATATTACACGACAGATAATAGAAAAAACATTGCATCACAAGCTGTCCCATCTTCCGGTAAAAGAATATATGAACTCCGAGGTCAGCTATATTTCTTCTGACGCTGAAGTCTCCCAAATTGAAAATATTATTATTGAAGGGAAGCACAGAATTCTGCCGGTTATCGATGATGGATGGATTAGGGGCGTCATTACCCGAACCGATCTGTTAAATTATTTAGTTGCGCATAACAAAGCACTCAAAAGGAATGAAACTGAACTGGGTATTAAAAAAAATGTCAAGAAAAGACAGGTTGAAAACATTCTTTACCAGCGACTTGATAACCGCATAAAAAAACTTCTTCAAAATATCGGTAAAACAGGCAATGAACTGGGGTTTAATATGTTTGTTGTCGGAGGATTTGTAAGGGATCTGTTGCTGAACAGACAAATCGAAGACATCGATATTGTTGTTGAAGGGAACGGTATTGAATTTGCCAAGATCTATGCAAAAAAAGAAGGCTGCAGGATCAATACCTATAAAAAATTTGGTACGGCAGTTATTATTTTCCCTGATAATTTTAAAATTGATGTGGCCTCTGCCAGGTTAGAATATTATAAAACACCGGCAGCGTTGCCTATTGTTGAGAAAAGCTCCATCAAGCTTGACCTTGCACGAAGGGATTTCACCATCAATACTCTGGCGATCAGTCTTAATCCTGATAATTTTGGAACTATGATAGACTATTTTGGTGCCAACAGAGATCTGAAAGACAAAACAATAAGAATCATTCATAATTTAAGCTTTGTTGAAGACCCCACACGTATTTTCAGAGCCATTAAATTTTCAAACCGGTTTGGGTTCAAAATTGGAAAAGTCACATCAAATTTAATTCATAATGCAATTAAAATAGATTGTTTTAAAAGTTTAAGCGGTCTTAGGGTATTATCCGAACTAAAACAAATCTTTGAAGAGGAGAACCCCATCCCTGCAATTAAAACAATGGAGATATACGGCCTTGAAAAGGTTCTTCATAAAAACCTGACGTTTATCCCAAATACATATCAATTGCTTGAGTCAGTCAATAAAATACTATCCTGGCATGATCTCTTATATGTTGATGAGCAATATCCAAGATGGTCAGTTTACCTTATGGCCCTTTTGAACCGTTGTTCTTATAAAGTCTGCGAACAAATCTGCGACAGGCTTAAGGTGCCCTTGAAAGAACGTAGCATTCTTTTGGAAAAGAGATATAAAGCTGAGAAACAACTTCATTTAATAGAGAACTCATTAAATCATACCAAACAGGATCTGTACTGGGCGCTCATTAATTTTAAGACCGAATACATTTTATATATGATGGCCCTGGCAAAAGAGGAAGAAATAAGAAAAGCCATCTCAAATTTTTATACACATCAAAAAAGTATAAGGCCTTATATTAAGGGTAGAGATTTATTAAAAATCGGCTTACCACCCGGCCCTGTTTTTAGTATAGTACTCAACCAGGTCTTAAACGCCAAACTGGATGGGCAGTTGAAAACAAAAAAAGAAGAAGTCAAGTTTGCCACCCAGTATGCTAAGAAAAACAAACTTATTGATTAAATCATGACTTTTTGTTACTCCCCCTTTATTTAATGTTTAAAAACAATCGATTTCAGGAATAGTGAACATGAAAAATGCAGATTTTTTAACCGGAATCACCACCAGTGGAACCCCTCATCTCGGTAATTATGTCGGTGCCATACGACCGGCAGTTGAAACCAGTAAAAATAAAGAATTAATATCCTATTATTTTCTTGCTGATTATCATTCTTTAATCAAAAATCACGACCCGAAGCTTAGAAAACAATCCGCACTTGAAATTGCAGCATCCTGGATTGCCCTGGGGCTGGACTATGACAACTGTGTGTTTTACCGGCAATCGGATATTCCCGAAATACCGGAATTGACCTGGATCCTCACCTGCCTTACTGCCAAAGGATTGATGAACAGGGCTCATGCTTATAAAGCGACAGTGGCGGAGAATGAAGAACAAGGACACAAGGAGTCTGACAAAGGAATCACCATGGGACTTTTTTCATATCCGGTTCTCATGGCTGCAGATATCCTGATGTTTAACGCCAGAAAAGTGCCTGTTGGCAAAGATCAGGTCCAGCATCTTGAAATGACCAGAGATATAGCAGCAAGATTTAATCATGTTTATAAAAAATTGTTTGTTCTTCCCGAAGTTGTTGTGGATGAGACTTCTGCTGTTCTTGCAGGTCTTGATGGCCGTAAGATGAGTAAAAGTTATCATAATTATATTCCTCTGTTTGATACACAAAAACGTCTTAGAAAACTGATTATGAAGATAAAAACCAATTCTCTGGGGCCGGATGAACCCAAGGATCCGGAAACCTGCACACTGTTTTCAATTTATAAGGCATTTGCATCTCGATCGGAAACAAAAAAAATGGCAGACCGTTACCGGCAGGGTATTGCATGGGGAATCATGAAACAGGAGCTCTTTGAATATATTGATGAAATATTGAAAGCACCCAGAAAGCGATATGAAGAGCTGATTAAAAATCCGTCTGATATTGATGAAGTGCTTAAAAAGGGGGCAATGAAAGCAAGAGAGTTTTCCGTCCCCTTTCTTGAAAAAATAAGAAAAACCATCGGGATTCAATCACTGGGTTAATTGTTTGATTTCTTTAGAGGTCAAATAACGCCATTTCCCTTCTTTTAAATTTTCAAGGTTGATATTTGCCATTCTGATTCTTTTTAAAACATCAACCTTGTTTCCGGTTTTCCCAACCATTTTTCGAATCTGGCGGTTTCTTCCCTGTTTTAAAATAATATTGAATTTATTTTTTGAAATGCGTTTCACGTTTGCTTTTCTGGTTTTAACTTTGTCAATAACCATACCCTGTGCCATATTCTTTAATGCAGTTTCAGATATGGGATGAATCGTCGTCACAATATACTCTTTTTCATGATTAAAAGAAGGATGGGATAATTTATTATGCAGATCTCCATCATTGATCAACAGCACCAGTCCTTTGGAATTTTTATCAAGCCGACCCACAGGATATACCCGTTCATCAATATCGATCAGATCAAGAATAATTTTTGTTTTTTGCTGTGAACAGGAAGTGACATATCCTTCCGGTTTGTTCAAGGCAATGTATATTTTGGGTGATTTCTGTTTTAAAATAACCGGTTGGCCATTAAAAAAAACCTTGTCTTTTTCAGGATCAATTTTTGTTCCAAATTCTGTGACAATCTGATGGTTTACTTTTACCCGGCCGTTTAAGATATGCTCTTCCGCTTTTCTCCTGGAACAAATCCCGGCATGGGCCAGATACTTTTGAAGCCGCATGTTTAAGACCTGTATTCAGCATTAATTTTCACATAATCTTCGCTGAAGTCACAAAATAAAAAACTGTCTGTCTCTTTCCCAAGATTCAAATCAAGTGTGATGGTGATTTCTTTCTTTTTCATGATTTGTGCCGTCTTTTTTTCAGGTTCGACTCCCAGCCATTTGCCTTTTAAAACCAAAGGCTGATCATCAAAAAAAAGATCCATCTTCTCCGGAACAACATGGGCTCCAGACCTGCCAGCTGCAGCTATGATTCTTCCCCAGTTGGGATCTTCTCCGTAAACAGCCGTTTTAACCAAATTGGAATGGGCAATGGTTTCAGATGCTTTGAATGCATCCTGCTTTGATTGAGCCCCTTTAACAATAATCTGAATAAGTTTGGTGGCGCCCTCCCCGTCTTTGACCACCATTTTAGCAAGTTCTAAACAGACGTTGTCAAGCAGGGTTTGAAATATTTTTTTAGGCCCAACATTAGTTATTTCCACTCCTGAAGTACCGCTTGCAAGTGCTAAAAGCGTATCATTGGTGCTGGTATCACCATCAACCGTAATCCGGTTAAAGGATTTTTCATTGGCTGCGCTTAAAGAAGTCTTTAACGCCTGATCTAAAATTTTTACATCCGTACAAATGAACGCCAGCATGGTTGCCATATCTGGTCGGATCATGCCGGATCCTTTTGCAATTCCCATAATTGAAAATTTCTTGTCACCTATTGTACCGCTTTTTTTCACAATTTTAGAGTTTTTATCAGTGGTAAGAATAGCAGTTGCAAAATCCTCCACATAATCGGCAGAAAGATGGGTGACGATATCTGGAATACCCGTCTCAAATTTATCCATGGGAAGATTAGCACCAATCACACCCGTTGAAGATACTAAAACAAGATCTTCAGAAATACCAAGAGAATCGGCAACCATTTTTGAGCAGGCAATGGCATCTTCAATCCCCTTGTCTCCGGTAAAGCAATTGGCATTACCGCTGTTAACAAGAACCGCCTGGCATAATCCCTTTTTAATTTTTTCTTTTCCAAGAACCAGCGGTGCTGCAACGACTTTGTTCCGTGTAAAAAGGGCCGCTGCAACAGCAGGAGTTTCACAATATATAAGCCCCAGATCTTTTCGACCATTCTTTTTAATCCCGGCCTCAATACCGGCAAATTTGAATCCTTTCATTACCCTCACTCCTAAAAAATAAATTGAAAGGCCATTATACGTTGCCCTTTGAGCTGTGTAAATGATTTAACTTAAACTTGTAATGTTATTGTTGGACATAACTGACAGGGTATGTAAAAATTATTCGATTTCAAGCATATCTATTATTGCGATTGCTTTTCTTGCCCATGGATAGGTTACAGAGCCACCAACAACAACTGCAATTTTAATAGCCTCAACGATTTCATCTTTAAAACAGCCCTGCTCTTTGCAATTTTGTATGTGGTATGCAATACATTCTTCACATTTAGAAAAAATAGAAATTGATAGTCCGGTTAATTGTTATGACATTTTTCACCTTTTGAGTTCTAAATTTAGACAAGATGAAAATATTTCTCTTATCATTGAAGAGACACTTATAGAAAGTTCTTCTATATTGTCATCTGACTTCCCATCATGTACAAGAGAAGATCTAACCCCATAAGCTTTATCGAACAACTTTTTGTTATTAACTTCTTTTGTATTTTTTAATACAACATCCATTATTGCTTGCCGCACAGACTCTATACTCATTTCTCTCTTGATTCTCCCAATGAGTGAATTGCGAACATTTTTAGGAATGTTATCTTCATTTTGTATTGCTTTAATTAGTTCATCAATTCTTTCTTTTACATGATCAGTGTATTCTTTGTAATTTTTCTGTAAAGAGAGGGCCTCTAATGATGTGATTAAAGAAATGAATTTTGCCCGATTAGTTATTTCAAGCTGCGATGCTGAAAAAATTTCCATAGATAACAATAATCTTTTTCTGTCTATCTCTGATTTATATTCAGAAAAGAAAGATTCTTTAATATCGTTTATTATATCAATAGCTTTTTCTGTTTGAGTAGAATGGGCAAAGCCAAACATTCCATTAGATGGCCCTTTTGTCCTATCATAAACGGTAAAAGGTAATGATTTATGGTAAATTAATCTTATTGGGAAATTCTTTGAGATCGAATGCCATAGAAAGGATTCCGCTAACCGTACCCCTGCCTTTTCTGCCTCACAGGCAGTTTTAAAACCTGTTAGTTTAACATCCCATACCTTGAAACCAGGATAAGTAATTTCGGTAAATTTTGATGCATTAAATTTGTTTTCTACAAATTGTAAGGAAAGATTTTCTCCTAATATGAAATCCATTTGGTCTAATTCAAATTGGATTGTCCCATTTAAAAATATTGTAATGTAGGCCCCATAAGGAAAATCGTTTGGATTTGTTTCCATTACATTCACTTGGCGAGTAATTTCTTTTTAGCTCTCTTTATTATTTCCTAATCATAACGGCGGCTGTTAAGCCGCGAGCATCGCAGGCAT
The DNA here is from genome assembly GCF_014237455.1 of Desulfobacula sp. Classification (GTDB taxonomy): domain Bacteria; phylum Desulfobacterota; class Desulfobacteria; order Desulfobacterales; family Desulfobacteraceae; genus Desulfobacula. Next base: position 57,652 of record NZ_JABZFL010000051.1, on the reverse strand, counting down.
TTGAACAAGCTTGCCTGTTTAAATGCCGAGAAGCGCAGTCGGCTTCAACGCCATGGATAGGCGGAGCGCGGAGCGCATAGCCTACCATGGCGTTGAGAATAACAGCCGCCGATAATCTGGCTGCGGAGCGGTCAGATTATCAGTATTAATACATGGAAAATTTTCCATGATATTGATTGTTATAGGTGGATTTATTTTCCACCTATTCCGATATTCTTTTCAAAACAAGGAAATTTTATCTATATGTGCTTTTTATCTCTCATTTTATTGTAATTACTGCATTATTCGATTTAATATGGAAAATCAATTTAAAAACAAAAATTCAACCAAATGAAATCATTAATCAGAACCCTGCTTTGAAAATTTTTATACATCCGCAGGCATAATACAGGGTTTGAGGCGGCGGTGGTTTGTCGAGGAGGGTGGTGTGTGAGGTGTTGGAAATCGTTGATTGATATTCTGTACAGGTTGTTAATGCAGTGGAGCGTTAAGACCGGCAAGTGTCTGAGTGAAACGAGTTTTGCCGGTTAGCGCAACGAAATTTAGAACCTGTAAGAATAGGTCAATCGGATGAACAACACCCCGCACACCACCCGGAATCAATGCCAGGCACTCTTGAACATTTTTGATCATTCTTAGGGTTGACAGAATGGTATAAACATAATAATTGTATGTGCAAACGTTTATTTTTTGAGGTGAATATGGAAAACAATGAAAATTTTCTAGAAAGCTGCCTGTTCTTTAATACCAATGCCTTGTCCAGGTATTTATTAAAAATCGCAGAGAAAGAGTTTAAGCATTTAAACCTCTCCCCTGCCCATGCATCCCTGTTATTGCTGGTGTATGACACACCTGGAATCAGTCCAAAAGAGCTAAGCTATAATCTCCATCTGACACCATCCACCATTACACGATTTGTAGATGCACTTGAAAAAAAAAAAATGGTTAAACGTACAACCAAAGGCAAATCTGCATTTATTTCTCCCAGCAAAAAAGGTCTTGAATTAAAAAGACCCATTGCAATTGCATATAAAAATTTATATCTGAAATACACAAAAATTCTTGGCTCGAATACAGCCAATCAATTATCTTTTGCCATTTTTAAAGCCAATAAAAAACTATCTGATTTTTTAGACGATAATGGATAAAAATTTTAAACTCATTATTGAATACGATGGTACAAATTTTTTTGGGTGGCAGATACAAAATGACAGAAAAACCATTCAAGGTGAAATTGAAAAGGCTTTAAGCCTGATTCTGAACCAGAAGATAAAAATTACAGGATCAGGGAGAACCGATGCAGGTGTCCACGCGTTCGGACAGGTGGCTAACTTCCATGCTGATACAAATATCCAGCCGCAAAATCTTAAAAAAGGTATTAACAGTCTGATCAAACACCCCATTGTGATCAGGGAATGCAGTATTGTGGATAATGATTTCCATGCCCGATACAATGCTGTTTCCAAAGAATATCACTATTTTATTTTAAACAGGGAAGATCCCTGTGCCATAGAAAGGCAGTATCAATGGCATATCCGACATCCGCTGGATATTGAGGCGATGAACAAGTGTTGTCAAGCAATTACAGGAATTTTTGATTTTAAATCTTTTGAAAATACAGGAAGCCCGCGTTCTTCTACCATTCGCGAAGTCTTTTTTTCAAGTATCAGCCATTTGGACAACAGCAGACTTGTATTTAAAATTTGTGCCAAAGGATTTTTAAAGTACATGGTACGAAATTTCATCAGTACCATTGTCCTTACAGGGTTAAACAAAATAACACCACACGAATTTACCAGAATACTCGAAGCAAGGGACAGAACGAAGGCCGGTCCGACAGCACCTGCTCATGGGCTGTTTTTAAAAAAAGTAAATTATTCGTGATCTTTTATTTTTTTGACATGATCATTGTAATAAGAAATGATATCCCGCCTGTAAATTAAACCGATCAGCCGGCCTGAATCATCTTCATCCATAACGGGTAAGGCATCAATATTTTTTTGAGTCAGTTTTAACAGTACGGTGTTCAGATCTTCGGAAGATGTGGTAAAAATCAGATCAGACACCATGATATCTTTCATCACAACCAATTGCTCAATATGGAGTGTGAAAATGACTTCTCTGACATCATTGGAGGAAAAAATGCCGGATAAATCACCCTTGCGGTTAATAACGGGGAAATAGTGCTGCTTGGTGCTTGAAAATATTTTTTTAAATTCACTGAATGCCATGTCTTCATTCACACATCTGACTTCTTTGATCAAGTGCCTTAAATTACCCACCTTTATGGTTTGAAGGATATCCATCATAAATTCACCCGCATGGGCAGGAGAATCAATCCTGGATTTGACCTGATTTTCAAAGATTGTCCATTTCTGACATAATAAATAACAGATGGAACATACCAAAAGACTCGGTAACAATAAGTGATAGGAATTGGTCATTTCACTGATAAAAATAATCGTTGAAATCGGTGTATTGGAAGCAGCCGCAAAAAACCCGGCCATACCGACAATAACAAATGAACCAGGGCTGGTGACAACCGAAGGGATAAGCAGGTGGAAGAGTTTCCCGACCGCTCCTCCCATGGCCCCTCCTATCACGATGGATGGACCGAATACGCCGCCGCTGCCACCGGAGCCAATGGAGAATGATGTGGTAAATATTTTTCCTATGGCCAATGCAATCAAAGTGGGGATGGCCACCTGGTTAAAAATGGCCTGTTGGGTAATTCCATAGCCAAATGAAAGGGTATAGGGAAGGAAAAAACCAATGATACCCGTAACCAGACCACCCAGAGCCGGTTTGAAATGATTGGGAATTGACATTTTTTTAAACAGATCAATCACTCCATAGAATACTTTAATGTAAAGAATCGCCGTCACCGCAAGTACGCCGGCAAGAACAAGATATGGTCCCAACTCCAATGGATTCTGAAATTTAAAACTCGGAGAATCAAACAAAGAACCCCATCCGAAAACAAGGCAAAACGTGCAATAGGCAACAACAGAGGAAATGCCTGCCGGAATGATGACTTCCGATTCAAAATCAGGATCACGGTAGAGGACTTCTGCGGCAAAAAGCGCACCTGCCAGAGGGGCACGGAATATGGATCCAACGCCAGCACCAATGCCGGCGGCCATCATGATTCTTCTTTCTCTTTCCGACAGCTTGAATTTAGTGGCCAGAAAAGATCCAAACCCTGCACCGATTTGTGCAATCGGCCCTTCCCTGCCACCGGACCCACCTGTTGTCAGTGTTAATGTGGAAGCAATGGTTTTGATGATGGGAATCCTGCCGCGGATCAGTCCGCCTTTATGATGGTAAGCATCAATGGCAGCATCGGTTCCATGTCCTTCAGCCTCTGGGGCAAATGTGTAAACCAGCCACCCGCTTATTAAACCGCCCAGAGCCGGTAGAATCAGAAGTATCCATCGATTAAAAGGGGTTTGGGTGGAGGGCAGAAGAAGATGCTCGCCTGCCGGAGCCCCGGGTCTGTATCCTGCCATCAGATCCAGGAAATAATGCATGCCAAGTCCGCACAAATAGTGGAAAACAATAGCGCCGCAACCGGCAATAATACCGATTAAGACAAAATAGAACAGCCATTTCCCTGCGACTGCAATATCTCCTGAACCGATCTTTTCTCTGAAACCCACGACCATTAACCTTTTCTCAGGTCATTAATTCCGCTCAAAATGATATCAAACAATATTTCCACATCACTCTCTTCAAGGCAGGAAAATGCCACCCGGATATTTTTTTTACCAATGGAAATCAAACCGGTTCCATAATTTTCAAGAAGATGAAGCCTTAATTCTTCTGCATCCACATCCTTAAGCCGGATACACATGAAATAACCCGAATTAAATGGATAGACATCAAAAGCAGTATTAAATTTCGGGTTTTTTAAGACCGCTTTCATTTTTAATGCCCGATTTTTAAGGAGCTCAAATTTTTCTTTTTTATAGACCTCATAATTTTCATCTGCCATGGATCTTAAAAGAATGGTCTGGCTCAAATGAGATGAATTGGAAATATTTCCCCGGATACATCCGCCGGTCTTCTTTTCCAGTGCTTCAAGAACCATGTCATCATCCCCATAAACACCATAGGTAATAAAGCCGGTCCTGAAGCCCCAGACATAGTCTTCTTTTGTGGCTCCATCAAGTTTAACCGCTACAAGGCGTTTGTCTGCGCCTGCAAGCTGGGTAAAAATGGATTCTTTACTGGTCTGTTCTTCAAAAAAAAGCCCGAAGTAAGCATCGTCACAGGCGGCAACCACATTGGTCCCCTGCCGTGCTATATCGATAAGAATATCTGCCACCCTCTGAGCCTCGGATACACTCAGAGAATATCCGCTCGGGTTATGGGGGAAATTTAAAACAGTGATAATTTTATCATTTTCCCTTGCCTGTTGACGAATTACTTCTTCAAAAGAATCCAGATTAAACCGGGTCAACTGATCATCAAAGGCTTTGTAATGAACAATACGTCCGCTGTTCCTGACACAAAAGGTCATACTGTAATTACCCCACATCATGTCAGGCAGAACAATCACATCGTTTGCGTTCACCCACATATCAGACAATATGCTGACCCCGTGGGTGATACCTGAAGTCACAACAGGAAGGCTGATTTTTTTATTTTTAAGGAATGGATTCTTTTTATAAAGGTCAGCCTTCCATTTGTTCCGAAGTGCTGGAATACCAAACGATGGTGCATAAGGCAAATAATTATCCGGTTCAATATCTTTAATATACTTTGTGATGGATGAAAGGCTTAATACGGTATTTTTCTCTTTGGCAATGCCGATGGTCGCATTAATTTTATCTGCTTTTTGTTTGGCTTCAGCACTCTGACTTAAGATGCCTTTTGGAAAAAACAGTGCTTTCCCCATATCAGAAAGCATTTCAAAAATGTGGGGGTTGGATCCATTAATAATTTGGTTTAGTTCTTGTGCAATAGGATTCATAATTCACTCTTTTAAAATGGTTGATTGATAAATAAACCGTAAACAATTCATTAAAGCCTTTGAACCTAAAAAAAACTCCGCAGCTTTATTAAGACGGAAACCACAGAGTTTAAATAAAACTGATATATAAAGATTATCTTCTTTTGGATGCTTTGATCGGATTAATCTTTTGTTTTTTAGTGTCTGAAACGGTTTTGATATGGGTCGCGATATTACAATTTCCGATTTTCCATTTTAATGATGGATCCGGAGCGGCAATGCAATATACACCGGTTTCAAATTCTGAAGTTCTCCCGCATCCCTTGCATTCATCAATGATGGGGAAACAGGCGCCTTCATTGTAGCTACAGCCTTTTGCTGTCATGAACACGCAGTCGTCACCTTCCCTAATAGTTGTACAAATCATAATAATAATCCTGTAGTTTAATTCTGTATGTTAATCCTGTAGTTTGAATTCCTAAATAGTCTCTTAAAGACTATAAACCTCAATCAAATATCACAACATTAAAAAACTGTCAATATTTGACTCGAATTTCTCTATAACTTTTTTATATGAAAAAAGGATTTAGTATTGTATATAAATATCAATCATTCAAACCGTTCAATAAACAAAGGGTTAAATAGTATTCAACCATGATAATAGATACAGCAAAAGAAGTATTAAAAATAGAAGCCGACAGTATTTTAAAATTAACTCAAAGTATTAACGCCTCTTTTGAAGAACTCGTTAATGCAATATGCGGTTCTACGGGTCGGGTTGTAGTCTCGGGAATAGGAAAATCAGGCCTTATCGGCAAAAAGATTGTTGCCACCCTCATCAGCACCGGAACAAATTCAATGTTTTTACATCCGGTTGAGGCCCTTCATGGCGACCTGGGGATGGTGAGCAAGGATGATATTTTTATAGCCCTTTCCAACAGCGGTGAGACCAGCGAACTCAATCAATTGCTTCCTGTAATCAAAGATATCGGGTGCAAACTTGCCGGATTTACAGGAAAAACCGATTCCCACATGGCAAAATTATGTGATATTGTCATTAATACAGGGGTTGAAAAAGAGGCCTGTCCATTTAACATGGCACCGACTTCCAGTACGACGGCCCAGCTTGCCATGGGAGATGCCCTGGCAGTTGTTTTGATTACCAAAAAAAAATTCAAGCAGAGCGATTTTATGAAATCCCATCCAGGAGGAGTTTTGGGACAGCGCCTTTCCTGCAGGGTTGGTGAAATCATGTTTAAAGCATCCACTGCCCCATGGGTATTGACAGGATCTTTAATGAGTCTTGCCATAGAACAAATGGATAAATTCAAGTTAGGCGCAGTGCTTGTCCTGGATAAAGAAGAAAAGCTTAAAGGAATTATCACAGATGGAGATATCAGGCATTACATAGCCAATAATCAATTAAATTTAAATGCCCAATCAGTTGACACGGTCATGAGTGAAAACCCCCGCACATTAAGCGTAGAATCTTTTTTATATGATGCTTTAAATCTTATGGAAAAATACCAGATTACAGTACTCCCCATAGTTGATAAACATAACAGGCTTGACGGACTTTTACATTTACATGATATTCTTGGAAAAGGATCTTTTCAATTTAACGGGGGGGGGCAATGAAAACCAAAAATTTTAATGCCGACATCCCAACTCTTGGTGAAGCGAAAATCATTTCCCCGTTTAAATACCACACAAAACCGGGGGAACCTGTAAAAAGATTTGTTTCAGATGACGCAAGGATAATTGTTGATGTTCAAATGGATCATTTGGCAACAACCCGGGGAGAAATTATCAGTTTTGATCAGGCAGGTCCAAGAGAAAAAATATATTTTGATCCAAGCAAACTGAAATGCGCCATTGTAACCTGTGGCGGGTTATGCCCCGGATTGAACGATATCCTTCGGTCCATGGTATTGGAACTTCACCACATATATAATGTTAAGACAATTTATGGGATCAGGCATGGTCTTCAAGGATTTATACCTGATTTTGAACATGATGTAATGGATTTAAATCCTGACTCTGTCTCCGGAATCCAGAATACGGGGGGATCAATTTTGGGTTCCTCAAGGGGAACCCAGGATATCAGTATGATTGTTGATTGTCTTGAAAGGATGAATATTGGTATTCTGTTCCTGGTGGGTGGAGACGGAACATTAATGGCATCAAAAAAGATAGCAGATGAAATCGATAATCGAAATTTAAAAATATCGATTATCGCCATTCCAAAAACCATTGATAATGATATTTATCTGGTATCCCGATCATTTGGGTTTGATACGGCGGTGGATGTTGCAACACTTGCCATAAAGGGGGCTCACAATGAAGCTGAAGCATATCCCAACGGCATCGGGTTGATAAAGCTTATGGGCAGGCATTCCGGGTTCCTGGCCGCTACTGCTGCACTGGCACAGCAGGATGGCAATTTTGTTCTCATTCCTGAGGTTGATATTTCCTTGAATGGAAAAACCGGATTTTTACAGGCCCTTGAAAACAGAATTATTCATCGAAAGCACGCAGTTATTATTGTGGCTGAAGGTGCCGGTCAAAATCTTTTTGATGATCAGAAAAAAGAGTTTGACTCTTCCGGAAATATTATTCTCCAGGATATTGGTCTTTTCCTTAAAAATAAGATTTTACAATGGTTTAAGGCAAAAGATGTTCCCATTTCATTAAAGTATATTGACCCAAGCTATATTATCAGAAGTCTTCCAGCCAACGCCAACGACAGTGTGTTTTGCGGTTTTCTTGGCCGTGATGCCGTCCACGCCGGAATGGCAGGAAAAACAAAATTACTGATCAGCTTTTGGAACAATCATTATGTTCATGTGCCCATGGATGCGTCAGCAGGAAAGAGGAAAAATATAGATCCGCATGGGCGGCTTTGGCAGTCAGTACTGGAAGCAACCGGCCAGGATGCTTGTTTCACCGATTGATTTCAACAAATTTTCCTTTTTTAATCGTCATAAGAAAAAGTTCTCTGTGAGCAATCCCATCCTTGTCGAAAATGGTATTACCGGTCACGCCTTCAAAAATACGCTTACCCTGTAGGGAATCCTTTAAAGTTTGCCTGGAATCAATCGTTTCATCCATGGCAGTTAAAAAAAGCATGGAAGCTGTATCATAAGATATGGCTTCTAAAAATTTGGGCTTTGTATCAAACAGGGATTCAAATTTTTTTACAAACTGGACTATAACAGGATTTTGGCTGCCATCAAAAAATCCGTCAGTAATGATGGTGTGTTTGTTATATCCCTTTGCTTCTTTCAAAAGGCTTTTATGATGCCACAAGTTTGTTCCAATAAGATACATGCCCCTGGCATCATTAAATGCGAGTTGCGGTAATATCAAATTCACTTTGGAAGGAGAATCGGGAATAAACAATGCGTCAAAATCAATTTGAATTTTTTCTTCCTCATTTTCTTCCTGGGTTTCAGATTCTATAGCAATTTGCAGTAAATCGATCGTTTGATCTTCATAAAGCGCTGCATTGTTTTCAGGCTCAACAGCCTCGGGTTTCAGGAAATCAGGAACCGGAAAAAATTGTCCGGTAAGCTTTTGTATCGGCTCTGCAAAATCTGTTTTCTTTCCGTCATACGGCTCAACACCCACAACTTCTCCATCATATTCATCCACGATATCCCAGAAAAGTTCCATATATTTTTTACCATATTTTTCGTTTGGATAGAGAATTGCCACCTTTTTTATGCCCAGTTTTAAAAACAAATACGCGCCAAGTGTTTGAACCTGCATTTCAGGTGTAATAAAATTTGCAAACAGGTAATCTCCCTGCAAAGGAAAGTCACTCTTTTGTGTTAACGCGATTATGGGTATTTGTAATCTTTCGGCTTCCCGGCCAGCCTGATTGACGGCCAGCAAAGGTCCGATTATCCCGGCAACATTTTTTTGATGTAATTGTCTGACACCTTCAACAGCCAGATCCGGGTTTGCCTGGGTGTCTTTTATAATAAGTTTAAATTCCCTGGAATATTTTTTTGACAACTCCTGTATGGCCAACTGAACCCCGGATAATGCCCTTTGACCAAAAACGGCATATTTTCCTGTCAACGGCAAAAGACATCCGATTGTATCCCTGTTGAAAAGCGATTTTTTGATAACATCCACAAGATCGGCCGCGTCTGAATAATAAGGGTGATCAGGATATTGAAATAAAAATATTTCAAGTACTTCTTTGGACTTAACAGCATTATTTTCCAACGCATAATTCAACCCAAACCAATATAGCAATAAGGGTCTTGGAATATGAATGTTTTTTATATCAATAAACTCCTCTATCTCTTTTGTCGGTGTTTTACTCAGAACCAGTTCAATTCGAAAAATAAGGGATGGTTTTTCATCCTCACTCGCTTGAGAAAGCGCCTGGTTGTAGGCAAATAAGGCGTCCTGGTAATTCCCCTTTAAAGAAAATTTTTCCGCTTCACTAGATAAAATTTCAATGATTGAAATCTTTGGCTGCTCATCTTCAATTTCTTCTTTTGGTGGAGCAGGCGGCACTTCATATCCCGTGTATTCTTCAATGGGTGGTTTTACAGGCAGCTGTGTACATGCAGACAAACATAAAATTACAATGCAAATGATTAAGTTTTTATAGTGTAAAAGATTTGGATATTCAGATTTCATTAATTTTAATACTTATTTAATTTGTCGTTTTTATTGTTATTCCATACTGTTTCGAACATGGACTATATGTAAAATAAAAAACTATGTCAAAAACTCTTTTATCAGCTTTTCAGCCAGGTTAAACGGGGACCGCATAAGCCAGATTATCTCTTTATCCTTACGGAACCATGTAAATTGTCGTTTGGCATATCTTCTTGTATCCCGTTTTAGCAATCGGACTGCATCTGCCCAATCAACTTCATTGTTCATGAACATGGCCATATGTTTATACCCAATGGATTGCATGGATTTTAAATCAAACGAATATCCCTTTTCAACTAAGGTTGTTACTTCGTTGAGCAGTCCTTGATTAAGCATGACATCCACTCTTTTGTTAATGCGGTCATATAATTTTTTCCTGTCCATGTAGAGTCCTATTTTAATACTCTTGTACCTTAAGTCATCAAAGCCATGGTTTTTTTGCCGGGCAGAGATTCTCTGGCCGGTTGTCTGATAAACTTCTAATGCTCTGATCACCCTGAAGGAATCATTCGGGTGTATTTTCTGGGCAGCTTTGGGATCACATTTTTCAAGCTTTTGATAAAGACTTAAACTACCCGCTTCTTCAAGGTCCCGGGTCAATTGAGACACTGTTTTTCCACAGATAGCCTTTGACCGGAACAATCCATGTAAAAGAGCCCTGATGTATAGTCCTGTACCACCCACAATAATGGGAATTTTCCCACGGTTTGTAATGTCTTCAATGGATTTATCCGCGGCTTTAACGTATAGGCCGGCATCAAAATCATCTTTGGGATCAAGAAAACCAACGAGATGGTGTCGTGCCTGTTTTAATTCTTCAGGATCTGGTTTAGCAGTACCAATATTCATATGCTTGTAAATCTGCATTGAATCAGCACCAATGATTTCTCCATTAAACCGCCGGGCAACTGAGATGGCAAATGTTGTTTTACCAATCCCGGTGGGCCCGCAAATGACAATAATTCTTTTCATAAGCAATGTTTACATTCGTTCGATAATTGTTGACAACCCTTGTTCTATAGCTCTATAACTCATTTTGTGCTATTTGAAAATGAAATTTATACTTATTATTATTTCAGTTGATAATACTTTTATTATTTTTTTTTGTATGATATTCACGCTGTATTAAATGATTAGTGTTATAAAAATAAAATTAAACCATATGGATGATTAGAATCAATATAACAAGTATTAATTTTAAAATCATATGTGTTTTGAGGATTTAGGAGAACTGGTTTATGGCTTTTGATCTTTTTTTTAATTCATCGCTTATATTACTTGCTATTGGGATGCTTTTTAAAATTGTCCAATGGTTTTCATATAAAATCGGAATTCAAGCCCAAAATTCTACTTTTACCGAAAGATTGGCTTCAAGCTTAAAAGCACTGCTTGGCATTATTTTTAGCCCCCAAATTGCAATTGTATTGAAGATATTTGTTCTTGATGTGCTTTTCCAACATAAAATCCTTAAACAGGATGTTTTACGCTGGATAATGCATATGCTGATATTCTGGGGGTTTATACTGCTGTTCTTTATGCATGCTCTGGAAGCTATTGTGTCTGATGCAATTTTGCCTTCTTATTATTCAACTGTTAATCCCTACATGTTTCTGAGAGATTTTTTCGGTTTTATGGTTTTGAGTGGACTTGCCATTGCCATTTGCCGTCGCTTTTTTATGAAAATTCATAGATTAAGCACGAATAAAATGGATGTTTATGCAATTTTTATTGTTGCTGTCATTATCCTGTCCGGAATTTTTCTAGAAGGTGCAAAAATTATCTCTTTTACCGATTTTCGAAACATGGAAGAAGATTTTTCTGCCCTTGAATATAAAGAAGACATACTGGCCCTGGAAGCGTATTGGGTAAAATATTACGGCCTTGTCTCTCCAAATGTTACCGATCAGATTTCACAGGAGACTCTGACAGCCGGCGAAGAAATACATAATGAAAGTTGTCTTGATTGTCACACAAGACCTCAATCTGCATTTGCCGGATATGCTGTATCAAAAATAATGAAACCCATAGGAGGGCTGCTTGACCGCATGGGGTTGGTTACATTTTTATATTACTTTCATATCCTTGCCTGTTTTATCGGCCTGGCTCTTTTGCCTTTTACTAAAATGCTTCATATTATCACCACACCCATCAGTTTAATTACAGGTGCAATTATGCAAAGAGACAAATCCAATCCTTTGAATATTGCAACGCGTCAGCTGATTGAACTTGATGCATGTGTTCATTGTAACACCTGCAGCAAAACATGCTCACAGGGTCCGGCCTTTGATATTAAAAACAACACGAACATCCTGCCTTCCGAAAGAATGCTCTCTCTTCGCCAGTATTATAAAACCAAAGATCTTGCTTCACCACAATTTACGGCAATTCAGGAAGGTATTTATCTTTGTTCGAATTGTGACAGGTGTACGGTCGTCTGTCCGGCCGGAATAAATCTTAAAGAACTCTGGTACGATGTCAGAGAGGAATTCATCAGGTCGGGCGCATTAATTACTCCCCTGATATTATCACCCTTTTCCTATAACCGTACATACAACCGGGATGATTTTGGTGCCACGCTTTCTGATATGCCGGCCAGACATGCCAAGAGCATTATCGCTTCCAGGTACAAGAAAAAAAGCCATTCAAAAGATGTCTTGTCCTTGACCGATACTGATAATGAATTTAAAGACAAAAGGGAGCGCTCTCTTCAGGACAGCACATTTTCATATTGTTTTTCATGTGAAAACTGTACCAATGTCTGCCCGGTGGTCATGAACTATGAAAAACCCGAGCAGGTTCTTGACCTGCTCCCTCATCAAATGATGAGATCAATAGGTCTTGGACTTGAAAATCTTGCTCTTGGATCTAATATGTTGTGGGATTGTATTACCTGCTATCAGTGCCAGGAGCACTGTCCCCAGAACGTTAAGGTAACTGATATTTTTTATGAACTTAAAAACAAGGTGTCCAAAGATTGTTTTTACTCTCAAAAAGAATAATGACATGTTCTATGCTCATATAGATACATAAAACTTAATTAAAACATTTGCACCATTTTAATAGTACAGCAATGGAAAAAAATATGAAAAAATTTGCATTATTTATCGGATGTAACATACCGGCAAAAGTTCAACCATACGAGACCTCAGCAAGGGCTGTGCTGAAAAAACTAGAGGTTGATATAGTTGATATAAAAGAGTTCAATTGTTGCGGTTACCCCATGAAGAATACAGATCAAACCGCATGGGTGCTGGCCTCAGCCAGAAACATTGCTTTGGCTGAAAATGCGGGGAAAGACATCCTGACCCTTTGTAAATGTTGTTTTGGAAGTCTTAAAAAAGCCAATGCGGTTTTAAAAGAGGATGATGGCTTAAAAGTAAAAATCAATAAAATTCTTGGCAAAGAAGGCCTCAAATATCAAGGGACCTCCTCGATATCACATTATTTATCCGTACTGCACGATGACATTACAATTGATGAATTAAACAAAAAAACAATTGATCATTATAAAGATCTTAACATAGCCACCCATTATGGGTGTCATGCCCTTCGGCCGTCTGAAATCATGAAGTTTGATGATCCGGCCTCACCGTCGCTTTTCGACAACCTTGTCAAAGTTACAGGGGCAAAGAGTATTGAGTGGGCATCCAAACTGGACTGCTGCGGGGCACCGGTTCTTGGGATTAATGACAGTTTGTCCTATGACCTTACCGAGAAAAAATTAGGCAGTGCCAAAAAAGCAGGGGCTGATTTTATTTGTGTGGCCTGTCCATGGTGTCACATGCAGTTTGATAAAATACAGAATCAAATTGTTTCAAAAAGAAATAAAGAATACAACCTGCCTTCAATTTTATATACACAGCTTTTAGGACTTCGTCTGGGTCTGGGAAAAGAAGAACTGGGAATTGACAGCCAAGAGAATCAAGACAATGAAAATTTGAATCAAGTTTATTCCAAACTTTTTGACACTAAAGAAAAAAAGTTGAAGAAAAAAAGAAAAAAGAAAAAATTAACTAAAAAACCTGTTGAGAAAAAAGTAGGCAAAAAAGAGACCCAAAGCGTTGAATAAAAATTTGTTATAAAAAAATATTGAAATTAGGTTGTTTACAGGAGAAAAAATGTCATCAAAAAAAATAGGTTCAATAATGGTCGTTGGAGGTGGAATTTCCGGCATGCAGGCAGCACTTGATGCGGCTGATTCCGGATATTATGTCTATCTTGTGGAAAAGTCTTCTTCCATTGGCGGGATTATGGCTCAATTGGACAAGACATTTCCTACCAATGATTGTGCCATGTGAATTATTTCACCAAAACTGGTCGAGGTCGGCCGGCATATAAATATTGAACTTCTAACCTTATCTGAAGTTAAGCATATCTCTGGTGAAGCAGGTGATTTTAAAGTAGATATTGTTCAACATCCAAGATTTGTTGACATGGATAAATGTATTGCCTGCGGTTTGTGCGCTGAAAAATGCCCCAAAAAAGTGGATGATGAATATGACGAAGCGCTTGGAAAACGAAAAGCAATATATGTAAAGTATGCCCAGGCAGTGCCTTTAAAATATTCAATTGATGCAAAGAACTGTATTTTCCTTACTATGGGAAAATGTGGGAAATGTGCAGAAGTATGCCCTACCGATGCCATCAATTATGAGGATCAGCAAAAGGAAATAACCTTGAATGTGGGTTCTGTCATTATTTCTTCGGGCTGCAAACCCTATGATCCGGGAGAGCATGATGTTTACGGATATACTAAATCCAAAAATATTGTAACAAGTCTTGAGTTTGAACGAATCCTTTCTTCTGCCGGACCTTATGAGGGACATCTGGTAAGGCCTTCTGATAAGAAAGAGCCTAAAAAAATAGCCTGGCTGCAATGCATCGGTTCACGGGACAATCATTTGGGTTCCAATGGATATTGTTCTTCTGTCTGCTGTACCTATGCCGTAAAAGAAGCGATGCTGGCCAAGGAACATAGTCATGATCCTTTGGATACCGCTATTTTCTATATGGACATCAGGACCCATGGTAAGGACTATGAACATTTCTATAACAGGGGCAGGGATGAATCCGGAATAAGATTTGTTAAATCCAAAATCACCCATATTGTTCCTGATTCTGAAACAGGCCTGCAACTCATTAATTACATAGATGAAACCGGAATCAGACAAAAAGAAGCATTTGATATCGTTGTATTATCCGTTGGACTGTGTATTGGAGAAGAAGCAATTGAGCTGGCAGGCAAAATGGATATTTCTCTTGATCATTACAATTTTGTTACTACCAATAGTTTTGAACCGGTTAAGACGTCAAAACCCGGTGTTTTCATCTGTGGTGCGTTTGAAGCCCCAAAAGATATCCCTTCTTCTGTTATTGAATCCAGTGCTGCTGCCGGGATGGCGGGCATCAACCTTATGGACGCTAGATGGTCTCTTACAAAAACTAAAGAAATCCCCGAAGAAATTAATATAACAGGAGAAGCACCGAGAATCGGTGTTTTTGTTTGCAGATGCGGGACCAATATAGCCGGTGTAGTTGATGTGCCTGCGGTTGTTGAAATGGCTAAAAAACTACCCTATGTTGAATTCGCCCAGGAGAATATGTTTTCCTGCTCCCAGGATACCCAGGATGCCATTACAAATATCATCAAGGAAAAACAATTAAACCGGGTTGTCATAGCTGCCTGTACACCTAAAACCCATGAGGGCCTGTTCCAGGAGACATTAACAAACGCGGGTATCAATAAATATCTGTTTGACATGGCCAATATCCGGAACCAGTGTTCATGGATACATGCCAAAGAGCCTGAAAAAGCGACTCAAAAAGCCAAAGACCTAGTCAGGATGATCACTGCAAAAGTTGCTTTGCACGAATCCTTAACAGAACCCACCCTTGAAATTGACCAGTCAGGATTAGTTATCGGTGGGGGTGTTGCAGGGATTGTAGCTGCAAAAACACTTGCCGATCAGGGATATCATACCCATCTAATTGAAAAAGAAGCCACGCTTGGCGGGCAGGCAAATAACCTTTATCAAACCTGGCAGGGTGAAGATATTCAAACGCATCTTTCCGCAATGATAAAATCTGTTGAAGAAGACAAATTAATTGATATCCATTTGAATACTGAAATAACCGATGTTGATGGATTTGTTGGAAACTTTGAAACTCATATCAGCAAAAACGGTGCCGCGGAAACACTGAAGCATGGTATTACAATTATTTCCACAGGTGCTTCCGAGTTAAAACCTGAAATGCATCTTTACGGAGAAGATGACCGTGTCATGACAGGGCTTGAATTAGACCAGAAAATTATAAATAATGATGAAGAACTGAAATCCACAAATACGGCCGTCTTTATCCAATGTGTGGGGTCAAGGATACCGGAGCGGCCTTATTGCTCAAAAGTATGCTGCACTCAATCCATCAGGAATGCTTTGAAATTAAAATCAATGAATCCTGCAATGAATGTATTTATATTGTATCGTGATATGCGTCCCTTTGGATTAAGGGAAGATCTTTATACTCAAGCCCGCACCAAAGGGATACAATTTATCAAATTTGACTTTGAAAAAGACCTTAAAGTGGCTGTCAATGAGGGTCAACTGCAGATTCTTTTTTCTGATACGTCTCTTAGAAGAAAAATGGAGATAAAGAGTGATCTGATTGTCCTGGCCTCTTCCATTATTCCTGAAAAGAAAAATAAACTTACCGCTCTGTATAAAATCGCACAAAACGCTGACGGCTTTTTCATGGAAGCCCATGCAAAACTCAAACCGGTTGACTGCGCAACAGATGGGGTATTCCTCTGCGGTCTTGCCCATGCACCTAAACCCATTGACGAGTCAATATCCCAGGCCATGGCTGCTGCTACAAGGGCGGTTACGCTTCTTGCCAAAAAGAAGATGAACATGGACGGGACTATCGCCTGGGTGGATCAGGAGAAATGCAGTTCATGCGGCGTATGTGTATCCATCTGTCCTTTTTCTGCCCCGTCTTTTACAACTGAAGGACGGTATGAGGGTAAGGCTGAAATAAACCCTGTTCTCTGCAAAGGATGCGGCCTGTGTGTTGCTTCCTGTAGATCAGGAGCCATACATCTTAAAGGATTTGATACCCATCAGATATTTGCCCAGATATTTGCCTTAGATGAAATTGAATCAGGCGATGCAGGACAAACAGACGATAAAAATGAAACAGGCAAAAAAGATGAAAAAAATGCAGCCACTGCTGCTGTATAAGGAGATATGAATAATGAGTGAAAAAAAATTAAAAATAATCAGTTTCCTGTGTAACTGGTGCAGTTATGGTGCTGCAGATCTTGCCGGTGTCAGCAGGATGCAGTATCCGGCTGATATTCGTGTTATTCGAATACCCTGCACGGGAAGAATGAGCCCTAAATTTATTCTATCCGCTTTCAGAGAAGGGGCTGATGCTGTATGGGTATCCGGCTGACATCCTGGTGAATGTCATTACCTGGATGGTAATTATTATGCCAGAAGAAAATTTGCGCTTGCCGGGAACCTCCTTGAACACATGGGGATAGAAAAAGAAAGGCTTCATTTTTCCTGGATATCTTCTGCTGAAGCAACCAAATTTGTGGATGTTGTAAAAGAAGTGACCCAGATTGTTGAAACAGTCGGGCCCAACAATAAACTTGTTAAAAAAATATCAGCCTAGGGACAAGCTACATGGACAGCTATACAACAAAAATAAGGGAACTTTCCGCCAATCTGTTAAAAGATGAAAAAGTCGATTTCATCATTGGTTTCAAGCAAGGGACTATACCCATGGCCGCAAGTCCGCATATTGCAAAAACCTCTGAACAGGCAGAACAATTCATATGGGACAACAATTGTCGGATTAATCTTGCCAACTATCTTACCAGCAGAAAGGAAAAGATAGGCATTATCGCCAAAGGATGTGATTGTCGAAATATTGTCACCCATATTATTGAAAACAAAATCAAACGGGAACAATTGCATATTATCGGTGTTCCCTGCAACGGCATGATTGATAAAATAAAGGTGTCGTCCTTATTTGATGAAGAAATTACCGGGTATTCAGAAACAGATGAGGTTATTACCATTAAAACCCTATCTGATGAAAAAAATATCAATAAAACCGAAGTTCTCAAATCAAACTGCATGACCTGCACACACAGGAATCCTGTCATTTACGATGAACTGGTTGCAGACCTTGTAGAGGAGCAGCAGATCGAAGATCAGTTTTCTGATGTTCGGTTGATTGAAGAAATGACTGCGGATGAGAAATGGAATCACTTTGATAATCTTTTAAAAAACTGTATCAGGTGTTATGCCTGCAGGAATGCCTGTCCGCTCTGCTACTGCCCGACATGTTTTGTTGATGAATCCGGTCCTCAATGGGTTGGCAAGGGCCAGGACCCTACAGATATAAGAACCTTTCATTATCTGAGAGCGTACCACTGTGCCGGTCGATGCACAGATTGCGGGGCATGTGTGGAAGCCTGCCCCATGGATATTAATGTCAGGGACTTTACAAGAAAATTGAACAAAGATTCATTAGAGATTTATGGATGGGAAGCAGGACTTACTCTGGAACAAAGACCTCCTTTGGATACATTTACACCGGACGATCCCAATGATTTTATCAAGTAAATAAAAAGGGCATACAATGAAATTTATATCAATTGATAAAAAAGACTGGGCCAAAGGCATTGAAGCCTCCAGAAAAACCTATACGCTTTTTGGTCCGGTTAAAGATAAAAATAGTTTTCTTATCAAAAAACTTGAAAATGATATCCTGCCTGAAATGGATTATAATGATTGCGTGATGTCCGCAAAATCGGTTATTTTCCCCCAGACTGAAAAAATGCTCGTAACCAGTCTGGATGAATCGCAGGAAGACCATCACATCATGAAAAAATCAGAAACCGATACGTCGCCCAGAGCGGTCTTAGGAATCAGGCCCTATGATGCAAAGGCAATGGAGCTGGTCAAACTTAATTTTGACACTGAGGACTATCGTGACCCCTATTGGTGTGACGCATACGAAGCCACTACCTTTGTAGGATTAGGCATCAATAAACCAGGGCCCTTTGATTTTTCGACATCCACTGGAAGCGGACCTTTTGAAGAAGCTGGCCTTGATGTACTTCTAGCTGATTTTGATGATAAATACCTGGCAAAAATCCTGACGGATAAAGGCGAGGCTTTTATGGATACTTGCGGGTTTAAAACCTCAGCCGATGAAACGGAAAGCGGTGTACTGTTTGATGTGTTGAAAAAAGAGGCTGAAAAAAATATTGCTTCACATATTGATACCGATAAATTAAAAGAAAAAATCCTCCTTGAGCTTCATGAAGCTCCTTTCTGGGATGATTTTGCATTTTCCTGTATTAATTGCGGTACCTGTACCTATGTCTGCCCGACTTGCTGGTGTTTTGATATCCAGGATGAAACCAAGCACAAATCATCCATCAGGATTCGTAACTGGGACACTTGTATGTCATCGTTGTTTACCCGGCATGCGACAGGGCATAATCCAAGGAGCACAAAGACCCAGCGGGTCAGGCAAAGGTTTATGCATAAATTGAAATATTTTCTTGATAAATACGACCAGGGTATTATGTGTGTCGGATGCGGCAGGTGTGTTAAAAGCTGTCCGGTTAATATCGACATACGCGAAGTGTGCAAGATGATGAACTCATATGAGAAACAAAATTAGCGAACAAAGGAGGAAACATGGAAAATCCCTATATGCCGTATCCAGTTCGCATTGATGATATTGAAATTGCAACTGAAGATAAATCCCTTAAAACATTTAAATTTATTTTTCTTAATAAAGGGGATGAAGAAAAATTTGCTTACCAGGCCGGACAATTTGCAGAGTTATCTATTCCAGGCGTTGGAGAAATTCCCATAGGAATTGCATCCTCTCCTGTAGAAAAAGGATTTGTAAAATTTACTGTTTTCAGAACCGGTGTTGTTACAGCCTATCTTCATAACATGAAGGTGGGAGATATTATGGGAATCAGGGGGCCTCTGGGAAACTGGTATCCCTGGGATAAACTGGAAAATAAAAATGTTGTTATTATTGGCGGTGGATTTGCATTTACAACTTTAAGATCCTCCATTATCTATATGCTTGATCCGGCCAACAGGAACAAATTCAAAAATATCGATGTGGTCTATGGTGCAAGGTCTCCGGGTATGTTGCTCTACAGAGAAGAGCTCTTTGAATGGGAAAAACGAGATGATATCAACATGCATATCACAGTTGATGGAACCGATGACCCAAACTGGAAATACCATACAGGCTTTGTTCCCACTATTGTCGAACAGAATGCACCAAAGGCTGATGAGGATACATATGCAATTATTTGCGGGCCCCCGATCATGATTAAATTCACCCAGCCGTCCCTGACCCAGCTTGGGTATAAGGAACATCAAATTATTATGTCTCTTGAAAATAGAATGAAATGCGGAATCGGCATGTGCGGCAGATGCAATATCGGGAAGGAACTGGTTTGTAAAGACGGTCCAGTCTTTACTCTTGAACAAATTAACCAGACTCCGAAAGAATATTAAATCAGGCTTATTTTATATTGACAAGTAACCATTGCTTAAGATATGTTTAGTTTTTAAATATTGAAGTAAAGACAGTATGTCTTAAAATGATAGTAAAAAAAACTTTTTATTGGAGGAAATTTTAAATGGCAACAGTCGAGTTTAACGGAGAATCTTTTGAAATAGATGAAGATGGTTTTCTTCTTGATTACAATACTTATTCCGAAGTTTGGGTTGACTATGTAAAAGGTCAGGAAGGCATCGAAGAACTTACCGACGAACACTGGACACTTGTAAAAGTTCTCCAGGATTATTACGAAAAAAATGGTATCGCTCCAATGGTTCGTGTTCTTTCCAAACTGACCAAGTTTAAACTGAAACACATCTACGAACTATTCCCGTCAGGACCTGGAAAAGGCGCATGTAAAATGGCCGGTCTTCCAAAACCAACCGGATGTGTATAGTTACACCTGAATTCGATACTTTTAATTAAGTATTTAAAGGCTCTGCATTTTAAATTTTGCAGGGCCTTTATTGTTTTGTTCAAGGAGTTAAGTTAGGATATGTCTGTAATTAATGATAAAAACCGAAAGATTCTTAATAACATCCAGGTTGATTTTCCTATTGATTCCAGGCCCTATAAAATTCTTGCCCAAAAACTTGGTCTTTCTGAAGATGAGTTGATCAAAAGAATTCATCAGATGAAGGAAAATATGCTGATCAGGCGTATTGGCGGGAATTTCAGTCCTGACCGGCTTGGATACCATTCAACCCTTTGTGCAGCCAAAGTGTCTGAAGATAAAATGAAGCTGTTTACAAAAACAGTGAATGCTTATTCAGGGGTAACGCACAATTACAAACGGGATCACGAATTCAATATTTGGTTTACATTTATTGCTCCTTCCGTTGAAATTATAAAAACCAATCTTGAACAAATTATTAAAACAACCGGCGTTGAGACCATATTAAATCTGCCCGCAACAAGAGTTTTTAAAATAAGTGCTAATTTTAAATTATGAAAACGATTAAAGCCGCTCTTATCGTTCAAAATTGCATTGCCGGAAACTTTAAAAAAAACCTTGAATCCACTCTTCAATTTATCTCCTCAGCAAGCGAAAAGAGTGCGAAAATTATTATTTTTCCTGAAATGAACCTAACAGGTTATGTTTCAAGCCCTGATATAACAAGTATTTGTAAACCCATAAATGATGACCTGGTAGACCTGTTTTCAACTAAGGCCAAAGATTTGAAAATAACTATACTTATTGGCCTGGCAGAGGAAAATCCCCAAAAAGAAATATATGCATCGCACCTGGTGTTTAACACTGACGGATCATTTGAAATCTATAGAAAAATCCATACAGCACCTTTTGAAAAAAAATATTTTACTGCAGGAGATAAAATTCCGATTTTTAAATCACATGGATTTAAGTTTGGCATCCAGCTTTGCTATGATGCACATTTTCCAGAGCTGTCACTGGCCATGGCTTTAAAAAAAGCAGATATAATTTTTATTCCCCACGCATCCCCCAGGGGCAGTGCACAGGAAAAATACGATTCCTGGATTCGGCATTTAAGAGCCAGGGCATTTGACAATGGACTTTATATTGCCGCCTGCAATCAAACCGGTGATAACTCCAAAGGACTTTCGTTCCCGGGAATAAGCATGTTAATCGGGCCGGATGGAAATGTCATCTACAAATCACTCGATGAAACCCAGGGAATCCATATTATCAATATGGAAAAAGCTGTTTTAGATCAGGTCAGATCACATAAAATGCGATATTTTCTGCCCAACAGGCGTAGTGATCTGTTCAAAATCTAAATTTTGCGTGTGACCTTTAGGTTATTCTTTTATTTTCTCTTTGCGCGTTTGTATATAAGCATCTCTTATAGCGACATAAGGGTCTAAGGCCGCTTCCTTTAAGGCTTCATAATCACCCAGACGGAATGATGTGGCATTTATTGAATCATAGGCTTTAATTCCAGTGGAAAGCTCCCAGGGTTCTACGTAATTGACCGGGGTTAAAAAATAATCGCCCACAAGTCCGACCGTATCCCTGAATGTTGATGGGCCTAATATGGGAAGTACCAGATAAAATCCATTACCAATGGAATAGGAACCAAGAGTCTGTCCCAGATCTTCATTGGATGTGCGAAGGCCAAATTCATTTTGAGCCATCTGGCCAAATCCTAGAATACCAATAGTTGAATTGATCAAAAAAATTTCAATTTCAGTCCCGGCATCCATTATTTTTCCTTGTAAAAAATTGTTTACAAACCGGACAGGAAAAAGAAGATTATGGAAAAAATTATTCACCCCTTTGCGCACCGGGACAGGTGTAATGGCTTTATAACCTGTGGCAATGGGTTTGATCGTTGCAAAATAAAGAAAATCATTAAAAGAATACATCGCATAATTAAAATAATAGATTGGATCAGCAATGGATTGAGGTTCAATGATATCATCATAACTCTCAAGAAACTCTTCGTCCAGTTCCTCTAGAACAGGAACTATAATTTGGCCGTCCTGAGCAGAAACACTTGGATTCAAGATAAAAACAGACAAAATAACTGCCAAAACCGAAAAACAATATTTTTTTCCCATTGTTGACTGTTTCCTTTTAACCCTCTACGTAACTTTAATAGAATGACTATTTTTCATCTTTATTAAAGATGAATTTTCTGACAAGAGATTCAAGATCAAGCGATGACTCTGTAAGCTCTATTTCTTCTCCAGGTTCAAGCATAATATCGGAACCTCCGGGTAAAATATCAATGTATTTTTGTCCGATTATACCAGAAGTCTTAACGGATGCAATGATATCATCGGAAAGTTTAATATTTTTATCAATACTGAATTCTACTTTTGCAAGCAGACGTTCTTTATCAATACTGACGTTTGAAACAGTGCCGATTTCTACTCCAGCCATTTCAACACTTGCTCCTGTTTTAAGTCCGGAAACAGACGTGAAAAATGCATGGACCGGATATCGTTTGTCCTTAATAAAATTTATTTCACCAAGAACAACAAACAGGTATCCCGCGCATAACAATCCAATGATGACAAAAAGTCCTACATAAAACTCCATTTTCCGTTTATTCATGTGTTTCCTTTTTAACTATATCTTCAATCTAAATTATTTTAGACGTCTTCCCCTCCTACAAAGGTATCTAAAATTTTGCTGTGTGAATCAAAGATATCTTCTTTTGAGCCTTCAAACTTTATAATGCCATCGTCCAGCATGGCAATTCGTTGGACAAGATCAAAAATTTGAGGGATATCGTGAGTTACAATTACGGCAGTAAATTCAAATTTTTCCTGGTATTCCTGAATCATTGAATGCACATCTTTTTTTCTTACCGGATCAAGCCCGGTTGTAGGTTCATCAAAAAGAACAATTTTTGGATCAGTCACAAGAGCCCTGGCAAGTGCAACCCTTTTTCGCATGCCACCGGAAAGCTGTGCGGGAAACTTTTTTTCTGTACCGGTTAAACCCAATTGTTTCATACGCGTAAAAACTTTTTCTTTTACCTGGTTTTTGGGAAAATTTGAATTTTCAACCAACGGCAAAGCAATGTTATCATATATGGTCATGAAATCAAACAATGCGTTATCCTGAAACATATAGCTCAATTCTTTTTGAAAAGATATTTTCTCTTCTACCGATAGTTGATGGAGCGGAACTCCATTAATAAGTATCTGCCCTGAATCCTGCTGGACAAGACCTATAATATGTTTTAGCAGTACGGATTTACCCGTGCCGCTTTTCCCGATGATGGCAATGATTTCACCTTTGTAGATCGATAAGTTAACACCTTTTAAAACATGATCGGTTCCAAAACTTTTCATGATATCTATAAATTGTATGAGAGGGACAGTCATATTTTAGACCAAAAAAAACGTAATAATATAATCAAAGATAAAAATAAAAATACAGGATTGAACAACTGCATTTGTCGTCGACAAACTAACACCTCGGGCCCCAAAGCCACTGTATAAATGAGTATAAAATCCCCTGTAACAGCATGTCGTGGTGACAACAACAGCAAAAACAAAGGATTTGTAAAACCCTCCGCTAATATCCTGCATTTGAATACTTTTAATAACCGTGTCCATGTAAACATATCGATTAAGTCCAAGCATGATGGAGCCGGAAATAAACCCCCCTATAATGCCGACAACATTAAAAAGTGCGGTCAGCAATGGAAAACTGATGATAGAGGCAATAATTCTTGGTGTAAACAGAAATCTGACAGGATTTATATGCATGGTTTTAAGAGCATCAATCTGCTCTGAAATTCTCATAACACCAATTTCTGCTGCCATGGCGGACCCTGCCCTTGCCGTGACCATAATCGCTGTGAAAACCGGCCCGAGTTCACGAATCAACGTCAAAGAAACGGCAGAGCCCAAAGCAGCTTCTGAACCGAATTGAAGCAGCGAATAGTATCCTTGAAGGCCTAAGACCATCCCGGTAAAAAGTCCTGTTAGAATAATAACAAAAATAGATTTCGACCCAATAAACCATGTATGGTCAATAATTTTGGCAAACTGGACCGGAGCGATGAAAATATTCATCACTCCGGTCCAGAAAAAAATAACTATCCTGCCGATGGATTCCAGCAGCTTTATAATTTTGCTGCCAACTTTTTCAATGAGTTTTACTAACATGGTTTTTATATATATCTCCTATGTTTAGAAAATTCAAGATTCCAGCTGCCTCAATTACTGTTTATTTTGTAATAATATATAATATCGTGTTGGTTTCAGATTGACACGTATTAAAAAAAATAGTACGTATAAAGGAATTATTGCACACCCATTTATATAAATCATAACAGGAGTAGCATATGGCTCAAAAAATTACATTAAGCATTCCCGATTTGCTTCATGAAAAATTAAAAGAGTGGCGGACTTCTTTCAACCTTTCAAAAATGTTCCAAGAAGCCGTAGCAGATGCTATCCATAAAAAAGAAGAGTTTCAAAAACGATTTTCAGAAGATTTCGATATGCCTGAAATTATCAAACGGCTCAAACATGAAAAACTGATCTGGGAAAAAAAATATTACAAGCTGGGCAAAGCAGAAGGTCTTCGATGGGCAAAAATAGCCCATTATGAAGATCTTTTATACGTATTGCAATTTGATGGTACGTATCGATTAATTTCTGATCCTAAAATGAATCAATACTTTGAACAGATCTACCACTCAACAAATTTTGTAAAATATTCAAGCTCAGATTCAGTTGATCATGAACAAATGTTTATTGATGGTTGGTTTAAAGGGGTTTTGGGATTCTGGGACCAGGTAGAGGAAAAATTATAATAATGAAATCTTCGTCACATATTCTCGGTATTGATGTTGGCTCTGTCTCTATTCATATCGTGGCGCTAAATGATGAGGGCAATATTGTTCATACAGGCACCTGTTATCATCATGGAGAAGTAAAACAATGTCTTTCAAAATTAATCAAAAATATTAATTTAAAAACCATAGGGCATGTTGCAGTTACTGACGCTACCCCTTCTTTCATTAAGGCAAACCAGTTTTATGACGAACAATTAACACTCATCCGCGCTGCCAAATATTATCATAAAACATTTGATGCGATTTTACACATCGGCGGGGAAAAATTTTCATTAAGTCGGTTTGACGGGAATCAAAATTATATTGGAGCCAAACATAACACATCTTGTGCTGCCGGCACAGGAAGTTTTCTTGATCAGCAGGCCCGAAGATTAAATCTGCTGGGTGGATCTCACGAACTGAGCAAAAAAGCTTTTGCAAATTCAAAAAAAATACCTGATATCGCCACCCGTTGTGCGGTTTTTGCCAAAACAGATCTTATCCATGCCCAGCAGGAAGGTTACAGCATTGAACAAATCTGTGACGGCCTCTGTTATGGTCTTGCAAAAAATATTTCCAACACTCTTTTTCAATATAAACAGGTCGGTAAAAAAATTCTTTTTTGTGGTGGCGTTTCTCAAAACAGGTCTGTTAAAAACCATCTTGAAAAGATCACAGGGTATCAATTTGTCATTGATTTAAAATCAATATTTTATGGTGCGGCAGGTGCAGCACTCTGTTTACTGGACGATCTGGCTAACAAAAAAAAAATTGAGAAAAGTGACTTCATATCTATAGAAGATTTTTTTATATCATCAAAAAAAGAAAAGGTTCTTTCCTATCCGGAACTTAAACTTAAATTTTCACAATACCCTGATTTTAAATGCTTTTCCTCTTATATTAGCGAGGATGTTGAAGCCGATATTTATCAAAATCCAGACTTAATCGATACCAAAGAAGGATATTTAGGACTGGATGTAGGTTCAACAAGTACCAAAAGCATCCTCATCAATCAGGAAGGGATACCCATTGCCGGATTTTATACAAAAACTGCATCACAGCCTGTGGTAGCTGTTCAAAAAATTTTCAAAGCCTGGGATCAGTTTTCCAAAACTTATGGAGTTCAAATCAAAATTAAAGGCTGTGGGACCACAGGGTCTGGGCGAAGAATCAGCGGCAAAATCATTGGCGCGGATATTGAACCCGATGAAATTACTGCCCATGCAACAGCAGCGGTTAGTTTAAACAGGAACGTGGATACAATTATCGAAATCGGAGGCCAGGATGCCAAGTTCACCTTGCTTAAAAACGGCATTGTCACCTCTTCTGTCATGAATACCGTATGTGCGGCAGGAACCGGAAGTTTCATAGAAGAGCAGGCCTTAAAACTAGATTGCCCTCTCTCTGAATATTCTGATCGAGCAGAA
This sequence comes from Desulfobacula sp., assembly GCF_014237455.1. Lineage (GTDB taxonomy): Bacteria > Desulfobacterota > Desulfobacteria > Desulfobacterales > Desulfobacteraceae > Desulfobacula. The sequence continues at coordinate 30,695 of NZ_JABZFL010000051.1, read as the reverse complement.
GGAGTCTGCTCTCCTGTAGCCAGTGACAGATGTACTGTTTTCATGGAACGGGATATTAATTATTATTTTGCGCAAGGATATAAAAAAGACGAGATTCTCGCCTCGGTTCTACATTCTGTAAGAGACAACTATCTGACAAAAGTGGCCACTATCGGCAAAATAGGGAATTGTATTCTTTTTCAAGGTGCAACGGCCAAGAACAAAGCACTTGTTGCGGCATTTGAACAAAAATTGAAAAAACCGGTTCATGTATCAAAATATTGCCATCTGACAGGTGCGCTTGGCGTGGCCTTATTATTAAGAGAAAAACAAATCAAGACATCCGATTTTAGAGGATTTGACTTATGGAAACAGCAGATTCCGGTACGCCAGGAAACCTGTGAACTCTGCACCAATCACTGTAAATTAACCATTGCAGACATTGGTGATGAAACTATTGCATATGGTTTTTTGTGTGGTAGAGATTATCAGACAAATAGAATGGTCCCAAAAGAAAACGCCTATAACCTGTTGAAAATAAGAAACCAAGCAATTCCCAAAATAGAAAAACCAACAATTAAACATGACTTTGTCATTGGTATTCCTCAAGCACTTCACCTCTTTGAAGACACTGATTTCTGGGTCCACTTTTTTTCCAGGCTGGGAATTAAAACAACAACAAGTTCAAAACTTAAAGATCCTGTAAAATCAGGGAAAGGTATTGCAACTGCAGAATTCTGTGCTCCTGTGGTGGCCTTGCATGGTCACGTTCAGTATTTAATGGGTAAAGCAGACTATATCTTTCTGCCATTCTATTTTGAAGAAAAACCAGAGGGAAAAAATAGACGCAGGCAGTATTGCTACTATACTCAGTTTGCTCCATCGATTATATCCTGCCTTTCGGATTTTGACAAAAAAAGGATACTCTCACCGATTATCAAATATCTTTATACAAATTTTCATACCAAATTGGAATTATATAAATCTTTGAAAAAAATATCCTCGGACTTTTTATTTTCATTTTTTGATATATCAGCCGCATATGATAGTGCATTGGAATTTAAAGAAAATTGTCAGTTAAACAGAAAAGCTTTATATCAGCAATATAAATCCAAAGATTCAAATATCAATGTTGTTCTTTTGGGAAGGCCCTACACTGTTTTGACCAAAACAATGAACAACAATATTCCCCAACTTTTTGAAAACCTTGGTGTAAAAACTTTTTTCCAGGATATGCTTGATTTTGAAAACCTGGATTTTTCCCAAATTGATCCTTTATTAAAGGAGATCCACTGGAAATATGCTGCACAAGTTCTTAAAGCTGCATATATTGTTGCAAAGAGTGATCATCTTTATTCTGTATATATCAGCTCGTTTAAATGTGGGCCAGACTCTTTTGGTATCGACTATTTTAAACAGATAATGGAAAGTTATAATAAGCCCTATCTTGTACTGGAACTTGATGAGCATGACTCCAGTGTCGGTTATGAGACAAGGGTTGAAGCAGCCGTGCATGCATTTACAAATCATAACAATTCAACTTTAAAAGAAAAAAAGAACGATATTTCTCTTCTTCATCCAAATTTTTTATCAAAAATAGAAAACAAAACCATTATTTATCCAAACTGGGATTCATACTCAGGCAGCCTGATTGTTTCTGTTTTAAGGAATGAAGGATTCAATGCTTTTTTAATGGAAGAAACCCATGAAACCCTGAAAAAAAGCATTCTGACCAATACGGGACAATGTATTCCTTTAAATGCAGTGGCAGCAGGATTTATTCATACTATAGAAAAAAACAATCTTGATCCGTCAAATTGTGTGTTATGGTTAAATCCATCGGATATTGCCTGCAATATTAAGATGTATCCCTATCATATAAAAAAGATTCTTGAGAAAAATGGTAACGGGTTTGAAAAATCTGGAATTTACAAAGGCCAGCTATCGTTATTTGACCTTTCCTATAAGGCTGCAACCAATGCATATTTTGCCTATATGTTTGGAGGATTGCTAAGAAATATTGGATGCAAAATCAGACCCTATGAAATACATAAGGGCGAAACAGATCGGGTACTTCCAAAAGCCTTGAAAATTCTGTGCAATGCTTTTGAAAAGTCAGAGCCCAAAGAAGAAGCATTAAAAAATGCTATCCAGATGTTTTCAGACATTGAAACAAGAACCGAATCAAGGCCTAAGGTTGGAATTTTCGGGGATCTCTATGTTAGAGATAATAACATTATGAATCAGGATCTGGTTCATTTTATTGAAGACAATGGTGGTGAGGTCATTACAACATCTTACTACAAATATGCCAAAATTATCGCTAATTCTTATTTCAAAAAATGGTTCAAAGAAGGAAAATATTTAAGTTTGTTTTCAAATGGGGCGCTTCTTGTCGCCATGCAGGCCATGGAAAAAAAATATTATAAATATTTCGAACCCATTTTAAGTAAATCTGCATTTGAAGTAAAGGACTCTTATGAGAATATCCTTTCCGAATATGGCATCCTTCAGGAACATACGGGTGAATCCATGGATAATATATTAAAAATTCACCATATTATCAATGACTATCCTGATTTAAAACTGCTGGTTCAGACCAACCCGGCATTCTGTTGTGCCGGGCTTGTTACAGAAGCCATGTCACAAAAAATTGAAGCAAAAATCAATGTGCCCATAGTGAGTATCACATATGATATTTCAGGTGGCAATAAAAACAAAGTGATTGTCCCATTTCTCAAGGATTCAGGGAAAAGGCATTCTTACCACAGCAGTCTGAAAATTTCTGTCTGACAGTCAGCTTATCCATCTTTATAGGTTAAGATGCTATGGTTTTTACCATCACTGGATATGCAAATCGCCCCATCTTCATCGGTCCGCAAGATACGTATTCCCATTTTATTGTATCTTTTTAAAACCTTATAATGAGGGAAACCATAACTATTACGCCAACCGCAGGATATGATGACACTTTCGGGTTGGACTTTCTCAAGGAAAAACTTAGTGCTTGAAGTGGAACTCCCATGATGAGGTGACAACAACATACTCGACTGGAGATCAGAATCATTTCTGGCGCTTAAATTTTTTTCCCGCTCATTTAAAATATCTCCTGGAAAGAGCATTGAAAAATCTTTGTATATCACTTTGAAAACAAGAGAATTATTATTAAAATCATATAAGGGGATGTCTTTAGATGACTCGTAGAACAAAAGTCTTGTTGTGCCAAAATCCATTTGTTTCCCCTCATTTAAAGGATTCAATATCCTTATATTACGCTTTTTGCAGGTTGTGATCAATTCCATATAATTTTTTGAATTTCTCTTATCTGAATTTTTAATCAAAGCGTTAACATCAAAATTTTGTAAGATAAAAAGAAGACCATTTAAATGATCAGATTCAGGATGGCTTAAAATAACATAATCCAGAGAACGTATCCTTTTTTTCCATAAAAAAGGAGCAACAATAAATCTTCCTGTATCAAATGAGGATATCTCTGAAAACCCTCCGCCGTCCACTAAAATATTTTTGCCTTCAGGTGTTTGAATAAGAGCACTGTTGCCCTGCCCCACATCGATTATAGTGATGGTTAAATTTGGCTTCGATGTTTTTTGCAACCTGTCATTTGAAAAATTAAAGGCAAGCACTAAAAAACTTAAGGCGAGTAAATATGCGGGTATTTTCCTTTGTCCTTTCAATACAAAAAAAATTGAAGCGAAAAATGAATAAATCGCAGCTATTTCGATCCATTGCAATGTGGCGATCCTTGACCATGAATTGGGAATGGAAACAAGAAACTCAGAAAATGTGATTAAAAACGAAATAAGCTGGCTGCAAAAATTGATGATAAAAGTTGCAAACCAGGGGAAATATGGGAAGCAAACCAAAGAGACAAGCCCTGATGGCAGCACGATAAATCCCAAAACAGGTATAGCAATCAAATTTGAAATAAGTGCAATTGTAGATACAACATTAAAATAATGGGCGGTTAGTGGCAGTGTCCCCAGGCTTGCGAAAAAGGTTACAAACATCATCATCACTATTTTTGAAAATAGATTTTTTTTAAAAACAAATGGAACTTTTGTTAACAAAGAAAGGCCACAGATGATAAAAACAACAGCAATAAATGATAATTGAAACGATATGGAAAACAGTGCCGCGGAATCCAGTATTAATATGAGAATTCCTGCAACAGAAAGACTTGAAAGAATATCTTTTTCTTTTTCGGAAACAAATGAAACCAACAGGACAATTATCATTATGAGTGCGCGTTGGGTAGAAGGAGAAAATCCAGAAAAAATGGCGTAGATTGTCAAAGGAACAATGGTTAATATGCCGGCAATTTTCTTAGATCTTGCTGCAATTAATAACAGTGGCATGAATGATAAAACCCGATAGAAAAAATAAAAGAAAAGAAGACTGACGATAGAAAGGTGAAGACCTGAAATTGCCAGAAGGTGACTGATTCCGGCTTTGGAAAACAAATCCCGCATGTCAGGAGGAATGACTTCTTTCTTTCCGGTAATCAGTGAAGCCATTATTTTGCCGGTTTTTGAGCTTTTAGTATGATTTGATATAAAATGATAATAATTTGTCCTGACTTTCTCTGTTTTTCGAACCAATTGTGAGAAAAAGTCTATTTGATCCGTACGTGTCAGGATTTTAATTTTTTTTATGTCAGTGTAGGCTGTACCATATATTTCCTGGAGTTTTAAAAATCTTTTATAATCAAATGCTCCGGGATTCATAAAGTTTCGAACGGATCGAATCGATGATTTAAACATGATAATATCGCCAAACTCCGGGCTTTTTTTGGACAATCCGTATATATTTAAATTAATCTTGCCCGTAACCTTTTCTTTTATACGATCTTTTGTCTCTATTGTTTGGCAAAGAAGAATGATTTTTTGTTTTTTTTCATAGTGCTTTGCGAACGAAACGACTCTGCCGGTAATAACAGTTTTTTTTGAATCCAGATAATTGGAAATATGATGAGACGGCACATCAGGAAACAACTTGATTTGAATAAAAAGATATCCAACGCTGAAAACCAAGCCAAGAATAAAAATAAAAATCATTTTTTTATTAAAATAAAAAACCGGAAAGGACAAGACCAACAAGGCGGCAAAAACAAAAAAAGAAAGCGTTTTATTATCAGGGGAAAGATTTCCCGCTAAAATTCCGGCAATCAGTGAAAGGAAGATGAAAAAAGATGCGGGCTTTAAAGGTCTAAAAAACATTTTCACACCATCTCACCTTAAATCTTTGAGGTTTACTTAAATACGTTCTATATCTGCACCAAGCAATGATAATTTTTTTTCAATGGCTTCATACCCCCTGTCCATATGATATACCCGTGAAATGACCGTTGTCCCTTCGGCAACAAGCCCTGCAATAACAAGGGATGCGCTGGCCCTTAAATCGGAAGCCATAACCTGCGCGGCTTGAAGTCTTTTAACCCCTCTAACCATCGCAATATTCCCACTGGATATTGAAATGTCAGCCCCCATTCGAAGGAGTTCATTGGCATGGACAAAACGATTTTCGAAAATAGATTCATGAATCATGCTGTTCCCATCTGCAATGGTCATCAAAGTCATGAACTGAGCCTGCATATCAGTTGGAAAACCGGGATATGGCAGTGTTTTAATGTCGACACTTTTAATGGGTTTATTTCCGACTATTCTGATACTGTCTGTAGCGGTCGTAATAACTGCACCAGCGGCTTTAAGTTTATTAATGAGACCGCCAATGTGATCAGGCTCACACCCTTTAATGAGAACATCTCCGCCAGTCGCAACGGCTGCTACCATAAACGTACCGGTTTCAATCCTGTCTGGAATAACTTTGATATCAACTGAAGAAAGGTTTTTCACCCCGTCAATGGTAATAATGGCGGTTCCAGCCCCATTTATTTTTGCGCCCATTTTGTTTAAGGCCTCTGCAAGAGCAACAATCTCCGGTTCTTTTGCGGCATTCCTCAATACACTGGTCCCTTTTGCCAAGGTTGCGGCCATCATTAAATTTTCAGTACCAGTGACAGTAGGCATATCAAAATAGATTTCATTACCAATAAGTCTACCTGCTTTTGCTTCAATATATCCATGTTCGATACTGATACTAGCGCCCAGGGCTTTAAGACCTGAAAGATGCATATTTACAGGTCTTGCCCCGATAGCACACCCTCCGGGCAAAGATACCTTTGCATGACCGAATCTTGCAACTAAAGGGCCCAAGACAAGAATGGAAGCTCTCATTTTCCGGACAAGGTCATATTCCGCTTCGATTTTCTGAATAGAGGATCCATCAACTTCAAAATACCCTTTTGAAACCTTACAAGTCGCACCCAAGTCCTCCAAAAGGAGCCTGATACTGGTAATATCCATCAGGTCGGGTACATTGGCAAAACATGTTTTACCATTAACAAGAATACTTGAGGCGATCAAAGGAAGTGCTGCATTTTTAGCACCACTGATGTTCACTTCCCCTTGAAGTTGTCTACCGCCGGTGATTTGAATTTTATCCATAAAATGTGCTAACTTTTCTGTGATTTTAAAAAAGGGCTTTGGTTAAAAGGCCAAAACCCTTTAGCGTTTTGTGGTACCTGGGACGAGAATTGAACTCGTACAGGCAATTTGCCCGAGGGATTTTAAGTCCCTTGCGTCTACCAGTTCCGCCACCCAGGCATGATTCTTGGCATTTTTATATCATTTTTCGAAATTTTGCAAGCTTAAAACCACAGGATTGTCTCTTTGAAATATTTCTGATAAAAAGGGATTCATGAAACTGATTAAGTCTGAAAAACTAATATTGGCATCTAAATCACCCAGAAGGAAAAAACTCCTTGAACAAATCGGGATAAGGATAGAAATTTCTCCTTCAAATATTGATGAAGAGGCTGTCTCAATCAAAAACCCTGAAAAACATGTTAAAGAACTTTCATTTTTAAAAGCAAAAAATGTGGCTCTTTCATATCCTGAATCCTGGATTTTGGGTGCAGATACAATTGTTGTCATCCAGGACCAGATCCTTGGCAAACCGCAATCTAAAACAGATGCCATTGCAATGCTTAACAAACTAAATCATTGCAAACACAGTGTATATACAGCTTTTTGTGTGATCAATCAAAAAACCGATTCCATGGTTGTGAAATCCGTTGAGACAAAAGTATACTTTAAGTATTTAACCGATCAGGAGATACAATGGTATGTTGGGACAGGCGAACCGTTTGACAAGGCAGGAGCTTATGGTATACAGGGAATTGGTGCGTTTCTTGTTAAACAGATTTCAGGCTCATATTCCAATGTTGTAGGATTACCTGTTTGTGAGGTTGTTGAAACACTTATGAATTTAAATATCATCCAATTTAAGGACTAAAACCTTTATGCCAACTATTAAAGATAACTTCGATAGAGTCAACAAACAAATTGTGGATGCAGTCATGTCCTGTGGTCGTAAGCCTGATACAATACAACTGATCGCTGTCAGTAAAAGAAAAAGCGTAAAAATGATAATGGAAGGAATCCAGGCAGGTGCGAAACATTTTGGAGAAAATTACATTCAGGAGGCAATTGAAAAAATAGATGTTATTGGGAAAAACAAAATTTGCTGGCATTTTATTGGACATCTTCAATCCAATAAGGCGAAATTTGCTGTTAAATATTTTGAATATATTCATACGGTCGATACATTAAAACTTGCAAAATCAATAGATAAACAGGCAAAGAAAATTGACAAAATTCAAAAAATACTTGTCCAGGTTAATATTGGTAAAGAAGAAACGAAATCCGGAACCCGAACAGAAGAAACAATTGAACTGATAAAGCAAATCAGCACATTTGAAAATTTATCCTTACAAGGATTAATGTGCATGCCACCTTATTTTTCAGACCCTGAAAAGGCCAGGATCTATTTTAAACAATTGGGCCTGCTTAAAGAAAAAATCATGGCACGGAAATTGGGTAATGTGACAATGGAACACCTGTCCATGGGAATGAGCAATGATTTTAAAGTGGCCATAGAAGAAGGCTCTACAATGGTAAGGGTCGGCACCTCAATATTCGGGAGAAGAGATTGAAGCTTTTACTTCATACCTGCTGTGCGCCCTGCTCCATTTATCCTCTCAAGGTTCTAGAACAGATGGATATGGATGTAATGGGGTTTTTTTATCGGCATAATATTCACCCGTTTCAAGAATGTCAAAAAAGGGAGGAGACATTAAAACTATACTCTCAATCTATTGGGTTAAAGGTAATTTATCAATCAGATTACAAGATCGAGAAATTTCTTCAATCCGTTATTTTCAGGGAACAGGACCGATGTCGATACTGCTACTATGACAGGCTCAAGGCAACAGCCCTTATCGCCAAAAAAGGAAAGTTTCAAGCATTCAGCACCACCCTTTTATATAGCAAATTCCAAAATCATGCCCGCATTAGAGAAACAGGGGATGCGGTTGCCAAAAAATATGGCTTAACATTTTTTTACCATGATTTCAGGGAAGGCTGGAAATTCGGGATTGAAGAATCTAAAAAACTTAACATGTATCGGCAACAGTATTGCGGCTGCATATACAGTGAAAAAGAAAGATATTTCAAAAAATAATCATACGAGCAGATTAGCTGGGCTTAACTCTTTTAATCTGCTTGAGTATATTCACGAACCGTTGATCTGCACTGTCAAGCCTTCCCGCGAGAACAACAAATAAATGTTTTGCTACGTCAGGGTATTTTTCTATCACCTCAAACAATTTATCACCGGGAAACCGTTTAACCAATGATCGTCCTTTGGATATAATTGATGCGGATCTGGGTTCTCCGGTAAGCGCTGACATTTCCCCGAAATAATCATTTGGTTGAACAATTTCAGCAATTTTTTTGCCATCTTTAACAACATATAAACCGCCTTGAACAAGCTTAAAAAAGTCAATGTCTGTATTGCCTTCCCTGATAATAAAAGCTTTGTCTTCGTATTGTTCAACATCAGGGTTAATAAGATAGCTTGGCAATGCCTCCTTGGTAATATTGGTCTTTTTTACGACTTCCTCAAGCGATGTCTCTCCTGTTCTGATTTTTTTGAGTCCAGCGTCCCGTAATGTAACCATTTTTTCCTTTATGGCAACCTTTCTGAGCTGGTCTTCAGGCACTTCGGCGCTAATGGCCTTCCCCACCTCATCGGTGACTTCCATTAATTCATAGAGCCCCACCCTGCCCTTATATCCGGTTCCATTGCAATGACTGCACCCTTTGGGGCCATATATTTTTAAATCTTTGATTTCATCTTTTGAAAACCCATGAAATTCGAGGTCTTTTGAATTATGACCCGTAACAACCTGTTTACATTCAGGGCAAAGCCGTCTGGCCAGTCGTTGGGATAAGACCATAGTTACGGAAGATGCCACCATATACGGAGGAATGCCAATGTCAACGAGTCGTCCTATGGTTGAAGGACAGTCATTTGTATGAAGGGTTGCAAAAACCAGATGACCTGTCATTGCGGCCTTAATCGCAATCTCGGCCGTTTCAAGATCTCTGATTTCCCCCACCATAATGATATCAGGGTCCTGCCGCAAAAAGGCTCTCAAGGCTGCCGCAAAAGTCATACCGATCTCTTCTTTCACAGGAACTTGATTAATCCCTTTAAAATTAAATTCAACGGGATCTTCTGCGGTCAATATTTTAATATCATCTTTATTCAACCGGTTCAGTACTGAGTAAAGCGTTGTTGTTTTCCCGCTTCCTGTGGGACCTGTAACAAGAATGAGTCCGTATGGTCGTGAAATAGATCTTTTCAGACTGTCAAACGTTGCCGGATCAAAACCAAGCTTGGTCAAATCAATGTTCAAAGCGCTTTGATCAAGAAGACGCATAACAATGCTTTCACCAAAAAGTGTCGGCAAGGTAGAGACCCTGAAATCAATGAATTTTTTTCTTCCGAATCGAAGTTTTATCCTGCCGTCCTGGGGGATTCGTCTTTCTGCTATATCAAGTTCTGCAAGAATTTTGATTCTTGAAATAACTGCATTTTTTATACTGATCGGAAGGTTCATGGCTTTATACATGGATCCGTCAAGCCTGTATCGCACTTGAAATGCCTTATAAAAGGGTTCGATATGAATATCACTCACCCCCTCATTAATGGCTTTGGTAAGGATACCATTCACAAGCTTAATAATGGGTGCATCCGATGCCATGAATTCGCTCTGATACTCATCCAAAACATCAGATCCGACTTCAACCTCTTCTGCCGCCTCAGAGACCAAGGATCCGAAATCATCGACAGAAGTAACTGGCTCATCATCTTCAAAATCTTCCTCAAAATGAAGAAGGCTTTTATATTCTTCATCATTGATTTTATAAAAATCTCGAAAGGCTTTAATCACATCATTTTCAGTCGACACGCAAACCAGAATCATTTTCCCGGTTTTTTTCTGAAGGTCTTCAACAACAGCGGTATTTGTCGGTTCAACCATGGTAATGGACAGTTCTTCACCTTTGAATCCAAGAGGAAACACCAAGGCGGCTTTGGCTATCTCATAGGGCAAGATCTCCAATACTTCAGGGTCAGGCTTGATGTCAGAAAGTCTGATAACATTATAATTATAAAGCCGGCCAAGAACGTTGACGATCGTATCAGGATCGATAAATCCCTTATTTAAAAGGATACTGCTAAGTCGTTCATTGGTTTTTTTTTGAATGCGTAATGCCTCATCCAGCTGCATACTGGTAATCTGGCCTTCTTTTGAAAGGATTTCTCCAATTTTAGTCTTTCCTGCACCGGATTGATCTTTTATTGTTGCTTTCAGGCTGGATGATTTGTGCATAATTAAAAATCCTTACATTATTTATAATTTTTATAAATTCTAATACCACCTGCTAAAATTAAAAGCCCACCTAAAACATAAAAACACAACCTGAGAAGAAAAAGTTTTTGTCTGAAAAATTCAATGGTTTCTACTTGCAGCATCACTTGAGGTATGCGATAGAAAACACCTAATCCCACTGCAGCCAAAATAATACCATAATAAAATCCAAAATTCTTTTTGTCCATCTTAAATTAATGCCTTTCAAATTCTTCTAACTGATTATTAAATAATTTTTCAATTTTTTCAAATAAATCCATCTGAGTTTCAAGATCCTCAAATAGTATTTCATTCAAATTTTCAAATTTTGCAAGCTTTTTAGCTAAACTCTGAATTTTCTGGCCATCCTGATTGTTTGACGCCTCTATAAATGCTTCATTGATTTCGGTTATCACCGCTTCATTTTCATCAATATCATTTTCCAGCTTCTCAATTTTTTGCTTTAATGGTTTAATTTTTCTTGATTTTTGTGAAATGATTTCTGATTTTTTCTGGCGGAGTTCCTTTTTTGATAAGGCAGAATTTTTTATTTTTTTTTCAACGAAACCATTTCCTTCCTCCCACCCCTCTTTATCTAAAAACTCCTGATACGTTCCTTCAAAAACTTCTACGGTGTTGTTTTTGAATACCACAAGCCTGTTCGCAAGAGAATGAAGGAACATTTCATTATGCGTTATTATAACCACAGCCCCTTCAAAATTATCAAGGGCACAGACAAAAGAATCACAAGACTCTATATCCAGGTGATTGCTGGGTTCATCAAGCAGTAATAAGTTCAAGGAACTCATCAGCAATTTACCCAGCATTACCCTTGATTTTTCTCCACCGGATAATATGGATATTTTTTTCAAAGCACTGTCTTTTTCAAACATCATGGCCCCACAGATATTCCTGGCGGTCTGTCTGTCTGAATCAATCGAAGAGAGGACAAGCTCTTCTTCAACAGTAAAATTGTCATTCAAAGATTGAACATTTGTCTGTTCAAAATATCCAAAGTGCACGCCCGGATTAATTTTGATGCTGCCTGAAATAGCGTTAATATTTCCACTTATCAACTTTAAGAGAGTTGTTTTCCCTTTTCCATTTTTGCCAATAATAGCAATCCGATCATCAGGATAAACTGTCAAAGAAAAATTGTGAATCAATGGTTTGTCAATTTGCCAGCCAAAAGACAAATCCTCTATCATTAATATCTGCTTACCGGAAAAAGGAAGATAATTGAATTCAAATTCAAGATTTTTCAACTTTTGGAGTTTTTCTTTTGTTCGGGATTTTTCCAGCGTTTTTATCCGTGATTGTACCATATTGGCCAGACGGGCTTTTGCTCGAAATCTTGTGATGAAGTGTTCAATCTCTTTTTTCCGTTTTTCTTCGTTCTGCCTTGTTTTTTCATAGACTTCTTCATCCTGGGCAACCTGTAAATAATATTTAGATGTATTCCCCTTGATTTTTTTTATTTTATGCCTGTGAATACCGGCAATATGCATCACAACATTATCCATAAAACCTCGATCATGTGTGATCAGCAAAACTTCCCGAGGCCATGAAATAAGAAACTGTGAAATCCATCTGATGGATGTAATGTCAAGGTAGTTAGTCGGTTCATCAAGTATCAAAAGATCCGGTTTTGAAACCAATACTTTAGCAAGATTAAGCCTTACTTGAAAACCGCCTGAAAATTTGCAAGGATCTTTTGTTAAATCATCCTGAGAAAACCCAAGCCCGGCCAAAATTTTTTCAGCCTTCCAGTAATGGCCTTTTTCGTGGTCTAAAAGTCCTAACATGGCTTCGTCAATCACACGGGTTTCAGTAAAAAAAATCTTTTGCGATAAAGAACCAATTCGATATCCTGAAGGGTAAGAGATACTTCCTTCATCCGGGTGATCCCTGCCGGAAATCATGTTTAACAATGTGGTTTTCCCATGGCCGTTTCTGCCAACCAGTCCGACTCTTTCACCGGAATTGATCTGAAAGCCTGTCTTCTCAAACAGGATCTGATCTCCAAAACTTTTTGATATGGCATCAATATTCAGCATTCTTATCGTTCTTTATTATGATTATTCCTTCTTTATTTTTTAGCAAACATGGTATCATATCATTGTAATAATAATTTATAAACAATAAGAATTAACCCCATCCACCGCCTGTTTTTTACTGAGCTGTCTAAGTATAAATCGAAGAAATTAGGGATCAGATAAATATTGACCCAAATAGTTTTTAATGATATACAAAATAGTTTTTATGCAATACCTGATAGACAGGTGTTGATTTTTGCATTAATCCTTGCTCTGACTGATTGTCAGGGCTTTATATCCGTAAGGAGAAAAAATGAGGAAGTATGAAACTGTTTTTATTTCTGACCCTGATCTTCAGGATCAAGCTCGTGTCGACCTGTTTGATAAAGTCAGAAATATCATTGCCCAAGAAAATGGTATTTTTTTAAATTTTGATGAGTGGGGCAACAAAAAGCTTGCCTATGAAATCAAGAAAAAATTACGTGGTCATTATGTATGTGTCACTTACGGCGGAACCGGTGATCTTATAAAAGAACTTGAAAGAAACCTCCGTCTTAATGATGATGTGCTCAAATTCATGACCATCCTTCTTTCTGATGATGTAACGGCGGAACAACTTGAAAAAGAAGCTCAAGAAGCAGAAAACCAATCCGAACAGGTAGACGAGACAGAAAAAAAATCTGTTGAGGAAAAGCCTGTTGAGGAAAAGACAGACAAAAAATCTGTTGAAGAAGAGACTTCCAAAGAAGATAAAAAAGTTGAAGAAACCGAAAAAGAAACGGAATAATTAAGATTGGAGGATAATAACAATGTATAATAACCGTAGAAATCAAAAAGGCGGTGGTAAAAATAAATTTTATCAACGCCGCAAAATATGCAGATTCTGTGTGGACAATGATCTTGAAATAAACTACAAAACTCCGAAAGCACTCAGACAATTCATTACAGAACGCGGAAAAATAATTCCCAGAAGAATCACGGGTACCTGTGCCAAACATCAGCGCCAGCTTACTGTTGCCATCAAGCAATCTCGCCAGATAGCGCTGCTGCCGTTTGTTGGCAGACCTATGTATTAAAAAGCAGGAGTAATGCAGGTGACTGGTACGCTAATACAACCCGCTATAATTAAGGATGTTCTATCCGGTATCCTTTTATGTATATTGATCATTTCCGTCATGTATGTCATGCCGTTGATCGGTATCTTTGCCTGGATGTTCCTTCCTTTGCCTGTTCTGTTTTACAGGCTTAAGACTGGAAGAAACGGTAGCGGTATTATCATGGTGGCAAGCCTGGCTGTGCTGATTGTGTTTACCAATAACGTTGCATTTAATACGCTTTACTTTGGTTCCTTATTGATGACAGGTTTTTTCCTTGGTGAATTCATAGAAAAACACTTAAGTATTGAAAAAATTATGCTATACACAAGCTTTGCAGTTCTTGGAACCTGCATAGTTGTTTTACTTATTTATTCTTTGACTCAAGCCCAGGGAATTGAACAATTAATTTCAAATTATGTATCCAGATATCAAGTTTTATCAACCCAACTTTTTTCAGAATCGGCTCAACTTTATCCGGAAATAAAAGTTGACCAGCAAATGCTCGAAAAAGCAAGTTCATTGTTTGTTGTTATTTTTCCGGGAATATTTATCAATTCATACCTTACTATGGTATGGCTTAACATTCTATTAATAAAAAAGTTGCTATTGAAAAAAGGGATTCTTATCAAAAGTATTGAAAATTTAAATCAATGGAAAGCACCCGATTATTTGGTATTTGGTGTAATCGCATTATCTGTTTTAATATTTTTACCCGTAGATGTGTTAAAATTACTTTCTGTGAACTGCTTGATAATTTTAATGTTTGTATATTTTTTCCAGGGAATTGCGGTGGTATCATTTTTTTTTCAAAAAAAGAACGCTCCTTTTGCACTAAAGTTTTTTCTTTACATCTTAATTGCAATTCAACCTCTTTTTATGTTCCTTGTCATCGGATTCGGATTATTTGATACTTGGATCAATTTTAGAAAACTTGATACGGCTACATGATAAAAAAATAAACTAAAAGTCAGCCTCATTGAAGAAAAACGGCTGAACTTTTTTGGAGGTTTAAATGAGAGTTATATTAAAAGAAACGATTGACACGCTTGGCATCGCAGGAGCAGAATGTGATGTGGCGCCCGGTTATGGCCGCAACTATCTTCTGCCTCAAGGCAAAGCCATTCTTGCTACACCCCAAAACAGAAAAGTCATGGAACAGGCAAAAGCAAAATTTGAACTTCAGATTGCCAAAGAGAAAAAAATTGCTGAAGAAATGGCTGATAAAATTAAAACCGTTGTATGTACAATTAGCGCCAAGGTTCATGAAGAATCTCGTCTTTATGGATCCGTTACGACCCATGACATCAAAGATTCTTTAAACAGTCAAAACATTATGTTGGAAAGACGTTCCATCCTTCTTGCCGAACCCATAAAAGAAATTGGTGAGTACAAAGTGCCCATTCGTCTTTACAAGGATGTTGAGCCTGAAATTACAGTAAATGTCATTGCTGAAGAAGAAAAATAATATTTAAACTGCATCCGGGGAAATTTTAAAATTTCCCCGGATGCTCCTTTTGAAAAGTATATTGTGCCCATAAAAAATAAAATAGCCACAGACCCACTTCTGATCAAAACACCACCCCATGATATTGATGCGGAAGAATCAATATTAAGCGCTATATTTATTAATAATGACAGCCTTGATGATATTATAGACATAATATCTTATGAGGACTTTTATAAAGGTGCCCATAAAAAAATATTCAGGGTAATTATAGAGCTTGCCAACAGAGAAGAACCTGCAGATCTCGTTACGGTTGCCAATCGGCTCAAAGAAAAAGAAGAACTTGAAAGTATCGGTGGAGTTGCCTATCTTGCAGCCATTTCTGATGCAGCTCCGATTGCTGTGAATGCGGTCCATTATGCCAAAATAATTAAGGGCAAGGCGTCTTTAAGGCAACTAATTACTGCTTCTTCAGGTATTATCGAAAGATGTCTGGAAGACAAAGGTGATTTTGAAGATATTATTGATTTTGCCGAAACCTCTATTTTAAATATTTCAGAAAAAAAATCAGGGGGTTCCTTTCAAAACTTAGGAGATTTGATCAATTTAAATATTGATAAACTTGAAGAGCGACAGGGAAAAGACGGGGGGCTTTCAGGGCTTTCCACCGGATATGTAAAATTAAACAATATTACATCTGGATTGCAAAAATCTGATTTGATTATTCTGGCAGCAAGGCCCAGCATGGGAAAAACAGCCTTTGCTTTAAACATTGCCAGAAATGTTGCCATTGAGGAACACAAACCTGTTGCCGTTTTCTCCCTTGAAATGTCCAATGAGCAGCTTTCCATGAGACTTCTAACTTCAGAAGCACGCATAGATTCAAACAGGCTTCGAACCGGTTTTATCAGCCAGGAGGACTGGCAAAATACAACAGATGCGGCAGGTATTTTAAATGAACTGCCCATTTTTATTGATGACACACCCAATATTACTGTAATGGAAATAAGAGCAAAGACAAGAAAACTTTATCAAAAACATAATGAACTTGGTCTGATTATTGTTGATTACCTTCAATTGATGAAGCCCCCATTTAGGACCGATCGAAGAGACCTTGAAATTGCTGAAATCTCAAGATCTTTAAAGGCGCTTGCCAAAGAGTTGAATGTTCCGGTCCTTGCATTATCCCAGCTTAACCGTATGCTTGAACAGCGGTCTGATAAACGTCCCATGCTGTCTGATCTTCGTGAGTCCGGTGCTCTGGAACAGGATGCAGATATTGTTGCATTCATTTACAGAGATGAGGTCTATAATAAAGAATCGGATAATCCTAAAAAAGGTACGGCTGAAATCATTGTTTCCAAAAACAGAAACGGAGCAACAGGTACTGCATTTATGCATTTCAAGGGTCAATATACACGGTTTGAAGAACTTGCACCAAATTCATACCAGGAATTTGAATGAAGAAAAAACTTACCGGTAACACTTCCAGCCTGAGAAACACCCAGATTAAACGAATTGAAAATCTCTATAACTACAGCACGCCACCCGAGTATATTATAGATCCGAAACTTGCACTTCTTTTAGCTGAAATTTCCCATGATACCAGACGGCAGATCGGTCTTCTCATCGACCGAAACGGGAAAGTTGTTTATGTTATTGTCGGAGAGTCCCACAGAATTGTCATTCCAATAACTGCAGGCTTTATGGCCCTTCCCGGCAGGCTCAAGGGGCTGCGCCTCATTCATACCCATTTAAAAAAAGAACCCTTGACAAGGGATGACCTCACTGACCTTGCTTTGTTGCGGCTGGATTATATCACGGCTATTTGTATCACGCCGGGGGGCAAGCCTGGAACCGTTTATTCCGGGCATATTCTTCCGGATGAGAATTCAGCGCCGTATCAGGTTGTAGCACCCGGTACCATTCATCAACTGAACATTGATTGCCTGGCTCAAATTCTGGCGCTTGAATCTGAACTGACCAGAAAAAATTCTTTATACAAGCCTGAATCAGGCACCGAAAACGCATTTTTGATCAATGCAACGACGTCAGATCCCAAAAAATCCTGGGCTTTGATGGAAGAACTTAAAGACCTTTGCAAAACAAGCCGTATCAACGTGATTGGTTCAGCCATCCAACGAAGAAAAACCATTGATTCAAAATTCGTTGTCGGTAAGGGAAAACTTTCAAGCCTGATCATTCAGGCGATTCAAAAGTATGCGACCCTGCTGGTGTTTAACAGGGAATTATCTGCTTCCCAGATTCGTTCTATTACTGATTTTGTTGAAATGAAAGTCATTGATCGAACCCAGTTGATCCTTGATATCTTTGCCAACCAGGCTAAATCAAGGGAAGGTAAATTTCAGGTCGAGCTTGCCCAGATGGAATACCTTCTGCCGCGACTGATTACTAAAAATACGGCCATGTCACGCTTGACAGGCGGCATCGGCGGCAGAGGACCCGGCGAAACTAAACTTGAACTCAATCGGCGAAGAGTCAGAGACAGGATCAACCGGCTGAAAAAAGAAATTGTCAAAATCCATAAACAGCGCCATCAGCAAAAGGCCCGGCGCAAACGAAAGGATTTACCCATTATTTCAATTGTCGGCTATACAAATGCCGGCAAATCAACACTTTTGAATACATTAACCCAAAGCAAAATTGTCGCAGCCAATCGTTTGTTTGCCACCCTTGATCCGTCCAGCAGACGATTGAGATTTCCTAAAGATACAGAAGTCATTATCACGGACACTGTCGGATTTATCCAAGATCTCCCCAAAGAACTGATGCAGGCATTTCATGCCACCCTGGAAGAACTTAAGGATGCAGACATTATCTTGCATGTGATAGACATCAGCAATCCTCGTTACAGCCAACAAAAAGAATCTGTAGAAAAAATTCTTAAAAATTTGAAATTAAATAAAATCCCTACCCTCTACGTCTTTAATAAAATAGACCGAATTGATCTTGATTCTTTTGATGACAAATGGTTGCTAAAACAAGGTGTTCTTGTTTCCGCCACCAAAAAACAAACCCTGAAACCATTGGTTAAAAAATTGGAGTCAATGGTTTCGATATAAAAAAAATTAGATGTTGACCAATAGAATTTTTTACACTAAATATGGAAAAAACAATCTATATATGGAATGAATATGGAAATAAAACAACTGGATCAGATACTCATCAATAATTCGATTAAAAAAGACTCCATAGACATACCGGATTGTTTTGGAGAATTTAATAAAAAAAACAAACTTTGTTCAAACTATTGCTCAATATCCATACGATGCTGCGTCCTGTATAATAAAAATCCGAAAATTGATATTTTGGAAAAATTATTAATCCACAACCATTATGCGATAAAACTCCAATAATTTTTGTTTTGGTCTATGGGGGAGAGTCAGGTCAAAAATTTGTGAATCCAGACGGTTAGCGGTTCCTTACATTCACTAAAAAATCTTGCCCGGGTTTAATATATTCTGGGGATCAAATACTCTTTTAATCCCTTTCATTAGTTCAATTTGTGTGGCACCGATTTCGCGGGGCAAATATTTCATTTTGGTCATACCGACTCCATGTTCTCCGGTAATGGTTCCCCCTAAGCTTAATGTCGCATCAAAAAGCTCATCAACGGCCTTTTCTGCCCTTTTTAACTCATTTTCATTCGCTTTATTATACATGATATTGCAATGGATGTTTCCATCCCCTGCATGACCAAAGCTAACCACTTTTAAGCCGGATGTTTTTTGAATCTTTTGGGTGACCTGAACCATGTCCGGTATTTTATCGATAGGGACAACAATATCTTCGTTAATCTTGTTGGTTGCAATTTTGTACAACACCGGAGACAATGCTTTTCTGGCATCCCATAGTTTTTGCGCCTCTGTTTGATCTTTTGCAACTATGACATCCAGAGCATCATAGGAAAAACACAATGTTTTAATATTTTGGGCATCTTTTTCAACACTGCTGACATCTCCATCCAGTTCTATTATCAACAAAGCTTTAGTATTTTCAGGCAAATCAAAACTGAAATAGTCTTTTACAAGATCAAGACACGCTTCATCCATATATTCAACACACCTTGGGACAACAGTTTCCCTCATAATCCCGGATACAGTTTTGGCAGCCTTTTGTACAGTGTCAAAAAAAACAGCCATTGTTTTAATAGTTGCAGGCAATGGCAATAGCTTTAATGTAATTTGGGTGACCACTGCCAATGTACCTTCAGACCCCACAATCAGACGGGTCAGATCATAGCCGGCAACCCCTTTTACTGTGGCAACTCCTGTTTGAATCACTTCCCCCGAAGGCAGCACTGCTCTTAATCCCAAGACATAATCGCGTGTGACTCCATATTTTACCGCTCTTGGTCCACCTGCGCATTCGCCAATATTTCCCCCAATGGTACAAACAGATGAACTTGCAGGATCTGGTGGATAAAACAAACCTTTTTCTTCTACGGTTTTATGGATATCAGAAACAATAACGCCGGGTTGAACTCTCACTAAAAAATTATTTTCATCAATATCAAAAATTTTGTTCATGCGGCTTGTGACTATTACAAGGCCGCCTTTTACCGGTACAGCACCTCCTGTCATCCCGGAACCGGCCCCACGGGGTACCACAACCAATTTCTCTTTTGATGCCAGTTTTAAAATTCGAGCGACCTCTTCTTCTGATTCCGGAAATACGACGGCATCCGGAAGAAAAGAGTTTCCCGTAGCATCATAGGAGTAACACAACAATTCTTCTTTTTCTTTTGTGACGTTTGGTTTTCCTGATATCTTTTGAAGATGCCTGTAAATAGAATTAGAAAATCCCATTTAAAATTTTCCTGTTTCAATTTTTTTAGAAAGATAATTTACTTGTTTATAAAGAACACTTTTTTGCTTTAACTCTCTTTCAATTGCATTGATGGCATATATGGCCGTTGCATGATATTTATTAAAACTTGTACCAATCTTTTTAATGGGTTGATCTGTATATTTTCTGGAAAGGAAAATAGCCATTTGGCGTGGTTTTACAATTCTTTTTTTCCTGGAAGCTGAGACAATATCTTTTTCAGAAACTGAATATTCTTTGCAAACCATTTTTTTAATTGATTCAACAGTAATTCGTTTCTTTGCTTTTGTAATGTTTGCCAGAACACTCTTTGCAAGTTCAATATCAATATTATATCCCATTAACTGTCCTTTTGCAGCCACGCCAAACAGACCGCTTTCAAGCTGTCGGACATCATCGCACAATTCCTGGGCAATATACTCGGTTACCTGGTTGGGAATGTCGTATCCAAAAACCTTTGATTTCTTTTTTAATATCCTGACCCGGGTTGTGTAATCCGGTGCATCAATTTCCGTGATAAGTCCAAGGGTTAACCGAGACTTTAGCTGGTCATTTAGTTTAGGAATATCATCCGGAAGCTCACATCCTGAAAAAATGATCTTTTTGTCTGCTTCAAGAAGATAATCCAATGTCATGGCAAGTTCTTTTTGTGTCGCATCCTTTCCGGACAGAAACTGAACATCTTCAAGAATTAATACTTCACATTTTTTCCTGTATTTTTCTTTGAACTGCGCTATGGTATTATTTCTCAAAGAAAATATCATTTCATTGGTAAAATCTTCTGCTGTTATATAATAAACTCTTTTGGAAAAATTATTTGTAATGATATAATGTCCGACGGCTTGGGATAAATGACTTTTCCCAAGACCGGTTTTTGCTAAAAGATAGAGGATACTCGAGCCTTTTATTTTTCCCTGGGCAAGGGATAATAATGCAGAATAGGCAAAATTTGAATTGTCCCCCACCACAAAATCATCAAAGGTGAATCCTTTTTTGAACATCCGTCCACTGTTAAACCTTACGTTAAGCCCGGGCAGATGCATTTGCTTTAATTTTTTTGATGATAAAGGAACCGCTGGATATGCGCTTACTTTTTTGTTTTTTCCCGGCGAAGCCAATTTTCTTTTGGCGGATACTTTAAATTCAATATTGATGTCATTAATTCCTATTTTTGAAAACTCTTCTTTAAATATCGAAAGATAATTATCTTTTAGCCGTTTGATAAAATAGGGGTTCGGGCTGGATAGTTTAATATGATGATTATCATGCTCAAGAAGCTCGACAGGGTCTATCCACATCCTGTAACTATGATCGGGTAATGTCTTTTTGATTTGACATTTTACTTCTTCCCAGAACGATCCCATATTTTCCAAAAAAAGCCTCTTCCTTTCAACTGCGAATTGAAACACTGGTTTATAAAGCAAATTTAATACTTACTAACGGATAAAATGGATATTTAAAAAAAGTATGTTTTTTAATTAATGAAATATATTTTATTGGTCAAATCTAATAAGAACTATTAGCTTAATATTAGATTTTTGTTTGGCATAATTTTTTAATCATTTGATTTTATTAAATTTTTTCTGTGGAACAAAAATTTTTCTAAAAATTACAACCACTTCGACAACTAGTTATTTTTCCAAGAGATTTTAACATTTCAAAGCAGATTTTTAATTTCTAAAAAAATAAATTTCCTTTGATTTATTCCGTTTTTCTTTTAATTGCTTCAAATTCAATAAAAATTATATCTTTTTTTAAAACCTGAATTTAACAGTAGTTTCACAATTTCATGACATAAATTATATTTACACTTTCATTTTCCAATAGTATATTGCACTTTGTTTTGCAGTATTAAACCTTAATATTATAGATATTTTAATGAAACATTCAAACACCCTTCCAATTATTGGCATTACCATGGGAGATCCTGTTGGGATCGGCCCCGAGATACTGATAAAAGCGTTAAACGATCCCAAACTTTATGCCTTGTGCAAGCCTGTGGTTATTGGAGATTCACACATTATAAAACAGGCATTGAAACTTTTAAACGTCACCCGTCATATTAATATCATTGATGATCCAAGACAAGGCAATTACCTGTTTAATACAGTGGATCTAATGGACATCTCCGATATTGATATGGACTGTTCCGATCTTTCAGGACCAACCATTGAAACCGGGACTGCCATGCAGGACTATATCATTAAAGGAATTAACCTTGCACTGAACAACCACATTTCAGGCCTTGTAACCTGTCCCATCACAAAAACGGCTTTGAAACTTGCAGGGTCTCAATTTCACGGCCATACGGAATTGCTGGCTCACAGGACAAATACGAAGGATTATGCCATGATGCTGGCAGGCAAGAAACTTAAGGTTGTTCTTGTCACTATTCATATTCCGCTATCCCAAGTGTCTGCCCATCTTACCATAGAAGGTATTATCAAAAAAATAAGATTAACCCATACCTCTTTAAAAAAACGGTTTAATATCAAAACGCCTAAAATTGCCGTTGCAGGATTAAATCCCCATTCTGGGGAAGACTCCATGTTTGGGCGGGAGGAAGAAGATATCATCGCTCCAGCTGTCAGGCTTGCAAAGGAGGAGGGAATAAAAGTCTTCGGCCCCCTGCCCCCGGATACTGTTTTTTACCAGGCTGTCAATGGATGGTATGATGCTGTGGTTAGCATGTATCATGACCAGGGCCTTATTCCATTCAAGCTCATCCATTTTAAGGACGGTGTAAATACTACACTTGGCCTTCCTATTATCAGGACATCAGTGGATCATGGGACAGCTTATGATATAGCCTGGCAAGGAATCGCAGACCCTTCAAGCCTGATAGAAGCCATTAAAATGGCAGCATTCCAGGCCAAAAATAAAAAGCCCCAATAGAATAAGATTGATCAATGGATAAAAATAAAATCATCATTGAAGGTGCCCGGCAACATAATCTTAAAAATATTAATGTTGAAATACCCAGAAACAGCTTGACTGTTATTACAGGGCTTTCAGGATCAGGGAAATCAACGCTGGCTTTTGACACATTGTATGCCGAAGGCCAGCGACGATATGTTGAGTCCCTTTCAACCTATGCCAGACAATTTTTAGGACAGATGGACAAACCAGATGTGGATGCTATTATCGGGCTTAGCCCTGCCATATCCATTGAACAGAAAACTGCCACTCACAACCCCAGATCAACAGTTGGTACGGTCACGGAAATTTATGACTATCTTCGATTGTTATTTGCAAGAATTGGCAAATCTTATTGTTATAAATGCGGTTTACCCATTTCTTCCATGTCCATTGACCAAATAACTGACAGGGTTATGGATCTTGATAAAAAATCAAAAATTGTAGTTTTGGCTCCTTTGATAAACGGACAGAAAGGTTCCCATGAAAAACTGTTTTTAAAAATAAAAAAAGATGGTTTTGCCCGGGTCAGGGTTGATAGTAAAATCTATTTAATCGATGATTTTCCTAAACTTATAAAAAACAAAAAGCACACCATTGACGTTGTTGTAGACCGACTGATCATTAAAAATGGTATTGAAAAACGCCTGACAGACTCCTTGGAACTTGCTCTTTCGTTGTCGGAGAGGCTTGTAACCATACTTGATCTGACCCGAAACGAGGAAACCCTTTTCAGTGAAAAAGCATCATGTGTTAAGTGCGGGGTCAGTTATCCTGAATTTACACCGGCGTCTTTTTCATTTAACTCGCCTCAGGGGGCCTGCCCCAAGTGCGACGGTTTAGGGTCAGTCACCCAGTTTGATCCGGATCTGATTGTCCCGGATCAAGCGCTTTCTTTAAGGCAAGGAGCGATAATCCCCTGGGAAAACAGGGATTCAGTTCAGTTTATGGAGTTTCTTGATGCCCTGGTTACCCATTATAAAGAAGATATTTATAAACCTTTCAAGGAATTGTCACCTGAATTTCAACAGGTTTTGCTCTATGGATCAAACAAAGAAGAAATACCTTTTTATGTTGAAAGAATGGACAAAAAAATCGTTTATAAAAAAACCTTTGAAGGCGTGATTCCAAACCTGAAAAGACGGTATCTTGAAACAGACTCCAGCTATATGAGAGAAGAAATAAAAAAATTCTTGAATTTTAAACCCTGCTCTTTTTGTAATGGAACAAGACTCAATAAAGCATCCGGGTCTGTCAGGGTCGGGGATAAAACCATCTGGGAAATTACGTCTCTTTCCATACAGCAGTCAGTTCAGTATATCTCATCCTTAAGCCTTAAAGATAAAGACCAAATTATCGCAGCCAGAATTATCAAAGAGCTTGCGGAACGCTTAGGTTTTTTACAGGATGTCGGCCTTGAATACCTTAGTCTAGGCCGATCGGCTGCAACGCTGTCCGGCGGCGAAGCCCAAAGAATCCGTCTTGCCACCCAAATCGGATCTAAACTGACAGGGGTGCTTTATGTGCTGGATGAACCCAGTATCGGGCTCCACCAAAAGGATAATGCAAAATTATTGACCACCTTGATGAACCTTCGGAATCTTGGCAATACCGTATTGGTTGTTGAGCATGATGAAGAGACTATCCTTTCTTCCGATTATGTGATTGATATCGGACCTGCGGCAGGAATAAACGGCGGTGAGGTTGTTTTTGCAGGTCCTCCTGAAGAACTTATCAAATGTAAGACTTCATTAACCGGTCTTTATCTGTCCGGTAAAAAATATATTAAAATTCCTGAAAAAAGAAGAAACGGTATTGGAAAGTCACTAAGCATTTATCAGGCAAATTCAAATAATCTTAAAAAAATTGATGCCTCTTTCCCCATAGGATGTTTTACCTGTGTAACCGGTGTTTCAGGATCAGGAAAATCAACTCTTGTTTTATCCACACTTTATCAGATTCTTGCAAACAGGATCAACCGTTCCAGAAAAACTCCCGGCAGTTATAAAGATATCAAAGGCCTTGAACATCTTGATAAAGTGGTTCATATTGATCAGTCTCCCATTGGGAAAACACCCCGAAGCAACCCCGGTACTTATACCCAGGTTTTTAACACTATCAGGGATTTGTTTTCCAAGACCCGCGAATCAAAAGCAAGGGGATACAAACCCGGGCGGTTCAGCTTTAATGTCAAAGGAGGCCGGTGTGAAGCCTGTACCGGTGATGGTATCATTAAAATTGAAATGCATTTTCTACCTGATGTCTATGTGGTCTGTGATGTCTGCAAGGGGAAACGATACAACAGGGAAACTCTGGATATCAGATATAAAGGTAAAAACATTGCCCAGGTTCTGGACATGACCATTAATCAATCGATTCGGTTTTTTGAAAATATCTCGTCTATCAGAACCAAACTTGCAACCCTCATAGAAGTCGGACTCGGATATATAAAACTTGGCCAGGCCGCCACGACCTTGTCTGGAGGAGAAGCTCAAAGAATAAAGCTGGCAAAGGAGCTGTCAAAAAAAGGAACCGGTAAAACCATCTATATACTTGATGAACCCACCACAGGGCTCCATTCAGATGATATTAATAAATTACTATTTGTTCTAAACAAACTGGTCGATTCAAAAAATACAGTGGTCGTGATAGAGCACAATCTTGATGTCATCAAATGTGCGGATCACATCATCGATCTTGGCCCTGAAGGCGGGGATAAAGGCGGAGAAATTGTTGCATTGGGAACACCTGAAGAAATCGCTCAAAATAAAAAGTCATACACCGGCTATTATCTGAAAAAAATGCTAAACAAATAAGATAGGAAACAACTGCACAGATTGTCCTAAAAAATTCTGCAAATTCTTATTCAATGATACAGACATCTGAATCACAAGGACATGCCCCATCAACCTCACAGGCATATGCAATTCTTGATGCCTGATCAAACAGGGTCTTTTTAATCGGCTTAAATGAAAAAGATATCATATTTTCTTTTACACTTTCTTTATCAGGTAAATTTTCAAACCCGGTAGCCATTACTTTTCCTGAATTTCCATCAAGGGTCTCAGCATCCTCTCCATTGGTGACAACAACAATGGGGATCTGGTAAGGTTTAATTATTCTTGATACTGCCAGGGTAGAAAGTCTCCTGGTGACAAGGGAGCCGGGTGCATATTTTATCATTGCAATGGTTTTTCTCTGATATTTGACAAGAAAATCAACTTTTATGGCAGCCTTTTTATGACCTGCAACAACCTCAAGGATTATATTGCTTTTAATATCTTTTTTTTCAAATCTGCTGTCCATCACAAGACTTTTTGCAATTTTCTGCCGGTATCTTTCATCAAGAGTGTCTGCTAAAACAGAACCGGTCAAAAAATCATTGAGTTTTCCAAGAACCAAATGATGGGAATTCGATTGATTTTCCATTTATGTTACCACCCCGGTTTAAATTTAGTGAAACCAACTTGTAAATATCACAAGTCTTTATACCCTTTTTTACTATTTCAATGGTAAGGCTCCTGAAAAAAATTACAAGTTTTAAGCTGGAAAAACTGGACTGTAAAATTCTTTTTTTATGCAATTGTCGGGTTAGCTATTTGAAGTTTTAAGCAATAATGATATATTAATTCGTTTGAAAAAAGCAGGAGTGAAATTTATGAAAACCGTCTACAAAGAATATAGGGTTGATAAAACCAAGATCGGATTTATCCGGTTTATTTTTGAGGGCCATGAAGGTGTGGCAATTGCAACAACTCTGGACCCCCAAAAGGGGCATATTCGACTTGCAATCGCACCGGATCGGCTGAAAACTGCGCAAATGATCGTTGAAGAGTTTAAAAAGGATTTTGTATTTAATGAAGTATAATGGATATGCCTATATATATACGATTGGCTGTCAGATGAATGTATACGATTCTGAAAAACTGGCCTCAATTTTAACTTCTTACGGGTTTGAAAAAACCAATGATATGGATAAAGCTGACATTGTTGTTTGCAATACCTGTTCGATTCGGCACAAGGCAGAAGAAAAAGCATTTAGTTTTCTGGGCAGATTTGCCAAAATTAAAAAAAGAAAACCTCATTTGATCACAGTCATGGCAGGGTGTGTGGCCCAGCAGGAGGGGAAAAAAGCATTTGATCGGATTCCACATCTTGATATTGTTCTAGGAACCCAGGCATTTTCAAGATTTGGCCAGTCTATTGATGCGGTAAAATCCGGGAAACAGCGAGTGGTGGATACGAAGGACTCCCAGATGATTTATGAATCCTTGCCGGACACCTCCTGTTTTGACGAAAATAAAACATCCAGATTTGTCACCATTATGCAAGGGTGTGATAATTTTTGCACTTATTGTGTGGTGCCCTATGTCCGGGGCAGAGAAAGAAGCCGCAAACCCGAAAGTATTATAGAAGAAATCTCTTTGCTTGCCAAGGCCGGTGTCAAGGAGGTAACCCTTTTAGGACAGAATGTAAATTCCTACGGTCAAAAAGAAGACCAAATTTCATTTGTGCAGCTTTTGGCTAAAATAAATAAAATAAACGGAATTCATCGAATACGATTTGCCACATCCCATCCAAAGGACCTTTCCATGGATCTGGTTTATGCCATCCGGGATCTTGATAAAGTCTGCAACCATCTTCATCTGCCGGTACAGTCCGGATCAAATAAAATTCTTAAAAAAATGAACAGAGGGTATACCCGGGAAAAATACATGGATAGGATTTTGGACTTAAAAAAACAATGTCCTGATATTGCACTTTCCACAGATATTATTGTTGGGTTCCCATCGGAAACCAATGAAGACTTTAATGATACGATGAATCTTTTACGTGAGATTGAATTTGATTCCATATATGCTTTTGCCTATTCTGACCGATCATCCGCGCCTGCAGCAAAATTTTCCGAGCAGATTGATGAAAAGGAAAAACGTGAAAGGTTAAATACTCTCTTACAATTACAGGAACACTATACTGAAAAAAAGAACAAAAAACTGATCGGAAAAACATTAGAAGTCCTTGTTGAAGGCAAAAGCATAAAAAAACGAGATGGATTTAAACAGATCCGAAAAAATCTGGAACAGATGGTCGGACGAAGTGAGTCCAATAAAATCGTGCATTTTCCATCCGAACATGTCACTATAAGCGATATTATCAAGATTAAAATTGAAGAGGCATATCCCCATTCACTGTGGGGCCATCCTGTAGGAGCTTGACTATAAATGAAAAAGAAAGCTGTGAAGATCGGACAGAATACCCTCTGTCCGTGCGGAAGCAAAAAAAAATATAAGAACTGTTGCCGAAATAAAAAAAAAGAAATCAGTATAAAGGAAGAATACAAACAAAGATATGATATCCATTTAAAAGAACCTCACCAGATCGAAGGCATTAAAAAATGCGGAGAGCTTTTAATGTCTATTCTCAACCGGGTTGAAAAAATGATTAAACCCGGGCTCAAAACAGAAGATATCAATACCTTTGTTCATGAAGAAACCATTAAGGCCGGAGCGATTCCTGCACCCTTAAATTACAGAGGGTTTCCTAAAAGTGTCTGTACCTCGGTCAATGATGTCATCTGCCACGGCATACCCGGTGACCGTATTTTAAACGACGGCGATATTGTCAATGTGGATATCACACCCATACTTAACGGGTATTATGCAGATGCCAGCAAAACCTTTTTTGTGGGAACGCCTACTGAACAGGGAAAAAAAATTGTCCGCATAGCTGCCGAATCCTTAAAAAAAGGGATTGAAACAATAGCTCCCGGTGCGACATTGGGAGATATCGGTTTTGCCATTCAAAGTTATGCAGAGTCTTTCGGCTGTTCTGTGGTTCGGGAGTTTGTCGGTCATGGGGTGGGCATTGATTTTCATGAGCAGCCCCAGATTCTCCATTTCGGGACCAGGGGAAAAGGCACCTGCCTTGTTCCCGGCATGGTGTTTACCATTGAACCCATGATTAACCTGGGAAAAAAAGAGCTTCATATACTTGAAGACCGGTGGACAGCAGTCACCGATGACGGGTCTTTGTCGGCACAGTTTGAACAGACCCTGCTTGTAACTAAAAATGGATGGGAAAGCTTGACACCTTACGAGCTTTAAAAGCTTGGCAATTACTTTTCCATTTTGCTTTTGTTCTTTTGATCAGGTGGAATAGATGGTTTTTCGTAAAAACAAAAAGCCCCTGGACGGTATTCTGTCCTGGGGCTTTAATTTTTTAAGTCACCAAGATGACTCTTTTAAAACAAATAAAACGGTTAACTATAACACGGTTACATTTGTTGCTGCGGGGCCTTTCTGTCCATCTTCGATGTCAAATGAAACGCGGTCCCCTTCATTCAAGGATTTAAATCCTGTTGAATTGATACCTGAGTGATGCACAAATACATCTTTTCCCTCTTCCTGTTCGATAAATCCAAAACCTTTTGTGTCGTTAAACCATTTTACGATACCATTAGCCATGTTGGCAGTCTCCTGTAATAAAAATAAAAATAATACCAGTTTCTAACTTTAAGGGTAATACCACTTTTTTTGTTGGGAATATACACCTTTCGGATGAAACCTCTGCGCTTTACATAAATCAGCGCGAATCTTGTTATAATATACAAATAACGGAAAAAGTCAAGCATTAAATAAATTTTAATTCAGGGTATGATTGTTGACCTGAAAAAAACGAGCGGTGAAAGTAGATTTGTTGAAATTTCTTTACAGGCATTGGAAATAGTGGTACGGAATTCTTGATTTAAATTTTTAAATGCTTCTGGTTGTATATCACTCAATTTCCCATGGTATCCAGCCCTGCACAATTACTTGAAAATCATCAATAACTATTTTGCGGAGGAATACCAGTGAACTTAATAAAAGTACTTAGCAAGGTAAATCAAATTGAAAAAATATCGTTTTTGAAAATACTGGATAAATATAGCGAAGAGAACAGAGAGCAAAACCCAAAGATTGATAAAATTTTATCGGATAGTGACAATATTCTTAAAAAAGCAGAAGATACCAATATTGTACGATTATTCAATTTGCTTAGAGATGAGTACACAAAGCATCTGAAGCATGGCATAGAGTTTAGCAATTTTCAAATAGATGTGGTCATTGAAATTTTTATTCGAGATGGAAATCAAATGATGTCTCGTGACTGGTTCGACAAATTATACAAAAAGTCATTGAAAAATCTCCATCAACATATCAAATCAATAAAAACACAAATAGAAAAAGATAAAACGAATATATCACAAGAAAGAAAACGAGATTATATAATTTTCAAAAATTGTGTCAATACCGCCTATACAAACGATATTGAAAACAACAGAGATCAACGGCTATCATGGGAAGAAAAAACAATACTTCACACACTATCAAAAAGCCTTGATCTGTCGAATGAAGAGAAAAAAGCAATTACCTACTCAGTCTGAAGTTTCCCATAAAAGCATCATGCCACTAGCCGGAACAGAGCGGCTACAATGGAATTATTAACCAGTTTGCCACTTGGCGGGCAAAGTAATGTAAAATTATCATCCAGCGCGGCTT
>NZ_JABZFL010000025.1 GCF_014237455.1 Desulfobacula sp. | reverse complement strand
GATTTTATATTGCCATGAATCAGATAATGGTTATAATACGAGTCTATTTTAATTGATTTGAAAAGGTTTATAAGGTTCATGGAAAATTCCTCCCCAGAAAGATCGGGCAAATCGGGTAAACCGGATAAAGTAAATAAAGAGAAAAAAAAAGACAGCATGATAAATCAAATATCCTGCAATGGAAAAGAAATAATTCTAATCGGCACTGCCCATGTGTCAAGACAAAGCGCTAAGCTTGTGGAAGATACCATCCACGAACAAACTCCGGACACAGTCTGTGTTGAACTTTGTGGGACAAGGCTTGCATCACTCAAAGATGCGGACAGATGGCGCAACATGGATATTGTAAAGGTCATTAAAGAAAAAAAAGCACTGCTGTTGTTCATAAACCTTCTTTTGGCCTCTTTCCAGAAAAAAATGGCTGACAAATTTGATATCAAACCCGGCCAGGAAATGATCAATGCCATCAAGGCAGCGGAGGAAATCAATGCCTTGATCGTTCCATCGGATCGTGAAATCCAAATCACCCTTTCACGGGTCTGGAGAGGAATGGGGCTGTGGGAAAAATTAAAGCTCGTGTTCTCTCTTATCTTCTCTTTTGGTGCTTCGGATGACATTGAAGAGGAAGATATTGAAAAGATGAAACAGGAAGATATCCTACAAACTCTTTTGGCTGATGTGAAAAAGACACATCCTATTATTGAAAAATCCCTGATCAATGAAAGGGACCAGTTCCTGGCAGAAAAAATCAGGTCTGCCCCGGGTAAAAAAATCGTTGCTGTTGTGGGTGCTGCCCATGCCCCGGGAATTAAAAGATATCTTGCCGGCAATGAAAAGATAGACCTTGATGAACTCAATAAGATTCCCCCTTCGGGGAAGGCCGGGAAAATTTTAAAATGGGCTATCCCGGCAGCCATTTTCCTGCTGTTCGCAGCAGGATTTCTAATGGAAGGCAAAAATGCAGGAACTGATATGGTCTGGATCTGGATCGCTGCAAATGGTATTTTTGCGGGAATTGGTGCTATTCTTGCGCTTGCTCATCCCCTTACCATTATCTCATCAATCATTGCAGCCCCTTTAACCTCTTTGAATCCTATGATTGCGGCTGGCTGGGTATCCGGGCTTGTAGAAGCCTTTTCCAGAAAACCAAAAGTAAAAGATCTTGAAGCAATCCCTGAAGATATCGTATCCATAAAAGGCTTCTGGCGCAATAATGTAACCCGGATTCTTCTGGTGGTTATTTTTACTAACCTGGGGTCGACCATAGGAACCATGACAGCCGTACCATTGATGCTCAAACTGATCAACTGACTGCCGAATGGCAGATCCCTTTTTGCCCCCGGGGTTTGATGTGAAAAATCCGTTCGTTAAAAGGAATCAGCAAATTTTTGAATACAGTGGGGGTAAAGTTTCCACTCTTTTTTAAGGCCTTTTCTCTTTATATCATCAAGGGTATCATCATCTTCGATTTCAAATGCTTTTTGACCGATAATGGGACCTGTATCTTCCCCGTAATCAATAAAGTGGACTGTACAGCCACCCACCTTACAGCCGTAAGCAAAGGTGTCTCCATATCCATCCGTGCCCGGAAAAGAAGGAAGAAGCGCCGGATGAATATTCATTATTTTATACCTCCCCGGATCTGTGTTGATCCTGTCAATAAAATAGGGTGTCAACACCCGCATAAATCCTGCCAGGACGAGAAGATCCACATTATAAGCAAGAATTATATCCAGAAACTTTCTTTCTGCGATGGCACGGCTTTTTAAAAAAAAAGCAATCTGTTCTTTTGATGCATCCCCTGCAACCAGTTGTTGTTTTGACTGAATCTCTTCTAAATTGAAATCCTTTGGGAGATCTGTGTCATTTATTCCTTTTTTACAGGACTGAATAATTTGAGAATAATCCACTACAAAGGTATCAATATTGGCTTTTTGAGCACGTTCCAGCCCCTTCACACCGGGACTGTCAGAACCTGTAAAAAGAATATTGGCATCAATCGAGTTGTTAAGGCATGCATCGATAATTGCCTGAAGGTTTGTCCCACCGCCTGATATCAAAGTCCCAACACTAATTTTCTTTGCCATAGTATCTCCTTTTAAGAATTCTTATTGATTGCCATACCCATTCTGTTCTCCACAATCAGGGCATTTCCAGGTAATCCCGTTGCAGGTCATGCCCCAAAGATTCTCATACATGCATTCCTGGCACATAGAGAATCCGCACCTGCAATTCCAGCAAAACATAAATTCCTGATCACAACAATGACATTGTTTTGACTTTTTCTCACGCCTTTTTTCTTTTCTTGTTTTAACTTTTTGATTCATCATACAAATATACTTCTCCTTTAATAAAAAAGATAGTATATATGCCTTTGATTGAATAAAAATTCAATATCTAAAAAAGGATGTTACTATGGTAGATCCAAAAAAAATATTCCTCATCGACGGCAGTGCTTTCTTGTATCGCGCATTTCATGCCATCAGAAGTCTTTCCACATCTAAAGGGCATCCGACCAATGCCACATTTGGTTTTACCAGAATCCTGTTAAAATTACTAAAGGATAACAGTCCTGAATATGCCGTTGTTCTGTTTGATGTTAAAGGTCCTACATTCAGACATAAAATGTATGATCAATACAAGGCCAACCGCCCACCCATGCCCGAAGAACTGGCAGCTCAGATTCCTGATATCAAACGAATCATCGAAGCATTAAATATTCCCATTGTTGAAAAACAGGGGTTTGAAGCAGACGATCTTGTGGGGACATATTCAAAACTTGCACAGAAAAAAGGGTTTGAGGTGGTCATGGTGACCGGTGATAAAGACTTTATCCAGCTGATTACCGAAAAATGCACCCTGTGGGACCCCATGAAAGACACCATAAAAGATGTGGAACAAATAAAAGAAGATATGGGAATAGAACCCGGGCAGTTTATCGATGTTCTGGGGCTTGCCGGAGACAGTGCGGACAATATTCCCGGTGTCCAGGGAATTGGACCCAAAACGGCGATAAAGCTGATTTCCCAATTTGGCTCCATTGAAAATATCTATGAAAATCTTGACAGCCTTAAAAAGAAGAAAAAATTATATGAAAATCTTTTCAACAGCAAACATATTGTATTCTTAAGCCGTAAGCTTGCCACCATTGATACATCTGTTATCGTAAAAAAAGACCTTAAAGATTTCAAGTTGAAAGCGTTTGACAGGAAAAAAGCATTCGAATTATTCCAGGAACTTGAATTCAAAGCCCTTGCCACCCAATTTGCACAAAATGCAGATAAATCCGAAAAAATATATAAACTGATAACAGCAACCAAAGAGCTTGAAAAACTAGCCCAGGTTCTTGAAAACAAAGAGATTTTTGCCATTGATACGGAAACCACTTCCAAGCATCCAATGAAGGCGCAGCTCGTGGGGATCTCCTTTTCTTTCAGGGAAAACCAGGGGTTTTACATTCCCATCGGACACACCTTTCCCGACGAATTCGAGCAACCTGACAAAGACGACATATTGAGAATTTTCAAACCTGTCCTTGAAAACCAGGAAATTAAAAAAGTCGGACAAAACATCAAGTATGATTATATTGTCCTGTCAAAATTCGGTATTGTCATGCAGGGTATTGCCTTTGATACCATGATTGCATCTTATCTTTTAAATCCGTCTGTAAGGGGTCACAGTCTTGACAGTATTGCTATGAACCTTTTTGGCTATAAAACCATTTCCTATGAAGAGGTAGCAGGTAAAGGTAAAAACCAGATCGGTTTCCAGGAAGTCCCTATTTCCGAAGCAGTGAATTATGCC
This sequence comes from Desulfobacula sp., assembly GCF_014237455.1. Taxonomy (GTDB): domain Bacteria; phylum Desulfobacterota; class Desulfobacteria; order Desulfobacterales; family Desulfobacteraceae; genus Desulfobacula. The sequence goes on along the minus strand of NZ_JABZFL010000025.1, from coordinate 38,320 downwards.
AGTGAAGATGCTGACATCACTTTTATGGCTTATCAGCAGTTTAAAAAAGAAATAAAGGATCAGGGCTTTTCCGATCTGATGGAGAAGATCGAGGTACCCCTTATCACGGTTTTAGGCAACATGGAAATGGAAGGAATTAAAGTGGATAAGAATGCTTTAAAGCATCTTTCCAACACCTTTAATTTGGAACTGAAAAACCTTAAAAAAGAAATCTATTCCCTTGCCGGGGAAGAATTTAATATCAATTCTTCCCAGCAGCTGGGCGTCATCCTGTTTGAAAAACTACACTTAAAAGTCATTAAAAAAACAAAAAAGAAGACCGGCTATTCAACGGATGTGGAAGTCCTTACCAAGCTTTCCCAAAGCCATGAACTGCCTGAAAAACTTTTAAGATACAGGACCCTTGGCAAGCTCAAATCAACCTATGTAGATGCCTTGCAAAAACTCATCAATAAAAAGACGGGGAGAATCCATACCTCATTTAATCAAACCATTACCGTGACAGGCCGTCTAAGCAGTTCCACGCCAAATCTTCAAAATATTCCCATCCGGAAAAAGGAAGGTAAAAAAATCCGGAAAGCCTTTATCCCCAAAAGTGGCCATGTGCTGATTTCAGCAGACTATTCCCAAATAGAACTTCGAATCCTGGCCCATTGCGCCCAAGATGAAATCCTCATTGAAGCATTTAACAATGGTGAAGATATTCACACCAGGACTGCCCTGGAAATCTTCCAGGTTTTGCCCGAATTTGTCACTCAGGATTTAAGGAACCAGGCCAAAACCATTAATTTCGGCATTATATACGGCATGAGCGGATTCAGACTAGCCAATGATCTGGATATCAGTCGTAAAATGGCCAATACCTATATTGATAATTATTTCAAACGGTATTCCGGTGTAAAGAAATTCATTGATGACACCATAGAAGAGACTAAAAAAACCTGTGAGGTCCATACGATCTTTGGCAGAAAGCGGCGCCTGGATGATATCAATTCTTCCAATGTCCACATTCGAAACTTCGCACAGCGGGCAGCCGTCAACACTCCTATTCAGGGCAGTGCTGCCGATTTAATCAAACTGGCCATGATAAAAATGGAGGCTGCCTTACAAAAAAACAACATGGCCTCAAAAATGCTCCTGTCCGTCCATGATGAAATCATATTTGAAACCCCGTTTGAAGAAAAAGACCAATTGATTGAGCTTGCAAAAAATGTCATGGAAAATGTTCATCCCCTTAAAGTCCCATTAGAAGTCAATTTCGGAACCGGTGAAAACTGGGCCCAAGCACATTAACAGGGTAATCACACTTTACGGAAAGCTAATGTTTTTTTTAATCATCCAATTTTTTAAAAGGTAAGAATGTTAAGTGATCTAATCGCCCAAAATATTCCTCTGGGAGTAATTTTGACACAGGATGGCAAAATTTGTCATATGAACGAATGGGCATACCAATTTACAGGATATTCAGTTACAGAAGTCGAAAACAAATCTTTTCTTGACTTGGTTCACCCTGAAGACCATAAAAAACTTACCACCAGAGACAATGATATAATGACAGGCCAGTACCACCCTAAGAAACTCAGGTATAGAATCATAGGCAAAAAAGGAGATATATTTTGGATCAGAATCAGATCTAGGGTTGTTGAATACTGTGGAAAGCCGGCCCTGATTTCATTTCTGATTGATGAAACTCAAAACAAAATACATGAGGAATCATTAAAAAAAAGTGAGGAAAGATATCGGGAGCTAGTGGAAAATCTTGCTGAAGGCATCGTCGTAGTAAGAGAGGGAGAAATTTGTTTTATCAACAAAACGTTAAGAGACAAACTGGGATTCCCGATGGAAAGCATTGTTGGAACTTCTTTTTTAGACTTTATACATCCTGATGATATGGCAAATATACTCGACAGATACCAACGGCGGATAAAAGGGGAAAAAATGGCGGATGCCTATGAAGTAAGGTTGGTAAAGCCAGGTGGGGAAGAGATAAACTGCGAGTTAAGGTCTTCTTTGATTTCATGGGAAGGTAAGCCTGCTACCCAGACGGCAATCCTTGATATCGGTGAAAGAAAAAAAGCTGAAAAAGAAAAAGAAAAATTGGAGAAGCGACTTGTCCGCATGGAAAAAATGGAGGCCTTGGGTCTTCTGGCTGGTGGTGTTGCTCATGATTTGAATAATGTTCTTTCGGGGATTGTCTCTTATCCCGAAATTTTGTTGATAGGCCTTCCCAAAGATCATCGTTTTAGAAAACCTTTGGATTTGATTCACACCTCCGGGTTAAAGGCATCTGCCATAGTTAGCGATCTTTTGACTCTTGCACGGCGAGGGGTGATGGCTACCGAAGTAATAAACCTGAATAACATTATTGTGGATTACTTAAAGTCTCCCGAGCATCATAACCTGTTATCCTATTATACTAATATTAGGATAGAAACCAACCTTGCCCAAAACCTGGTTAACATAGACGGGTCCGAGATCCACTTGCGAACAACAATCATGAACCTGGTCTCCAATGCTGCTGAAGCCCAACCGTCTGGAGGAAAAATTATAATTTCTACCGGGAATCAGCATATTGATAAACCCATACAAGGATATGAATCGATAAAAAAAGGAGAGTTTGCCGTTGTTACCATTGAAGACAAGGGGGTCGGGATCAATGGTAAAGATCTGCAAAGGATATTTGAACCATTTTATACAAAAAAAATAATGGGCCGCAGTGGAACTGGGCTTGGCATGGCAGTCGTGTGGGGAACTGTTCAGGATCATTACGGTTATATTAATATTGAAAGTATCGAAAACAAAGGCACGAAATTTTGTCTGTACTTTCCAATTTTAAGACAGAAAATTGCAAAGAGAAGCAAACCACTCCCTATCGAAGAATATGCGGGAAACAAAGAAACCATCCTGGTTGTGGACGATGTAAAAGAACAAAGGCAGATTGCAAAAATTATTTTGACCCGACTGAACTACACAGTTGAAACTGTGTCTAGCGGAGAGGAGGCTATTGAATATTTGGAAAATTATCCTTGTGATCTTTTGTTATTGGATATGATAATGGACCCCGGTATTGACGGGCTTGAAACCTATAGGAGAATTAGAAAACTAAAATCCAGCCAAAAGGTTGTCATTGCAAGTGGCTTCTCAGAAAGCGAGAGGGTAAAAGAGGCCCAGAGACTGGGGGCAGGCCAATATATAAAAAAACCATATTCCGTTGAAAAAGTCGGCCTTGTGATCAAAGAAGAACTTGAAAAATAGTCTTTAAACACGTTTTCCCAATACCACATATGGTATATATAATTTTTCAAATCTACTGCGATCACTCGCCTTTAAACTTGACTTTATGGTGTATATACGGCAATAAACGTTGCAGATTACATGATGGAGGCAGTGAACAAATCATGAATACTAAACGGATCGGGCTTGTTATAAAAAATGATGCCCATGCTGAAAAAAAGGCCCGTGAGCTTAAAAAAAGACTGGGAAACCAGTGTGTTATCATCGATATCCAACAGTCAAAGAACAAAGACATTCCTGATGATCTTTTGTGCATGATTGTTCTGGGTGGAGACGGCACTTTTTTGAGTGCTGCGCGATTCATAGAAAACCGGGGAATTCCCCTGATGGGCGTCAAATTCGGTGAAGTCGGATTTCTGGCCGAGACCACTGAAGACGATCTTTTTAAAGCAGTCGCTTCACTGCTTGAAGGAAAATATCTCATCCAAAAAAGAACCCGTCTTAATATCAAAGTTGTGCGTGACAATGAACAAATTATTGATGTGGATGTCCTCAATGATGCGGTGATTAACAAATCAGCCCTGTCAAGGCTGGCTTCGTGTGCAGTATATCTTGATTCAACCTATTTGACAACTTACAGGGCTGATGGCCTGATTGTCGGAACTCCGACCGGCTCAACTGCTTATTCTCTGGCAGCTGGCGGACCTGTGGTGAACCCACAAGTTCCCTCCATTATCCTGACCCCGATCTGCCCGTTTACACTGACGAACAGACCATTGATCATACCGGACTCGACAAAAATTGAAATCCGTCTGGAAGGCAGTCCTGAAGATATAATCCTCACCCTTGACGGCCAGGAGGGATTTGAAATGGATCCAAAGGATAAAATCTTTATCAAAAAAAGCAAGGATGACATAAAGATGCTCTCTTTTGAAGAGCAGTCCTATTTTAAAGTTTTAAAAACCCGTCTTAAATGGAGCGGCGGAAGATAGGTTAATAATATTTATCTGCGTACTCTACCCATCCACCGGTCTTAATAAGGGCTCTGTCAAACTCTGAAATTTGAAATTCAATTTTTTTTGTTTGATTTTTTGATTGAACCATGATCACAGACGTTTCAATATCCACTGTGATCTGGACATTGCTCTTTCCAAATTCTTTAAAAATAGTATTGATCCGGTCTTTGGAAAGTTCAATGGCAAGCAGTCCGCAATTGAACATGTTCTGCCTGAATATTCTGGCAAAACTTGGGGCAATCACAACATTGATACCGTTTACTTCAAGTGCCCAGGGGGCATGTTCCCTTGATGATCCGCATCCGAAATTGTCTTGTGTAACAATCACAGCCCTGTCTTTAATATCTGTTTTTGGATGAAAGCCATCTAATTTTAAATCTTCAAGCAAATGCGGTTTCATGGCTGCTTTTTCAATTTCAGTGAGGTATTTGGCCGGAATGATTTCATCTGTATTGATATCTGAACGATCCAGAAACAACCCTTTTCCTTTAAATTCTTTCATTATTATCTTCCTTGTTCACAATAAAGACTGGAGTTAAAAATTTCGCCTTTAATCGCACTGGCTACTGCTGTTGCCGGGCTCATCAGATGAACCATGCCGCCCTTGCCCATGCGACCGTTGAAATTTCTATTGGTTGTGGCAGCCGCCACTTCACCATCTGCAAGAACTCCATTGCTCATGCCAAGACAGGCGCCGCAAGTGGGATTTGTCACGCAAAAGCCTGAATCCATGAAAATTTTAAGAATGCCTTCTTCCATGGCCTGTGAAAATATTTTAGGGGTGGCAGGAGATACAATCCCCCGGACATGGTCGTTGATGGTATGGCCGTCAAGCACTTTTGCGGCAATTCTTAAATCTTCAAGCCGGCCATTGGTACATGAACCGATATAGACCTGATCGAGCCGTATCCCTTTCATTTGGGATACGGGTTTTACATTGTCCGGCTTATATCCAAAGGTTGTTAACGGTTCAAGATCACTCACATCAATTGTTTTATGTTTTGCATAAACAGCATCATCATCCGATCTAAACCTGGAAAATGTATCCAGCGCAGCCTGCCTGCTCGAATAGTCGTCTTTAATAAACTCCCAGAGGTATTCAACCGTTGTCATATCAGGAAGGCATATCCCGCTTGTCGCACCTGCTTCAACCGCCATGTTGGAAAGGGTCATCCGCTGATCCATGGTCATCTCATCTACAATACTTCCTCTGAATTCAATGACCATATTGGTGGCCCCGTTTACGGTTATTTCTTTAATAACCTTAAGGATAATATCTTTGGCAAATACACCTTTTGGCAGCGTTCCAATAATCTCAATCTTATAGGTTTGCGGGGGTTTAAACGTACAGACGCCTTTTAAAATACCCACTTCAAGATCGGTGGTTCCGACACCGGCGGCAAAAGCCCCAAAAGCCCCATGTGTGCAGGTATGGGAATCTCCCATGATAATGGTGAATCCGGGATGGACAAATCCCTTCTCGGGAAATATGGCATGGCAGACGCCGTTATGGCCAATATCAAAAAAATCTTTGACCCCATGCCGGTTTGCCCATTCCCGCAGGATTTTACCCTGCAGGGCAGTTTTAGAATCCTTTGCAGGGCTCACATGATCAATAACCACTTTAATTTTATCCGGATCAAACACCCGGTCTTTTCCCCTTGACACAAGGTCCAGAATGGCTGTCGGAGTTGTGATTTCATGACAAAAAACCCTGTCCAGTTTCAAAACACTGACATCTCCAAAAGGCTCATCTGCTAAATGGGCTTTAAAAATTTTTTCGGCAATGGTTTTTCCCATTATTCTCTCCAAATATTATAATGTTTTATCTCCAAAATAATCTTCTCCATCAGCTGGGGTAACCACCCAGTATGCCTGGAAAATCTGATCGGATGAATTTTTAATTACATGAGGTATTTCCGAAAAAAAGGAAACGGAGTCGCCTTTATGAATTTCATATATCTCTTCACCATAAACAAGCTGTGCAGATCCCTCAACAACAATCCCCAGCTCACGTCCAAGGTGTCCGTCACTTGCATCACCTCTTTGCTGGCCAGGCGAAAGCTCCATAAAAAAGGCATTAAAAGAATGATTCCCCCTGGCCTGACTATCACCGCAAAGCTTTTCATATTTAAAGCCTTTTCGTTGATAAATCTTTCGGTCATCCCTTCTGATAATCTCAACCCGGGAATTGGTTTCATAGTCTTTAAAAAATTTATTCGGTGGAACACCATATACTTCCAAAATCTGTAACAGGGTATCCAGGGAAGGAGATATCCGGTTTCTTTCTATTTGCGACAACAAACTGGAACTGACACCGGCCTTTGCTGCAACTTCTTTAATCGTCAGTTGCCTTGAAGTTCTGATGGCTCTGAGAAGTGCACCGAGTTTTGTTTTCATAGACTTACCATTTTTAAGTATAATTAATTTAAATTTAATAATACTTAAATAAAAATGATTGTCAATATCTTTTTAAACTGAAATTTTATCCGCTTGCGGTATCCTGCTGAATTTCAATTTTCCCCGGGATTGATATTCAGAGAGAAGTCTGTCCACCCTGGCAAAATTTTTAAGTTCAATTTCAACCGTATGAACAATTTTATCGGTATAGGTCGTATCTTTAATCTGAGTTAAATCATTTTTTATCTGATTGAGAAGGGTATCATTAAATTCATAAGAAACCTCGATAAGCATGCTGACAGTCTGAACCAGTTTTTTAAGTTTTTTCAGCTCTATGGTATTTTTCACAGAAGCACCATAGGCATCAATCAATCCCCTTACACCCAGCTTGACGCCACCGAAATGCCGGGTCACAACAGCTGCAATATGGGCCATGTTATAGCTTTGCATTGTGTTCAGGATAGGTTTTCCAGCAGTTCCCGAGGGTTCTCCTGCATCAGAACAATGAAAAATATCCCCTTTTTCTCCCAAAATATATGCCCAGCAGTTATGGGTAGCAGTTTTATTCTCTTTTGCAATCCGGGAAATAACGTTTTTTGCTTTTTCAATGGATTCTACATATTCCAGAGTGCAAATGAAAATGGATCGTTTGATTTTTATGGTTGTTGTCCGTCGATGGTCAATTGAGTAAAAATAATTTTCATCCATCATGTCTTTATTCATACTCAACAATGGATATACCTCTTTTCATCCGGGATTAATTTTTATCCAGAATCTGCCTCAACGCATAAGACAATTCTTTAATAGGAACAGGTTTCTTTAAAAATCCTTTGATAGATGGCGACTCAAGTCTATGTCTGTCAACGGTATCGCCGAATCCCGTACAAAGGATGACCGGCACATCAGGCCTGATATCATAGATTTTACCGGCAAGCTGATCCCCTGTTAAATCCGGCATGATCAAATCTGTCACAATGGCATCAAACATATCCGGGTTACTTCTAAAAACAGTGAGCGCATCCAGACTGCTGGTAAAACAGGTAACCGTATATCCCAATTTTTCAAGCATCTGAGTTCCCATAACCGCCACTTTTTTATCATCATCAACCAGAAGAATTCTTTCGGTTCCTGCCTGGATTGATATCTCTTCCGGGTCTGCTTGTTCAACATCCAGACATTTCTGACACATTGGAAAATAAATATCAAAACAGGTTCCTTTTTCTTTACTGCTTTCAACTCTGATATACCCGTCATGATTTTCGACAATCCCATGTACCACAGAAAGGCCTATGCCTGATCCTTTACCCTCCTTTTTTGTGGAAAAATAAGGATCAAATATTTTGTTGAAAATATCAGGATCGATTCCTGTACCCGTATCCTTTATCGTCAGTCGGACATATTCTCGTACCTCAGCAGCCAGTTCTGAAAAAATCTGTTCAAGATTCTTCTCCACCTTCAGGGATATATCAAGAGTGCCGCCCTTTTCTTGCATTGCATGATATGCATTGGTTACAAGATTCATAATGACCTGGTGAATCTGAACGGGATCTGCCAGAATATACCTGCAAGTTTTATCAATATTTGTATTTACCTTTATCGTTGCCGGTAAGAATGCTCGAACAAGTATCACTGACTCCCGGACGGCATCCCCTATGCTTAAAGGCTTTAAGTCATGCTCTTTCTGTCTGCTGAAAGTAAGGATTTGATTAACAAGCCCTTTTGCATGCTTCGCACACTCCAGTATAATATCCAGATATTTTATTTCAGGATCACCTTCCCTGGTATCCATTAAAAGCATTTCCGTATAACCGGAGACAGGGGCGATAATATCGTTAAAATCATGGGCGATGCCACCGGCAAACGTCCCTATCGCTTCCATCTTCTGGGCTTGAAGCAATTGTTTTTCAAGCGCTTTACGCTTCGATATATCAATGGCCGTGGCCCGGATTTCAAAAATGTCTCCATCTTTATCCCTGATAGCATCCAGGGAAAGGCTGATCCAGATATTTCCCTGATTTTTATGTTTGAATTTCATTTCAACATCCCGAACAGATTCGCCCTGGGCAAAAATTGCCCAGACCTGGTCAGGAATGAGCCCTCCATCATACACAGAGAACTCCATTACATACCGGCCTGTTAGTTCTTCTTTTTCATAGCCTGAAAGTTTTGAGGTGGTATAATTACATTTAATAATTATCCCCTGATTATCCATGGAAAAATAGGCAACGGGTGCATTTTCATACAAATCGCGATACTTCTTTTCATTTTCAATCAATTCCAGGGAAGTTTTGCGGAGATGCCTTTCTTTTCTCCACAAAAGCTGGGACCCTTTTTCTCCTTTGAGTTGTCCAAGAGATGCCAGAGAAGAGGTGTTAACCAGCTTAATCAACACATCCAGCCGCTGCGTCAACTCTTTTTCTCTTATGAATTTTGATCCTTTTGTTTCAAGCAGGGCCACATCAGCAGTGTTGATAACCAGGATGCCGTAATCCGGCAGATAAATATAGATAGAATTACTGGAATTAAAGTGTTTGACGATTCTTGTATCTACAAGAATCGTGTCTTCAGATTTTTCTATGCCGTTTCCGGCATAGCTGAAAAAAGGAATTTGCAAATATTTTTCACTCTTCTTATACACATACTTGTCCGTATCCGGACAGATAATAACGCCGATACCCTTTTTATAATAATCTGCACAATTTCGAAGTACGTATGAAATAATACCGTCATTATCTTTAACCTCACCATTTTGATCTGTTTTAAAAAAAAATACAGGACTCAATTTTCTGGCAGTGACGATACTGCTCCCAAATATCTTTAGAATCAGGCCTTTGATCCCTCTGCCATCAAATTTGTCCATGATTCCCCGGTCCCACATGCTGGTGGGTAAAAATTTAAGCTTTGTCTGATTTGTACCATATAAAATACCGGTGTGCCTGGCTTCAAAAAGATCAAGGGATGCTTTTAAAAGCTTTTTTAAGGAATTTCCTCTTTTAAAAAAATTCTTTTCGATCTCTTCAATATCTATTTCTATTTTTGCCACAATCTTAATCTCTCATATAAAAAAAATGAAAATGAAACCAGATAGTTCACCGACAACAATAAAACCAGAAAACCCGGTATGGGTCAAGCAGAAAACTTTAATGACAGTATGAAAGGTAAAAATTAAAAAGGTTCCGTCAAGAGCTTTACAAAAAACATTCTTGAAAAGTCCTTTTTTATGCATTATCAATAAACACTAGTGACCTGATGAGGAATAAAATAATATCAGCGGGTGCTATATTTGACCCGGAAAGAGTTAATCTATGAGAATCGTCACCCGGCCTGATTTTGACGGAATTGTATGTGCTGTCCTGCTTTATCAGGCTGAAAATATTGATACGGATATTTATTGGGTTGAACCCAGTGAAATTCAAGCCGGGAAAGCCAGTATCCTAAAAGGCGATATCCTTGCAAATCTCCCCTATTCACCCAATTGTTCCCTATGGTTTGACCACCATGTTTCTAATAAACCCAAAAAAAAATTTAAGGGCGCATTTGAAATTGCGCCTTCTGCTGCCGGTGTTGTTTATAACTACTATAAAAGCCTGGGAAAACTGGATGACCATTTTGATGAACTGATCTTTCATACGGATATCATTGACTCTGCTGATCTGAATCAGGACCAGGTAAGATATCCTGAAAATTACCCGTATATTATTTTATCCATGACCATCAGAAACCAGGATTATAAAGATGTGCCCTATTGGAACAAATTGGTTACCCTCTTGATGGAAACAGACATTGAGCATGTCCTTGAGGACTTGGAAGTCAAGAAGCGATGTAGCAGAGTCGTTGTAGAAAATGCAGCCTATGAAAAATATTTATTACAACATACAAAAATACTTCACAACATATCAATTACTGATTTCAGATTCCTTGATACCGTGGCCGATGGGAACCGGTTTCTGACCTATTCACTCTTTCCGGAAAGTATTGCCAGTGTAAAAATCAGATTTGACGGCCCTGAACGCGAACATGTGCAGCTCAGTATCGGTCACAGTATTTTTAACCCGCAGTGTCATGTCAACATTGGAAACCTTCTAGCCCGATTTGGGGGTGGCGGTCATGCCGGTGCCGGGGGCTGTTCATTGAAAGCAGAGGTCGCCGATAATGCCATTGAACAGATTCTTGAAATCCTGTTTCAAAATAAAAAAGAATGTTAAAGTTTACTTTTAACACTGGCAATTTTGTCTGCCATGGTCTGTTCTCTGTCAATCCTTGTGCCAGCCTTTATTGTGGTCGTTATTCTGGGAGCTCCCATTTCATGGATTCTTTCATGGCATTTTTTTACCACATCAAATACTTTGTCCCAGTCCCCTTCTATATTAGTGCCATACGCATGAAGCTGAGATTCAAGTCCGGCTTTATTGATAATTTCATGGCAGACCGCCACATACTTTGATACGGAAAGGCCGACCCCGATGGGTACCACACACAGATCTATGATCACATTCATTCTCAAACTCCTTTTGCTTTCATCCAAATAAATAGGCCGGAGGGATAAACTCCGGCCTATTTTAGGTTTAATAAAACTTATGGAATTATGATTTGAACCACCAACGTTCGGCATTTCTCATGCCATCCATAGCCATGTGTCCTGACATTGGTCCATGTTCCAGCTTATCTGAACTAGCTTCAACCATCTGGTTGTACATGGGAACAACAGTTCCGCCATCATTTCTGCATATTTCCTGCATATCCTCGTACATCTTTCTGCGTTTATCTGTATCCAGTTCTGCTCTTGCAGCAACCAGCAGCTTGTTAAAAGGAGCATTTTTCCAGTGGGTATCATTCCAAGGGGCATCGGCTGCGTATGCAACTGAGAACATCATGTCTTCAATGGGACGTCCGCCCCAATAACACATAACCCACTCTTTTTTAATCCAGACATTGCTCCAATATCCGTCATCCGGCTCTCGGACAACATTTATGTTGATGCCGGCTTTTTTTGCCTGTTCTTTGATGAGGACGGCAGCGTCCACGGCTCCGGCAAATGCAGCATCTGCAGCATGCAGATTAAAAACATGGTCAAGCTTGCCCGCTTTTTTCATATAAAATTTGGCTTTTTCCGGATCATATTTTCTTTGCTCCAGATTTTTTGCATGATATTTATTTACGGGTGCAATGGGGTGGTCATTGCCAACCTGGCCATAACCCCGCAAAATTTGTTTCACTAGTGCCTCACGGTCAACAGCAAGCTTTAAAGCCATGCGAACATTATTGTCATTATAAGGACTTTTATCTACAAGCATTGGTATAGTGTAATGTGCTGTTCCTGTTGTAGCTAAGACATTTATCCCGGGCATCTTTTTCAAAAGATGGACTGTTTTAAGTTCAGTGCGATCCATGTAATTTATCTGGCCTGTCTTTAAAGCATTTGTTCTGGCATTGGTATCAACTATAGACAGGGTCTCAACTTCATCAAAGTGAGCTCTTCCCTCTTTCCAGTAATTAGGATTACGTTTTGCAAAAGCTCTGACACCCGGTTCCCATTTCTCCAGGATATAACCTCCGGTACCTACGCCTTTTTCCCATTCCGGGCCTTTAGTTCCAGCCGGACAAATGCCTAAGTGATAATCGCCCAAGATAAACGGAAAATCAGCACTGCCGCCGGAAAGTTCAAAAATAATCTCATATTTTCCGTCAGTTTTAATATTTTCAATACTTTTTAAATATGCTTTAGCTGCAGATTTGGATTCTTCACCACGGTGATGGTTTATGGAAAAAATCACATCCTCTGCTGTCATTGTTTTGCCATTGTGAAATTCTATGCCCTTGCGCAGCTTAAACGTCCACACTTTTGCGTCCGGAGTCGCGCCCCAGGACTCAGCCAGTTCAGGGATGACATTAAAATTGTGGTCGATTTCCACAAGATTGTTTCTTATTTGCCAGTTGAGGTTCTGGTTCATGTTGGACGTCAGCGTTCCAGGGTCCATGGAATCAGTGGTTGACCCACCAGTGCAGCCCATTATAAACCGTCCGCCTTTTTGGGGAGTTGCTGCCATGGCATTACCCGACAAAAGGGTGGGCGACACGGCTGCGGCAAGCCCCAGGGCAGAGAGGCCGCTGATAAACTGCCTGCGGGTAATTTTTTTCTGGTTAAACATCTGTGTTAAAAATGATAAGTCAGTCATAATTCTCTCCTCTTCATTAAAGTATTGAAGTTAAGTGATTGATCAAATAAAGGTTGAGGCCCGCTCGTTCAGAAGGTTGTCCAGCCAGTCCGGGTCCATTTCAGGTACGGATGCCAAAAGCTTGTCTGTATATTCGTGATAAGGGGGAGCCAGAACTTTCTTCTTCTCACCCTGTTCAATGATTTTGCCTTCCAGCATAATCACAATCTTATCTGCAATGGCCTTGACCGTTGCAAGATCATGGGTGATAAACAGGTACGCCATGTCAGTTTTATTTTGCAGGTCCTGCAAAAGATCCAGTATGCCTTCTGCCACAAGCTGATCCAAAGCTGACGTGACTTCATCGCAGATGACCAGGTCCGGTTCTGCTGCCAGAGCTCTGGCAATGCAGATCCGCTGTTTTTCCCCGCCGGAAAGCTCTGTGGTCAGGCGGTCAATATAGATATCCGGATCAAGTTCGATTTTCCGTAACAAATCCTTTATCCGTTCCTCGGCTTTTTTACCCTTTATACCAAAATAAAATTGGAGGGGCCTGCCAATCACCTTTCTAACCGTCTGTTTTGGGTTTAATGCCGTATCCGGCATTTGATAGATCATCTGCATTTTTCTTAAATCTTCTTTTTTTCTCTTTTTCAATGAACCGGGAAGTTCTTTGCCAAGAAACGTTATGGATCCATGAATAGCAGGAAGAAGACCTGTAATCACCCGTGCCAGGGTACTTTTTCCACTGCCGGATTCTCCAACCAGCGCAACCGTCCTTCCTTTTCTAACGACAAGATCGATATCTTCAAGAACATTTTCATGGCCCGTATAGGTTGCCGCCACATCTTCGACCTCCAGAATCACATCCATTTTATCTGTTATGGCTTTTGTTTCCCTTAACGCTCTGACATTTAACAACTCCCTGGTATATTTTTCTTTGGGCTTTTTAATCAATGTCCTGGTTTCGCCCTCTTCAACAAGCCGGCCGTTCCGTAACACCATAATCCGGTGAGCTACCTGGGCTACCACCGCCAGATCATGGGTAATATAGAGAGCTGCCTTGTTCATTTTTTCAGTGATTTCCTTAACAGCGGCCAGAACTTCAATCTGGGTGGTGACATCCAAGGCAGTTGTGGGTTCGTCAAACACAATGATATCCGGTTTGCAGGACATGGCCATGGCCACCATGGCTCTTTGGAGCTGACCCCCTGAAAGTTCGTGGGGATACCGGTATCCGATTTTTTCAGGTGTGGGTAAAAACAGGCGTCGATAGATTTCTATGGCCTCTTTTTCAGCCTCTTTATAGCTCATAACCCCATGGTGGACGGGTGCTTCTACATACTGCTTTATGACACGATGGGACGGATTAAAGGAAGCCGCCGCACTCTGAGCCACATAGGCAATCTTGGATCCCCTGACCAGTCTTAAATCCTCCTCAGTCGCATCAAACAATTGGATTCCTTCAAGGTTGATAGATCCGGATACGATCCTGCACCCCTGGCGTGCATATCCCATGGCAGCCAGGCCAATGGTGGATTTGCCGGCACCGGATTCACCGATAAGACCAAGGACTTCTCCTCTTTTCAGATCAAGACTGATATCACGGACAATGGGATGCCATCGTTCTTCATAAAACCCTTCAATATACAAATTTTTTATTTCGAGCAGATTATTCATGCTATCTTCCTTTTCTATTCATGCAAACCGCTTGATAAATGTAAAAACCAGTCAACAATTAAATTGACGCCCACTGTTAAAAAAGCAATGGCAGCGGCCGGGATTAAAGGGGTATAGATGCCGAATGTTATGGCCCCGGCATTTTCTTTGACCATTCCTCCCCAGTCTGCCAGAGGCGGCTGCAGGCCTAATCCAAGAAAACTTAAAGAAGCGATAAAAAGAAATACAAAACAAAACCTTAAACCAAATTCGGCCACAAGCGGCGGCATGGCATTGGGCAGAATTTCATGTCGTATGATCCACCAAAGCCCCTCTCCTCTCAATTTGGCTGCTTCTACAAATTCCATTACCTCAATATCCATGGCAACGGCCCTGGAAAGGCGGTAAACCCGTGTGGAGTCCAGAAGGGCTATGGTAAAAATCAAGGTGGGGATGGATGATCCCAGCACGGATAAAATCATCAAAGCAAAAATTAATGTTGGAAATGCCATGATGATATCAACAACCCGGCTTACTATCTGGTCGGTCCACCCGCCTTTAACCGCTGCAATAAACCCCAGGAATGATCCAAACCCAAATGAAAGAACCGTTGTGATAAATGCAAGCACTATTGTATTCCTTGCACCAAAGACCATCCGGGTAAAAAGATCTCTTCCAATATGATCGGTACCAAAATAAAACTGGGCACAAAAACCTTCCCATACATCCCCGACCACACTGGTTTCTCCATAAGGGGCGATCAAGGGTGCAAAAATAGCTACCAGACAATTTAAAAGAACGATGCCCATACCAATTCGAGCGGAGAGAGGGGATTGTCTTAATAATTTCAGCACAAAGGAACTCCCTTTAAATTTGAGATTGTCTCAGTTTCGGGTTGGAAAGCATGGACAGGATATCAGCCGAGAGGTTTAGAAAAATATAAGCAATGGAAAAAATCAATCCTGACGCCTGAACCACAGGAAGATCCCTCTTGGCAACCGAATCAACCAATAATTGCCCCAGTCCCGGGTATACAAACACCACTTCAACAATGACAACGCCCACAACAAGATATGCCAGGTTGATGGCAATCACATTGATCACTGGTGACAATGAATTGGGAAATGCGTGATGCACAATTATTCTCAATCGTTTTATCCCTTTTATTTCGGCCATTTCAATATAGGCACTGGCCAGCACATTGATTATGGCCGCCCTTGTCTGCCGCATCATGTGTGCTGTCACCACACAGGTCAAGGTTAAAGAAGGCAGTAAGATTGCATATAGTTTGCTGCCCAAGCCCATGTCTTCGTCAATGATTGCCAGACTGGGGAAAATATTGAATTTTACAGACAAAAGACTGATCAAAATATAGGCTACAAAAAATTCCGGAAAAGAAATAAACGAAAGGGTGGTGGTTGAAATCAGCTTGTCAAACAAGGTATTCCGATAAAATGCTGCCAGCATACCTAAAAGAATTGCCAGAGGAATGGCAATTGCGGCAGTGGACAGGGCTAAAAACAACGTATTGGCAAACCGCCAGCCGATTAATTCGGAAACAGGCCTGCCATTGGCAAGGGAATTGCCAAAATCACCATGGATAAAGTCATTGAGCCATGCACCATATCGGATATGCGGGGGCAGATCAAGTTTAAGTTCTTTTCGAAATGCCTCGACTGTTTCAGGGGTGGCAGATTGTCCCAGAACGGTCTGTGCCACGTCACCTGGCAGCAATTCTACACCAATAAAAATAATCACAGAGATAATAAATACAGTTATCAGACTTGCACCGCTGCGTTTCAAAATTAAGATCAAAACATTTTTCATAAATGAATCCGTCTTTGTTATTATCGCTATTTCCCATAAAAAACATATCGAACTCTAACTAATTTGTCAAATGCGTTTTTTATGCTAATCCTTTATTTTAATTGACATACAATATATAAGACATTATATTTTCAGGATTAAAAATCATAGTGTTCTATGTTTTTAGTATTTATTTTAATAGCGCCAATAACCTTAAATTTGATGATATAAAAAAGGGCTTTTCATGCAGAACACAAATGACGACCCATGCAAAAATTTTTTAATCGCTCTGCGAAAAATTATCCAAGCCATAGACCAGCATTCAATAACCCTGAAAAAAAAATTTGGGTTGACCGGGCCTCAGCTTATTATCCTGCAGTCAATATCCACAGATGGTCAAATTTCTGTGACACAGCTTTCAAAAAAAGTCAGCTTAAGCCAGGCCACAGTGACGGATATTACAAAACGCCTTGAAAAAAAGGGGTATATTACAAGGGAAAGAAGCCTGTATGATAAACGCAAAACAAATATAGCGCTTGCGGAAAAAGGAAAAACAATACTGAATACAGTGCCTCCGCTTCTCCAGAAACAATTCACAGATCGATTCTCCAAACTGGAACGCTGGGAGCAATTAATGATTGAAAGTGCATTTGAACGTGTTGTAGCTATGATGTCTGCAGAAAATATTGACGCCTCCCCAATCATGATAACCGGTTCAGTCGGTCCAATAGAGTCATCATAATCGTATGGGAGGACCTCATAAAGTCAGACAGATGATGAAGGCCGAAAGAGATATGGCCAAAAGACGGTTCAGAAGGCAAAGGAATAAAAACTATCTTGCCAAACCCGGCATCCATGAATGTGTAATCGTATTGGATCATTTAAAGCCAACCTATAATATCGGAAAAATTTTTAGAAGTGCCGATGCCTTTGGGGTCCATGAAATCCACCTGGTCGATATTGATTTTTTTGATCCAGCCCCGGGCATGGGGGCCTTTAAATGGGTTCCAGCCATATTTCACCGCAACTTTTATTCCTGTTATACAAGCCTGATCAGTCAAGGTTATATGCCGTTTATCCTGGAACCCGGAAAAGGTAAGCCCGTCACAGGAACAGTGCTGCCCCTAAAAAGTGCCTTTATCTTCGGGCATGAAGAGTTTGGAATCAGCTTTGAACCGGACTTGTTCCCCCATATCAAGCGCCTGACCATTCCCCAGTTTGGAAAATCCCAAAGCCTGAATGTGAGTGTTGCAGCTTCAATTATTTTATATGAATATACCAGACAATATGGAATAATTGACAAAAATAACCCGGGTTCTTAATATCATCGATAAACATAAGGTGTTGTTGCAGACAATAATAAAAGAACAGGAACACTATTTATGAAAACAAAAAAAGTAATTGATCATATTGTCCAATGGCTTGATACCTATCTTGACAAGTCAGGTTTAACAGGATTTGTCATTGGTGTTTCAGGGGGCATTGATTCTGCTGTTACATCGACTTTATGTGCCAAAACCGGCAACCCTGTTCTGACGCTTAACATGCCCATCCACCAAGCAAAAGACCAGGTATCCAGATCTTCGGCCCATATTGCATGGCTTGAAAAAAACTTTGATAATGTCAATGGCATTGATGTGGAGCTTTCGCCTGTTTTTGATCAAATTAAAAAAAGCCTTCCCAATCATATTCAAGACGGCATGACAATGGCCAACACCCGGGCAAGGCTTCGCATGCTCGCCTTGTATGCTTTTGCTTCCAGCCATAAAATGCTGGTTGTAGGAACGGGCAATAAAGTTGAAGACTTTGGTGTGGGGTTTTATACCAAGTATGGGGATGGCGGCGTGGACCTGTCCCCTATTGCAGATCTCATGAAAACTCAAATTTATGCCCTGGGTAAAAACTTAAAAATCATTAAAGATATTCTGACAGCACCCCCAACAGATGGCCTTTGGGAAGATAATAGAACAGACGAAAGCCAGATCGGTGCCACCTATGCAGAGTTGGAATGGGGGATGCAGTATCTGGAGTCTCCCCAAAAAGAATCCTTGAGTGAGCGACAAGAAAAAATTCTTGCCATCTATGAAAAACTTCATACCACCAACAAGCATAAAATGGACCCCATACCGGTATGCCGTATTCCTGAGAATTTTAAAAAATAATCGACAATCCTCTGTTGTTATTCATACTTCAAGAGATTTTTTATTTTTCTGTCCAAATCCGCCAGGAAGCAGAATGCAACATAAAAAACCCAGTATGGAGGATATACAACCGACCCAAAAAATGGATGAGACCCCTTTTAGGACAGCTTCCTGAAGAATTTCCCTTGCACTCTGGGTCAGCATAACTGCAAATTCAGGTTTAAACAGACTCTCCACACTCTCACGGAGCCGGGCTAAAAGTTGCGGATTCAATAACGTTGATGTCTCTTCCAGGCGGTTTAAGAGACCTGAGGTTGCAAGACCTCCGCAAATCCCAACGCCGATGGTTCCACCAAGCGTCCGGGAAAACTGATGAAAAGAAGTTGCTACACCCAAATCTTTTTCCGGCAGGCTTTCCTGGACCAGAATCAAGGTCGCGAGGGTAATAAATCCCATGCCAAGCCCCACCACCTGGAATACGATAAAACTTTGAACCATGGTAGTTGTCAGACTAAATCCAAGGGTCATGGCACTGCCGGTCACCATCATCAAACCACCGGCCAGAGCGGCTGGTTTCGCATCGATTCTGCCCATGATCCTGCCCAGCACAAGAGACCCCAAAGACCAGCCAAGGCTCAATGACAACATGGCCCAGCCCACCTGCATAGGGGTCTGTTCCAATGCCCCCTGGAGGAAGAGCGGCGCATATGCAAACAGGGAAAAAATGGATAAGCTGCTGAAAAAAACCGCCAGATTACCATAGGCAAATCTTTTATACTTAAAAAACCTAAGATCAAGAATCGGGTCTTTGGCCCTTTTTTCAGCCAGATAAAATCCTGCTGCAAAAATCAGGGTTGTAAAAGATAAGGTCATAATCGGCCAGGAATTCCATTCAAACTCCCTGCCACCGGTAATAAACAGGGTTAACAGAGAGAGAATAAATCCGGATAAAAAGGTTACCCCGGCAATATCGAGATAAATAGTTTTTCTTTTTTCCCTGAATTCCTTTAAGTAAACACCAATCCCGATAAATGAAAGAACCCCCAAGGGTACATTAATATAAAAAATCCATCTCCATGAAAAGTAGGTAACAATAAACCCACCCAGAGTCGGCCCGATCACGCTTGAAATCCCCCAGATCGAACTTGCAAGGGACAGGGTCTTTGCCCTCTGCCCGGGCAGGGAGACATCTGAAAGTACGATATAGACCAATGCAAACACCCCTCCTGCCCCGATTCCCTGGAATACCCGGGCTGCAATAAGAAAAGACATGGATGGGGATGCGCCTGCTGCCACGCTGCTCAAAACAAAGAGTCCTATGGAAAACAAAAATAACTTTTTTGTATTTAACAAATCGCACAGCTTCCCAAATACAGGCAAGGCAACTGCCCTGGCAAGAAAGTATGCAGAATAGACCCAGGCATAAAGGTGAAGACCCCCAAGCTCAGTGACAATGGTCGGCATTGCAGCAGACATGACAAGGGCATCCATGGCACCCAGAAAAAGTGCTAAAAGTGCCGCGCCAATGATGTATATTCGCCTGGTTTTTATGTTTTGATTCATTCCCATCTTATTGTTTATAACCCTTTTAAATCAAAACTTTTAACCGGGCCTGCCTGGAAAGAGAAAGGGGACAAGAAAAACAATGCAGGCAACCAGAAAAAACAGGCTGCCCAGAACGCCAAGCAGATCACCGGCCCGGATGCTGGCTGCCCCATAAAAAAGAGATGATACGATAAAAAGTGCCCACCCCCATATCTGGTATTTTCTCTCAAAGGATAATCTCGAGCCTGTCATGGTCCCCCTTATTTATTAAGGTATATCAAAAGAAACTCCCTGACTGACAGAATCAGCCAGGGAGTTTGGCATTTACAAATTAATTATCTTATAAACTTCTTATACATTCTACTTAATCCACTGCGGTTTAATGAACTTACTATCCTTGTAAGGTGTTAGCGGTGGATCGGCAAACAGGGTTACCAGTTCACCGTCTTGTACCTGGTAGTGAACTATGGGAGCGCCTGGTTGTGCATGCAGGGTATTATTTTCACCCCAGCTTATGCCCCCCATTAATCCCTTATAAGGGACTTCTTTGAGATGCTTATTTACTGCCTTGAAATCATAGGGATCGCCTGCAACTTTAGCAGCCTCAGCCCAGGCCATAAAGCTCGTATAGGTGATAAAGGAGCCTACCCCAAGACTATGTTTGTACCGTTTTTCGTACTTGTCCAACCATGCCTGTGCTTCGGCAGTGGGTGCTGCAGGTGTCGGCACACCCGCAGGCATCTGACCCAGAACACCATCAGCTTTTTTACCCAGGGTACCTACTACCTCAAGAGGAGTAATACTCCAGCCCAGACTGATAATTGTATTGGTCGGTTTTTTAAGAAATTGTCGAACAAAAGTGATGGGTTCCTGTGATGCTGCTATTTCAAAATGAATAACTGCTGGTTTGATCCTTCTTATTTTGGTTAAAATCGGACCCCACTCATTGGTACCATAGGGAACAACTTCATGCAGCGCTATATCCCAGCCGATTTCTTTAAATCTTTTTGACATAACTGCCCCAATTTCCCCACCCCAGGCATCATCCGTATTGATGAGCACGACTTTTTTGTTGGGATAATCATAGGGCAATTTTTGCAATGCTTTAAACACACTGCCCCCCTGATCCGCTGCGACATCGGTCATAAAGTAAGCATTATAATATTTTTTCGGGTCTTCCTTGTACACATCAACCGAGGCCTGGGAACCATCATCAATGAAAAAGGGGGCATCATATTTCCCATAAGCCCTGACATCCGCTCCAGCACCTGCCCAGCCTGCAACCACAACTGCAACCTTTTTTTGGGCACACAGATAATCGGCACCTTGCATAACCACTTCAGGTGCAAAGTCCTGATTATCAAACATAACAATCTCAAGCTGTCTGCCTGACAGACCACCTGCTGCATTGAGCTCTTCCACGGCCATCTCAACACCTTTAAAATAGTTATCTCCGGAACCGGCATAATCTCCGGTCAAAGAAAACGCACAACCCACCTTAATGGTATCGGCTGCAAAAGCCCATGATCCCAGTACCATAAAGGTTGCAACAACCAACGACATCAAACCGATTTTTTTCATTTTAATCCCTCCATTTTACAAGTTAATAATATCTGTACATCACATAAATATCCATTCCATCTTAAAGATTTGATTCATGTGTTTCAATGGACCTGCTCTCTTTGTTTGTCCACCTGGAAAAAGAAAACTTCCGAATCAAACCGGTAACACCATCCGGAAGCAGTAATACGATGACAACCACCATTCCGCCCATGATCAGGAGGCGGTAAATACCCATGGGTCTAAGAAGCTCGTTCATGGTGACCGTGACCACCGCGCCCAGGACAACACCCGGATATTGGCCGATACCCCCCACTACAATCATGATCAGCAAAACGGTAAATACTTCCATACTCAGCATCCGCGTCGACAAAATACCGACATAGTGGACATAAAGGGCGCCAAACAAACCGGTTATAAAAGAGGTAATGGCAAACACCAGAAGTTTGTATTTGAAGGCACTGACACCCAGACTCGCTGCAAAATCTTCAGAATCCTTTAACGCCAGAAAAGCCGTGCCCCAGTGTGATTTTAAGATCACCACAATGACAGCACTGCAAATAAGGGTCAGAACAAGCGTAAGATAGAAGTACGGCACCAGCTCGGAGGAAGAAAAATCCATGCCAAAAAGATGAATCGGGGGAACACTGATAATGCCCCGTGATCCTCCTGAACCAATGGCTTTGCCAAGGGGACCTTTAAGGAAAGGCTCCAGAGCCAGTTGAAATGCAAATGTAACCAGAGCAATGTAGGGTCCTGCGAGTTTAAGACAGGGTAACCCTATAATGACACCAATAATTGCGGTAATCGTTCCGGCCATGAATATGGATACAATAGGCGTCACGTTTAAGGATACTGAAAATATGGCAGATGAATAGGCGCCGATGACATAAAACGCCACCTGCCCAAAAGAAAATATACCGGCATACCCCATGATAAGATCCCAGCATGAGGCCACAACAGACCATATCAAAATCATGGTCAGTATCCTCATATAAATTGAGCTGCCGCCCAGGAACAAAGGCAGGATGCCAAGAAAACCATATGTAACCGCAAGAATTGTGACCATACTTTTAGTATTCATAATCTTATTCTCTTCCCATCAGACCCTGGGGACGAAATGCCAGGGTGATTAAAAGTAATGTTAAAACAGCGATCTCAATGTGTATCATTCCCAGATAATAACCAACAAACGCCTCCAGCATTCCGATAATAAGCGCGGCATAAAGACTGCCCTTGATAGACCCCATACCGCCAAAAGCGGTAATAACCCAGGCCTTGATCATAATGCCTGTGCTGGCCTGTGGATTAACAAAATTTTTCTGGCTCAGTAAAATCCCGCCAATCCCCACCATGATGGTTGAGATGGCAAAGGTGGCGGCAAAAACACGGTCCTTGGGAATGCCGACAATCTGAGCACCCACCGGGTTTTGGGCAACGGCCTGTACCGCCATTCCCACACGGGTATTGTTTAATAGCCAGGCAAAGCAAAGTAAGCCTGTGATGGATAATATGAAGATAACCATATCCTGGTTCATAAATACAAACGGGCCAATGGTAAGGGTACCTTCCACGATATCGGGTAATGATTTGAGCCGCGGACCAAACACGGAGATATATCCGATATCCAGAAAGAGTGACAACCCCAGGGTTAACATCATGGCTTTCATCTGCCAGTCAGACCGTTTTCGTAAGGGAGATATCAAGGCTTTCTCCAGGAAGAACCCCACAACAAAGAGAAAGGGGATAGCTGCAAGAAAAACCGTATAGTATCCGCCTTTTATTCCCAGAGAGACCAGAAGCACCCAGGCAAAATAACCGCCCATAGTATAAAAAGATCCATATGCAAAATTAAAGGCTTTTGTTACACCGTAGACAAGTGCGAGGCCAATAGCCATAAGGGCATAAACTGACCCATTCAATAAACCGCTGATAATAACGTCAAGAATCTCTATAAACATCTAGTGTTTTCTCCCCCGATAAGCGAGTTCAACCTGCAATATATTCACCCCAATCCCTATTCCCCAGCACTGTCACATCCCCAAAAAAATTTCCTTTAGATCCTCGTTACTTAAGGCATCGTCTTTACTCCCCGAAAACGTTATGCGCCCTTCTTCCAAAACATATAGCTTGTCAGCCAGATCGGTTATCTGGGGGATGTTCTGTTCGACCACCAGAATTGTTTTACCCTGCTTGTTAATCTCCTTAATAATCTTGGTCACCTCCACCCTTAAATTTGGCTGTAACCCCAAAGCTGGTTCGTCAATGGCCAGAAAATCAGCATTTGACATCAATCCACGGGCAATAGCCAACATTTTGGCTTCGCCACCGCTCATGGTGCTAGCATATTGTTTCTTTCTTTCGGCCAAGCGAGGAAACAGTGAAAAAACTTTTTCCAGATTTTGTTTTTCATATTTGCGGGCATTTCTTGAATACGCCCCTAATTTAAGATTTTCCATGACTGACATATAGGGAAACAGTTCCCGATTTTCAGCAATATATGTAATTCCCAGGTTGACGATCTTCTCAGATGAGAATTTAATAATATCCTGATCTTTATAAACTATTTTGCCCCGCCTATAATCCACCATGCCGCAAAGGCTTTTTAACAAAGTGCTTTTGCCGTGACCATTAGGTCCCAGCATCACCACTACTTCTCCTTTGTTAACATTAATAGACACATCTTTGAGTACGTGGGCTTGTCCGTAATACGCGTTCAGGTTTTCAATACTAAGCATCATGTGTATCTCCCAGGTAGCAGGCAATAACTTCGGGATTTGAGGTTATTTCTTCAGGCGTCCCGGTACAGATCTCGCTCCCGTTTTCTATAACTAAGATAGGATTGGCAAGCTCTGTTAAAACCTTCATAAAATGTTCAATAATGATGACGGTGATTTTAAGATCTTGATTGATTTTTTGTATGAGATTTGTCATTTGCTTAATCTCCAAAGCGTTAAGCCCTGCCATGGGCTCATCAACCATCAATATTTTTGGCTTTGTTGCCAGAGCAGCCGCTATCATCAATCTTTTTTTGCCCAACAAGTTTAGAAGATCAGTTTTATTGCTGCGCTCTTCTTTAAGACTGGTAAAAGAGATCATCTCATCGGAATAGCCGGGGTGGTATTTGCCGGGGTTGCCGAAACGGCAGCCCAAATTCACGCTTTCTTCCACTGTCAGGCTTTCAAAAATTTGAGGAATTTGAAACGTTCTTGAAATCCCAAGACGAGCAATTTTGTGCGTGGGAAATCCGGTTATATTCTTACCGTCAAACTCTATTTTGCCTTCATATTTGTAAAATCCCGTGATGAGGTTGTATAAAGTGGATTTACCCGCACCGTTTGGACCGGCTATTCCAAATACCTGCCCTTCTTTCACCTCAAAACTTAGGTCATCGACAGCTGCCAACGCTCCAAACTTTTTGGTAATATGGGTCGCCTTGAGCATCTTACATTCCTCCGATTCTCTGAATCCCTATCCAAAATTTATTCCAAGCATTAATAGCAAAAGCTATATATTAGATAAGAGCTTGCTTTTTATCAACAAAAGAAAAAAAACCAACAATTCCCACTATCAAATATTTTCCCTGAGACTGCCCCTGTTCCTTCCTTCAAGTTTAGCGCATTTTTTCTATCACATAATATGTGATATGTGATATGTGATATGTGATCCAAGGCATACCATATATTTTTTTTAAAAACAATAATGAAACTTATTTACATAGTACATAATACGTGATATTTTCTTTTTTTAAAGATAGATAATATATTTAGGAGAATGCCATCAAAGCCTTTATCCACACACATTTTGACAGATGCACGGGATGCTGTATCTGTCAGCTGGCATGCAGCATGGACCTGATAGGGGGCTATAACCCGAGACGGGCCCGTCTTTTAATTCAAAACAAAAATGAAAACCTATATCATATGCCTGTGGTCTGCAGTCAGTGCGGAAATGCCTATTGCATGACTGCCTGTCCTGTTAAAGCCATCCATCGAAATGATGACGGCATTGTCTGTATTGATCCGGATAAATGTATCAACTGCGGTTTATGTGCCCAATACTGCCCCATGGGAATGGTATCATTGGATCCTGATACAAAAAAAGCGGTTAAATGCGAATTGTGCCAGGGGAAGCCTCTGTGTGTTGAAGCCTGCCCCACTGGAGCCCTTGAACTGGTTCAACTAAGGAAAGATCAATGAGTTCTGCCTACACAAACAAACTGATGATGATTGATTTGTCCCATGCGTCTTTTGAAATTCTCCCGGTCCCTGATGCCCTTAAGACAAACTTTATCGGCGGAAAAGGATTTGGAGCAAAACTTCTCTGTGACATGGTTTCCCCGGGTACTGATCCTTTGAGCAAAGATAATCCGCTCATATTTATGACAGGGCCCTTAACTGGTACCATGGCCCCAGCCATGCGGGGGTGTGTGGTCACCAAATCTCCTCTGACCGGTATTTTCCTGGATTCCTATTTTGGCGGCAGTTTCTCTCCTGAAATCAAATATGCCGGATATGACGGCATCATCATCAAAGGCCAGGCCAAAAAGCCGGTCTTTATATGGATTAATGATGATCATGTGGAAATCCGGGATGCCCGGCACTTATGGGGAACCAATACTCTGGAAGCCAATAGGCTGATCAAAACCGAACTCAAGGATAAAACTATCAAAATTGCCACTATCGGCCAGGCAGGTGAGGCCCGGATTCCTTTCGCTCTGATTTGCGGTGAGTACAACCGCCAGGCAGGTAGGGGCGGCGCCGGTGCCGTCATGGGCTCCAAAAATCTTAAGGCCATTGCCATAAAGGGTACCAAACCGGTCCTAGTTCATGACCCGCAGCGATTTATAACAGCCTGTGCCAGGGCTTTCAAAGAACTTGAAGAAAGTCCGGACGTAGAATCCTTCCGTCAGGCCGGCACAGCCGCTTCCGTTGAATTTGCCAATGAGACCGGTCTTTTGCCCCATAAAAATTATCAAAATGGAACCTTTTCAAAGGCATCTGATCTGGGGGATAAGGGCCAGTCTAAACATTTGTGGCTGGGCAGCTCTGCCTGTATGGGGTGCCCCATCAGATGTTCCAAAATCGGAGCGGTCCGGACCGGAAAATATAAAGGTATTATTACAGATATTATAGAGTATGAATCTGTCGCCCTCATGGGGGCCAACCTGGACATTTCCGATATCAGGGCTGTGGCCCACCTGGTCAAGCTCTGTGACCTTTACGGAATGGATTCAATGTCCACGGGCAATATTATCGGTTTTGCCATGGAGGCCTGTGAAAAAGGCTTGATCCCTTCTCCCAAAGGTATTGATCTAAAATTCGGTAACGTGGCGGCAGCTGAACACCTGATCCATGCCATTGCAAACAAAAAAGGTGAATTGGGAAAACTTTTGTCCCAGGGCGTACAGAAGGCTGCCCAAAAAATCGCGGGAACGGCAGAGGAACTGGCCGTACACACCAAAGGACTTGAAGCTCCTGCATGGGGTCCCAGAGGGGTCTCGGGCATGGGCCTGGCATATATGACAACGGACCGGGGCGGATGTCACCAGAGGGGATTTCCCGTGTCCTATGAATTGTCAGGAGAATGGGAAGGACACCCCCTTGATCCGCTCTCGCCCGAGGACAAAGCGCAAATGGTGGTAGCGCTGCAGAATTATTCCGCTGGTCGTGACACCCTGGTGAATTGTGACTTTGGCAGTTACGGCATACCTGCCGACACCTATGCCGAACTTCTCAGTGCGGCAACGGGACAAAAAGCAGATACCAATACCCTCATGGAAACAGGTGAGCGGATCTGGAACCTTGTCAGGTATTTTAACCTGGCCCAGGGTCTTACTGCCCAAAAAGATATCCTTCCCCGCAGGTTTGTAGAGGAACCTCTTCCCGACGGTCCTTCAAAGGGCCACAGGATTTCAAGGGATGATATGGACTATATGCGGCAGGAATATTATCAATTGCGGGGATGGAACAAAAAAGGCGTCCCCCTTGATAAAACCCTGAACCGTTTGGGAATAAAGTATGTCGGTCCCCATCAATAAAAAAGAAGCCAAACGGATTGCCACAAAAAGGCTGATTCTTGAAACCGCAACCCATTTATTTGCCCGGCTGGGGTACCATAAAACCACGATTCAAGATATCGCCTATCACATTGGCATGACCACGGGAGCTGTGTTTCACCACTACAATTCAAAACCTGATATCCTTAAAGAAGTGGTGGAAGAGCTTGACCATAGCTTTGACCAATATATTGAGTATCTGAGCCAAGACCATACAGATTATAAAAAAATGGTCAGCGGCATGATGGATATTTTTATGGGCCGGTTTCAAGACCATCCTGACACAATCATTGCCTTGGCTTCCCTGGCAGCTGAATTCAGCGGTATCAGGGGGCCTGTAATTATAAAAATCCAGGCTGCCTATGATAAATTTGTGGATGCCTTTGAAGATGCCCTGAACCGGGTTTCCCAAAATAAAACCAACCGGGCTGCGGCAGTCTGTTTTATTTCAGGCCTACAGGGCGTTGCACTCCAGGCCCTTGTCAGGGACGATGAAATGGATATTGATGACCTGGTGGCTGGATTTATCAGCCTGGTGTCTGAAAACCGGTAATACTGAAAAGGAGTTAAAATAATGAAAGAAAAATATGATTATCTCATTATAGGCGGCGGCTCTGCCGGTTGTGTTCTGGCCAACAGACTCAGTCAGGACCCGGCTAATAAAGTATTGGTTATAGAGGCTGGCAGGCCGGATTATATCTGGGATATTTTCATTCACATGCCGGCTGGCCTGACCTATCCTTTGGGTAATAAATATTATGACTGGTGTTACGAATCCGAACCTGAACCCCATATGCACAACCGAAAAGTTTCCCATGGCCGGGGCAAGGTCCTTGGTGGTTCCTCCAGTATCAATGGCATGATCTACATTAGGGGCAATGCCATGGATTATGAAAAATGGGCCAGAGATGCAGGTATGGAAAGCTGGGATTATGCTCATAACCTGCCCTATTTTAAAAGAGCTGAAAATCGTCTTAAAGGAAGAGATGACTACCATGGCACGGACGGTCCCCTCATACTTGAAACAGGACCCTGTAAGAACCCGCTATTCCAGGCATTTCTCGATTCGACCAAACAGGCGGGTTACCCCCTGACCAGAGATGTCAATGGATACCAGCAGGAAGGATTTGGCGCCTTTGACCGAAATATCAGCCGGGGCCGCCGTCTTTCTGCGGCAAGGGCTTATCTTCACCCCGTCCTGAAAAAACGGCCCAATCTGGATGTAATCTGCCGGGCTCTTACCACCCGAATCCTGTTTGACAACAAAAAAGCCATTGGTGTGGAATTTATCAAAGGCAGGAAAGGCAGCCCAAAAACCGTCCATTCAGGAGAAGTCATCTGCTGTGGCGGCGCTATAAACTCCCCACAAATCCTCCAGTTATCAGGCATTGGAAATGCCGGACAGCTTGAAAAACTCGGCATCAAGCCAGTCCATGATCTTCCCGGAGTGGGAGAAAACATGCAGGACCACCTGGAAGTCTATGTCCAGTATAAATGCAAAAAACCTATATCCTTGAACCCGTCCCTCAAGTGGTGGAAAAAACCCTTTATCGGCTACCAATGGCTCTTCCACAGATCTGGTGCAGCCGCCACCAACCATTTTGAGGCAGGTGGATTTATCAGAAGCAATAATGATGTAGAATATCCGAATATCCAATTCCATTTCCTGCCCCTGGCCATTCGTTACGACGGCAGCCAGCCCAGCCATGACCACGGCTATCAGGTCCATGTGGGCCCCATGTATTCCAATTCCAAGGGATCGGTTAAAATCAAATCTACGGACCCCCGGCACCACCCGGCCCTGCACTTCAACTATTTATCCACGAACCAGGACCGCAAAGAATGGGTAGAAGCCATAAGGTGTGCCAGAAAGATCATGAACCAGCCGGCCTTTAACGAATTTAACGATGGGGAAACCTCTCCGGGCAACCATATTCAGACAGACAATGATATTCTGGACTGGGTGGCAAAGGACGCAGAAACTGCGCTTCACCCTTCCTGCACCTGCAAAATGGGAAAAGATGATATGGCTGTGGTGGACCCGGATACCATGAAGGTTCACGGCGTGGAAAACCTGCGTGTGGTGGATGCCTCGGTCATGCCCTATGTGACCAACGGAAATATCTATGCTCCGGTCATGATGGTGGCGGAAAAAGCCTGTGACCTCATACTGGGCAATACTTTGGAGCCACCTTCAACGGCAGGATTTTATCGGCACAACGCCTGAAAAATCGGATCAATATTTAATTTATGCTTTTGGAATTTTAAAACTGCAGGGAACGATAACCTGGCACTTCCCGCAAACATGGGTGGTTTTCTCCAGGCCTGCCATTTCTTCTGTATCATGAAGATTGGAGTTGAGTCTGGCCCAGCATTTTTTCCGGTCTATTCCTGTCTCGGCAGATACGGCTCCTACAGGACAGCGTTTGACACAGACCAAACATTTATGACCATTTTTATGAAGGCAAAGCTCTTTTTCAATCACCAGAGGGCTGTCACCGAGATCAGCCTGGGTGACCAGGCTGCCCAAACGACCGGTACAGCCTGATGGCGTGATGAACTGAGCATTAACACCAAAGCGGCCCAGGCCTGCTACATATCCCAGATGTTTATGGGACCAGCGGGCCATCAATTTCTTATGATCAAAATTATGCGTTGCCGGGACCAGGGCAGAATGGTATCCGGCATCTTCAAGGAAAAGCTTGATCTGCTCACACAGTTTGTTAATCAATGTATTGGTGGATTCATATGCCAGTCCCCAGTTCCGGCAGGGGATATCCCCTTTATGATTTTCCCTGGCCAGGTCTTTGATAAAAGGAATAAAAAAAACGATCACAGACTTACCCGTGGCCAGAAGATCTTTTGGAAGAATATGGTCATCTGCTGCAATTTTGGGCAAAATATCAAAGCGTTCGTCCGCCTTTGCTGTGACTGCAAGGGGTGTCCGCCAGAAATTCTTTCCACCTGCGGCCTTTGGATAATCTGCTACATATTTTTCAATCAATTCTCTTAAGTCACCGGATGTAACAGGTGCAGTCATAATCACCTCTAATTATCATTTATTAAAACAGTCCAAAAAATATTAACCTATCATAAATTACTTAAAAACAATATGGCTGTATCCCCTTTAAAAAAAACCAGGCGCTTTGATATTCCATTCCGGATATGGTATAGATCACAAATCGAAAACAGGGTGTTTTAACAATGATATTGCAAGGGATTCACCAATGCCTTTTCCTGAAAATTTTAATCTTTCCGGCCTGCTGGATATGAAAAGCATTGATTTTTTATCTGTGTTGAACCACCTGGATGACGGGGTGATTATTGCCGACGTTAACGGGACCATCCTTTTTTACAATACTGCTCAATCCAAGATAGATGGATTAGTGCCCAAGGACGTGATCGGGCTCAAGGTGACAGATATTTATGAACTCAACAACCGTACCAGCATGATCATGCAAGTCATTTTCCGACATGCGGCCATTAAAAACAAGGCGTTTTTCTACAGGACCCGCTCAGGAAAAGTTGCCAACACCATTACCAGTGTTTACCCCCTTTTTAATGGAGAAACCATCAATGGGGTGATCTGCTTTGTCAAGGATTATGAACTCCTGTACCGCTCCACTCCTTCATCAGCCATCACTGAATCCAGGCCAGACCTTGGCAACGGTACCCAATACACCTTTGCCGACCTCATCGGCAACGACCCGAATTTCCAGCGGGTGGTGGGAATGGCCAGAAAAGCGGCTTCTTCATCCTCCCCCATCATGATCCAGGGGGAAACAGGCACAGGCAAGGAACTCTTTGCCCAATCCATTCACAATCACAGCCAGCGGCGGGAACAAAAATTTATCGGCATCAATTGTGGGGCCATTCCCCATGATCTTCTGGAAGGCATTCTTTTTGGCACTGCCCGGGGAGCCTTTACTGGTGCAATAGACAAGCCCGGCCTTTTTGAAATTGCCCATGACGGCACCCTGTTCCTGGACGAACTGCTGGCCATGCCCATAGACCTCCAGGCAAAGCTGTTAAGAGTTGTGCAGGAAAAACGTGTCCGAAGGGTGGGTTCTGCCAAAGAAACCCCAGTGGATGTCAAAATCATCAGTTCGGTGAGCCAGGATCCCCGAACCGACATCCGGAAAAATCGTCTGCGCACAGACCTGTTTTACCGACTGGCGGTGGTTATGGTCAAGCTGCCACCCCTTCGTGAAAGGCAGGACAACATGAATGAACTGATCAGCCATTTTATTGAAAAATACAATAACAGTCTGGGCACCAATGTAACCTATATTTCAGAGGAAGTTCTTGACTTATTCACCACCTATCAATGGCCAGGAAATGTAAGGGAACTTGAACACCTGATAGAGGGTGCCATGAACATGGCAGGCAGGGAAGAAACTATTGGAATAGAGCATTTCACGCCGGGTCTGGATTGCCTGGAACAGATTGATTTTACCTGCCTGGAAACTCCCTTTTCCATACCCGGAAATCCTGACAGTCCCCGGGTTGAAGAACCGGTCGAAGCCCTTGATCTGACCCGGCCCCACAACCTTGCCCAGACCCAGGAAGACCGGGAAAAATCAGCCATCAAATCCGCCCTTTCCGCTGCTGGCGGTAATGTGACAAAGGCGGCAAAACACCTGGGAATTTCAAGACAGCTACTCCATTATAAGATCAAAAAACACAGATTGTACCGCCTGGATTTTATCCGCCGTCCGACCATTTAGTCAATTTTTTTTCAAGTGAAAATTTTTTTTTCTATTCACATTTGAACCAAGTGACAAAAAATTTTCTATCCGACTGAACTAAAAAAATGTTATCCATAGTATCAGATAAAATTTATATATAATATCAATCACTTAAATTATTTATTTACAGAAAAACTGCCTGTATAGAACTCTGGCACACAACCTGCATTTTATCGAATAAAAGTCCACTGGCCTAACCGTACAAAGTACCGCAAAGGTGAATAGAATATAAACCAATTTTGCAGGAGTTATATTTTGAATAATACAACAACAACATCAACAAAACCTTTTGATCCATTTGTGTTCTGGGTTTCTGCCTCTGTAACCGTCCTTTTTGTCCTCTGGTCCATTCTCTTTCCCGAAAATATGACTGCGGTCATCAATGCGGTTTTCAGCTGGACCACCACCAAATGGGCATGGCTCTATCTATTGACTGTCTTCATGCTGGTCATTGGCTGTTTTGTTCTCATGGGACAAAAATACGGCAGCATGAAACTGGGGCTTCCCAGTGACAAACCCGAGTTTTCCAATTTTTCCTGGTTTGCCATGCTCTTTGGCTCTGCCATTGCCGCAGGCATTGTATTCTGGGGCCCTGCCGAGCCGGCCTACCATTATATGAGCCCACCTCCCTATTTTGGCGGAGAGGCAAACACCCCGGCCGCAGGTTCCAATGCCATGACCTATTCCTTTTTCCACTGGGGGTTGAGTGCCTGGTCTATCTATGCCATGCTGACCATTGCCATAGGTCATGCCTGCTTTACCCATAACCTGCCTTTAAAATTTTCCAGTGCTTTTTACTATGTTATCGGCGACAAGATCCACGGCACCTGGGGAAAAATATTGGACATCTTTGCCGTGTTTGCCACCCTGGGCGGCCTTGCCACCACCACGGGCTTTGTGGCCCTCCAGCTCTCTTCCGGACTGAAATTCCAGTACGGTATGCAGCTGGGCTCTTCCAGCACTTATATCATCATCACTATCCTCACCGCCATTTTCACCCTGTCGGTTTACACAGGACTTCAAAAAGGGGTAAAGCTCATCGGAGATATCAACATGTGGATCTTTGTCCTAGTCTGGTTTTTTGTCCTGATATTCGGCCCCAGTATTTTCCTGATCAACCTTACCATAAATTCCATGGGCCAGTATCTTCTGCATTTTATTCCCATGAGCCTTTTTACCGCTCCGGGATTTGAAGGTAACTGGATCGGCTCCTGGACCGTGTTCTACTGGGCATGGTGGATGAGCTGGGCGCCCTTTGTGGCCGTATTTATCGCCAGGATCTCCAAGGGAAGAACTATCCGTGAAACCGTTGCCGCCACCCTGATTCTCCCCACTCTGGGGAATTTTCTCTGGTACGGAGTCGTAGGCGGGGCCGGAATTCATTTTGACGTCAGTGCCACCATGAAGGAACACGGAATGGAAAGTGCTATATTCGCTATTGCCCAGAACCTTCCAATGACAGGGCTTCTGGCCGTTGCCCTGATCTTTTTAATCGGCACCTTCTTTTTGACTTCTGCCAATTCCGCAGCCCTGTCCCTTGCCATGTTTGTATCCGGTCATGAAAATCCCGGACGAAATCTGCGAGCCTTCTGGGGCATTGCTCTGGGTGCCGTGGCAGCCGTGCTGGCCGGAAGCGGCAGCCTCAAAGCCATCCAGACCGCCTCCATTGCAACGGCATTTCCCCTCATGTTCCTGCTGCTGCTGGTACTTTACGGCACATTCAAGGGATTGAACCAATATAAAAAAGAAAACAACAAATAAGCAATCTGTCTGTGGCCCTGTATTTAGGGGCCACAGGGATTATCTATCTAAAAAAGAGGAACTACCCCTCTTAAAGGAGAAGAAACAATGTATGATAGAATGCAGGAACTGAGTATCCAAAACATGGAAAAAATCCATGATGCCGCCATGGATCTTCTAAAAAACACCGGTGTTTCCTTTAATGAAGAAGAGGCGCTCAAAATTTTCAAGGCAAACGGACACAGGGTGAAAGGTGCCACAGTATTTTTTGAAGAATCCGACATTCAAAAGGCTTTGAAAACCGCACCCAGACGTTTCACCGTCCATGCCAGGAACCCGGAAAAAAATGTGGAAATCGGGGAAGATGATTTTGTCTTCCTGCCCGGATACGGCGCTCCCTTTGTCATGGACGTCCAGGGCAATCAACGCCAGGCCACCATGGAAGATTATGACAATTTTTGCAAACTGATCCAGACATCTCCGTACATCAACATGAACGGCTGGATGATGGTGGAACCGGCTGATATGCCCCATGAGACGGTCCACCTGGACCTGAACCTGTCCAATATGCTTTTGTGCGACAAACCCTTTATGGGAAGCCCGGTATCCCGACAGGGCGCCCTGGACGGAATTGAAATGGCCGGTATCCTCTGGGGCGGCAAGAAAAACATTATGGACAAGACCGTATCTGTCTCTCTGATCAACTCTTTGTCCCCTTTGCAGTTTGCCGATGAAATGATTGGATCACTCATTGAACTTGCCCGTCACAACCAGGCCTGTGTGGTGGCCTCCCTTATCATGGCCGGCGGCTCCGGCCCCGTGACCCTGGACGGAGTACTGGCCCTCCAGAATGCTGAAATCCTGGCCGGTATCACCCTGGCCCAGCTGGTCAGACCGGGAGCCCCTGTAATCTATGGATCCACCTCTTCTGCCATGGACATGAAAACAGGCGCTCTCTCCATTGGTGCACCCGAGCTGTCTAAAAACATTCACCTGGTGGCTCAGATGGCACGGTTCTACAATCTCCCCTCAAGGTCCGGCGGTGGTCTGACCGATGCCTTGTGTGCCGATGCCCAGGCCGGTGTGGAATCTGCCCTGGCCCTTTCCACTGCAGCCAGGAGCGGGATCAATTTCATTCTCCATTCCTGCGGTATTCTGGGTTCCTATATTGCCATGAGTTTTGAGAAATTCCTTGTTGACGAGGAAGCCTGCGGCATGATATTGAACATGCTCAAACCCCTTGCCCTCACCGATGATTCAATTGATATTGACGTGATCAAGGAGGTGGGCATCGGCGGCCAGTACCTGACCCATCCCAAGACCTTTAAACTGTGCCGGACCGAATTTTTCATGCCCACTCTTATGAGCCGCAAGAACCCGGATGCCTGGGCAAAGGATGGAAAAAAACACATTAACCAGATTGCAGAAGACAAGGTAGCACAGCGGCTGGCTTCCTATGAAAAACCTGACATTGACCCGGAAATTGAAAAACAATTAACCCAATATGTTGAAAAACGTAAAAACCCTTAAAGGAGAGAAAAATGACTGATTTTAATGCAATGACAGATGCCCTGGTTTCCTGTGACGGCGCCAAACTGACAGACCTTGTAAACGACGCCCTGGCCCAGAATACCCCGGCCGGTGATATTCTCAACAAAGGCCTGATTGCCGGTATGGACATTGTGGGCGAAAAAATGGAAAGCGGTGATATGTTTATCCCCGAAGTCCTCATGGCAGCCAAGTCCATGGGAGACTGCGTCACCATCCTAAAGCCCCTGTTGGGAGAAGATGAATCCGCCACCAGTGCCAGCGTGATCATTGGAACGGTTAAAGGCGACCTCCATGATATCGGTAAAAATCTCGTGGCCATGATGATGGGAAGCGCCGGCATGGAAGTTCACAATATCGGGGTGGATATTGCGCCTGAAAATTTTGTGGCCCAGATCAAAGAAAAAAATGCACAGATTGTCTGCCTGTCAGCTCTTTTGACCACCACCATGCCCATGATGAAACAAACTGTGGATGCCATTGTGGAAAGCGGCCTGCGGGACCAGGTCAAAATTCTTGTGGGCGGTGCACCTGTCACCCAGACCTTTGCCGATGAAATCGGGGCAGACGGGTTTGCAGCTGATGCAGGCTCTGCTTCAAAACTTGCCAAATCATTTGTCAGCTAAGCTGGACGTATAAACACAGGAGAAAAACCATGTTTGAAGTAATAGGTGAAAGAATCAATACCTCCAGAAAATTTGTTCAGGCAGCCGTGGCAGAAAGGGATGCTGACTATATCATTGATGATATAAAAAAACAGCAGGAAGCAGGCGCCAACTATATTGATGTCAATGCCGGAGCCCGCATCGGTCATGAAACCGAAGATATGAAATGGCTTCTGGACACCATCCAGCCCATTGCCACCGTTCCCCTTACTCTGGACAGCCCGGACCCAGCTGTCCTGGAAATGGCGTTTAAGATGGTGGGGAAAACCCCCATGATCAACTCCATCAGTCTGGAGAAAGAACGGTTTGAGGCTATGATGCCGTTCCTTGAAGGAAAAGACTGCAAGGTCATTGCCCTTTGCATGGATGATGCCGGCATGCCTTCGTCTTCCGATGACATCCTGGGCCGTGCCAGAGGCCTGGTGGAAGAACTCAACAAGATCGGCATCCCCACAGCCTCCATCTATGTGGATCCCCTGGTCCAGCCCATCAGCACCGACTCCAACAAAGGCGTCATGGTTCTGGATGCAGTCCGGTCCATCAAAGCTGAATTCCCGGATGTCCACATCACTGGTGGCCTGTCCAATATTTCCTACGGCCTGCCCCAGCGCCACATCATCAACCGGACCTTTGTCAGCCTTATGATGGATGCAGGTATGGATTCCGCCATTATTGATCCCTTGGACAAAAAAATCATGGCCACCATCAGAACCGCAGATATGCTCCTGTCCCATGATGATTTCTGCATGAACTTTCTTAAGGGGGTTCGTTCCGGGGTCATTGAAAGCTAACTCTCCAACTTATTAAAGATAGTTGTATAAAAAATCCCGCTGGTTCTGCTCAGCGGGATTTTTTATACATGTGCTGGCCCTGGTTATCGAAAAGCATTCGAATTTTTAATTAAAAAAACAATCCAAAGCCCTATGGAATCCAAAGAGTAGGGCTACAACTTTACTAAGAATTCAGCCTTTCTGCTATTTGCTCTGGCGGTATGAAAGCCAGACAACACCTGCGATCACAAGAAGGGTTCCCACCAGTTGAACAGGCGTGAGCCGTTCTCCCAGAAGAAACCAGGCATAGACCCCTGCAAAAAGAATCTCGGACATGACAAGGATACTGGCAATCCCGGCCTGGATATATTTCATTCCCAGAAGATACAGGGTAAAAGCGCCAAAGGTGGAGATGGCGATCAATCCACAAAATGCAAAGGCCATTGTCGAATTCAATGGAAACGGCTGGTTTGTAAAGGGCTGGAGGGGCAGCAGCATAATGGATGCAACGCCAAAGGCAATGGAAAGACAGGCAGTTGCTCCGTATTTTGACACCATGTTTTTACCGCAAAGACTCCAGCCGGCATAGAAAAACGGCACGGTAAACCCCGCCATCAGTCCGGCCGTATTTGTCTGTTCCAAAGAAAAAATATTTATGCCCGAGGCCATGGCAGTCCCCATGAAAATAATCATCATGGACCCGATCTTTTCCCGGGTTAATTCTTCTTTCCAAAGGTAAAAAGCCGCCACTGTCACCACAGCAGGCATGGCTGCCTGCATCACTGTGGTAACGGCAGCACCGTTGAGCACAACACTTTCATTGTAAAAAATGTGGAATCCGCCCAGAAAAAATCCCATGCCCACAAGCCAGGGCAAATCCTTTCTCTCTATTTTCAGATTCTGCGGACGGGTCAAAAGGGTGAACAAAAACAGGGTGGCAAATGCTGCCGTGTCCCGCCAGAAAGCCAGGGAGACTGAAGTACCGTTCGAGTTTTCCAGAATAATGGTCACAAAGATGCCGGACATACCCCAGAAAGCCGCAGCTGCGACAACCAAAGCAGCGCCGGCAGCTGATCCGTTTATTCGTCCGAGCCGTTCATTCATCTGCAGCGTCATTAAGATTTCACATTATTAAAGTTTTTCAGTCAGCACCGGAACAACATCAAAAATATCTCCCACAATGCCATAATCACACTTGGAAAAAATAGGGGCATCCTTGTCTTCATTAATGGCCACAATAACCTTAGACGTCTTCATGCCGGCAAAATGCTGAAC
>NZ_JABZFL010000036.1 GCF_014237455.1 Desulfobacula sp. | reverse complement strand
GGGCAAAATCAACGGACAATGCAGCTTCATTGCGCCAAAACTTAAATCCAGAAACAACCACATATTGTTCGATTCAAACCTTATTGAGTCATCTTTTAAATTGTCTGATAATTTTTATCAAATCGATATAAACCCATTTAAACTGAATTATCCGAATGGATCGGTTGCCATTCATTTTGAAAACAATCGAGCCAAAAAAAAATCAGAAATACGATTCAGCGGAACCCGTATTCATATTGATCAGGCAAGAGAAATGTCCTTATTATTATTCAAGGATAACGACATCACAAAAAGTATTTTTGGAATTCTCCATAGCGGTATTGCACCTCAAGTTAATGTATCTTTTCAAAGCAAAGACCTTAAAGATCTTTTTAATGGGAATCATTTAACACTTAAGGGAAATATTGAGGATGGTCTGGTACATATTCCCCAAACAGATTTGACTGCTTCTCACGTAAACGGGGATGCCCATATCCATAATGGCGTTCTTGATATAAATACAGACAGCGCGATAATTCAAAGTTCAAAAATTGGAAAGGGCCGTCTCACTATCGACCTTTTAAATCATATAGATGTTCCGTTTCAAGGTGAGTTTTTACTTGACGTTGATCTTTCAATGATTCCACAAACCTTGATATCACTTTTGCCAGACACTCTTCTGGCAAAGGAGTTATCGCTTGTCCATAATGTTACAGGACGTTCAAAAGTCAAATTAAATCTTTTATTGGAAACAGAGTCCACTGATCTTAATGTTAAAATTAATACAAATGATTTTTCTGTTTTTGGCAAATATGATCGTATCCCCGGTGATATCGCCCTTGAAAATGTAAATTTTCACTATGAGCCGGACATCGTATATCTCAAACGCCTTAATGGTGTTATTAACGGCAGTGCAATTTATGATCTTAATACGCTAGTCGATTTTAAGGATGAAACGCGGATCAGCATTCAGTCAGGTTCCGGTATGATTGATCTGGATTCAATGATCCCCTGGCTGATGTCCTATGAAAAAACCAAAGAAATTATTTCACCCGTCAAAGGTGGAAACGGTAAAATTTATGTCACATCAATAGATCTGGCCGGACCCATATTAAACCCGGACCTGTGGAAATATGATTTAAAAGGTATGGGAATCGAAATTGATGTGACGACACGATTGAGTCATAAACAAATAGAAAACCTGTCCTGTCAATATCATCTATCGAATAATCTGTTAAGTTTGAAGCAGATTCAGATGAAAATGAATGATCTTTCATGGATGGAACCTTTCATTGAAAAAAAATATCTTGACAGTATTTTAGTACCATTTGATATGGAAAAGGGCAATTTCCATATCAGCACAAAAGAGTCTTTTTTTGAAAGTAGCCTTAATTTCGCCAGTGGGCCGGAACTCTATATTGATCTAAAAGGTGAAACACCTGCATCATTCACCTTAAATTCAATAAAATTTGTTGATCAGGGAGTTTCAAATGGAGCCGTATCTTTAAATCACAATAATGACAAACCCCTGTTTGATTTTAAGGGGATCTTAGATACAGCAACATTAAATAAAGTTGTTGTACCTGACAGTTTCTGGGCAAAAAAACTTGATGATCTTACTGAGGGACAACCCATATTAATACATACAAATAAAGATTCTAGTTTAAATATCATAACCAAGAGCATAAATCTAAATTCGCTTATTTCTCAATCGAAAACTATCTCAATGGACAAGCAGCTATTACCGGATAAAACCATCAATTTCAAGACAGATAAACTGAAAATTAAAAATCTGACCCTTACCCATATTGACAGTGAATTATCTTTAAAAAAAGATCATTCATATATCAAATTAAATAAGGCCTTTTTATGTGATTTAAAAACAAGCGGTTATATCAATTTAAAAAAAGATATGATTGATGCAAATATTCCTTTTGAGGCCAATAACAAAGCCAATATTCAGGATCTATTGACCTGTCTTTTCCAAAAAAATGATTTGATGGATGGTCAATATTCTTTAACCGGCAGACTCCTGTCAAATGGCACTAAAAAAGACTTTTTAAATAAATTAACAGGCGCATTTATATTTAACGCTGAAAAAGGGCGTATTTATAAGTTAACGCTTCTTTCAAGAATTTTATCTGTTTTAAATGTTTCAAAAATTTTTAAAGGGAAAATTCCAAATGTGACACAAGATGGATTTGCTTATAAAAATATTTCCATAGAAGCAGATATCAAGGATAGTATAATTTATCTTACCAAAGCAATAATTGACGGCCAGGACATGACACTTATATTCAGTGGCTGGATTGATCCGATAAATGATAAAATAAATCTGACTTGTCTGGTTGCTCCTTTTAAAACGGTTGATCTTATTATCGAACATATTCCCATTATAAATACATTCCTTGAAGGACGGCTGGTATCGGTTCCGGTAAAAGCGACCGGAACGCTTTCCGATCCGACAGTTATCCCTTTGCACCCCTCTTCGGTTGGCAAAAGTCTTATCAATATGATGTCCAATATCTTAAAAACCCCTGTCAAGTTATGGGATAAAGTATATAGTGAATGATATTAAATCAATTAAACTGCCTTTAAATCTTGCGATAAAATATTTATCCTATCGACCAAGAACGGTTTATGAAATGCAGGGATACATCGAAAAGAAAGGGTTTAGTGAAGATATTATTAAAAAAATTATTGAGATTTTACTGGAACAAAATCATTTAAATGATAAAAATTTTACAACCCTGTTTGTAGAAAGTAAAGTAAGAAACAAACCCAAATCAAAATTTGCCTTTCAGTATGAACTCAAAAAAAAAGGGGTTAACACTTCAATCGTTGATGCTGTTTTAGAGCAATATGATGATCAGGATCTGGCTTTAAAAGCGGTAAGACCGAAAATCAGGATGTGGCAAAATCTTGATGAAGATAAGTTTAAAAAAAAAATGATGAATTTTCTACGGTACCGAGGATTTAATTATGATATCTGCCTGTCAACACTGAACTTTTTTTTAGAATCAAAAGACTCAATAAAAGAGGGTTGAAATGAAAATTAAATTTTTTGCTGTGGGCGGAACCATTGATAAAGTATACTTTGATGCTTTAAGTAAATATGAGGTTGGAGAATCCAATATTGATGATATTCTAAAAAATGCAAGGGTAAATTTTGAATATGATATTTCTTCCATATTGAAAAAAGATTCTCTTGAAATGACGGACAAAGATCGGTTAGCTATCCGGCAGGCGGTGCAAAACGAACCAAACAATAAAGTTATCATCACCCACGGCACTGACACCATGATTGAAACGGCAAAAGTATTGGGTACTGTTAAAGACAAGGTTATTGTCCTTACCGGTGCCATGGAACCGGCCAAATTCAAATCAAGTGATGCTATTTTTAATTTAGGGGCTGCGGTCGCTGCAGTTCAAACATTATCGAATGGTGTATATCTTGCCATCAGCGGCAGAATTTTTACACCGGAGAATGTCAGGAAAAACAGAATCTTAAAATTATTTGAAGAAAAAATATAATCTGTTAATCCGTACTATTTTCTGGTTTTATTACGATCAATGCACTTTTATCGATATTCAGGTATTTTTTTGCGAGCAGTATTAAATCATCATTGGTGATGGTATTGTAGCCTGCCATCATATTATTGGCCCAGTCAAATTTTTGTGGATACGTTAAAGAGTTAGCCATAACAGAATTCAACCAATACCCATTCGTCTTTCGAAGAACTTTTAGATGATTTAGAACCGGTTTTAAAGCTAAATCCGTCTCTTTTTTTGAAATACCCTTTGTGGTTAAAGAAATAATGATTTCTTTAATTTTATGGTAAATAAATTTATGGCTTTCAGGTTTTACATTGACAACCACATGCAGTATTCCATAGCCATCAAAACTCATGGACGAATCATTATATACATAAGGAGAATATGTTTCACCCAGCTCCTCTCTAATGGCAATTCTCAATCTTTCGGAAAAAACCCTGGATAAAATAGAGAGCTTTCGGGTCTGCATAATATCCCAAAAATCATCGGTTGGAAATGCGACACGAACAACACCCGTATTAATTTTTGTCTCTGTTTTCAGTTCAAGCTGCTCTCCTTTTGGGAAATATATTTCCCCGGGCGTGTTCACTTCATTTGAAAATTCTTTCCTTTTTTTAAATGTTCCCATATATTTTGAAGCAAGACTGATCATATTTTCAAGATCAAAATCTCCCACAATAGACACCTCAACAGGTGAGTTTTGAAAATAGGGGGACAGCCAGTTTTTAATATCATTTAACGTATACTGATGAATCGTC
Organism: Desulfobacula sp.; assembly: GCF_014237455.1. Classification (GTDB taxonomy): domain Bacteria; phylum Desulfobacterota; class Desulfobacteria; order Desulfobacterales; family Desulfobacteraceae; genus Desulfobacula. The sequence continues at coordinate 38,504 of NZ_JABZFL010000036.1, read as the reverse complement.
TCAGGCTGAGGCAGCCCAAATCTTGAATCATTTTTGGCAAGGAAAAGATCTCCTTTTATCTGCATGATGCCTTCGGGTGTTCGGATAAGGTTGTCATATCGCTGTTTATATCGAATTTTTGCAAGATTCAACGCTTCATCTCTGTATCCCGGATCATTGAAATAATGATAGATGAGTTGAAAAACAAGCTCGGCTTCTTTCGGGTCGCCAGAACCGGATAAAGAAAAATAATTCTCATTAATTCCAAATCCGATACGGATCTTATTACCGGCCAGGGCTTCTTCCAACTGGTCCGCATCAAGATTTCCAAGCCCGCTTGTCCTGAAAACACTCTCACTGACAAGCGCTAAACCAGGCTTTGATACAGGCTCAGATTTTTTCCCTTCTCCAAAACAAACCTTAAATTGGAATTCATTTTGTTTGTAATCTGTTTTTTTAAAATTCAATCGAACATTATTATGAAAATCGATTATAGTAATGCCAAGATCCTTGACGTTTTTTTCTCTTACCCGTATCCCGGCTTTTGCAGACGGCAATTCAAGATAAGGAAACTTTTTTGATTCAAACCCTTCATACTGGCTCACCTTATTCATAAGACTTTTCTGATATACATCGAGAATGGCTGTTTCAGGCTCTTCTGCATTTATATCAGCATTCCCTGTTACCAGTACCAGCCTGTGATCTTTTGACCATGATTCTTTTAAAGCCTCATGGGCATCCTGCAATGAAATCGATTCAATATAGGGCTCTAAAAAATCTTTTCTCTGTTCAGGAGATAAAAACAGCTCCTTTCGATTGATGGTTCTCAAAATCTTTCTGGACAGATCTGGACTTTTCCGTGATTCAGCCTGATCCAGCTCTTTTTCAAGAGAAGAAATAAAATCAGCCTTAACCCTGTCCAGTTCTTTTTGTGTGAACCCGTATGTAAGCCCCTGTCTCAAAGCATTTTCGATCTGATGAAGCGCCTTTTCCCACTTATCCGGTTCACTGGTGGCATGAATGGCAGACAATGAAATATGATGCAAAAATGCTCCTGAAAAAACAGAGCTTTCAGAAAAATCGGCAGTTTGCCTGTTTACCATTCTTGAAAGCCTGTTTTGCAATATTGAATTTGCAATATGATTTAAAGTTCTTTTTTTTATGGTCTCCGGGGTCTCAGTTTCAAACGGTATCCGGGAAATGGTCTCTATCGTGATATCAGTGCTGCCTGCTTCGGGCTCATAATGATAAAATGTTTTTATCCCTTGATGTTCTTTCCATTTGGTTGATAAAAAATCTTTAAAAAAAGGCGTGCGGGGTTTAAGCTTGGAAAATCTTTTAATAATCATAGGCTGGACAGTCTTGATATCAAAATCACCTACAACAATTAACGCCATATTATCAGGGCGATACCATTGATCATAATAGGCTTTTAAAAGTTTTCGATCCGCTTTTTTTATGACATCGTCAGTCCCAATGGGAAATCTTTGATTAAAAAGTGAATCTGGAAGTTCAAATTCCAGTGATTTTTTGAAAGTCCTGTAAGATACCGAGTCTCTCTCTCTCTTTTCAGCTAAAATAATTCCCCGTTCACGATCCACTTCGGTTTCCAGGAGAAGTGCACCCTTTGCATAATCCTGGATGACAACAAAGGCTTCATCCATATGCTTTTGATCTGCGTTTGGGAGAGACAGATCATAAACAGTATTAAAAAAAGAGGTGTGGGCATTGGCGTCTGCACCAAAGTCCATACCAATGGATTGAAAATATTGGATTAATTCTCCGGGTTTAAAGTGCTCTGATCCGTTAAACAGCATGTGTTCCAGGTAATGGGCAACACCCTGTTGTTCATTTGTCTCATTCATTGAACCCGCAAAAACATCAAGATGAATATTAACCCTGTCCTCTGGTGTGGAATTCTCCATAAGGAAATATTGAAATCCATTGGGCAGAATTCCGTAAACAACGGCAGGATCAGTTTGAATGCCATTATTGGACAGGACAATCGAATGTTTAGGGGCACATGAAAATAAGAGTAAGAGCCCTAAAACTACAATTCTAAAGGCAATGGTACTATTTTTCATATGAAACCTTAGTTCAAAATTTGAGGATCATAATTGATTTCACTATTTTTTTTCAATTCATTGATCCATGCCTGATAAGATTGTGTCTGTTTTCTCCAGCTGATTTCGTTTTTTACAGTTTTAAGATTTTCTAAAATTTCAGATTCTTCAGGGGATTTTTTTTCTTTAAACCCGATAATATAATACCCGGCCGGTGTTTCAATTATTTCAGAATGAATTTTATTATTTTGATTTAATAAAAAACCTGCCTGGATAAATTCGGGGGAATTTCCCACACCTTCAATAGTGCTGTTCCTTGTGAATAAATTTGTGGATTTGACTTTCAGATGATGTTCCTTGGCCAGTTGATCCAGTGTTTTTTCATCATTGGCTTTTGTTATATACAATTGAGCCTCTTTTTCTGCCTGTTCTTTTTGAAGTTTTGCAGTCAGTTCTTTTAAAATTCTGTCTTTAACAAGATCAAGTTCTTGAACAACCGGTTCGATTTTTAAAACTGGCTTAATCAAATAATAAGCGTCACCGAATTGTTTTACATCACTGATATCATCAACAGAAAGCCCAAAAGCAGCACTTGCAAATCCTGTATTGTCGACGATATCAAGTCCTTCACCATTCATACTGAATTCTTTGGTTTTAATAATTTTTTTGTTGGCAATCAGGGAGACCTGTTCAAAATCATCTCCGTCAATCACAGCATCAAATGCCTCTCCGGCTTTATCATAGGCAAAATTTTGCAGTTCCTGTTGTTCAAGTTCTTTTTTTATTTTTCCTGAAGCCTGCGCCAAAGCCTGAGTGGAAGCGTCAAATTTAGCTATCACATTAATGATATGCCAGCCAAACATTGTTCTTACAGGTTTGCCGATTTCACCGGCTTTCATGGAGAACGCCTTGTCGGCAAAAGGTTTTACCATGCTTTGTTTTTCAAATATACCCAGATATCCACCGCCCTCTTTTGAGGGGCCTTCTGAATATTGTTTTGCAAGCTGTTCGAAATCCTGGCCTTTACCAATCATCTCGTAAATTTCCAACGCTCTTTTTTCTGCCGACTTAACTTCTGCTTCTTCGGCATCTTTGGCAACTTTAATTAAAATATGCCTGGCTTCAACCTTTTGAGGTATTTTAAATTCTTCCTGATGTTCTTCGTAATACTCTTTGATATTGGTTTCACTGACAGTTACTTTGTCTTTATGATCTTCAGGGGAAAACTTTAAATATACTGCCTTGATTTTAGGATCGGATTTATAATTGTCTTTATTTTCAGTATAAAAATTTTTGATCTGTTCTTCATCAGGATGAATATCGGAATAGCTGCCGGGGTTAAACAAGAGGTAATCAACCGCAATTTTTGTATTTTGAAAAAGATACCAATCGCGTGCTTCAAGGTCTGATACATTGACCGCACTTAACACCATATCCCTTACTTTTTGCTGTCTTAACGAATTGATCTGGTTTTGTTCAAAAACTTCAGAATTCAAAGAATTCAAGCTTAACACCTTTTTATACTGATCCAAATTAAATTTCCCCTCTTTCTGAAAGGCTTTAATGGACAGTAAAGATTGCTGAAGTTCTTTATCAGAAATTACAATTTCCAGTTTGTCTGCCTGGGCTAAAATTAGTTTTTGTTCAATTAATGAGTCAAGCGCCTGTTGTTTTACATTGAGTGCCTTCAGGATATCATCATTCAGGTTTTTCCCGAATCTTGCTCTCATCTGATCAACAATAGCCTTATACGCCTGCTGATATTCCTCCATGGTAATGGGTTCATCATTAATGGTTGCAATTGAATTATTCCTTTTTGTTCCAAATGATCCCACACCGAGAAATACAAATACAATGACAATAATCCCAAGAAATATTTTAATGATCCAGTTTCCGGTATTTTCACGCAAGTAACGCAGCATCACTTTCTCCTTAACTCTCGTATAAAATAAAAATATTTTAATTAAATAAACGCTTATATTATCTTTTCATAAAACCATGTGTCAATATTTTATTAATTTAACTTTAAATATTTATAAATAATTTTTTGTTGACACAACAGATTCAATCTATTATTTAAGTAATGCTTTTACCATGGGGCTGTAGCTCAGCTGGGAGAGCGTACGGCTGGCAGCCGTAAGGTCAGGGGTTCGATCCCCCTCAGCTCCACCATTTAAAAAAAGACAACCCGTCTCTCCAGGCTATTGATTAGTCCGGTCGGTTGTAGCCATCTTTAACTGCCTGCTCCATGGCAACGAGTTCCTCGTCGGTCAGGAAATCAAAGTAAGTGGATCTTTTTCTGCCAGAAAGACTCCTGTTGTTCTTCAGGCACAGTTGGATGAACAAATCAATCAAGCGGTCAGGCATATCGATGATGTCCTGTATCGCCTTCTTGGTATTGTCATAGTTGGCCAGAAAGCTGAGCTCCTCCACAAGTTCTTCTTCAATGGTTTTGGTTACAAACTCATACAAAGCCTCTGCCTGAGCTGTCATATCCATATACTGATACCAGCACGCAGTATCGTTCTCGACGGTCATTTGCCCCATTTCATCCAGCTGATAATTGATGAGTTTAAGTAGAGGCCGCGAGAAAGCCTCCAACGATGCATCATAATCCGCTGGATTCTTGAGCATGACTGCCGAAACCGGGAACATGAGCCCGCGCGGAACCATTTCCTGCAGCGAAAGGATGTTGTGTATCAAAAACCGATGAATTCGGCCATTTCCATCTTCAAACGGGTGCAGAAATACAAAACCGTAGGCAATCGCCGCTGCATGGATAACCGGAGAAATATTCCCAGCTTTCATCCGCTTGTGGGATTCAATCAGTCCCGCCATCAGGCTGGGCAGGTCATCAGGCTTTGGGCAGATGGAATGTATAATCTCTTTTTGATAGGCGACCATTTGCCCGACGTAATTTTGGCTTTCCCGATAATCGCTGTCTTTGAATCGCGGGTCAACAATCCGGTTTTGAAGCTCTATCAGTCTTTCCTTCTCGCAGAAGTCCTCTTTTTCAGCAAGCTCTAAGGAGGTAATGAATTTTTCAGTTCGGGAGGCATTGGGCTTGATGTGCTCAATTTCAAAAGACGACTTTGTCTCTTTGTTATAGAGGTAGCTCAGTGCCCGGCGAAGCAGTTCCGGTGGATATGCGGTGACAATATTCTCGCATCTTTTACGCAGATCGGCGGAATCCAGTTTGGGAAGCTTTTCAGTTCTTCTGATGAGCGGACAGAAGGTTTGAGGGCCAAGGAGGTTGTTGACGATGCGATGGCGCGGGGATTTATCCCCGTTTTGGACTGTGTAATATTTCTTTGTCTCCAGTGCATCGACATAGTTACCGGAAGTAATGTCATCGATAGGAAGCATTTTGCCGACCATGAACTCATAGAAAAACCAGATCCTTCGAGCGTACTTTCCGGTTGGCTTGGATTTGATGTACTCGGTGAGATCTTCCTGAGAAACGTGCTCGAAGATTAGAGCCAGCAAGCTCAGGTTGACCCCGTCATACTTCAGCGCAAACTCAAGATGATCACCGACTTTTTCTCCAGGCCAGTATCTTGTCGGGTATATGTCTTCAATTGCTCCATCCTGAACTTTCGATCTGTGAGTTCCTGAAGAGGACACAAATGAGGTATGCCAATGAGGCATGCCAGTCAGCTCGAGATTTTCAAGCAGATAAGCATAGCCAGCAGGACGAGATTCCAAAACATTTATTTCCATAGGGCATCCTCGTAAAATTATTATTCTGCTGGTAATATAGTTAGAAAATAGCCAGTTGTCAACAAAATAGTTAAGAATAGCCTACTTTCTGGTAAAATCGTTACGAATGCCGTTTGCTAATAATAAAATATTATGTGCTATGGTTTTTCAAAACTCACAACAAAAACATGGCTGTTACCTCTTCTGAACAGAAGCTGAACTATCCCGCCTTTATTTATTTTTTCCAAATATTGCCTGTATTCTTCGTTGCTATCAATTTTATGACGATTCACTTCCATCAGCAGATCTCCATGGCGAACATTTGTTTTTGATGCCTGGCTGCCTGATTCTATATCAATAACGACAAGTCCTTTGATATCGTCAGGATAGCCAAGTCTTTGTGCGATATCGGAATCCATCTGCCTTAACCTGTACCCGAACAGATCATACCCATCATTTGTATCAATCATTTCAGGATCCTGGTCCGGTCTTTTCCCAAGTTTAACCTTTACGATTTTTTCTTTACCATTCCGCATCAGCCCGACATTAACCGTTTCCCCGACAGATGAACCGGCAATGGAAAAAGTAAGGTCCCTTGATGAATCAATTTTTTTGTCATTGATCATAAAGATAACATCCCCGGCCTTGACACCAGCCTTATCTGCGGGATCTCCCTCATATACTTTGGCAATATATACACCTTTGGTCTCTTTAATTCCATAGTATTTGGCCAGCTGTTCCGTGACATTTTGAATGGCCACGCCCATCCAGCCCCGGGAAACCGTTTTTTGTTCTTTCAATTGATCAATAACACCGGTTGCAAGATCTGAAGGGATAGCAAAACCGATGCCCTGCCCTGATCTGACAATCGCTGTATTGATACCAATAACTTCACCATCAAGGTTCAACAAGGGTCCGCCTGAATTACCCGGATTAATGGAGGCATCGGTCTGGATAAAATCGTCATAGGGTCCGGATCCAATAATTCTTCCTTTTGCACTGACAATCCCGGCAGTTACTGTCTGCTCAAGTCCAAACGGACTGCCAATGGCGACCACCCATGATCCAACATCCGCTTCAGAGGAACTTCCAAATTTTAAGGGTGCCAAATCCTTTGCCTTAATTTTAATAAGTGCCAGATCTGTCATTGGATCAGTTCCTATGATACTTGCATCATATTCTGTTTTATCGTGTAATATAACCTTGACTTGATCTGCATCCTTAATCACATGGTTGTTGGTGACAATATATCCGTCTTTACTGATAACAAAGCCGGAACCCAGACTTTTCTCTTTTCTGTTTTGCGGCCGCTGATTCAAAAAAGGGGCAAAAAATTCATCAAACGGGTTTTGTTTCCCACCAAAGGGCTGGCCAAAAAAATGTTTGTAAACCCTTCCCCCACCATCAATTGTTTTAACTGTCTGTATATTTACAACACCCGGTTTTGCCTGTTTGGCAAGCTCAGCAAAACTTACCGGCACCATTCTGGTATTTTTAAAATTCTTTTTAGCAATTGCCGGTGCGGCCACCAGGGCTATCACAATAATGATAAAAAATATTTTATTTATCTGTTTCATTTTAACCTCCCATAAATTTTAAAATCGATATTTCCCTTACCGACTTTAATAATAAACCATAAATATGACGATTAAATGACCTCAGGATTACTATATGGTAATGTCATCACAAATACAGAGCCCTTGCCCTGCCGGCTTGACACTGAAATATCCCCTTTGTGCTGTCGGACAATGGTTCTGGCAAGGCTAAGACCCAAACCGGTTCCGGCACTTGTTCTGGATGACTCTGCTCTGTAGAACCTTTCAAATATTTTCTCGAAAAATTCCGGTGCTATACTGATTCCTGTATCTTCAATTTTGATTACCACCTGATGATTTTCTTTAAATGCAAGAATACTTACCTTCCCGGTTTCAGGTGTATATTTGATTGCATTATCTAACAGGTTGGAAAATGCCCTTTGAAGCATTTTTACGTCTGCGGCAATAAATATCTGTTCTTCAATAGTTTGGTGAAATTTGATATTTTTATCTTCGGCAAGAGGAGCAAAAAGATCACATGCCTCTTTAATCATTATAGAAAGATTTGTTTTTTTAAACTCAAAATCACCCTCTCCTGCCTCTGCCCTTGAAATTACCAGCATTGTATTGATCATATCCAGGAGACGGTCTGACTCTTCAATCGTATTGGAAGCCATGATACGATAGTCTTCCAGACTTTCCTCATGGGTAAGTGAAAGTTCTGCAAATCCTCTGACCCTGGTAATCGGACTTTTTAAATCGTGGGCAATATTATCACTCATCTCCCTGATGCTTTTCACCAGTTCTTCGATTCTGTCAAGCATTGAATTAAAGGTTATTACAAGATGATTCAGCTCATCCTTGTTCCCGGTTCCGGCAACCCTGGCTTCAAGATTACTGCCAGTAATATTTTGAGCTGTTTTTGTTATGGTCGCAACACCGGACAATGCTTTTCTTATCAAAAGCCAGCCGGACACTGCAGAAAAAATGACAATGAAGCACATGGCACCGATAAAAACCTTTTTAAAGGCCGATAAAAATTTAGAATGAAACTCCATTGCTATTCCAGTTTGTAAAATGACATTTGTTGCCACATAACTATAAAGGATTCTTGCTTTTTGTCTGGTTAATGGAATTTGAATGGTTTCAAAAATACTGCTTTGATTTATAATAAGACTTCTTAAGGCCTGTTTGCCGACATGGACATCTTTCCAGTAAGACATGTGGGACGAAGCAAACACTTCTCCTGTTGGATATACAAGTCTGAAAAAAATCACTTTTTCTCCTGCTGCCTGGGCTTCTACCACAGCAAGCTCTCTTGCACCCATCAATCCGTTCCTGTGAATAATAGCAGAAAATTTGGATGCATTATCTAAAAGCTCCTGATCGATTTGACTCTGAATGGTTTGAGTGGCAAGAAAATAAAACAAAACAAAGGCAACACCGGAACAGATGGTGAAAATTCCTGTAAACCAGAGTGCCAATCTAAACGCTATTGTATTAAAAATTTTATACATCATTAAACTTTCAGCACATACCCTGCACCCCGAACCGTATGAATCAATTTGGGTTCAAAGTCTTTGTCAATTTTATCTCTCAGTCTGCAAATTCTTGCTTCAACAACATTGGTCATCGGATCAAAATTGTAATCCCAGACATGTTCCATAATCATGGTTCTTGACACCACACGTTCCCTGTTACGCAACAAATACTCCAGAAGAGAAAATTCCAGGGGTTGCAATTCGACAATTTCATCATTCCTTTTTACCTGGCGCTTCAATATATCAATGCTTAAATCGGCATATGAAAGATTCACGGGATCTGTAATATTGCTGGCTCGTCTGATAAGCGCCTGTATCCTTGCAAGAAGCTCAGAAAATGCGAAAGGTTTTGTCAGATAATCATCAGCTCCGGCCTGAAGACCATTTACCCTGTCATCCACTCGATCTCTTGCACTTAAAATAATAATCGGTGTATTATTATTATTTTCTCGAATTTTTTTGATTAATGATATACCATCCAGTTCCGGCAGCATAATATCCACAACCATTGTATCATAAGGCTCTTCAAAGGCCATTTCAAACCCCTGGTTTCCTGTTGCGGCATGATCAACTGCAAATCCTGATGATTTAAGGCCTTTTTGAATGAATTCTGCAATTTTTAAATCATCTTCGACAACCAGAATTCTCATAATACTGCTCCTGTTCTATTATTCTTTATTAACTGCATTATAATGTCTTGGTAAAACAAATCAATGGGTTTATCAATGGATTTGATTTTTTAAACGTATCCCTGTAGACTTGCCCTGATTTTGGATTTGTAAAATTTTTAATAAGGAAAATTTCTCTTTATGAAATATACGTGGTGGGTTTTTCAGGCGGGTATGATGCTTGTCTCTATTTTTTTTCTGATTTTCGGATTTGATCTGATGATTGGCTCCTACACTTTGAAAGACCCTTTTAGTTTTATCATGACCTTTTTTTCTGCAAGCTTTATCATACTGATCAGTTTAGCGTTGGCGATCAGTTTTTTGATCAAAATGGTCAGAGTCTATCGTCAACTCAATAATGATAAACAGCAGCCATGAATCTTGTTTTCAGTCTGAAAAATGTTTCAAAAACCTATGGGGATGATACGCTTTTTCACGACCTTTCCATTGACTTTAAATTAAATGAGCAGCTGGGGCTTATTGGAATGAATGGTTCCGGTAAATCCACGCTGCTAAAACTCATTGCAAATAAAATTGAACCTGATACCGGAGAGCTGATTACCAAAACCGGCTTAAGATTTATATATCTTTCCCAGGAAGACCGTCTCAATCCCGATCAAACAGTGGAACAGCTTTTATATGACAGTACAAAGGACAGCCCTTTTGATGACAGGGAGCGTCATAAAATTGTTCAAAAATTATTGGGGAAAGGTGAGTTTGAAGATCCAAATATGCGGGTGGGGAATCTGTCCGGCGGGTGGAAAAAAAAATTAGCTGTCACAAGAGCACTTTGCTGTAAACCTGATATCCTTTTATTGGATGAGCCGACCAATCATCTTGATATTAACGGCATTTTGTGGCTGGAAGATATATTAAAATCTGCACCGTTTTCATTTATCGTTGTCAGTCATGATCGTACCTTCCTTGAAAATGTCTGTTTCAATGTAATGGAAATCGCAAAATATTATCCTGAAGGATATTTTAAAATTGCCGGCCAGTATAAAAAATTTGAAAAAGAAAGAAAAAAGTTTTTAATAGGGCAGCAAAAAAAACAAGCGTCTTTATCCAGCAAAATGAGAAGGGAAGACGAATGGCTCAGGCAAGGGCCTAAAGCCAGAACCACAAAAGCAAAATATCGAATTGAACAGGCTCAGAAATTAAGAATGGAATTGCTTGCCTTAAAAGACAGGAATAAAAATACAGCTATAGTGGATATTGACTTTCATGCTACCGGCAGACAGACCAAAAAATTGCTAAGAGCCTATCATCTTAAAAAAAGTATCAATGGCAAAGAACTATTTTCTGATATCTCCTTTGAACTTGGACCTGAGGTTTGCCTCGGTGTTGTTGGAGAAAACGGCAGTGGCAAGTCTACATTTTTATCCATCCTTGAAAAAAAAATCCTCCCGGATGAAGGTAAAATCCAATGGGCGGAAAATTTAAAAATTGCTGTCTTCGATCAAGATCGTTCCCGATTAAACTCCGGGTTAAACCTTACATTAACTTTAAAAGAAGCCCTTAATCCAGGCGGTGGAGACAGTGTTAATTATAAAGGCAGATCCATTCATATCGTCACCTGGGCAAAACGGTTTCTGTTTATGCCGGACCAGCTTGATATGCCGGTCAAAAGACTATCCGGCGGTGAAAAGGCAAGAATTATCCTTGCCAATATCATGCTTTCTCCTTGTGATATCCTTCTGTTGGATGAACCCACCAATGATCTGGATATTTTATCTCTGGAAGTTCTTGAAGACAGTATAAGGCAATTTCCGGGTGCTGTTGTTATTGTTTCCCATGATCGTTTTCTTATGGACAGGGTCTGTCATCGAATTTTATATCTTGATCCTGGCTCAAAAGCCAAATTTTTTAAAGATTTTAATCAGATCCTGAACCACCGTTTAACACGCCTTGAAAAACCCCGAAAAACAAAAAAAACAGACAGAAAAAAACCCACCCCTCCCTTAAGTTTTTCATATAAAGACAAATATGAACTGGACCATATCGAAGAAAAAATTTTAGCGGGTGAAGACGAGGTTCAATTGCTTTCCAATAAAATACAAGAACCTGAAATCATGAACACACCTGAAAAAATGAAACACTATTGTTCTGTGCTCAAACAGACACAGGAAAAGGTACATCATCTTTATGAAAGATGGGAATACCTTGATAAAAAAAAGATAAAGACAAAAATTAATCTTTAATGATAAATTCTTCCAGTTTTTCAAACAGAGAATCCGGCCATTGCTCAGCATAAAGAAAAAGCTCTTTTTCTTCCTCGGTCAAGCTGTCTTTAACACTTGAGGGCAAACTGTCATAAGACATTTTCCGTTCTTTGTCGATTTTCTTTTTGTCTTTCATATGTGGTTCCTCTTTTATGAATACAGCCGTGAAATTAAACAGGTTACAGCGGTTTCAACCTTTAAAATTCTTTGTCCGATATGGCATGAAAAAAACCCTTGTTTTTTTAATGTTGCAACTTCAATGTCAATAAACCCGCCCTCAGGACCTATGGCAAGTGTTATCTTTTTGTTTACACCAGACGGACAGATTTTTAAAGATTTAGGATGGGCTGTAATACACAAAGTGTTTTTTGAAATTTGAGAAAGTTCCTCTTTTACAAATTGAGTAAAAAATCTTTTTTGATAAATCCTGGGTAATACTGTATCACGGCTTTGTTCCAGTCCCAGAATCATATATTTTCTAAGCTGATCTTCTTTAAGCAACGGAGTTTGCCAAAAGCTTTTTTCCACTCTCCATGAATTTATCAGATAAATTTTTTTAACCCCGAGACTTGTAACACTCTCTATAATCCGCTTCAGCATTTTCGGCCTTGGAAGGGCTAAAACAAGGATCAGGGGTAATGGTTCGGGTGGATCATCAGTCAGATGAACTTCCATTTCAAAAGAATCCTTCCATAGATTTGTAATCAACCCGGTTCCGATCTTGTCATTTAAAAGGCCGCAGACCAGTCGATCGCTTTTCTTCACCTTGTTTACCGAGATCAAGTGCTTGAACCGTCTTCCTTGAATAACCACCCGTTCATTGCCGATAAAATCTTTATTTTCCAAAAGGACAAGGTTCATATTAAAATGTAACAACCTCATTCTGGCGTATATGGGTTTTCAATTTTCCTTCCCAGTTTTTCCCGCCTTTGAGGAACGCAAGTTCCTGTGCAAGATGGATGGGCTGCAATTTTGAATTTTGATGCCGGGAAAGCCCCTGTATGCATGACGGGCAATTGGTTAATATTTTTTTTAATCCGTCTTTTGTGTCGTCTTTTTTTAATGCATTCTTTTTTCGTTCCAGCATTGCATTGGTAATATCCGGCCTTGAAAGTGCCATTGTTCCGGCTTCAGAGCAACAATAAGGAATTTTTCGAATGGTATTTGCCTTTAAATGGTTTTTCAACAATGCCATTGCATTATCCTCTAAAGAATCATGGCAGGGGGTGTGATAGAGATAATCTTGATTCAGTTGTATGGAGTGATCCTGATTCAATACATATTCTGAAATATCCTGAATCGGGCAGTCAAATATCCGGGGAACATTGATTTCATTGAGAGATTCCATACAGGTTCCGCAGCTGACAATGTATGCATCAAATGACAGATCCCTGAACATATCTCTTATCTGGGTCAGAATAATAATATTTTCAAGCACCATCTGATCATACATTTTTTTCTTTGCATTGACGAGAAAAGGATAACCGCAACACATATAGGGAGGCGGTAAAATCACCCTGTTCTGATTTTCCAATAAAAGGAAAATTGCGGCCATTGATATTTTAGAAAAAATCCTTTCGCTTCCACACCCGGGAAAATAAAAAACAGTCGCCCTGATTTTGGTTTCAGGTTCTAAAATAACCGCTTGATTTTTATTTATATTTGATAAAAAAGTCCTTAAAGTTCCGGAATCAAATTTTGCTACCGGTGATTTAAGCAATTGAAAAAAGGTGTTCTGTTTCAACCCATTTGTTTTTATCAGCGGCGAAAAAACACTTGTTGCTGCCCTCTGAAGGGTTCCGCCAATACCCAGAAGAGAGGTTCTCAGTACAGGATTCAATGCCTTGCTTTTACTGGAAAGATATTTAAGGGTCAGGTTTGTTGACAAAGATGCGTGCTTAAACCCCATATTCTGCAGGATATCCTTCTCTTCAATGGAGATGTTTCCCGAATCAATATTCACCGGGCATTTCATAAAACACTTGTGGCAAATGGTACAATGATCTGCAATTTGCTCTATGTTTTTTAAAATTTCAAATCCCGTAGATTGTGTCCGCTGGGTAATATAGAGCAATGCCTCGATCAATGCCCCTATGGATAAATTCTTATTTCTCGGATGAAAAAACATGTTTTGCCCAGGATAAAAAACCGGACATTGAGGCTTGCATCTTCCACACCGCACACAATTGGCAATATTCATGGCAAGTTTTGATAAGGATCCATATTTTAAAATCCTGGCTTCAAGCTCAAGAAAATTAAAAGACGGCGTAAACACTTTTTCAAGAATATTCGAATCAAAGAGTTTGTCGGGATTCATTAATCCGTTAGGATCAACCTTTTTACGATAGTCTGTAAACTCTTTTATCCTTTCCGGATCAAGGTGTTTAAATTTTGTGATTCCAATTCCATGTTCCCCGGAAACAACTCCATTTAACCGAACTGCCTTTTCCATTATTTTATCTGCTGTAAAATTCGCTCTTTCCATCATGTGGCGGTCATTTGACAAAACCGGAATATTGACATGGACATTCCCATCACCGGCATGCATATGGGTGGCAATGACAATAAGCCTTGCCTTTGTTTCTTCATAAACCCGGGTTACATTTTCAATAACAAACGTATACCCGTGTAAATTGTTAATGACCTCCCTGTAAAAATTTTTAGAATGAATGGCGGCTTCAAGCGCATCTCTGGAGGCAATATCCAGTTTTTTCCTTGTTCTATATGCCAGATCCTTTGCCTGCCCCACCCTTTTTCGTAAAAGCTCAGGATCTGACAGCGGAATTGCCGTATCAAGATACTGAATAATATTTAATATAATCTGAGTCTGATTAAATTTTTTCTCTTGAATATTATATTGATCGACAAACCTGGCAAACTCTGCCAATGAATCTATCGGCAATACAACATCCTCATTTAATTTAAAGGCATTGGTATGGGCGGCAATCGCCCCCAAGCGTTTTCTGTCCTGCCAGAATCTTTGAACCTGCCTGTCATTTTCAGCAACACTCAAACCGGTCTTGTCATAAGGTTCAAGTAAGGTTTCAAGGGTTTTAACCCCTGTTTGCAATTGTTTTTTATCATTTGAAACCATATCAACGAGAAGTACAGCAATAAGTCTTGTTCCGACAGATGTTTTGGTTTTATATTTTATGGCCTTAATATACTGCTCATCAAAATGTTCTAACGCCATCAAAGCTGGCCGCTGAGTAGAGAATGCCCTGGAAATGTCTGCGATCACCAATCCTGCCTGGCTCATATCATTACCAAAAAACTCTATGCAAACGGTTTTTTTAAATTGAAATTGGGGATATAAAACAAACGTAGCAGAGGTAATAATGCCATCGCACCCTTCTTTTTGAATACCCAAAAGCCCGTTCAAGGTTTTATTGGTAACATCCTTACCCAGTCCTTTTTTTCGAATCTGGCTGCCTTTAAGTATGATAGTTTTGAACAATTGGTTTTTCTGATCATATATATCAAAAACGACAATGTCTTGCGGAAGTATTTTTCTTAAGGGATGATCTTTCCTTTTAACCGTATAGGATACCGCATCGGGCATGGTAATATGATAGGACAGCACATTGTCAATGGCAGTTCCGTATAAAACAGCCGTTTTCCCGCCTGCATTTTCAGATAGATTCCCGCCGATGGTGCATGCCCAGGAACTGGTCGGATCGGTTGCAAAAATAAATCCCTGTTTTTTTGCAGCTGCGATCGCATCCTGCGTAATGACGCCTGCCTCAACTGTAATGGCGGCATACTCTTTTCCCTTTTTGTCCTTTTCAACCACAATATCTGAAATTCGATTCAACTTTTCAGTATTGAGCATGACACAAGAGGATGTCAAAGGGGTTGCCCCTCCTGTCAATCCGGTGCCGGCACCCCTTGGAATGATTTGAAACCCAAGTTTTTCAATCTTTTTTACAAGCCTTGGCACCTGAGATTCTTTATCAGGGCGCAAAACTGCAACAGGGGTGTAACGTCGCCAGTCTGTGGCATCGGTTGCATGGGCGGTTATATTAAACGGATCAAAATAAATATTGGCCTTACCAATAATCGGTGACAAATGCTTTAAAATGCGATTCTGATCGGATTGGACGGTTCTGATTTTTTCTAAAAGCCTGTTCAGCTTTTTTTTACACTTTTCAAGAATGACAAGAACATCTTCTTGTCCGGCAGTATTTTCAATGGTGATAAGATCGTTTTTAAATTCAAAAAACAATCTTTTCCTCTGGTGTGGATTCTCAACAAGTTCCTGAAAAAGAAAGGAATTTCGCTGGATAATAAACAGATCCCCCATAAACCTGTAAAGGAGTCTGGAGGATCTGCCGGAGTCTTTTTCGGGTTCAAATCTCTTAATGACATTGAGCAGTTTAGATCCAAAAAGATGTTTGATGATCTGGTCATCATCGGCTGAGGTATAGTTGTAGGGTATCTTCCTTTTTGGATCTATCATTGCTACAATTCAAAGGTTTTCAGACTGATGACAAGCTCCAGGTCTTCAATTTCTTTTACAACTTCAGGAGGAATAGGGGTATCTGTTCTCAAAAATATAATATTTCTCTGCCCGTCTTCTTCTCTACCCACCATCATACGGGAAATATTAATATCATGTTTTCCAAGTGTCACACCCATGGAACCGATGGAACCAGGCTTGTCAAGATTGTGGATCAAACTGAGATGCCCTTCGGGAATGACCTCTAATCGGAACTTATTAATTCTGACAATTCTGGCATCATCTTTGCCGAAAATGGTCCCTTCAACGATATTGGTTTCTTCTTGCGATACAATTGTTATCCTTATAAGGTTTAAAAAATTTCCGGCTTCCTGTGAAGTTGATTCTGAAATTTTGATTCCCATTTCATTGGCAAGAGAAATTGCATTAACAGAATTGACCTCATGTTGAACAAATTGTGCGAGGAATCCTTTAATCGTTGATATGGTAATGGGTTTCAAATCAAAATCAGGAAATTTGCCAATATATTCGATATTGATTTCCTTGACCCCGCCCTTTGTAATCTGCGCCTGCATTATACCCATTTTTTCTGCAAGATATAAAAAGGGGGCAAGCTGCTTTAACACTTCCCCGGTAACAGAGGGCACATTGACCGCATTAATGACGGTATCCTGTAACAAGTAGGCAATAATCTGGTTTGCTGCTGCAACCGCAACATTTGTCTGGGCTTCTTTGGTGGATGCTCCCAGATGGGGGGTAGCGATGACCTGATCAAGCGTCAACAAAGGATGTTCTCCCGGAGGTTCGGTAGAAAACACGTCAAGGGCAGCACCTGCGACCTTACCGGACTGGATGGCATCATAAAGGGCAGACTCATTAATAATCCCTCCCCTTGCACAATTGATGACCATGACGCCGTCTTTCATTTTGGCAAACGCTTCGGCATCGAGCAAATCAATCGTGGCATCCATTTTAGGAACATGGATAGTGATGTAATCAGATCGTTCATACAATTCATCTAAGGAGACGTATTCAAATCCGGCCTTTTCAATATGTTCGGAAGAAATATTGGGATCAAATACAATGACTTTCATCCTCAATCCTTTTGCAAGGTTTGCCGCAATAGAGCCGATATTTCCAAACCCGATGACACCGTATATTTTGTTACTGATTTCTCTTCCCTGGAGCAGTTTTTTATCCCATTTCCCTTCCTTCATGGACTGGGTGCCTCGTGGAATATTCCTTGTCAACGCCATCATCATTGCAATGGCATGCTCTGCTGTGGTTACCGTGTTTCCACCTGGGGTATTCATAACTGCCACACCCTTTTTTGTGGCCTCGTCAATATCGACATTATCAAGCCCTATCCCGGCTCTTGCAATCACCTTAAGATTTGTGGCAACATCAAGAATCTCTTTTGTGACTTTAGTAGCGCTCCTGATGGCCAGTGCATCGTATTGGCCAATGATCTGCTTTAACTCCTCGGGAGTAAGCCCCGTGTTTACATCAAGTTCGATTCCTTCCTGATTTTCAAATATCTCTAAACCGGCTTCCCCCATCTTATCGCTGACAAGAACTTTCATTATTTGTTCTCCTTTTCAAAGGTTTCCATAAATTGAATTAACGTATTGATGCCCTCCATGGTTGTTGCATTATAAATGGAAGCCCTGCACCCGCCGACCGATCTATGCCCTTTAAGTCCGCCAAGCCCGTTTTCAGTCGCTTTGACAACAAACTGTTTCTCCAACTCTTCGTTAGGAAGTCTGAAGGTCACATTCATTAAGGATTTTGAGTCTTTTGCGGCTGTGGTTCTGTAAAAGGAACTTGAATCGATAAAATCATATAAAAGGCCTGCTTTTTTAATATTATATTCTTCCATTTTTTCAATCCCGCCCATCTCTTGTTCAATCCACTTTAAAACAAGATCAATCGTATATACTCCAAAACAGGGGGGTGTATTATACATTGAATTTTTTGATGAATAGGTCGAATATTTTAACATGGACGGCAGAGCTTCTTTTGCCATATCCAGCATGTCCTGCCTGATAATCGCCATACAGGTACCGGAAGGCCCAAGATTCTTTTGAGCTCCGGCATATATTAAACCAAATTTTTCCATATCAAGGGGCCGTGAAAAAATGTCTGAAGACATATCACAGAGAATGGGAATACCGTTTGTATCCGGAAACTCATGAAACTGGGTTCCCTTAATGGTATTGTTGGATGTCAGATGAACATATTTGGCATCATTTGAAAACTCGATATTTTGGGGAATATATGAAAAATTCTTGTCTTCCGAAGAGGCAACAACCGTATAATTCTTTTTTAGGATTTCAGCTTCTTTTATCGCTTTTGTTGACCATGTGCCGGTATTGACGTAATCTGCTGTGTCATCTCCGGAAAGAAAATTCATGGGAATCATGGCAAATTGAAGAGAGGCGCCGCCTTGTATAAAAAGAACATGAAACCGGTCATCCAGTTTTAAAAGTCTTTTTGCCCGGTCGACCGCGTCGTTGATGACATCATCAAAATAAGAAGACCTGTGACTGACTTCTGTAATGGACATACCCGATTGATTAAAATTTAAAAAAGAGGCTTTTATTTCTTCCAGGACCTGTAAGGGTAACGCAGCAGGGCCGGCATTGAAATTAAAGATTCGTTTATCTGTCATTTTTATTTTCCTTTATCTTTAAGTAGGTTAATTAATTATGCTCTCTTGTCTTATGAAATTCTATCTGAGGCCACTCTTCCATGGTGAATCCCAGCTGATACTCACTGGTTGTCAAAAAGGTCAGCCATTCTTCGGAATCCAGGGTCAGACTGGATTCATTTTTCTTTTTAAAGTCTTTCAGTATTTTCTCATCTTTACATGTTACCCACCTTGCAACGGATAAATCAATAGTTTCATAATCAGCGGTCACATTATATTCCGCTTTAAGCCGTGCCATGGTCACATCAAACTGAAGCACTCCGACCGCACCAATAATGTACATGTTCCCGATTAAAGGCCTGAACACCTGTATGGTTCCCTCTTCTGAAAGCTGGATCAACCCCTTTTGAAGCGCCTTTGCCTTCAAAGGATCTTTTAAGATTACCCGTCTGAAGTGCTCGGGAGCAAAATTGGGAATGCCTAAAAACTTTAAAGGTTCTCTGGAAGTAAATGTGTCACCGATTTTGATGGTTCCATGGTTGTGTATCCCTATAATATCGCCTGGATAAGCTTCTTCGATATTATTTCTTTCCTGGGCCATGAAAATGGTGGCATTGGAAATTTTGATCTCTTTTCCAATTCTGTGGTGCTTTACTTTCATCCCTTTGGTAAATTTTCCTGAACAAATCCTGAAAAACGCAATACGATCTCTGTGTTCCGGGTTCATATTGGCCTGAATTTTAAATGTAAATCCGGAAAATGCGTTTTCATGGGGTTCTACATCTCTTGTAGCCGTGTGGCGCTTTCCTGGCCGGGGTGCGATTTTGACAAACGCATCCAGCATCTCTCTAACCCCGAAATTATTAACAGCTGATCCAAAAAAAACAGGTGTCTGGGTACCATTCAAATATAAATCAAGGTCAAACGGATCTGATGCGCCAACAATTAAATCCACATCTTCCCTGAGCTGTTCTGCCTGGGTTTCAGAAATCAGTTCATCAAGCCTTGAATCTGTCAGGTCATCGATAAAAACGCCATCATCATCCCTGGGCGTAAACCCGGGAGAAAAAATACCCAGCTCTTTTTTTTCAAGATTATAAACGCCTTTAAATCTCTTGCCCATACCAATGGGCCAGGTTAAAGGAACACATTCAATCTGGAGTTTATCCTCAATATCTTCAAAAATATCCAGCGGTTCAAGGCCTTCGCGGTCCAGTTTATTAATAAAGGTAATAATCGGCGTATTCCGCATCCTGCAGACTTCCATCAATTTCTGGGTCTGCGGTTCAACCCCTTTTGCATTGTCAATGATCATGACGGCACAGTCCACAGCAGTCAACACACGGTATGTATCTTCAGAAAAATCTTTGTGCCCGGGGGTGTCCAGAAGATTAATCTCATAATCTTTATAAGTGAACTTCATAACAGAAGAAGATACACTGATCCCTCTCTCCTGTTCAATAGAGAGAAAATCACTTGTTGCAGCCCTTGCAGCTTTCCTTGATTTAACAGCACCGGCCTGCTGTATGGCACCGCCAAATAATAATAATTTTTCTGTCAGGGTTGTCTTCCCGGCATCAGGATGACTGATGATCGCAAATGTCCTGCGTTTATTAATTTGTTTTAAAAGTGTCTTATCCATATTCTTTGAGTTCATTCCCTTAAACCTTCCCATAGTCCAAATTTCAAGGGTGGAAATTTAACAGTATTTTTCCCATTAATCAATAAGAAAATATTTTAGTGCGGAAAATTTCAAATGATTTCAATTCATTAGACGAGAACAAGATACCGAAAAAAATGTGTTGCAAAAAAACAAATAACTTTTCACCCACTGTATACCTGACAAAGTGGAGATTCGGGGTGACTTATCCTCCCTAGTGCCCGAATAATTTTTTAAAGTTCACAAAGGTCTTTCATTGAACGGCAAAAAGAAATAGATATGAGGCACCACATTACATTATACCCACGGAAACAATACATCGCCACCCAATAACCCCTGTTCAGATAGCCATTTGTTGGTCATACCGGTTTGCGCAGTCAGGGTTCTGGCAAGGTGACAAGGCCCTTTGCGACTAATCGCTGTCATAATGGCCTGTCTTTTGGAAGTTCCCAGTTTGAGGAGGTTGCGAACTTTGGTCCGGGCATAGCGCAGGAAGCATTAAATTTTGATTTCGTTAGTTGAAGGCTGTTTGCCTTACGGGAGCATATGGATCTTTGCTTACACGGTTTTGATTGCCACAGCGGTTAAGCCGCCATGGTGTTTGAGCGAAGAATGAGCGAGTTCAGGGCGGTCAGCGAAGGTAAGCTTAAAACGTGTTGCAATGTCCATCCAGCGGACGTAAGGGAATCAGCCTTCAACAGATGTAAGGTGATCAGCCTGGAGCAGACATGGGGTAAGCAGTCTGTAACAGGCTGTAAGTTAACCAGCCGAGGACATGACCAGATGAAATCCCCCTATGATAAATATCCCGTTTTTACTCAATAAACTTGACAATACCGTAAAAAAAGAAGAAATAATTAACCGACTGAAAATCGACTTGAAACTTGATTAAAAAAAGAGGAAACAAGACTGGAGGAAACATGAAAAGAATAAAGACTGCTGTATTAATTTCAGGTATTTTTACCATATTTACTCTATTGTTAACTGCGTGTGCTACCACTCCTACTCCCTATGTAGCACCCCGTAACTATTACCATGTATCAGTTGACTCGATAGCTGATACCGGCGCCGATTTAAAAGGCAAGACTTATATCATATCATCCGCCATGAAAAATGTCAGCGATAACGACCTGCAATTCAAAGAGTTTGCAAGGTATGTAGGAAATGCCCTGTCACAGAAAGGATACAACCGTGTAACCAATAAAGAAGGCGCAGATCTGCTTGTCCGCATGGCATATGGGATAGGGAGTCCTAAAACAGAGACCTCCACCAACACTTATACGACTTCCGGCGGATACAGCTACCCGGTCGGGTGGACATGGGTACATGTGCCGCCTACAACAGAGACAGTAACAACCAAAAAAACGACGTATGCGAGATTTTTAATCTTAGAGGCCTATGACTCAAAAAACCATTCTCAAGTGTGGAAAACCACTTTGAAAAGCGAAGGAAGTACTTCTGATTTACGGATTGCGCTACCCCATATAATTGCTGCCGGAAGACCTTATTTCGAGACAAATACAGGGCAAAAACTGGAGGTCAAGGTCGAGTCGAACGGTCCAGAGGTTCTCCAGATAAAAAAAGGTCCCGCCAATACTCATAGTATAGGCCAGTTCACAGGGAAAGAGCGTCTTGGGGTAACAATCGCACCATTGACCCAGGAACATATGAAGACCTTGGGCCTTGATAAAAAGGAAGGTATTGTTGTCCTGAAAATAGCTGAAAATAGTTTGGCTCAGGAGATGGGAGTACAAAAACAGGACCTTATTCTTGCAGTCAACAATAAGGTCACAAACGAACCTCAGGTGCTTGTAGAAGAAATTAAGAATACAGAATCCGGCGGGGAAATATTACTTTTAATTTATAGAAATGGAAAGCAGATACATCTGTCCGGCCATCTGAGATAGAAATAAAAAAAAGATGATTAAACAACTCCGGTGAATTCAACGTCCAGGTTTCGTTGAAGTTTTTCAATCATTTTAAAAATTTCTTTTAGCATGGTTTGATCCAGGGCGGAAAGATTATGGGGATTGATATAATTATCAGGGCTCTTTTCTTCATCCATAATGGTGGTGATCTGTCGCATGAATCTTAATTGCATCATATAGTTATAGGCCCTGATAATATCCGTGTATTCTTTGCTGGTTATTGCATGCCGGGTGTAGAGTCTGAACAGCCGTGTCAAGGTGTTGGTTTGAGAAATACCGTTTTTAAGGGCATGAACCCTTATAAAATCAGTGAGTGGCAGCATGCCCAGTTTGATATCCAGAGACCCTTTGTGCTCGCCCTGAGTTTTTACTATCAGTTTGCCGAACCGACCAATGGGTGGTTTAAAATAAACCGCATTTTCTGTGAGATTTCTTAAAAACCCGGCCCAGCTTCCTATGGCACTCAAAAGATACTCTTTTAAGTCATCTGCCAGGGCCATGTCTCCCCAGGTCCCCCTGAAATCGAAAAATATACTGGAATGAAGAAGATTTTCCGGATTTGAGGTTCGAATCCAGGTGTTGAAATATTTTTTCCACTTGGATAAAGGTTGACACCATTTCGGGTTTTTTGCCATGTTATTGCCGTCACAAAACCTGTATCCTGTCATATCCAGCTGATCGCAGATGAGTTGTGAAAGTTTGTCAAAGTATTTTTTTGCCTTTTCAGGGTGTTGCCCGTCTTCATAGACAATGGCGTTATCCTGGTCAGATATCAGGGTCTGTTCTTCACGGCCCTCCGACCC
Organism: Desulfobacula sp.; assembly: GCF_014237455.1. Lineage (GTDB taxonomy): Bacteria > Desulfobacterota > Desulfobacteria > Desulfobacterales > Desulfobacteraceae > Desulfobacula. The sequence continues at coordinate 15,297 of NZ_JABZFL010000036.1, read as the reverse complement.
CATGGTTAAAAATACAAATTTACAAGGTGCGGGGCCCATTTTATCAAGGGAGAATCTTATGATCTTATCAATTATTGCATCTGAAAATGTAGTGATCAGGCGCGTGATGTATTCAGGACTGGCACCATTTTTTATGGGATCAAGAAGCATTTTTTCAAGCTTTGAATGAATATTTTCAATTTCCTGAATGGTCTTGGCGGATTTAACGGTTTTTATCAGAAGATAGGTTGATTTTGTCTGGGCGGATATAAGATCTTTTTCACTGACGATACCGGTAATATCGCCTGATTGGCCATAAACAGCCAAATGTCTTTTATCATTTTCAATCATAGATAAAAACACTTCAAATACCTGACTATCAGCTGAAATAGAGATAAGGGGGGATGACATGATAGTTGAGACAGGCTGGGACAGATCCATATGTGTTGCTATCACTTTTTTCCTTAAGTCTGCATCAGTGACAATACCTTGAATGGTTCGCCTGTCTTTTTTTATCAAAATAGCACTGGCATTGTTCCGGTTCATTTTAATGGCAGCATTTTCAATGCTGGTTTCCATTGGGCAGGTGATAATATTGGGTTGAAAAATGGTCCGGATGGGTCGATTGAAAAAGGGCAGGTTAAATTCCTTGTCTTTTATCCGTCTTGAAATGATGCCGGCAAAGGATTTGTTCAGCATGCATTTGCCGAATTCATTGGTGAAATAATCTTGAAACTTTGGATTTGCCTTGCATAAGCTTAAAAAAATATCTGCTTTAAGTGTTATAAAAATACAATCTTCAAGAATTTTTAAAGATCTGATGGAAACCGCATCGTTCAATAGAATTGAAAGTCCGCCAAAATTATCTCCGATGTTCACTTCTCCGGTCAGTACTTTTGTATTGTTCAGCTCATAATAGTATTGGGCATGGCCCTTGGAGAGGATATAGAGTTTTTCAACTCTTGTGATTTCCTGTTCAAAAAGAACAGTGTCTTTCTTGACTTTTTCATAGGAAAACGCAGGGGTCAATTCCTCCTGGTCTTGTTTTGAAAGCACTGAGAACGGATACGTCTGTGATTCTTTTTTCAAGTAAAATTCACCCTTTCTTAAATCTCATGATGTTGATGGTGCAAAAACTTTATTTGCAGGCAAAAACAGATCTTTTGAAATTTCTATATATTTCATTTTATTAAATCTAAACAATTTTGCAAATAAAGACGTCGGAAATGCCGCTGCTCTTGTATTAAAATAGTTTGCTTCATCGTTATAACGTTTCTTTGTCACAAACAGGTTGTCCTGGGCTGCAAACAAGAGGCTTCTTACGGCTTTAAATTGTTGAAAATTTTTATCAGAAGACCCTTCCAATTGAGTGAACAGGTCTTTTAATTGCAACGTCAATTTTGACTGGGAAATTTCAAATTCTTTTATCAGAGCCTTTTCAAGGGGTGTTTCTTGAGTAATGGTCTTTTGCAAAATGGTCATTGCTTTTTGAGCGGCCTGGTTTATCTCTGGACCAATAGCTTGCATCTTATTTTTTTTTGTTATTTCAATAAGCTCGGGTAATAAATCCAACCTGTTTTGACAGGCATCCGTCAAAAGTGCCTTTGAAGCTTCAATTCGATTCTGGGATCTCCAAAAACTGGTGTACCCCCCCAAAACAACACAAAACAACACAATTCCAAAAAAAACAGAACAGAATCCGGCAAATTGCAACAATCGATGCGACATAGGTCACTCCTTTTTAGTATTAACGGTTAGTGTTCACTCAAGTATCATTTAAATAACAAATAGTTCAACTAATATTTTAATCGTGAATAGTAAGTTTTTTTAGATGCCTTAATGGCATCTTTGAGGGTCAGGACTCCATTGCTGTTTAAAATGGGGAGCAATTTTAAAAAAATTTCTGCTGTTGCTATGGCATCCCCAAGGGCTGTGTGCCTTCCGATAATATTAACCCCCAGGCGTTTTGCAATATTTTCCATATCATGTTGTTCATGGAGGGGATGCAAAATTGCAGATAAAAGAAGCGTATCAAGTACGGGGTTTAGAAATTTAATATGGGTGGCCTTTTCCTTGTTTTTCAACATCTTCATGTCAAAAGCGATATTATGCCCCACAAACACCGTGTCTGAAGTGAATTTTTTAAATACAGGTAAAATCGTGTTGATATCCTTTTTCCCGGCCACCATTTCATAATTAATACCATGAATTTTATAAGATTCCATAGGGATATCTCTTTTCGGGTCCACCAGTTCCTCAAAAATATCCTGGTATACGATTCTATTGTTGACAATTCTTACGGCAGCGATGGCGATAATCTCATCACCGCCATCCGTGTTCAGGCCGGTTGTTTCAGTATCAAAAACCGTGTAGGTGATATTTTTTAAACTGGTGTCCAGAAGATCAAAATTTGCATCTTTAATATCAAAAAGATCAAAATCATAAAACTCCGGTCTGCTTGCTGCCATTACAGCAGGTCTGTTTTCCCTGGTAGAGGAATATTTTAATTGGGATTTTGCTTTAATCCTGACCTGTGAACAGGCTTGATTGTTGTGTGCAATAATTTCAAATTCAGCCCTGTTCTGCTTTAGAACATATCCAAAGGAAGGCAACCCTCTTATTTTTTTTGAAAGTATATTTTTAATCTGGGGTGGACTTGCAGTATTCCCCTGCCACTTTATATCAAACCAGATTTCTTTTTTTTGTGTTGAAGTTTCCAGATCAAATTCATTTTGTGTAGTGAATTCTGATAAATTTACCAGGAGAAAAACAAGTGCCACGGTGAATGAATAGGTGTCTGCCAAGATCCGTGTGTCAGTGTCATTATTCAATAAATTGAGATTTATCCCATTCTCATCCCACAGCCTTTTTTGTAGAGAAGAAAGAAAATAGCTCAGAGAGAGGGTCGTTAAAGGCAGTTTATTCAATGTTGAATCAAGAATAAAACTGGACATATGAAGGTATTTCTCGTTAATGAGCTTAAAATCCCTGGAAAGCTCTTTATCCGTCTGTTTGACTATATCGCTGACAACCGATCCTTCCTGTAAAATATTGTTGCCCAGCATTTGTTTAAAAGACAAGAGAGTTTGATTGATATTCTCATACCGGTCAATATCATCCGACATATCCTGGAACGTAAGAATAAAACCGGTCATCAGATTACTCTGATCAAGGACAGGTGTGGTTTCAATGCTGATCAAGCGTCCGGTATAAATAGGGGTAAAAAAATAAGAGGCCACACTCTGTCTGCCGTTATTCAGATGTTCTTCAATTTCTTCAACGGCATGGGCAATTAGTTCCTTATCAATCAGGTGAAATATGGATCTGCCAAGCCCGATAAAATATTCAGCTGTGTTTGAACTGGTTTCTTTTGTAAATATTTTTTTTGCAAGGGAATTAAACAATAAAATTCTGCCGCTTGTATTACAGATAATAACCCCCTGGGGGAGTTCAGCCATGATGGCAGCCAAAAGATTTCTTTCTTTTTCAGTCTCTTTTCTGGCAACCAGTATCTGTTGGGTAATGTTTTTGTTCAGGTTTTCAAACATATCTGCAAAATCATTGATAACAGATGATAGATTTTTAATATCCTTGTTACCCGTAATGTTTAACCGGTGGGAAGGGTTAGATGAATAAATCATGGAGGCTTCGGCAGAAATTTTTTTCAACGGCTCAATATAGGCAATAAATATAAATTCAAGCCCGGCAAATGCTACAAAAGCAAAAATAAAAATAGCGCTGATAATATATAAAGAATGATCGTTGGTGATGGTAGTGACAGCATGAATTTGTTCTTCAGTCAATGTCTGCCATAAAAAAAATAAAATACCGCTGATAACAACCATTGTTGTAAACAGGGTAACAAAAATAATTTTCCAGAATCGGTTGGTCTGCTTCATTCAATCCAAAGACAAGAAGAATTCCATGATGAAAGGATTCATCATGGAATTCTTCTTTTTAAGATTTAATGTTTATTTAAGTAGGGTGGTTATCCCCACCATCCCCAGCCGAAACTGGCAGTTAACAGAATACAAAAAGCAATTGTTGCGATCAGATATTGAACATCTTTAGTCATGATATGTCCTCCTTAAAAAATGTTAAGCAAAATAACTTATGCCATATCATCTGCTTCTTTGGTTACATCCATGGTTTCAACATCTGCACGTCTGATCTGTTCTTCAGAAGTGGTAGACATTTCAGCTTTGAAGCAAAGAGCCCACATCATGATAATACCAACGATCCACCAGACAATCTGCCATGACCATAGGGCTGGAAATCCGCAAAAGGAGAATGCATTGTTCCCCAGCATAATAGCAGGGCCAAGAGCAAAGAAATACCATATCGGAATAATAATTTTCATCCTGGCACGCCATATTTTGCCACTTTCAGAAGGTCCGTCAATACTGTCAAGCCATTCTCTGACTTCTTTTTGGCGGGCATCGGTTTCTTCAGTGTTTTTGAATCCAAGTCCGCGGCAGCCGTATGCCACGGCAAACCCTGCAAAAATGCCCCAGAATGCCGTATGCATTGATAAGGGATATTTCCAGACAAAATAGGTTAACATGTTGACGGCAATACCGACAGCAAGGCCTAGGGCTGCGCCAGTGCTGGGAAATTTAAAACCCCAGTGAACACCGCAGAGCATCAGGTACATAATGGTGCCAAAGGTCGTTGCAAACCCGCCGATCATAACAATGGCATCCGATGAGGTGAGACTCACCACCACCGCAGCTGCTGTTAGGAGGGTTGCCATGACCCGGTTGGTCCAGATCTGTTCACTATGAGACCCTTTCTGGCCTCTGACATATCTCCACCAGACATCTCTCTGGATGATGGTACCACCGGTACCGATATAGGGAGCGGAGGTGGAGTGGATGGCTGCAATGGCGCCAAGGAAAACAAGGCCCAGGATAGGTCCTGGTAAGAATTTTGTCATGAGTTTAGGGACAACATCTCCGTTATTGGCAATGATCATTTCACCAGACAGCTCGAGAATTTTAGCACCCATTCCCTGGAAAGCTGAAAAGAAAAACAAACAAACCCCGACAACAAATGTTGACATGAAAACCTGTTGCCATGCCAAAGGTTTAGGAGATGCAATACCAAAGTTCCACAGAATAAAAGCCGGTGATGACTGAATACCCATAAGAGCAAACATATAGGTCAAGACCATCACCGCAGTCCAGCCGCCTCCGATACCAAAATGGATAATCCCCGGCACTTGCGTAAAGTTAGGAGGAAGGGCCGCTAAAGACTTTGACATGCCGGACCATCCGCCAAAAACCTCGGATGTGACAACATAAAACCCTAACAGTATAATACCGCCGACCAAAAGCACAAACTGGAGAACGCCTACCCAGGTACTGGCTTTAAGACCACCGGTGACCACATAGAACCATACAATAAAGGCCATGAATATCAGACCAATGGTCGGTGGAACGCCGGCTACCCAGTAAAATAGTTTTGATGCTGCGATCAGCTGAATGCCTGAATAAAAGATTGAATATAAAAGTGCTGCCAGAACAGTCAACCATCGAATAAATTCATTATTATAGTAATATGCAAACATATCACCCGGGGTAATAAAGCCGTAGCGTTTGCCCATGAGCCAGTTTCTTTTAGCAAAGAACGCTCCTGTAATGGGAATGGTCAAGACATAGAACGAGGCAAAAGCATATACCAGCCCCACCTTCCAGATCAAACCTGGATGCCCTACAAATGTCCACCCGGAAAAGGAAGCAGCAGTTGCGGCCATCAAAAATGCTATAAAAGGGATGGAACGCCCTGCAATTCCATAGCCTGATGCGGTTTTTTCCGTAAAAAAACCTTTTAAACCCCACCAGAAACAATAAATAATGTATATTCCTAACATTAGAAATACCCAAGTTTTCGGTTCCATAAATTTTTTTCCTCCTGTATCATAGTTCTTTTGAATTTGGATGGATCACTTCATGATTATCATTTTTGATTAAGGATAATCAGGGCATATCACACCACCTCCTTTAATTTGTGATTGGGGACAGGTTTAAATCTGTCCCCTTTCTTTTATGTTTAAAATTTTATGCCTTGTTGCCATATCCGATTTTCCCTAAGGATTCTTCGATTTCATCCAGAGAGGTGTAATCATCAATAGTAGCAGGGATTTTATAATCTTTTTTATCTGCAATGGCCCGCATGGTTCCCCTTAAGATTTTACCGGATCTTGTTTTGGGAAGCCGCTTGACCACAGTGGCTGTTTTAAACGCAGCAACCGGCCCGATCTTGGTTCTGACCAGGCCAATGACTTCTTTGACCACCTGTGCATGGTCTTTGTCAACACCGGCATTCAATACCATCATCCCAAGGGGTATCTGGCCTTTGAGCTGGTCTGCAACGCCCATGACCGCACACTCGGCCACATCCGGATGTTCTGCAATGACTTCTTCCATGCCGCCGGTGGACAGCCTGTGGCCGGCAACATTGATAATGTCATCTGTTCTGGCCATGACAAAGACATAGCCATCTTTATCAATAAATCCTGCATCAGCAGTTTCATAGTATCCGGGGAACACGCTCAGATAGGAATCGATATATCTTTGATCCTTCTGCCAGAGCGTGGGCAGTGTGCCCGGAGGCAGGGGCAGTTTGACGACAATAGCACCGATGTCTCCTGCACCAATCGGGTTTCCGTCATCTCCCAGAACGGCCAGATTCCATCCCGGAGCCGCTTTTGTAGGAGATCCCGGTTTGACGTCAAATTGATGAATCCCGACACAATTAGCTGCAATGGCCCACCCGGTTTCGGTCTGCCACCAGTGATCAATTACCGGTATCTTTAGAGCATTCTCTGCCCAGGTCAATGTGTCCGGGTCCAGTCTTTCACCTGCCAGAAACAGATAGTTAAAGCAGGACAGGTCAAAATCCCGCATCATTTGAGCACTTGGATCTTCCCTTTTAATGGCCCTGAATGCTGTGGGAGCCGTAAAAAGGGTGTTAACCTTATGCTGGGATATAATTCTCCAGAACACAGAGGCATCAGGAGTCCCGACAGGCTTTCCTTCAAAAAGAATGGTGGTACATCCCTTAAGAAGGGGGCCGTAGACAATATATGAATGGCCTACGACCCAACCAATATCTGAGGCTGCCCAGTATACATCACCCGCGTCAACCCCGTAAATGGCTGACATGGTCCATTTTAAAGCCACCATGTGTCCGCCGTTATCTCTTACAACCCCTTTGGGCTCACCTGTTGTGCCGGAAGTATAAAGGATGTAAAGCGGATCAGTGGCTTTTACAGGAACACAATCATGAGGGACGGCTGCTGCCATTTCATCATTCCAGTCAAAATCCCGGCCGTCTATCAACTCTGCTTTGGCCTGGGGCCTTTGTAAAATAATACAGGCATCAGGTTTGGAATCGGACAATTCAATGGCCTCATCTAAAAGCGGCTTGTATTCAATGACCTTTTTCACCTCAATACCACAGGATGCCGATACAATTACTTTGGGTTTGGCATCATTAATACGGGTGGCCAGCTCATTGGCTGCAAATCCGCCGAATACCACAGAATGGACAGCCCCGATCCTGGCACAGGCCAGCATTGCAAAAACTGCTTCCGGGATCATGGGCATATAAACAACAACCCTGTCACCCTTGCCGACTCCCTTAGATGCCAGAACCCCGGCAAATTCTGCAACAATCTCTTTAAGCTTAGAATAGGTATATTTTCTGATGGTACCTGTTACCGGGCTGTCATAGATAATGGCATCCTGATCACCCAGGCCATTCTCCACATGAAGATCAACCGCATTGTAACAGGTGTTTGTTTCTCCACCTGTGAACCACCTGTAGAACGGCTTGTTTGAATCATCCAGTACTTTATCCCATTTTTTATACCAGTGGCAGTCTTCAGCAATAGCTCCCCAGAATCCATCAGGATCATTTATGGATTGATCATACGCTTGGTCATACAAATTGGACATAGAATAACCTCCCAAAATTTCAGCGGATAATTTTATTATTTTTGAACCATGTTTTTGATTTCTTCTACAACTTCCGGATTAGCAAGTGTCATGACATTACCCACATCACCTTTATTGGAGATAGCACCCAGCACCCTTCGCATAATCTTTCCTGACCTTGTTTTGGGCATATCCGGAACCAGCCATACTTTTCTGGGTTTGGCAATTCTCCCGATCTGCTCACATATGGCGTCTGAAATTTTCTGCGCCAGTTCATCCGTTGCAGGGATGCCAGGCTTAAGCGCAATATACAGATCAGGTTCCTTGCCTTTAATTTCATGGGCAACCGGTACAACTGCGGCTTCTGCAACTTCATCCACAACCAGGGATGCCGATTCAATTTCTTTGGTGCCCAGTCTGTGACCGGATACATTGATGACATCATCAATTCTTCCAAGGACCCTGTAATAGCCGTCTTCGGACATGGTGGCTGCATCACCGGTCAGGTATGGCCAGTCTCTCCAGTCTTTACTGTCTGGTTTTGTATTATACATTGCAAAGTAAGTATCAACAAACCTGTCCCTGTCACCCCAGATGGTCTGGAACATGCCGGGCCAGGGATTCTGGATACAGATATTACCTGCAATACCGGGCTCGGCAACCTCATGGCCCTCATCATCAAAGATAATCGGATGGATACCGGGAACACCAGGACCTGCACTGCCCGGTTTCATGGGTTTGAGAGCCGGCACGGTACTGCAGAGGAATCCGCCGTTCTCTGTCTGCCAATAGGTGTCAACAACAATAGCTTCTCCCTTGCCGACTGCAGATTCATACCATTTCCATACAGCCGGTTCGATGGGTTCACCAACGGTGGTCATGTGTTTGAAATGATAGTTATATTTGGCGGGTTCATCCGGACCCAGTTTCCTTAAAGCCCTGATGGCGGTGGGTGCGGTATGGAAAATGTTGACATCAAGCTCCTGGGCAATTCTCCAGGATCGACCCGCATCCGGATAGGTTGGGACCCCTTCAAAAATCACAGAAGAGGCACACAGGGCAAGCGGGCCGTAAACAATGAAGGAGTGACCTGTGATCCATCCGATATCTGCCATGCACCAGTAAACATCTTCAGGATGAATATCCTGAATGTATTTTGACATTGCCGTCACATAGGCAAGGTATCCGCCGGTACCATGCTGGCAGCCTTTGGGTTTGCCCGTGGTCCCGCTGGTATACATTAAAAAGAGAGGATCTTCACTCAACATTTGTTCGGGTTCAACCCTGGCACCATAATAGTCTTTTAATTTTTCATTTACAAAAATATCTCTTCCTTCAACCATGGGGGTTTCAGAAGAATATTTACCCGGATATCTCTGCCATACCAGTACTGTATCAACTGTCTGTCCCTGGTCTTCGGCAATTTTAACTGCTTCATCAGCATTGAATTTATGATTAAGAAGCTTCCCTGCCCTGTAATAAGCATCCGTAACGATCAAAACTCTGGACTGGGAATCAACGATTCTGTCAGCACTGGCACTGGCTGAAAATCCACCAAAAACAACCGAGTGAATCACACCTAATCTTGCGCAGGCCAGCATGGTAATGGGAAGTTCCGCCGACATGGGCATGTGGATGGTGACCCGGTCCCCTCTTTTAAGTTTTGCCGTATCCCTTAACAAGGCTGCAAATTCATTCACTCTTACATACAGTTCCTGGTAGGTGATATGCTGAACGCGTTCTTCCTCCAGTTCAGGAACAAAATGGATGGCAGTTTTATTTTTATTGTCTTTTAAATGGCGATCAATACAATTGTAGCTGGCATTAAGTTTTCCGCCTTTAAACCATTTGTAGCAGGGGGCGTCACTGCTATCCAGTACTTCGTCCCAGTACTTGTACCATGTCAGCAGTTCAGCAAATTCTGTATAATAATCCGGAAAATTATCCAGACTGAACCTGTCAAAAATTCCTTCATCGGTGAGGTTGGCCTGAGCAATAAATTTTGTGGATGGATAATAATAGTCTTCCTCTTTCCAGTGAACAGCTATCTGGGCCTCAGTGGTTTCGACAACTTCATCTTGTTTTTTGCTCATGAATCATCTCCTTTGGTTGATATTGGTTTGCCTGCTAAGTCGTTAAAATTATAAAGAAATAATGAATGGGGCACCACCTCCCTTTTTTACAAATTTTTGCAAATATTTTTACAACAAATAAATAATGGTATTAATAAAAATATATATCTTGCAACTTAAATTTCTTTTTACTTAGAGCAGTCTGCTTTTCCCAGTTCAGGCCAAGTACAGGTAACGTACCAAGTGAGAAGAAAAATCGTAGTCATTTAGTGAATTCGATTTATGTCGTAGTGTATGAATTATTAAGAACGAGGGCGGAAGTCAACAAAAAAAACACTTTTTTTAAATAAAAAAGAAGAAAATTTCTGTTAAGATTTACAATACCTGTATTGCTTGGTAAGAAAAAAATGCTAACTTGCCAAAATCCTTGGGAATAAAGGCTCTTAAACATTGTTTGATCTCTTCAAACAAGAAATTTTTAAGTAAAAACCATATTTTGCATTAAAATAAATAAATAAAATTGAGGTTTTCCCAAGCATGGAATCGCAAATTTCGGTGGATTGTGTAATTGGTCCATTATTTCGCACATTGTTAATAATAAATTTTTATTGCATGAAAAGAAAGCTTTCGTTTATAGTGTCCTGGATTATTGATTTGTTAAAATAAAAAAAAAGGATAAAAAATGAAGAAACCTATTGATAATTACTGGAACCTCAAATTGGAATCTGTAAAAGAAAATCTTGAGAATAATAATTTTGAAGTTTTTATAGCCCAGGACGCAAAAGCCGCAAAAGAAATTGCCATGAATGATATTATACCGAAGCTTGACATTAAAAGTGTCTCCTGGGGCGGCTCAATGTCCTTTGTAGCCACAGGCCTTTTTCATGAGCTCAAGGATAACCCGGATATTGATGTCCTCAATACATTTGATCAAAGCCTTTCAAAAGAAGAAATGATGGACAAAAGAAGACAGTCCTTAATGGTGGATCTTTTTATTACCGGTACCAATGCCCTCACAGAGGCAGGCCACCTGGTGAATCTTGATATGATGGGAAACCGGGTTGCAGCTATAATGTGGGGTCCTAAAACCGTATTACTAATTATTGGCAGAAATAAAATTACAGGCGACCTGGAAGATGCCATGATCAGGATAAAAAATTATGCTGCCCCTGTAAATACCATGAATCTTGATAAAAAAACACCCTGCCGGAAAACAGGTATTTGTCATGATTGCAGCAGCCCTGACAGGATTTGCAATTACTGGACAATACTAGAAAAAAGTTTTATAAAAAACAGGATTAAAATTATTCTCGTTAATGAAGATTTGGGATTTTAAAATATGCAGAAAATTATGGTTTTCCAGCAGAATGGGTCGGGAAAGAGTAAAATAGAGGGTATTAATAAATTTGGTGAAAAACAATTTATTATTGAAACATTCGACATTGATGAATCATTGCCGCTTGTGCTTGATGATACATCACAATATCTGCCTGATAAGATTGATGCAGATATTGTACTTGATTATTTAAAACACAGGGATCTTTCCGATGATTTAAGTGTTTTATGTAAAAAAATAGGTGTCCCTGTGGTTGCTTCAGGAAAGAAGATAATTACCGGGGATGCCATCTGCCCTCCCATATGCTGTGCTCTTTCCAGGCAGGCAGGGCTTGGGGATTATGGCAGGGCTTTTGGTACACCTGAAATTGAAGTGATAACCCAAAAAGATATAATTACAAATATCAAGGTCTCAAAGGGTGCGCCCTGCGGTGCGACATGGAATGCAGCAGACAAAATAAAAAATATGCCCATTGAAAAGGCATTAACACGATTTGGTCTTGAGGTTCAGTTTTTTTGTTCAGCAGATCCTGCAAACTGGGACCCGCTTTGGGGAAAAAGTCCGGTTCATCTCGCGGCAGACGTTCATAGCGCTGTTTTGAAAGCCGGGTTAAAGAAAAAAAATCCAGGTAGTAGGATTGATTAACTAATATCTGATTTCAAATGTTTCAAAATTCGATGATGCTTCTGTCTTTTCAGCCAGGACATGGTCAACTTTTGCTGCGGCAGGCCCTTTATGGCACCACTCCATCATCTGGGTGATGACTGGTTGCTCTCCTTCGAAGACAGCCTCTACAGAGCCATCGGACAGGTTTTTAACATATCCTTTGATTCCAAGCCTGTCGGCCGTATCTTTGGTATGGGCCCGGTAAAAGACGCCCTGGACTCTGCCGCTGATAATAACTTTAATTTGAGTTTTTTGCATCGGAATTTCTCCTATAATTTAGTTCGCTTAGTGATGCTTTTTTAATGATATGGGTGCCAAATTTTTCCGATATTGAATCTACCGCCGAATCCACCGATTCCCATTGCTTTTTCTGCCTGGACTGGTCTTGAATCAACTGCATCTGGACCGGGGTGTTTTTATCTTTGAGTGCTGTGACACCGACACCCACCAATCTTATTCTCTTTTTTAACTGAACTTTTTTATACAGGGCAAGTGCTTCGTTAAAAATAGCAGCGGAAGAGCAGATGGATGTATCAAGCTTTTTGCTCCTGGTAATTTGTGAAAAATCAGAAAACTTAAGCTTTATAAACACATTTTCACACACAAAATTTTTTTTTCTTAGCTCCCTTCCAACGCTTTGAGATCTGTCCAGTATCATCTGTTTAATAGTTTCAAAATCAAAGATATCTTTTGACAGGGTTGTTTCACTGGAAATGGATTTTCTTGTATAATTGGTTTCAACCCTTGACGGATCGATACCATTTGAAAGCGCTATCAGCTTTTGACCCATTTTGCCAAATTTTTGGGTCAATATGGGGAGGGTATATTTATTTATGTCTCCCAGGGTTTTGATCTGCAAGATTTCCATTTTTTTCATTGCACTTTTTCCAATCCCCGATACTTTCTGAATAGGCAGGGAAAAAATAAAGTTTTTTACCTGGGATCTTTTAATAATGGTTATTCCATCGGGTTTGTTCATGTCTGATGCAATCTTGGAGAGGAATTTAATGGGCGCAATCCCGACCGAGCAGGTTAAAAACAGTTCATTATATATATATTTTTTTATTGAACGGGCAATATTTTCTGGAGATCCGAACAGTCTTTCACAGCCTTTGATATCAATATACGCCTCATCAATGGAAACCTGTTCCACCAGAGGGGAAAAATGTGAAATGATTTCCATCATTTTTTTTGATTCGGCACGGTATTTTTTCATGTTTCCGGGAACAATCACCAGGTGGTCACACTTCTGTTTTGCCTGGAATACCGGCATGGCTGACCGGATGCCAAATAATCTTGCTTCATAACTTGCCGTTGCTACCACACTTCTTTTTGACTTGCCTGATATGATGACAGGTTTATTTTTCAGGGTCGGGTTGTCTCTTTGTTCAATAGCCGCAAAAAATGCGTCCATATCAATATGCAAGATCATGTTTTTATATTATCTGATATTATTTTTATGGTCAACTTGAAACACCGAAGATTATCTTTCACGCAATAAGACACTCGAAAAATGGACGACAGCCAGGGCCGAGCCGTTATTACAATATGTCGCGGTAATTAGATATTAGGATAACCCTGAGGCTGTCCACCATTTTTCGAGTGGCACAGGCGCATTGCAAAAAAATGAAGATTTCCACTGACTCCGGGTGTTCAGGGCTACGCCATCCATCATGATGGAGACAGAGTCATCAGATGAAACCACAATGACAATGATATTGTCGTGCTCTGCAGTGAATCGGAGAGCTGAATTATACCGTGCACCACGTGCCCGGTCTTCACCTGAAATATAATGACCTGCCAGAAGGCAGGCAAAACCATGAAGTTTCAAATCAGCCCCAAGATGCAGGGCACCATCCACTTTTGACAAAGATTTGATCAATTCCAAATACTCATAATTTTCAAGATCAAGAGGATACTCAAGAGAATGCCCAGAGATAAAAATGGGTTTTTTATTCAGGTCTATTACAATAGAGCAGCCATGCCGTTGCTTTGCCGCACCATGAACAATACTGGTAACAATTTTAAATAGAGTGGAAGCAGCTTCCGGATCCATATTGGATTCAAGCAAGGCTTCTTCAACCTGCACAAGTTTGGCTTTACGAGTGGTTGACTTGAAACTGCCATCTGAAAAACTGCAGACAGCATTATCATTTAGCTTTAAAAAGCCATGCCGTCCTTTGAAATCAGCAGTGATAGAAAAATCCGGGTTATCCCCCTTGATAATGCCGATAATTGTTTTTTCATCTGACACCAACCTCCGATCCGAGTTTTCAACAGATTGGAGAAGCTTTCGGATGTGCTTAATATTATCCAGTTTTGGTTGCTCTGCTTTAGAAAATTTTGCAATAAACTCCATTTTTGGTAATGACCGCTTTTCAACAAAAATCAATTTGCCTTTTGGCCAGGCACCTTCTTCAGGGGTTCTTGATATTTTGAGGACTGCTTCCAGAACCGGGTAAATCCGAAGCTGCGTGTCCCACCCAATCAAAACATTCATTTCATCGACCAGATAATCCCGGACAGCATGAGTAGCGTATTCCTTCAGAAAACTTCCTGAAATACCGGTGTACAGATCTTCTTCATTGGCGATATCATGGGAGAGCCTCCAGGCAGCCTGCTCCAGCCACCGTTCAGTAGGACCGATAGAGCACATATCCGGATGGTGTTCTGTAAACCACATTTGATAAACAGCAGAGCTTGAACGCCCGCCATATGAGATCAGCCCGGCCAATCCCAAATTTTTTTCCGGAATCAAATTGCTGAATTTTTTTTTGTCATAAGAAATGGCTGTCTTTTTTCGCCACTCATCCGTATCTATATACAATTCTTTGAATTTTGGCTCATGACCTGTCAGAAGGCCTTGCGGATCATAAATTTGTATGGAATCATCCGGCTTAATAGAATAAATAACAGCTGTTCGGCTTGGCCCTGAAAAATGGGTCAGTCCCTCCTGTAACCCATCTATGGTTTCAACGATACACCTGTGAATAAAAGTACATTCATCCATAAATTTCTCCAATTTCAAAATTTTCACCTTAATCAAGATCGAAAAAAATGTGTTGCTGAACTTTTTGGATACTTTCAAATATGGAATTATAATAGGATACGCAACCGATTTCTGTCAAGAAAGGGTTTTTTAGAAGATTCCTTTACAGCCGCATTTCTTTCATACCTCAGAACCACCAGTTAACAACCACCCCTAAAAAGGGTGGCATAATGGAGACCCTAAAAGGGTCAAGTTATTATTTCCAGAGACTCATTTGAGTCATCCTTTTTTCTTTATGATTTTGAAGCCTAACAT
>NZ_JABZFL010000008.1 GCF_014237455.1 Desulfobacula sp. | reverse complement strand
TGAAGGTACTCCTGAAAAACAGAAGCCGTATCCCTGAAGGAGAAGCGCTGCTTATTCTCGCAAAAGCCTTTGGCCGAACCGGAACAGCGCCGGGGCAAAAGCTGCCCTTCCTTCCGGTTGCGGTTGTCATCGATAAGAGATACCGGAATCATCTCATGGGGGTCACACATCTTGAAAATTACAGGCGTATAGAAGCGATAAAGGATTTATTAAAAAATAAACGCCTGGATAGAAAATGGTTCAGGATTGCCCCCCGTCTTGCTGAAAAGAAGGAACTGACATGGGTACACACACGTGAGTATGTTGATAAAGTGGAGGAAACTGCCGGAAAAAGCCTTTCCTCCTTTGATTTTGATACCCAGGCAACAGAAGAATCATGGTCAACTGCCAGGCTGGCGGCAGGCGGTGTCTTCTCTCTGATTGACGGGATAATGTCAGGCAGGTCATCCAGGGGCTTTGCATTTATAAGGCCTCCGGGCCATCATGCCGGACCCTCGAAAGGCATGGGGTTTTGTATTTTTAATAATATAGCCCTGGGTGCAAAATATTTGAAGTTAAAGTATAAAATTTCAAGAGTGATGATCATCGATATTGATGCCCACCATGGTAACGGTACACAGGAAATATTTTATGATACCGATGAAGTCCTTTTTGTCTCCATTCACGAGTCCGGTTCTTTCCCCGGGACGGGGCGGGTTGAAGAGACGGGAAGGGGAAAGGGAGAAGGGTTCACAATCAATATTCCCCTGGAAAAAGGCAGCTGGGCAAGGGATATTGGAAGGGCGCTTTATTTCATTGCAGGACCTGTTGCACAAGAGTACGAGCCTGAAATAATTCTCGTCTCTTTCGGCTTTGACCTTTACATTCATGACCGCCTGGCAGGGATGAAAGTGACACCAGGCGGATACGCTCTTATAACCGCACTTCTTCTTGAGATAGCAGAGCATTCTGCAGGAGGGAAAATGGCCTTTGTCATGGAAGGGGGATACAGTATAGAGGGTATCCGGAAATGCGGCCTTGCAGTTATGAAAGAAATCTGCAATGTGCGGGGGGTAAGTCAAAATAAAATAGACCGTGTCCGTAAAAGCGACCTCAGCCGTCTGTCAAGCCTCAAGAAGGTCATTAAAACCCATAAAAAATACTGGGCGGTACTTTAAGTAAACCGCCCGGAGTGTCATATAGTGATTTCCACCCCTGTCTCCTGTCTGACGACATTCAGTATAAAACCGTATTTTTACGGTATCGGAACAACCATTTAAATTTCAGTAAGTTATCAGAATATCGGATGAACAAACCCCTTTGGTACACTTGTTGCTATTCTATTTAAGTAAAAGCATTTATTTGATACAAAAAACAG
Organism: Desulfobacula sp.; assembly: GCF_014237455.1. GTDB lineage: Bacteria > Desulfobacterota > Desulfobacteria > Desulfobacterales > Desulfobacteraceae > Desulfobacula. The sequence continues at coordinate 41,526 of NZ_JABZFL010000008.1, read as the reverse complement.
TGCATACAGGAGTTAGCATGGATCAAAGCCTTGAAAATAAGAAGAAGACACAGTATTCCCGTCTCTTTCGCAGGTTCACTTTCCTCACCATGATCTGCTCCCTTTCTCCCCTGCTTCTTGCCGGATGGGCAATCAATATTCATTATTCAAGGTTTGCCAAGGAACGGATGGAAAAAATGCTTCAGGCACGGGTTGAGTATCACAGGAAGATCATAGAATTTTTTCTGAAGGAAAACAGAACCAGACTTGAGTTCATCACTCAAACGCATTCAATAGTTTCCCTGACAAAAAAGGATCGCCTCAGTCATATTTTTAAGACGATCAATCGGGATTCATGGATCCTGACTGATATCGGCATCATTGATGAAAACGGGGATCATACTGCTTATGTAGGTCCCTATGACCTTATAGACAAAAATTATTTCAACACATTCTGGTTCGAGGAAGTTATGGAAAAGGGAAGCTATACCAGTGACATGTTTATGGGATTCAGGAAAGAACCCCATTTTATAATGGCAGTGATAAAGAATGAAAATGGACATCGCTGGATATTGAGAGCCACGATCAACACAGAGTGGTTTCGTTCTTTGGTGGAAGATGTAAGGATCGGAAAAACTGGAGAAGTATACATTCTAAACAAAAAAGGGATCTATCAGACCAGCCCTGGTTCAGACGGAGAGATTATGGCATTGGCATCAGGATTTAACGGTGAAATTCATGATGGTGTAAAGTTCAGGTTTTTTGAAACAGGCGTCGGAGATTCACAGACAAGAAAAATTGTCTGTGAAACATGGCTGAGAGATCCAAAATGGCTCCTGGTGGTGAGAATTGATGAAGCCGAGCTTTTTGAAGAGGTCCGCCACGCCAACAGGGCTGCCCTGATATCACTCCATCTTAGCGCACTGATTATCTTTATTGTCATCGTATTCATAACCCGCCACATGGTTTCAGTCATTAAAAAAAGAGATGATGAAGTAGAACGTATGAACAGGCAGCTCATGCAGACCGGAAAACTGGCATCCATAGGAGAGCTTTCCGCAGGGGTTGCACATGAGATAAACAATCCCCTTGCCATTATTACGACCGAACGTCAGCTTCTTCAGGACATGGAAAAAAGAATACCCATAACAGATGAAATTTTCGAAAAACAATTTGCAGGATCACTTAATCAGATAGACACACAGGTTCTTCGGTGCAAACATATTACAAGAAACCTTATGAAGTTCGCACGCAGGACCAAATCCGTCATAGAGACAGTGGACATAAACGTATTCTTAAGAGAAGTGATCGACCTCATGGAGAGGGAAGCCAAATCGGATGGCATAAGCTTTAAATCCATATTGGACGGTAAACTTCAGCCTATCATGTCGGATCCATCACAGCTTCAGCAGGTATTATTGAATATTATCAATAATGCAATAGCGGCTCATGAAGACAAGGGCTACGGCATGATAACCATAGCCACCTGTCTTTCAAAGGACAAAACCGGAATAGTCATTACTGTGAAGGATACGGGAAATGGAATAAAAGATGAAGATATTGAAAAAGTTTTTGATCCGTTTTTCACCACAAAATCTCCGGGACAAGGTACAGGCTTAGGCCTTTCCATCTGTTACAGCATAGTGAAACAGCTTGGCGGTAACATTGACGTTGAAAGTGATGTTGAAAAAGGAACGCTCTTTACTCTGACATTTCCATTCAAACCGCCCGAGGATTTATTGAAGCATGGAGGCGGCAGATTATATAATGGAAACAACATTAAACATTAACGGTTTCGAATAACATTATAGGAGGATGAATTATGATAGGAAGTAAAATTTTACTTGTGGACGATGAAGAAATATTTTGTGACAACATGGCCAAACTGCTTCAAAACAGGCAGTATAAAGTTACCGCCGTTTACAACGGAGAAAGCGCTATAAGGGCGCTTGAAAAGGAGAATTTTGATGTCGTTGTTCTTGATCTGAAAATGCCGGGGATGAATGGTATCACTACCTTAAAGGAGATCAAAAAGCTGGGTCTTTTTACGGAAACGCTTCTCCTTACGGGCCACGGTTCAGTTGATGCTGCCATAGAAGCAATCCGTCTGGGCGCATATGATTTTCTCACAAAACCCTGTGAAATTGATGAACTCGTTGAAAAAATCGAGGGGGCGTGGAGAAAAAAAGATGAGGCCTGGAAAAAGGATTTGGAAGAAAAACTTAAGAAAGTTGTAGAGTCACCCTCAGATGTCTTCAAGCTGTTCGACTGACTTGTACGGCATGAAATGAGGGTCCCAAACCGAGCCGCCTCTACCCTCTGCCAGGGGGCGGCCGGTTTTTAATCTTTTGAGGAGTGGTTGCCATAAAACGGGAATTGAATTTGAGAACATTAGAAAAATTAAAAATAAAAGTAAAAAATCTTAAAAAAGAAATTATTGCGATTTATTATGCATATCAACATCCGAAAACCACTGTATTACCCAAAATTATTATTTTGTTTACTTTAGGATATGCGTTAAGTCCAATTGATCTTATTCCGGATTTTATTCCGATTTTAGGTTATTTGGATGATCTTTTAATTCTTCCTGTATTAATAACGCTCTCAATTAAATTAATTCCACAAGAAATTATGGAAGAATCAAGGGAAAAAGCGGAAAATCAACCGTTACAACTAAAAAAAAATTGGGTATTTGCTATAGTGTTTATCATAATATGGATAGCGCTGTTCATGTTTTTGATCCGTAATTTTATTTCTATTTTCTTAAAGTAAAATCATATTCCTAAGTTCGCGGTTGGCTCATCAGGAAAATATTCATCCACCTGTGGGAAATTTGATAAATTCTTTTCAATGGCGGTATTTAAAAAAGAGTTGACCCACCAGAAGACATCTTTATTTTTAATCTTCTCCCGCAGATTGCGCATCCGCTGGTTTTTTTCTTCCAAAGGCATATTAAATGCCCTGTAAATTGCCTTGGCCGCGCCTTCAATGTCATGGGGATTTACTAAAATTGCATCCTGGTAAAACTGCTGGGCAGCACCGGCAAATTCGCTGAGTATCAGCACTCCTTTTTCATTAATATTGCAGGCACAATATTCCTTGGCAACAAGATTCATACCATCCTTTAACGGAGTAATAAAACCAATATCGCATGCCCGGTACAATGCAATCAGTTCGTTTCTGCCAAGATTTCGAAACATATACTGGACAGGAAGCCAGTCAGCTGTACTGAATTTACCATTAATCTCTCCCACAAGTTGTTCTATCTTAAGTTTCAGATCAGCATAGGCTGTTATTTCCCTGCGGCTTGGGACCACAAGTTGAATGAAATGTATTTTTTTATGGAACTTTGGAAAGCGTGTTAAAAAGCGCTTAAATGCTTTTAGCTTTTCAGGTATGCCCTTGGTATAATCCAGACGATCAACACCCAGTAATATTTTAGTACCCGGGGCATTCTTCCGTATTTCCTTTGATCTTTTATAGACGTCGTTGTCCCAGGCGTGGAGAGAAAATTCATTGTAATCAATACTAATGGGAAAGACCCCGATGCGGACGATTCTGCTGTTAATTCTTAATTCACTTACCGTCTCATCAAACGCTTTCTTTGCATCAATTTGCGCATCTTGGATTATTTTTTTGATACATCCAATAAAATTACGTTTGCTTAGAATAGTGTGGAACCCTATGATGTCATATTCCAACATGGCCAAAAGGAGTTCAAATCGCCATGGGCATCGTATAAAGGTATCAATGGGAGGAAACGGGATATGCAAAAAAAATCCCATCCGGTTCCTCTTGTGCATTTTGCGCAACTGAGCCCCGACAAGTATTAACTGATAATCATGGACCCAGATAAAATCAGGATCATCTGCATTCTTGCATACAGTTAATGCAAATTTTTTATTCACATTCTGATAGCTTACCCAGTATTCAGGCAAAAAGATGCACTTATCCGTAAAACCATGGAAAAGAGGCCATAAAATTGAATTGGAGAAACCTTCGTAATAATTTTTTAACTCATCTGAGTTAAGCATAACTGATTTAACACGGTATCCGGAAGTGGCTGTTTGTATTGCCGGTAACATGGTGTCATCAATACCTGCCTCGTGTACATAACCAGGCCAGCCTATCCAGGTGCCGTTTCTATTCTTCAGTACAGGTGCCATTGCTGTTACCAGACCCCCGGCCCCTTTTTCCACCTCTGTCTTCCCATCTTCAGTAAGTTTTAAAATAACCGGCAACCTGTTGGATACAATGATAATGCGACTTTTTTGTATATTTTTTTTATCCATTGTTTTATCCTTACCTCTTTATGGGCTTTCAAAAAGACAGTTTAAATATCCACATATGCTATCTTGCCCGGATAGAGTCTGATTATTTCATCTTTGATCATAATCATGACGGGTCTTGCCCTGCTGGTTAGGCTTTTAACCTTAACGTCTGTTTGAGTGATTTCCAGATCAAGCCAGTGGTTCCTGTATCGAACATGAAAACAGATGCGGTTTACGGGTTTCGGGAGTAAAGGATTTAAAATCAGTATATCACTTCGTATTTCCAGACCGGCATAGCCCCGTTGAAGAATATCAATACACCCTGACATGGCAGCCAGATGAATACCTTCCCGGGTGCTTCCGGTTCGGTCATCAACCATATCCGTCTCAAGTGCCCGGCTGAAAAAGTCCCATGACCGTTCTCTTGCCTGCCGTGCTTCAATCCAGGCATGAATGACCAGTGCCAGGGATGACCCGTTTGTAGTTCGGTTTAAATAATAGTTGATATTTTTGGGGATCAACTCCTTGTCAAAAGTATAATTAAGACGTTTAAACATCTTTCTTAAAGTTTCAGCACTGAAAAGATATAAAAGCATTAAGACATCTGCCTGCTTGCAGAGTTTATAGTTATTGGTGCTGTCTCCTTCCTTTTCAAGAATCCTGTCAAGGCGCCGGATATTCCCATATTTTTTTTTATAACCATCCCAGTCAAATTCCTTTAAATTTTCATATCCTTCAAACTGACTGAGAATTCCACCTCCATGGAATACCAGTTTTATCCTTCGACTTATTTTTTTCCATTGTTCAAGTTCTTTATCTTCCACCTCAAGCTTTTTTTTTAAATATTCCCAGTCCTGTTCAGAAATAACATGTCGCAGGTTCAGCGCCTGATCCATAACAAACATGACCATCAAATTGGTATAGGCATTGTTGTTCAAGCCTGGTTTGTCTGCTCCGGGATAAGCGTCATGATATTCATCAGGCCCCATTACACCCATGATTTCATATCGATCAAATTCAGGATCATATGTTGCAATGCTTGCCCAGAACCGTGCGATTTCGATTATTATTTCACCTCCGTAAAAAGATAAAAATGCTGTATCATAGGTAGCTTGAAAATACTGCCAGATATTATAAACTATTGCATTGTTTACATGGCGCTGCAGATAAGTGTAGTCAAAAAGCCAGTTACCCGATTCAGGATTAAGATGCATCTGCTGTGTCTCTTCTCTTCCGCTGCTGCCACTCTGCCATGGATACATTGCACCTTTGCAGCCTGCCTTCCTGGCTGCACGCCGGGCTTCTTCAAGTCGTCGGTAACGATACATGAGCAGGGTTTTTGTAATTTGAGGAGCCCGGTAATTTAAAAATGGGAAAATAATCATTTCATCCCAGAATATATGTCCTCTGTAGCCTTCGCCATGCCAGCCACGGGCCGGCATACCCACATCAATGTCCAGGGAATGTACAGAAGAGCTTTGTAATAAATGGAAAATATACAATCTGATAATTTTTTGTGTATATTGCTCAATACCACTATTGTCCAGTTCAAGAGTGACATCGAATTTGCGCCATAAAAGTTCCCAGGCTGTAACATGGGATTTTAATAAACTATCAAAACTTTCAACATCATTTGCAATAGTATTTTCCACCTCTAATAAGCATTCGGAAATACCTTTATCCCGGGATGTATAGATACAGACCAGTTTTTCCACTGTAAGATCATCTCTCTTACTCACATCTACAATAAAATTCTTTGCAACATATCCACCGGGTTTGTCAGCTGGAACAGATTTAATAGCAGCCAGGTTCTTTTGAAGAAAGATGTTGGTTCTTGCACCCATTGCAATATCAATACATGACTGATTGGTGCGCATTTTTAACACCATGCTTTTTTCGTCAATGTGGCGGGAATCAACCCGATCAAAATGTTGCTTGCTCAAATCCCGATAGCGCTTCACTCCCTGGTTTGTCACCCTGCCATCCAGAGCAGAACAGATCTCTATTTTACCTTCCCAGTTCAAGGGCGTAATAATGGTTTTCAGCGCAGCCCGGTGCATCTGATCTCCATGGACAAATGCGTGTTGACAAATGTGTGTCTCTCTGTTTTTTTTATCTCGAAAGCATATGGTGCGGTTAAGTATCCCTTTTTTTATAATCAGGGATTGTTTGTAAAAAAGAATTTTTACATCTTTTAGCTGAAACCATTCCTCTCCAGGGATACGGAAATTGAGACAGAGCCAGTTGGGAATATTAACCAGATCTTCATTCTCAACTATTCTACCGGCGATTTCAGTCTTAAGCCGGTTATACCCTCCGGCAAGATAGGTGCCCGGATAATGCACATCATCAGCCTTTGCTTCAGGGGCTGCGCCTCTGGTGACAAAATACCCGTTTCCCAAGGCGCACATTGCTTCCCGCCGTCCTTCATCTTCAGGGTCAAACCCTAAATATATTAGATCCCAGCCGGTCTCTTTTTCCATTCCTGCCTCAATTTCAGAAAGATCGTTAACTACCAGGTGAGCCCCTTTTTGCTTAAGTTTTTTTGCCTGATTTCCACGGTTAATACCGATAACCATTCCAAAACCACCTTTTGCCCCGGCTTCCACACCGGATAAGGCATCCTCCACCACCACACATCTATTCACATCAGTATCCAGTCTTCTGGCTGCTTCCAGAAAAGTATCCGGTTCAGGTTTGCCGGTAAGACCAAGGCTTTCAGATACAACTCCATCAACTCTGACATCAAATAAAGCTTCAACATTTGCAATCTTAAGGATTTGTCGGCAGTTTTTGCTTGAACTGACAATGGCTGTCTTAAATCTATTTTTTCTTAACTGACGAATAAGATCAATTGTGGATTTATAAACCTTCACGCCTTCTTTTTTCAGCAAATCAGAAAAAAGCTGGTTTTTCCTGTTGCCCAGCCCGCAGACGGTTTCTTTATCAGGCGCATCATGGACAGAACCATAGGGAATATCAATACTGCGAGAGGCGATAAAAGATTTAATCCCTTTGTTGCGAGGTTTTCCATCCACATATCTTATATAGTCCTCCTTAAGGTTAAAGGGGATATAATTATCGGTTCCGCTTTTTTTTTTCAAGTATTCGTCAAAAAGCTTTTTCCATGCAGTTGCATGGGTATCCGCTGTTCTGGTAACCACACCGTCCAGATCAAACAGGACAGCATCATACAATTCAGGGTTAAGTATTTGTTTCCTGGTTGCCATAAAAAAGATCCTTATCTGATCCAGTAAAAATCTGAATGAATATTTAAAAAGCAACTATCATACCATTACTGCATAAAAGCATTAGCACCTGGAATGTTGAACCGTCAAAAGGACTAATGTTTTATGTGCGAATAGTATTTTTATCCTATGAACAATCAAAGGATTCCCATTAAAAATTATGATGATGTCAGATCTTTTTACAAGATGTAAAAAAAATGACCCCACATTTTTTTGTTTGTACTCCATCAATTCGAGATATGGCAGGTGGATTCCTTTATGCAGGTCTTTTAAATTAAATGCCTGTCCCTGGCATGAATTTTGAACTTCAAATATTGAAATGAAATGATAATTCCACCCATCGGTGATAGTGGTGGTGAACCAAAACAGGAGTAATGATATGAGTATAGGCAATTTATATGGATTTGTCTATCAGTAATTTTTAATAAAGGAGCTCCTATGAATCATACAGCAGATCAACGAAGAGACAAAGTCCCCTTCATGTTTCCTGCCTTACATCTAAACGGGTTAGCTGGATTTGCGCCAAACATTGGCATTCAAAATAAAAATTTTAATTGGTGTCTGTCCATTCATCAGATGACTTTTCCAATTGTTTATTTTCATACAAAACCCGAAGGGCTTTTTCCCTTAGAAAAAAGCCGGTTAAATGTCTGATGCTTTAATGATAGGCTTTTTAAAAATTTCATCAAACGTCAGATTGAATGAAGAAATATGATATTTCAATGCAGACATCCCGATTAAGGAAGAAGGTGAGTAAGGAATGTGCTGGATGGGAATGGGTGAAAATTCATTTTCAATATTTTTTTCTTTTGGCTCCTCCTGCATCCGATCATTGCAGATCAGTTCCTTTACCTCAATGTTCAAGGAATTAAGCTGGTCAAGGATACGTCTGGTTTCAGCCACAGACAGCACATCCTGATTGAATACAACAAAGAACTTGGATCTTTGGGGATCTTCAAAAATATCCTTAAGGGCCTGATAGTCGGATTTGATTTCCCGGATCCTGGACAGGACTTTATCCCGTTCAAATTCTTTTCCGGCAAATTTAATTTTGGAAATAATTTCTTTTCGCTTATAAATTTCCATTCGCAGTTTTTCAAGTTGGTCAATCCATATCAATGACAGGGCAGGCAAATTAAAAAATCTTAATGACAGGGCTGTCGGCGGCATATCAATGATCAGGTAATCATATCCCTTATACCGGGTTTGAAGGTTCATGAAAGCGGTAACCAAAGCATATTCCTCCATGCCCGGTGAAAACTTTAAAATATCAAAATAATTGTCCAGGTTAAAGGCGGTCAAATATGCATAACTGTTTTTAACATTTTGAGCGGTTTTCTTTAAATACTGCTTGATTTCTTTATCCCGGTCAATTTGAAGGACTTCAAGGCAAGGCCCCAGCGTACACGCTTTATCGGAAAAATCCGTCTGAAAAATATCAGACTGGTTGTGGGCATCATCAAAAGAGGCCAGAAGTATTTTTTTGCCTTTTTCCATAAGAACCAGTGACAAAAGTGCGGACGTCGTTGATTTTCCGGTTCCGCCCTTGCCTAAGAAAAATAATGTTTGAAGTTCAGTCATGATTTTTATCCTATATCAAATACGGAAAACAGCCTGGATAATGGTTCATTGGCTGTGTCCACCCTTTCAAGAAGCAACACCAAATCCTTTTCCATTAAAGGGAGAAGATCCATGCAGATCTGTACGGGTGGAGACGGCATTCCAATGAATGTTCCCTGTACCAGAACGGCAAAGATATATTCCAGCTCTTCCTGTTCCGCCTCAATAGTTTCAACCGCCTTGTGTCTTGCCACTTCATCAGCCACCTGCCAGATGCCTGTAAGGCGTTTTTTCATTCTTCCGATGATATCAAGGATATATGTTCCTGGTCTGATCATTTTACCCTGAATATTTTTCGGTCAAAATCAATTCGTTTTTGAGACGGAAAATAATAATATACTGCATACAGGGCCATCAGCACGATGGCTGCTGCATAAAATCTGGGGAAATCACATAAAACAGCTACAAAGGCAAAATACGGCGTAACCAGTGACAGCCATAAATTTTTTTTTTGAAAAGATAAAAATTCTTTGGCCGGAACCTGGGTTTTCTCCCGCATGGAATGGGCAAAAAGGGTTCGAAGAAAAAGGGGTCCTGCAATGGCAGTAATGGCGGATAAAATAAATAGCACGGAATGCAGAACAGAAGGAATGACAAACTGCCCGGGCTTGATAAAATTCAATTCTCTTGCCAGACCAAAGACCAGAAAAAGGACCACTGCTGGCAAAATGATTATAATAAATTGTCTCTTAAGTATCGGTTGCATTTCAAATTATCATATAATCCGGGAGAAATCATTTCTCCCGGATTATACTATTTATCATCAGGAGTCAGATTTCATGCTCATAAATTTAATGACACCTTCAACAACGATCCAGATAGCCAGCAGGAGTATTAATCCATTCACTATTTGTAGCAGTGTATTGTCGGCAGTACCGAACTTGCTCTGATTCAGTGCAAGCGCCCATATGGTCATAACCATCATAAATACGGCTGGAATACCGGATATTAACCATTTCATGCCGCCTTTGGTTTTCAGGTAAACCGTAATAATAATCAAGACAAGGCCTGCAAGAGTCTGGTTGACCGCACCAAACAAGGGCCAGAGTTTTAGAGCACCCTTTCCACCGGCGCCTGTTGCAAAGGCAAGTGCCAGTGCAGTTGCCACGGCTATAAAAGTAGCTATATATTTGCCGGTGAGAAAATTCATTTTTAAACTGCCGAAAAGCTCAGAAACAATGTAGCGCTGGATACGAGTGGCAGAATCCAGGGTGGTTCCAGCAAAAGATGCCACAAACACCCCCATGATAACCACAGCCACGCTGTTGGGCAACCCGGTGGAGGCAATCATATTGGCAGATCCGTTTACAAAAGCCGCTATTTTAGAGCCAAGACCGGCTGCTGCTGCCCAGGAAGAATAATGGGTTGTCCAGGCTGCCACCCCCATCAGGGTTTCACCTGATTTGGTCACATACCCCATACCGATTCCAGCAGACACGGCAATGATTACCAGTGTGGCAAGAGCCCCTTCCATGAGCATGGAACCATAACCGACAAATAAAGAATCAGTCTCATACCTGACCTGTTTGGCCGAGGTTCCTGAGGATACCAGGGAATGAAACCCTGAAATGGCGCCGCAGGCAATAGTGATAAACAGGAAGGGCCACATGGGCGGTGCCTTTGCAGGTGCTGTCTGAATTGCCGGTGCTACGATATGAAGATTTCCGCCAAAAGCGGAAAGAAGCACACCCAGCATCAACAGAACCATGATGATCATCAGCTGGTGGGAGTTGATAAAGTCACGGGGCTGGAGCAGGGTTGTAACAGGAAGGGTAGAAGCAATAAAGGCATAGGCCAAGAGAATAATTGTCCATACACCCGTAGCTGGAATCCCGGCAACAACCGGCATTTTAATGGGAATGTAAATACCGATGAACACCGTGATATACATTAGAATCACAGCAATAATGGACCAGGTTAAGATATTTTTCCCCTGTTTATAAATGGCATGTCCAAGGTAAAGGGCAATGGCTACCTCACACCAGACCGGGAATACCGATGACGGATACATGGAAAACACCACGGCAATAACCAGACCAAAGATGGCAATCACAATCCAGAGTTCTAAAAACACAACTAAAAAAAAGAAAAACCGGGTGCGGGCGTTGACATATTTTGAAGTATAATCAGCAACGGATTTCCCCTGATTTCTCATGGAGATAATCAATGCGCCAAAATCATGAACCGCTCCCATGAAAATGCTTCCGAAAAATACCCATATCAATGCCGGCACCCATCCCCAGATAATGGCTATAGCAGGTCCGACAATGGGCCCGGTTCCGGCAATGGATGTAAAATGATGCCCGAAAATCACTTCTTTTTTCGTGGGAACATAATCCATACCATCTTCCAGTTCAACGGAAGGAACCGTTGCCGTCTGGGATAACTTAAAAATTTTTTGCCCGATGAATTTTCCATATAAGTTATACATCAGGATATAACCTATAAACGCAACAACCATGATTACTAGTGCACTCATTTAATAACCTCCTTATATTTATCTGTATAAAAAATAAAGATTACTATAAATCATGGCAAAAGCATTCGACGTCGCGTGCTTTTGCCAACGCTAATTTTTGGTTGTTATTATTTTTAACTCTATACACGGAAAAAAAATAAATGCCAACAAATATTCTCATTTTCAGAAATTTTATAGTGATTGTCCCCGCTATATCCTGAGTTAAAGAGCATTTTCGTATTTCTCCCGGAACTTCAGCACCCGGCTCTATTTAAGGCCTAATTTAATGCACTGAACAGGAAACGCACGGATCATAGGAGCGAACCAGCATGGAGCATAAAAGTTCTAGTTTTTTGTCAGTCATCTCCTTTGTCATGGCAAATTTTTTGACAAGGCTTTTTATGTCGTGGTGAATATTTGCATTATTTTGTGTGGTGGGTACTACGCAATTGGCCATTTCTATTCGCCCGGTTTTGTCATATTTATAGTGATGAAACAAAATTCCGCGTGGGGCTTCCACCGCGCCGACACCCTCACCGGCTTTCGGCGTCACTTTCGCCATGGTTTCACCCGGACCGGAGTCAACCAGTTCATCAATCAAGCAGATTATTTCATGGACCACATGAAAGCATTCAACCAGCTGGGCCACATTGTTCATAAACGGATTATGGCAGACAGGTTTTAAGCCAAGATATGCGGCAACTTCGGCTGCTTTTGGATGAAGTAGCTCGGAGTTGTTGTTAAATCGGGCAAGTGCACCGACAGCATATGATTCTCGGGACAGCTTAGACCACTTGGATGTGTTGTTTTTGTCTACATATTCATTGGTCATGGGCCGATAGTCCTGCTCTTTATGCTCAACACCGTCACTGGATATCAATGATCCGCCGATAAAAGGGTATTCTTTCTTCCCTTTGAGGGATACAAATTCCGTCTCCCTGGTAAAATCAGGGAGTGTAAATGTGGAAAACAGGTCTGCCACTATTTGTAAATCATCAAGAGATCGTTTTAGTTCATCTTGTAACCCGAGCAGGTGGTCTTTTTGCGGCATCATCGTTACGCCGCCCACCTGGAAGGCAACCGGGTGTGTTGTCCGTCCGGCAATAGTATCGCACAGCCGGTTGGCCAGGCCTTTAAGCCGGGTGGCGATGGCGATTACTTCCGGTTTTTTTTCAATCAGGGGGATCACGCTGGGTTCGTTGAAAAAATCCGGTGCAGCCAGGAACAATACATGCAGTATATGGCTCTGGAGTGTTTCACCGTGTTTTGCCAGAAGTCGTAATTTTACAGCTGTTTCCGGGATCGTCACCTTAAAGGCATCCTCAGTGGCCCGAACACTGCACAGACAGTGACTGATGGAGCAGATGCCGCATATTCTGGCCGCCAGAAGCCCTGCGGTTGTGTAATGTTTATTTTTCAACATAACTTCAAAAAAACGGGGTGTCTCAACGACATCCCATCTGGCTTCCTTGATTTCGCCGTTTTTCACATGAATTTTAATATTTCCATGACCCTCAATACGGGTAAGGTGGCGGACGTCTACGTTTAGATTTATTTTCATGATATGGTCACCTCCTGAAATGCACCGAAAAAATTCAATTTTTCTTTGAGTTCAATATCACTGAATCCTTTTTCTTTGACAATGGTAAAAAATGACGCATAATTCGGTTCAACAGCAGGCCCCCGGCATCCCCAGCATCCCTGTCCTCCGGCAGGGCAGGGGGCATTGCAGCCAGCTCTGGTAATCGGCCCCAGACACAGTTGCCCTTTCTCAAACAGGCAGGTTGTAAACCGCTGTTTGCATTCAACGCACACCGGGTAAACAGGGAGTTGAAAAGGGCTGTCCCATACTACATGACATATGAGGGATTCCACCTCGGCCTTTGATACCGGACATCCGGGAATTTCAATGTCCACCGGTACAATATCCTTTATTGCCCGGACATTTATCGTTTCCTTCGGGTTATTGCCATATACTTCCTTATTTGCAGATTTTAAATCAAATTCATTTTTTAACCGGTTTACGCCGCCAAAGCATGCGCAACTGCCCAGTGCAACCAGCACTTTTGCATTTTTACGGATTTTTTCAAGCCGCTTCACTTCATCATTTCGGGAAACCGCGCCTTCAATCAGGGCGATGTCATAATCGTCTGAACTTGAAGAGGATGCTTCCCGGAAAGACATGATCTCGACCGCATTCAGAAAATCAGCCAGGGTTTCTTCTTTGTTCAGCAATTGAAGTTCGCATCCCTCACAGGAAGTAAAATCAAAAACTGCAATTTTTGGTTTTTGGGGTTCAATGCCCAGATATTTCATGGTTATATCCTTTCATTAAATGGCTTCTTTTAAATTCATGACCGTCCAGAAATCAAAAACCGGACCATCTAAACAGGTATAAGTGGAACCGATATTACACCGGCAGCATTTCCCAATGCCGCAGTGCATCCTGCGTTCAAGGGATACAAACATCCGCTGCATGGGGACTCCCATCTCGCTTAACCGTTTACATACAAATTTAAACATGACGGGCGGCCCGCAAACAATGGCATACGTTTTGTCCGGTACTACTTTGATATCATCTAAAAGCTTGGTGATTAAACCGACCGGTCCGATCCATTTTTTGTCAGGCTGTTCCACAATTACCTCAAGATTAATATCATCAATACGATGCCATTCTTCATACTGGTAATCAAAAAGAAGCTGTGAAGGTTCTTTTGCTCCATACAGGATATTGACTTCTTTAAAGTCGGCCCGGTTTTCAATCACAAAACTGATCGGTGCTCGCAAAGGCGCCAGTCCCAGTCCACCGGCGATGAGAAGAATGTTGTTTTCTTTCATCCGTTCCATGGGAAAATAAGTACCAAAGGGGCCTCTAAGTCCTACAATGGCACCACGAGTGGCTTTGTGAAGCGCCTGGGTCACTTTCCCGGCTTTTCGGATACACAACTCAATGGTGCTTCTAATAGACGGAGAGCTTGAAAATGAGATGGGTATTTCACCGTAACCGGGCAACTCAAGCATTACAAATTGTCCGGGAAGAAAAACAAACCGTTCCCAGTCTTTATCGTTTACCATTCTTATCTGGAACAGTTTTTCCATATCAGTGAGGCGGATCACATTGGTTATTTCAGCTTTAAAGCATCTGTCCACTTCCTTCAGTCGGCTGCGCCGATTGAAATCGAGTGGTTCCACCATATCCGTTTCGTGCCTTATGTCGTACGGGACCATAATTTTTTTCATCGTTTTTGCTCCCTTTGTAAATCGGAAATAACATCGGTCGGATTGATGCCGGAAAGGCATGCCCGTCCGCAACGATTACAACCCACACACAGTGGCTGCCCGAATGATTCCACAAACCCGCGGTGTTGATGATAATAACGATATTTGAGGCGTGTGGCAGGTTCGGGTCTGAAATTATGCCCTCCGGCAACTTGCGCAAAATCATTCAGATTGCATGAATAAAGTTGTTTGATTTTATCGCTTTTATTAAAATCCATGGAGATATGTTCAGTAATGCCGTAACAATAGCAGGTGGGGCAAACCATGGCGCAGGTGCCACAACTCAAACATTTGTCCCCCCATTTTCCCCAAACATCGGATTCAAATTCAATATCGAGCAGGTTGGGAAGATTTTCCACACGCACGGTTTTTTCAAACCCGTCCTCAAATTTGTTTCTCGTTTGAAGATAAAGCTCGTTATCATTTTTGGTAATTTCACTGGTTTTAATTTTTTGGAGTGCATTAAACGCCCGGTCCGATCCGATTTTCACGAAATATCGATCCCCGATATCGGTTAAGAATAAATCAAACCCATGGGTCACCGTATTTGAACCCACCGAAGAACAAAATCCACCGTCACAGGGTTTTTTACAATCAATCCCCACAACAAATGTATTTTGTCGTCTTGTAATATAATAGGGGTCCGGAAATAAGGTTTTTTCAAAAACTTTATCAAGCTTAATCAACCCGTTTATATCGCAGGGATGCAGCCCGATAATCACCCTGGGCCGGGTGCTGTATTTAATATTCTGGGTCCAGTCATCCTCTTTAAACTCAAAAGAAGAAAGGGTCTCTTTATACGGAAGAAAATAGGTCTTGGCTGAATATTCGGTTGTTTCGTAATCAAGGTCTATTTCATCAAAAGAGGAAAAGGGCAGGAATTGATAAATCGGCTTGCCGTTGTTATTTATTCCGACTTTTTTAGGTCCGACACATTGGAAATCCGGAAAATAGAAGTCGAAAAAAGCTTGTTTTTTTATTGTTTTAAACAGCATTTTTAAAATCCTTTCTGAATTTAGGTTATAAGTTAGGTACTGATAAAATTGAGAAAGAAATAATTTTTGCAATGGTTTCTAAATCATTTCAATACATGCTTTATTTATGGTTTTGCTGGGGTCCCCTTTAGTTTAGATTTTTTGATTTATTTAAATAATAAAGCAAAAGATATGCCAAAAAAGATAATAAATTTACGAATTCATAACTGATTGAAATAAAACAGTTTTTAATTAAATAAGGGGAATGATGCAGTGGCATTTATTTTGATGATCGTCAGGTTTTTTTACGGCATGTAAAAAAAGAACGATTTTTGAAAATATTCGAAGAACAAAACCAGATTATTTTGATGGCCTTGTTCGTGATGCCAATATTTCGGCTCGAAATTTTTCCCACATCTATTTCGGAAAATGCTGTGAATGATACGCCTGAATATGCTATTATTTTTTTGCTATTAAGGTTTTGTGACTCAGAGCGGCCATAGACCGATTTATTTACTATTGGTCGGCTTATTTTGCAAGGTGTAAAAATAACTGACATATATATCAATGCCGTCAGATATTTTTACACGGCACTTTTTTTGTTTTTTTAATAGGTTATCGCTTGTATGGGCTCCGCTTTTTGCCTGGCACGTATCTTGTATCTTTGATATAGTTATAGTAGAAGGATGAAAGGAAAAGTGTAAAAAGGAAAAGCACAATGGAACAATCCTTAATAGATCGGAAAGCATTTTATCATATATTGACAAGAAAAATAATGGTTTTGATACTGGTTGTTTCTTTTACCCCCATGATATTGACTACCGGTATTCTTGTTTATCGATTTAACCTGACCTATACAGAAAAAATACAGGCCCACATTTCAGAACTAGTTCAAAAACACACTCAGAATATTGATACCTTTTTGTCGGAAAAACTAGGAAATATCCGATATCTGGCCCGGCAGTTTGACAGCAAACAACAATCACCAAAGATATTCCTGCAAAAGAACCTGGAATTATTAAAAAAAGAATATGGAGATGTGTTTACAGATTTAGGACTGGTCAATGAAAACGGTATCCAGTTTGCGTATGAAGGCCCGTTCAGATTTGAAAATGCGGATTACTCAGACGCTGAATGGTTTATAAAAGCAAGTGAGAAACCTTTTTATATCAGTGATGTGTTTGCCGGTTTAAGGGGGCATCCTCATTTTATTATTGCCGTCAAGGTTAAATCAAATGGTTCTAATTATACTTTACGGTCGACCATCAATTTCGGGGCCTTTAATTCCCTGGTGGAGAATATTCATATCGGGAAAACAGGCATCGCCTTTCTTATTAATAGTAAAGGCCAATTGCAAACCCAAACGAATGTGGGACTCAAACAATCAATTATTGCATTGATGA
Source organism: Desulfobacula sp. (assembly GCF_014237455.1). Lineage (GTDB taxonomy): Bacteria > Desulfobacterota > Desulfobacteria > Desulfobacterales > Desulfobacteraceae > Desulfobacula. The sequence goes on along the minus strand of NZ_JABZFL010000008.1, from coordinate 24,294 downwards.
TGGATAGTGATTGTTATAAAAAAAATGAAGCGATTTTTGCGAAAAGACAGGATGCCTTGGGGAATAAATATTTATGTGTGACATCAAGACTTAAAAATATTGACTGGTTAATGGTGTTTCGTCAGGATTTGAACGATGCCTTCCGTGATTTATGGAAAACACAGCTTCTTGCCCTGGTCATATTTATTTTCGGATGCGTTGCCATCCTTTCGGTCGCGTTCACTCTTCCCAGAAATATTGTAAAGCTTATTTCCAGTGCAGACAAAAAGAGCGAAGTCATGAACGAACAGGTTGTTGAAAGCGGAAAACTGGCCACGATTGGTGAACTTGCTGCAGGCATTGCCCATGAAATAAACAATCCGGTTGCCATAATGGTTGAAGAGGCCGGATGGATAGGGGATCTTCTTGAAGAAGAGGATTTAAAAGAATGTGAGAATCTTGATGAATTCAACCGGGCGCTGCGTCAGATCAACACCCAGGGCAAAAGGTGCAAAGAGATCACCCATAAGCTGCTCAGCTTTGCCAGAAAAACAGATTCCACCATAAATGATGTCCAGGTCAATGAAGTCATCATGGAAATGGTTTCCCTTACGGCCAAAATAGCGCGGTATAACAATGTTATCATTGAAACAAGTCTGAATGAGGGAATTCCTTATATCAGGATATCTCCGTCTGAATTGCAGCAGGTAGTTCTAAATTTAATCAATAATGCCATTGACGTCATGGAAAAAACCGGGGGAACAATAAAAATCAAAACCAAGGTCAGTACCATTGAAAAAAATAAACTGGTGATTTCCATGGAAGATGACGGGCCCGGCATTCCTAAAAATAATCTTAACAGGATATTTGATCCTTTTTTTACCACAAAAGCCGTGGGCAAAGGCACAGGTCTCGGGCTATCCATCTGCTATGGCATTATTGAAAAAATGGGTGGTAAAATAGATGTCCACAGCCAGGTGGGTGTTGGAACCAAATTTCGCATATGGATACCGTTTCAGGAAGAAATAATTGAAGATACAGATAATGACAGTGAATCAGAAATTTAAGGAGAATAAACATGAACAAGACAAAATTATTGCTCGTAGATGATGAGAAACCATTTCTGGATACCATTACCAAGCGTCTCGAAAAAAGAGAGTTAAAGGTGTCTGCTGTTTACAGTGGAAAAGAGGCATTGGCGGCGCTTGAAAACAATAAATCCCTTGAGGTGGTGGTTCTTGATGTGAAAATGCCGGGTATGGATGGTATAGAAACTTTGGTTGAAATCAAAAAAAAATTTCCACTTGTGGAGGTGATCATGCTCACCGGTCATGCCACGGTTGAAACAGCGATTGACGGGATGAAACTGGGCGCATTTGATTACCTGATGAAGCCCTGTGACATTGATGTGCTGGTAACCAAGGTCAATGAGGCTGTGGAAAAGAAGAGAATACATGAAGAAAAAATTACTGAAGCCCGAATAAAGGAAATTTCAGGCCGGATGGCTTAAACAAATGAGGGGTGTCATGAGCCGGAATAGTAAAGACGAAACTGTCATCAAAGTCCTGCTTGTTGACGATGAAAAAGGGTATGTAAATGTTCTGGCCAACAGGCTGTCAAAGCGGGCTATCCACGCAACCAAGGCTTTCTCCGGTACCGAGGCTATACAAATTCTTCGTAAAAATGAATTTGATGTGGTGGTTCTGGATCTGAAAATGGAAGACATGGATGGGATTGAAGTTTTAAAAATAATAAAAAAAATGGCACCTGATCTGCCTGTGATTTTTTTGACAGGGCATGGTTCACAGGAAGCTGCTATGGAAGGGATCTCCCTAGGCGCATTTGATTATCTGACCAAACCCTGTGAGTTGGCGGAGTTGATTGAAAAAATCAAACAGGCCTATCAGCACAAATTTGAAGAATAAAAAAGATCTCATATAGAGTGATAAATGGATTTTACAACGGTTGCTGAACAATAGCTGACGGTTAAGGAGAAAATATGTTTTATAAGACAAATGGATTTAAACTCTGTGCTGCTTTGTTAGTGGGTGTTATCGTCTTCCTGCTGCCAAGGCCGGAAGGAACACAATTTAAGATTACTGGCGATGAAGGCAAAATACTCATGCAGAATGTGAGTGAACATTTTGCTGTTGTTCCTGAAGGAGAAATAAAAACAGAATCATATATTTTAAAGGCAAAGGCCCCGGGGTCACTTGAAGCTACTGCAAAATTTTTAGATCAAAAAGCAAAAGATTTAAATTTAGACAAGGTCCGGGTAGATTATGTTGACGGGCTTTCGCCAAAGGCAAAACGCTTCCTGGCAATTCTTGCGGTTCTTGTGATATTATTTGTAATCGAGCCCATCCCCTTGGAAATAACCGCAATCTGCATCGGGGTCTTCCTGGTTGTCATGCAGGTTACCGATGTAAAAAATGCATGGGCGCCTTATATGCACCCGGTGGTTATTTTTATCATGTGCTGCCTTATTTTTGCCATTTCCCTTGACAAGGCCGGCATAACCAAACGGCTGGGATATTATATTATCAAAAAAGCCGGGAACAGTATTACCCGATTTACCTTTATTATTGCCATAGGGCTTGGGATTTCATCATCGTTCATGCATGATGCAGCCGCCTGTGCCATAGGAATCGTTACCATGCTGCCCCTGATGCGGGCGGCCGGCATTGAACCCCACACCAATACGGCCAAGTTCATGATGCTGTCCCTGCCCTTTGCCTGTTCCTGCGGCGGCATGGGAAGCCTCATCGGAGGGGGGCGCTGTATGGTATCAGCGGCTTTTTTAAAAGAATTTACCGGAATTGAGATTACCTTTTTTGAGTGGATAATGTATGCCATGCCCGCGGCCATCCTTACAACGCCCATTGCCGTATTAATTGTATACATGGTTTATAGACCAAACCTAAAATACAAGTTGCCGGAGTTTGATGAAGATTTGGGTCCCATGACAATACTTGAGAAAAAAACATTGGCCATTATTGGCCTTTCCTTTGCCTTCTGGCTGACCAAGGGGCTCCATGGCATTGATTATTCCGTAACCGGCATGCTGGGGGTGGCTGCCCTGGTATTGTTCAAAGTATTAAAGTGGAGAGATATCAATGACAACCTGGAATGGGGAACCGCCCTGTTTATATTTGGCGGCGGGATTTCACTGGGGCTTGCCATGGGATATTCAGGAGCAGCAGATTATTTTGCCAATTTATTCTTTCCTTTGATCCAGGGAAAAGGTTGGCTGGTTCTTTTCATTGGTGTGGGTGTTTTCGGAGCCCTGGTAACCAATGCCATGGCCAATGTTGCCGCAGCCGCCTTGATCCTTCCCATTGTTATCCCCATGGCACAGCTTGAAGGGGTTAATCCAGTGGTCCTGGCGCTTTGCCTGGGAATGGCCACATCATTTGCCATGCTGCTGGTTATCGGCTGTCCTCCCAATGCCATTTCATACAGTTACCGGTATTTTAAATCATCTGACCTGACAAGGGTCGGCTTGGTTGCCACGCCGATTTTGTTGACGGTTTTAGTAGTGGTTGCAGCAGTATGGTGGAAGATACTGGGTTTAATTTAGGGGAAATAGTTGCATGAACAAACACTATGATAACAAACTCCGCCTTCTTATTGTGGATGATGAAGAGGGATTCAGGAGGACAATCGCCAAAAGGCTTGCCAAAAGAGGGCTGAAACCCGTGCAGGCCTCTGGCGGGGAAGAGTGCCTGGGTATTCTTAAACAAAACCCCATGGATGTGGTGGTTCTGGATGTTAAAATGCCCGGGATCAGCGGAATTGATACGCTAAGACTCATTAAGCAGGAGTTTGAAAAAATCCAGGTAATCCTTTTAACCGGCAATGTTGCCGTCTCGGATGGAATTGAAGGAATTAAATCCGGTGCATTTGATTATTTGACAAAACCTGTGGAAATTGATCATCTGGTGAATAAAATCAAACAGGCGTTTGAAATGACCCGGCTGGAAGAAGAAAAACAAAAAGAATTTGAATACCGGGCAAAGCTGGAAAAAAAAATGATTGATACGGAACGGTTGGCATCTATTGGCACCATGTCCACCGGCATTGCCCATGAAATCAACAACCCTCTGGCCATTATCAACGAATCTGCCGGGTTTATGAAACAGGTTGTAAGCTCTCCGGAGATGTCTATGTTCTCCCAGAAAGATGCATTATTGATGGGGATAGAAAAAATTGAAAAAAGTATTAAGCGAGCCCGCAAGATTACCCATCAACTTCTGGGGCATGTCAAAAAACCGGAATCGAAATTTTCCGAAGTTAACCTGAAGGCATTGCTGTATGAAACTTTTGGTCTGCTGAAAAGAGAAATAAAAAATAAACAGATAAACATTAATTGGGAAATCGACAAGAAAAAAAACATTGTCTGGAGTGATCCCTATCAGATTCAACAGGTTTTGATGAATCTTTTGAGCAATGCTGTTCATGCGTTGAGTGAAAACGGGTCCATTACTCTGTCCACCCGTGAAATTTATGAAGATATCATTCTTGAAATTAAAGATACCGGGATCGGGATACCCAAAGAAAATTTGGGGAAAATATTTGATCCGTTTTTTACAACCAAGTCCTTTGATGAAGGGACTGGCCTGGGGTTATTTGTGGTCCATAAAATTATTTCAAATCTTAATGGTAAAATAGATGTCTCAAGTACGGTGGGAGAGTGTACTTGTTTCCAACTCAGTCTGCCGAAATACACAAATCAAACAGATAATGACACACCTCGATAATCTACTATAAAGAAAGGAGTGAATTCACATGATAAAAATACCTGCAAGAGTTTTAATAGTTGATGATGAAAAAGATTTTGTTGAAATGTTTTCCCTGCGGTTAGAAGGGCAGGGTGAAAAAGTGTTCATTGCCTATAGCGGCAAGGATGCATTGAAGATTTTAGAAAATGTAGCCATTGATGTGGTCATCCTGGATATCAGGATGCCGGGCATGGATGGGATCGATACCTTAAGACAGATAAAAATTCTCCATCCTATTGTTGAAGTCATTTTGCTGACTGGACACGGATCAACGGAAACAGCAGTGGAAGGAATGAAACTGGGTGCGTTTGATTACCTGATGAAGCCTGCTGATTTTAAAGATATAAAAGTCAAAATGGAAAATGCCAGGAAACGAAAAGACGAACAGGAAGAACGAATCCGGCAGGCTGAAGTCAGGTTTCTTTTAAGAAGAAGCGGAGATGTATAAAACTTAATACGGTTTAGTGCAAGGAGGATATTAAATGAAATCTATTCTGGTAAAAGATTTAATGGTTCCGCTTTCAGAGTATGCCACCGTTCACGAGGATGCCATGTTGTCAGAGGCACTGGATGCACTTGAAAAGGCCCAGGAACAATTTGATAGAAATAAATACAGGCACCGGGCGATCCTGGTGTGTGAAAAGAAAACTAACAAGGTTGTCGGCAAACTCAGCCAGCTGGATGTGATACGGTCTTTGGAACCCAAATACGAGCAGTTTACGAAAGAAAAGGCTTTTCCTCAGACAGGCATGTCTCACTTCGGTTTCAGCCCGCAATTTATGAAAGGCATTTTAGAACAATATGAATTATGGTATGAGCCGTTAAAAGATATACGCGGGAAGGCAGGCAAACAAAAAGTAAAAGAGCTCATGCACACCCTGACAGCAGGAGAATATGTCAAAGAAGATGCAAATTTGGGAGTGGCCATTCACCAGCTTATTATGGGGCATCATCAATCTCTTTTGGTAACAAGAGGTGAAGATATTGTCGGAATTTTACGGTTAACAGATGTTTTCAAAGAAATTTGCATTGATGGAAGAAAAATGAATCAAATCCGATAGGTTCCGGGATGACAGATAAATTTATACTTCAATTGAGTCTTAAAAACAGGGTATACCTGGTCAATGCTGTTCTTTTGTGCATCACTGTTATTGGGGCGGTACTTATGGTCTGGTATACGTATAAGACTGAAAAAATTTTCAAGGACATTATTGACAAAAACATAGTCATTTATCAATCAGCTGAGGCCCTTGGTACATCCCTTGTCAACCAGAAAGGGCTTGTATCGTATTATTTGCTGGACCACGACCCTGCCTGGATTGATCAGCTGAGCAGGTACCGGCTGCTTTTCGATGAATATTTTATAACAGTGAAGTCCCTTGTGGAAGAACCATGGGAAAAAAATGCCGTTGACCAGATTGAATCCAAGTATAAGTATTATGTTACGATCAAAGATCAAGTCATCGAGCTTTATAAAGCAGGTGAATATGATAAAGGATTTGTCCTGCATAAGGATATAAGACAAGATTTTTTTAAAATTATGGAGTTATGCGAACAGTTTAAATCGTTTCATAAAAAAAAGATTGCAGACGCAATCAAAACAAGCAGGATAGAATCCAATCATCTCAGATATGTTGCCCTTATGGCAATTATTACAGTTGTTGTACTGAGTCTTTTGATTAATTATATTTTTGCCCGCCATATATTGGGACCCATTCGAAAACTGGCGGCAGAGGCAGACAGACTGGGGAACTCAAAATCCCCGACAAATGAGGTTGCTGCTTTAAAACAAAGTGTCCATGGGTTGATTGAAAATGCAGAACAGACTCACCAGGAATTGAAGCGAAGCCGGGAAACCCTGATGCAATCTGAAAAAATGGCGTTGTTAGGCAAACTGGCTGCTGGAACATCGCATAGTATCCGCAATCCATTAACCTCTGTAAAAATGAGACTCTTTTCATTGAACCGGTCATGTGATTTTACAAAGTATCAGAAAGAAGACTTCAATGTTATCTCCGGTGAAATAAAGCAGATTAATAAAATTGTTGAAAATTTTCTGGAATTTGCCCGCCCGCCCAAGTTGAATATAAAAAGGATGAGCCCGTCAATTGTTGTGGACAACGCCCTTCATCTTCTGGAACAGCGATTAGAATCGTATCATGTGACCACAAGGTTAATCCGGCACCGTCCTCTTAGCGATACCTTCATAGATCCGGAACAGCTCAAGGAGGTGATTGTTAATATCATTATCAATGCCTGTGAAGCAATGGATAAGAGCGGCTTGATCATTATCCATGAAGAAGAAAGTCATGTGGAGCCGTTAAAAAAAGTAGATGTGATCAGGATAATAGATGATGGTCCAGGAATTCCTCAAGAAATCAAAGAACAGATATTTAATCCTTTTTTTACCACCAAAGAGGAAGGAACAGGCCTTGGATTGAGTATCGCATTTAATATTATAAATGAACATGGAGGGTGGTTGGATGTGTCCAGTGAGGAAGGCCAGGGATCATCTTTTGTTATTACGCTTCCCATAAAGGATTCATAGCATGGATACTGTTTTAGTAATTGATGATGATGACCAATTAAGAAAAAGTTTTTGCAAGCTTTTAAAAGAGGAAAAGTATGCGGTCATCAGTGCTGCTTCCGGTGAAGCCGGTATTGAAATTGTTAAACAGAATGTTTTGGATCTGGTTATTCTGGATTTGCGATTACCCGGAATAAACGGGATGGAAACATTCAAGCGAATCAAAAAAATCGATTCAAAACTGCCGGTCATTATTATAACCGCTTATGGTACAACCCAAATTGCCATAGAAGCTACCAAAATAGGGGCGTATGATTATGTCCTCAAACCATTTGATGTGCCGGATATGCTTAATTTAATCGAGCAGGCAATAGAGGCCGGATATTTCATGAGATCGCCGGTTGAAGTGGATGCCGCTCCTGATAAAGAATCCGGGGATGTGATTATCGGTCAAAGTAAACTCATGCAGGATGTATACAAATCAATAGGCCGGGTCTCTCAAACCGATGCAACCGTTTTAATACTGGGAGAATCAGGGACTGGAAAAGAATTAGTAGCAAGAGCAATCTATCAGCATGGTATTCGTTCGGATAAGGCCTTTTTAATTATTAATTGTGTGGCCATACCTGAAAATCTTCTTGAGAGTGAATTGTTCGGTTATGAAAAAGGCGCATTTACCGGAGCTTCCCAGCGACATATCGGGAAAATTGAGCAGGCAAACGGTGGTACAGTTTTTTTGGATGAAATCGGGGATATGCCTTTAAATATACAGGGCAAAATTTTAAGGTTGTTACAGGAAAAAAGTATTGAAAGGCTGGGAGGTGAAGAAACCATTCCTGTCGATGTTCGAATTATTGCTGCGACAAATAAAAAACTGGAACAGGCTATCAAGAATAAAAAATTCCGGGAAGATTTATATTTTCGTTTAAAAGTGGTTGCCATAGAACTTCCCCCATTGAGAGACAGGCGAGAAGATATCAATAGTTTGATTTCATATTATATGGGTAAATTTTCCAATGAATTAAAGGTTGACAATCCGAGTATTCAAAAAGAAGCTTTAACGCGGTTAAATCGTTATGACTGGCCTGGAAACATAAGAGAATTGTCAAACCTGATTCAAAAAGTCCTTATTTTTAACAGAGGCGCTCCAATTTCTACAGCAGACCTGGAACAGGTAATCAACAAAAAAGAAAAAAATAAATCCAGTGAAGAGATTGAATTAAAGGATATTGAAGGCTGGGTCCGGCAATTATTATCCAATCCATCTGAAAATTATCGATTTGATGATTTTATAGACATAGTTTCAAGTATTGTTGTTGCCGAAGCTCTGAAAATAACGAATGGAAACCGTTCCCAGGCTGCAAAATTATTAAGTGTCTCAAGACCGACACTTCATGCCAAAATCGATAAATATGGTATTAAACTCAAAACAGAAGTTTCAAATTAGCAGGGTCGGCAAAAAAATGAAGTGTAAATAAGTTACCCGCCAGGATTAGATGGTTTTTTACTAATCCCGGCAGGGGTCGATTATTTTTTTACCATCAGGTCACAAATGAGGGTAAAAATATCTGTAAGTCTTAATATGCCGATCACCTTATCCTGCTTGTTCAGTACCAGCAAAGACTGGTGGTGGCCCAGGATAAACTGGTGAATTGCCTCGGGAATAAGAACATCGTCCTTGACATATTCGCCTTCCTGCGGGGAATACATTATGTCTTTTATTTTTCGTCTTTTTGCCTTTACCACAAGGGTATCGCAGCTTTCATCCCAAAGATTGTAATTTTTCACCAGAGAATGAATAAAATCATCACTCAGTCCAAATCTGGATAAACCCATCTTGGCAAGGTGATCAGAATGTCCAAACTGGCTGTACTTTGGCTCAAGCGCACGTAAAACATCCAGAGAAGATACTTTCCCTGAAATGTCACCATTCTTATCAAAAACGAGAACAGCCCGATGCTTATATTCATGTTGAGCAGCTGTCTTGTGGGAAGCAAGAAGAGTTCTGACAGCAGTCTCAAGAGTGTCTTCTTCATTTACAGTGGCATATTCTGATAAAGGAACCATCACCTCTTTAACTTTTTTAACATTCATTTTTTTTCCATTCCGTATTGATTTTTATAGCATGATCTTCATACCCATGAGAGGCCAGATAACATAAACGGCAAGAGCGGTTATTACCATCAACATAATGCTGGCCGGGATACCATAGCCAAAAAATTCACCAGTGGTGAATTGCTTTGAATCATAGGCAATGGCATTGGGCGCCGCACCAACCAAAAGCAGGAAGGGCATGCCTGCAACCACAAGGGCTGAAAATGTGATCACATCCGGTCCTACACCCAGATAAGGTCCAATAACCAATGCGACAGGCAGGACGATGGCAATGGCTGCAACATTCATAATAAAATTGGTTAACATCATAACAAGAAATGACATGCTCATTACAAAGATAAACCAGTTGGAATCTTTGAACATGCTCAGCCAGTTGATGGCAATCCATTCTGCAGCGCCTGTTTCCCAAAGGCAGAAACCAATACTCATGGCCCCGCCAAACAATAAGATAATGTTCCATGGAATAGATTCAAGGTCTTTAATGTCCAGAATTTTTATTACAAAAAACAAAACCGTAGATGTCAGGATAATGGCTGACTTGTCAATGGGTTTTAATATTGCCACATAAGGCCTGATAGACATCAGGAAGATACAGGTAAAAATGATTGAAGCAGCAATAATTTCATTTTTAGTAATGGGTCCCATGGCTTTACTGAGTTTTTTTGCTTTTTTTCTTAAGCCCGGAATCGTTCTCTGCTCAGGTTTGAAAAAGATCATAAAAAATCCCCATAAAGCAAAGGTCATGAGCCATCCAATGGGGAACATGTAAAAGGCCAGTTGAAAAAAAGTGATGTCAGTGCCGACTAATTCTTTATAAAAACCCAATGCGACCGCTCCCCGGGCTGCACCCAGCAGGGTAACGATACTTCCAGCACCTGCAACATAAGCCATTCCAATGAACAGCCCTTTACCAAATCTGGTGGGTGTCTCTGTGTCATCAGTATAGAGGCCATAGACGGTGATGAGAAGGGGGAACATAGTTGCAGCAACTGCTGTATGGGCCATGATGTGGGTCAAGGCAGCGGTGACCACAAAACACCCAAGATATATCATACTGGTTTTTTCACCTACAATGACAAGCATCTTGTACGCAAGCCGCCGTGTCAAACCTGTTTTGGTAAACACGATCCCGATCACAAGGGACGCAAAGATAAAGACCACCGAAGGATCAAACATCTGCTGGAAAGCAGTTTTGGCAGGCCGGATAAGAAAGACTGCCTGTAAAATTCCCATAAAAAGGCTGGTAACACCAATGGGAACTACCTCAAAGACCCACCATGTACCCCCCAGAAGAAATACAGCAAGGGCACCTTTTGCCTGCTGGCTCAACACAAAGTGTTTGCCGGCAGGATCAATGGCATCCGGCCATGGTGGGGAAAAGTTAACAACAAAAAAAAGTGTAACACCAATTAATAGAAAGACTATCCGTTTCCAATCAAAAGAAGAGCCTGCTACGGCTTCAGTTTTAGTAGTCATGTTAATAATATTCTCCTAAAGTTAATATAAGTTTTCCTAGGGTTATATCGACCCTTTAATTTTCAATTTTGTTTTAAATAAGATAAGAAATTACTTTTTGTCAAGAAAAGGTTGGGAAAAATGAATATTAATAATTAGACGGATTTTAACAAAACAATAGGAGATACATCAAACATCACGTCATTATCCCATTTGAATCCAGAGTTAAATAAATGGGATAATGACTTTAATGAGGGTCATCCGCCATGCCGCTGGAGAATATTTTTGATCTTTTCCTCCATTTGTTTTTCAACAATGAGCATTTTTTCAGTTTTTGCATTTTTGATTTTTTCTGACAGGGCTTCAAGATCTGCCGGTTTTTCAAGAAAATCCGTAGCACCGACTTTCATGGCTTCAACTGTCTTTTCAACAGTGGCATAACCGGTGAGCAGAATAATCTGCAGTTCAGGTTTTAAATTTTTAATCGCTTTCAATGCTTCCATACCGTCCATCCCCGGCATCTGAAAATCCATAACAATGGCATCAAATGTTTTTTTTCCTAAGATAGTCAGGGCCTGGTCAGCTGATTCGACAGTGGTGACCTCCATACCACGGGCTGTCATCCGCTCGGACATGATCTCCAGAAACTCTTTTTCATCATCCACAAGTAATACTTTTTCCGACATTATCTTTCTCCTTATACCGTTCATGCTTTAGCCAAATTAATTTGGTGTAATAGGGTTAAATCGTTTTGGCCATAAAAGGCCAAAACTGTAATTCGCTTTATTTTTTTTAATGGAAATATTTAGGTGTGCAATCAAGGCACAGTCTTCTTTTGATCCAAACAGATCATCCATTAAGTTGTCTTTAACTAGGTCCATTGAAAACCAGATTGAGGGTACGGCAACGTCAGTTCCAAATGAAATCACCACTTGTTTTTTTTCTTTGGCTGCAAAACAGGCTGTTTCAATGGCTTTCCAGATCATATTTTCCAGATAAAAAAGGTTTGTTTCAACCATTATGCGTGATAATGGGGAGGTTACCTTGATGACAACTCCCTGCATTTCAATGAGCCTGGATGCCAAATCCAGTACAAAACAGACTGTTTCTTCAAGATCTGCAATTTGGGTTTTCCTATCAACACTGTGGGAAAATTGATTCATTTTTTTTAATACAAAATTTGCCCGCTGCACCTGCCTGATTACTCTCTGTGAAATATCATTAACTCGTTCAGGAGAAAGGGGTTTTCCTTTTTCACCCATCATGGACAGATCTTCCAGCAGCCCCGCACTCTCATTGATAATGGCCAGAGTGTTTTTAATTTCATGGGTTGCAGAGGCAGACATCTTGCTGAAAAACTGCATACCACCCCTGCTTAGCACCTCTTTATTATTTCCCATTATCCGCCTCTGCCGTTATGGGCAGTGTCAGAGTAAAAAGGGTGCCTTTACCCAGACTACTTTTTACCATGATATCACCACCGATTTCTTTAACCAGTCCGTAGGTAATCGACAGGCCAAGACCTGTACCCCAATGCTTATCTTTAGAAGAATAAAAAGGTTCAAAAACATTATTAATATCATCGTCAGAAATACCGCATCCATTATCAGCAACCGTTATAATTACGTTCTTTTTTTTAAAATTGATACCGATATCCAGCCGTCCATTATTTTCCATTGCGGCAAAGGCATTGCTAACCAGATTTAAAAAAATCTGTTGCAGGCTGCCTCTGTCACATTTAAATCCCGGGATGGAGTCCGGGTTGTCGACGGATATGGTGATGCATCGGTGTTTGGCTTCTTTTCTATGAAAAGCAAGGACTTGTTCGATAACCTTCTCAATGTTCACTGTTTCGATACTGGGTTCCATGTGCCGGGCAAAATCTAACAGCCGCCGGGTTATGTTGCCGCACCGCTTTACCGCATCAAGCACATCGTTGGTAAGGGGAACCAGCCGCTTATCCGAAGAAAACTCTTCTCTCAATGTAAACAAATCCACAATCAACCCTGTTTTCTGGTTAATAATGGCCAGAGGGTTATTGATTTCATGGGCGACACCTGATGCCAGGCGGCCTATGGATGCAAGCTTGTTTGTATAACCAGCATGGTGAAGGGCTTTAATTCTTTTTTGATCTGCTGAATGTATACGACCCACAAGATAGGTTGCCATACCCATTATGGATAATAAAATCAAAATTATGCTGACAATCAGATATCCGATCAGCTTGAGCCTGGGTTTAAGCCACAGGTTGGCAAGCATTTTTTTACTTTTAACCAGTACGAGTACTAAAGAGGAATTCGGTACCCTGGTATATCCTGTAATGATGGACCTTCCATCCGGCGTTATGTTTTCTTCAATTCCGGCTTTGCCTTTAAACATGCTGCTGTTAAATTGACTGGAGGTGCCGGATTTGCCATAGTAAAAGGATGAAGTTAGTAAGATACCATCTTGATTGACAACAAACATGTCGTTGTTCTCTCCGGACTCAAAGCGGGCAATAAAATCCAGGTCATGTTGATTCATACCTTTGCAAAAAGAGATATAAGCTGCAGCAGAGGTCAGGATTTTTGACATGCTGTTTTTCACCTCATCTTCAATAGTCCTGCGTGTGAGATTAAAGTCCACGATCGTCATGATAAAAAGGGGTAAGAGAGCCATAAAAGATGTAAACAGCACAATTAATTTCCACTTTCGTGCAAAATTAAATCCAGTGTGCGGATGGCTACCGGCAACATCCCGATGATCCCAGAATGCGGGTTTGAATTTTTGTAATCGCCTCATAATTTTCACTACTGCATTAAGGAATGCGTTTCATATCACCATTTATTGATTTGTCCTAATTTTCTCTATTGCCTTTTTCAAGAACTTACTTAATAAATTAATATCAACTGGTTTCTGCATATATGTAAAGGCACCAAGGTCCATACATTTTTTTTTGTCTTGTTCTGATCCATGGCCGGTCAGTACGATTACTTCTATCTCAGGCCATGTCTGTTTTACTTGTTTTAGAACTTCCATGCCATCAATCGCAGGCATCTTCAGATCAATGATCATCACCTCCGGGGCATCATTGTGAACCAGATCCAGAGCTGATTTGCCATCATATACAACTGCAGTCCCCATATCCCGTATTTGCAAACGCTCTGATAAAGTCAGCACGAATTCTTTTTCATCATCCACTAAAAGAACTTTAGAAGGCATTTCTACAGAATTTTTTTTAGGGACATCTAACTTCTGATATGCTTGTTTCATCTCTTGAGGAACCTTATAGCTGCTGTAAGTATTGCCTTTGGCATTGATATATGTTACCTAAAAATAAAAGCTATTAGCAACCAACCGAAATGATCGGTCGAGTTTTGTCAAATTATTTAAATCTGCTAAAAAAGTCAATGTCAAACATGAAAAACAAGATACCCGAAAAAGCAAGACTGCTGGAAAAACTTCGGAAAAATGGATTTAATGTCCCTGATTTTATTTATGTTCCGGCGGATCAATTCAACAGCAAAGATTTTACACAGCTTGATTTATTTTTGGATAAACATCGTGAAAGTTATAAAGTCATCGCAAGAAGTGCTCACCCCCTGGAATCAGAGTATAAAGGCGGCACCTTTGATTCTCTTGAAACCTATGCGGATATTGGTGGAATCAAATATGCGCGGAACCGAATGATCAAAATAGCTGAGACATCGAAGCGGCTATCCATCCAGCGGCAGCAGATGTTCAACCACGCACCCCAAATCGATATGAATGGAATGGGTGTCATTGTCATGCCGTTTGTCAACGGGTCCAGCGTCATGGCAAAAATGATTGGTAATCATTGGGAATTCGGGTATTGCAGGGACCGCACGCGCAAGGTTCAAAGCGAACCTTACATCACCAATGTACCCCATGACCGAAGGCTGTTGAAACTTTCAATAGATATACAAAAAACCTTGGGATTCAGATGCGAGATCGAGTATATTATCGCAACTGAAGGAGATATCCATGTTGTGCAGGCCAAGGATATTTCAAGTATTGAGATGCTGGAAGAGAAAGAAAGTGAGCGGTCCATCAAGCTCGATGGCATCAGGCGCATACGAAAACGCAGAAATTACAGGGAAAGGCCGGTTTATGTAATGAATAACAAGGCCTTTTATATCAATATCATCAGTCAGTGCGAGGATCTACTTAAGAAAGGCAAAGGCCCAAAGCTTGATATCAACGATATCATATCCACCATAAAGGCATATGAAACGGAACTTGACTCATTTGCTTTACGGCACCAGCGGTTTGCCGTTTTGGGGTTTTCCATACAGGATTCCAGCGAGCTTTACCAGATTGCCAGTCACTACCTGGAAGAGTTTCCCGAGTTTCAGGAAACGCTGTCAAAAGCGTTGCACAATAATCTTTATAAAATTGATATTTTTCTGGCTGAAGCTGATACATTGATTGCAAAGGACAAATTCAGAATCAACCTGTGCAGCCATGATGCATATGGTATTGACACCGTCCGAAATCCCCTCTGGTCAGCCTACTGGCGCATAGACCGGCACGATGAGGTAGTCAAGGAATTTTTACGCCTTGGGTTTAAAACCGGTGATACCATCGGTATTGATATTGATGCTGAAGGTCGGCCCATCATTTCCCGCCACTAAGAATATTCTCACCAGAAATATTTTCTTGACAAAAAATAAATTTTTAGTAAAAACAGACTTTACCCGCAAAAAAAATATGGAAATAAACAAAGAATGAGGAGTTTATGAATCAATTTTTTGTATCAATACTGATAATTCTAGTAGGAGGCTTTTTATCCCTTGTTTTAGCACGGCAATTTAAATTAATGAAAATTGTTGCGGTTTTTTCGTTAAGTGCCGGTTGTTTTTTGGGATTAATGGATGCTGTAACGAAACTTTTGCACTCCGGCAGTGAGGCAGTGTCTTTTAAATATCTGAATATTCTTTCACTGGCCTTTCAAATTGATGGACTTCCCGCATTTTTTCTAGTGGCCATTTTTGCTGTTTGCCTCCTTGCCGCTATCTACAGTTTTCATTACATGGATCAGTCAGTAGACGCCGTGAGAACGGCTGTCCACTATTTTTTCTTCAGTATTTTGATTGCCTCCATGGCTTTGGTTGTAACCGCAGCAAATATCATTACATTCATGCTTTCCTGGGAAATCATGTCTTTGTCATCTTTCTTTCTGGTCATTTACAATTATGAATCTTCTGAAAACAGAAAAGCAGGGTACCTCTATTTTATTTTTTCCCATGTAGGAGCCATGTTCATATTTGCAGCATTTGGGATTATTTACGGTTATACCGGCAGTTTTGGATTTGGAGCTGTGGATTCCATTCCCCAAGCTGCAAAAATTTTGGTATTTATTTTTTCTTTTATTGGTTTTGGTTCTAAAGCAGGTGTATTCCCCTTTCATGTCTGGTTGCCCCATGCCCATCCTGCGGCTCCCAGTCATATTTCCGCTGTCATGTCCGGTGTTATGATTAAAACCGGTATCTATGGTATTGTAAAAATCTATACACTTTTGAACTTTCATACGCCTCTTTTCGGGAATATTGTTCTTGTTGCCGGCGTTATTTCAGGTATCCTTGGGATTGTCTATGCATTGGGACAACAAGATTTCAAACGGTTACTGGCCTATTCCAGTGTTGAAAATATTGGTATTATTTTAATCGGATTAGGCATTGGGATGATTGGTGTTTCATCCGGGAATCAGCTGATGGCGGTTCTTGGATTTACAGGCGGATTTCTTCACATTCTTAACCATTCCATTTTCAAGTCACTTCTGTTTATGGGAGCTGGAATGGTTCTTCATAAAACCGGAACCCGCTCTATTGATGCTCTGGGTGGATTATTAAAAAATATGAAAATTACTGGAGGTGCTGTTATTATCGGTTCTCTTGCCATTTGTGGACTTCCGCCCTTTAATGGATTTGTAGGGGAATTTTTTATATATATTGGTGGATTTAAAGGGGTTTCTCTTGATACTTCAGCCTTTGTTATGAGTTGTTTTGCAATTGTCGGTCTTGCTGTGATTGGTGGGTTGGCACTGGCATGCTTTACAAAGGTAATCGGTGTTGCCTTTCAAGGTGAACCCAGGACAAAAGCAGCGGTTAATGTAGATGAAAAAGGTTCAACCATGCTTTTATCCATGTCGATTCTTGCAATTGCCTGCGTTTTGATAGGGTTGTTTCCAAAGATGATTATTCACCTGCCGCTTAAAGCCGTATCCGCCCTGGGGCTGGGATACGGCCATGTTTCCCTTGAGCCGTTTGAGCAGATGACGGCAAATATCACACTGGCAGCAGTTATTTTTCTTGTTTCTTGTTTGTTTGTCATTGCAATTCGATGGTTCTTTTACAGGGGCAAAACCATTACAAAGTCCGGAACCTGGGGATGTGGTTTTACACAGCCGACTGTTAAAATGCAGTATACCGGGTCTTCATATGCGTCTTTTATTCTTGATTTTTTCAGGCCTGCTGCACCATTAGAAGAAAATCATCCAAAAATTAAAGGACGGTTTCCTTTAAAGACATATTACAAAAGCCATGTAAATGATATTGCAGAATTTAATATGAAAGGGGTCATTGTTAATCCGGTGTTGTTTCTCTTCGATAAATTAAGATGGATTCAGCATGGTGATATTCATCTTTATATTGGTTATATTTTACTGGCTATAATATTGTTGTTGTTTTTTATATAAAATAAATAAATGGGAAAATTTTATGATTGAATCCATTATTCTTTGGCTTCTTGCAATTTTAACAGCGCCTTTTTTTTCAGCCATTATGTTTAAAGTAAAGGCTTTTTTCGGAGGAAGAATCGGCTCACCCCTGCTGATTAATTATTACACTCTGATCAAGCTTTTTAAGAAGGGATCTGTTTATAGTACCAGTACTACCGTTGTTTTTAAACTAGGACCCATTATTTCATTTGCTTCTGCCATCACTGTGCTCATGTTTTTGCCCATTGCAGGACACAACCCGATTTTTTCCTTTAATGGAGATGTTATTTTAATTTTATATTTAATGGGACTTGGCCGGTTCTTTACGATTGCAGCAGCCATGGATACAGCGTCTCCTTTTGAAGGCATGGGGGCTGCAAGAGAAGCTTATTTTCCGATTATCTGTGAAGCGGCCATGTTCATGATTTTAATTTTTTTCTATCGGTTGACCGGGCAGTTGCAGCTATCGGCTTATTTCACAGGGGACAATACCATTGTGCTATGGAATTTGGCCGGTGCCCCTTTACTATTTATAGTGATTTCCCTTTTCATTATTCTATTGACGGAAAATTCAAGGGTTCCTGTTGATGATCCTGCCACACATCTGGAGCTGACTATGATTCATGAAGTCATGGTTTTAGATCACAGCGGTCCTGATTTTGGACTCATAGAACTGGGGTCATTCTGTAAGCTTTTTTTCTATTCAACCATAGTTTCAAGGCTGATTTTACCCTTTGATTTCGGATTTTCTGCCATTGGATATTTTGTATTTATTATAGGACTTATCATCGTATATGTGACTGTCGGCGTTACGGAATCCGTCATCGCCCGCTACAGAATGGATAAAGTGCCGCAATTTGTCCTGACATCATTTGCCTTAGCTTTTTTTGCAACCATCATCACTTTGGAGTTTATCTAATGATACTACATCCGGTTGATACAATCTTGTCACTTGTACTGCTATCTGTTTTATTTTCTTTTGGGTCCAGCCGACTGCCCGGGCTTATAAAAGTACTTGCGTTTCAAGGAATAGTCGTCTCTATGGTTCCTTTTTTTATTGGTCACGATATGAATACCGGTGGAATCTTTTTCACCTTTGGAACATTATTAATCCGAGGCATTATTATTCCAATGAGTATTTTCATAGCCATAAAAAAGGTGGCCATTAAAAGAGAAGTAGAACCCATTGTTGGATATCATGCTTCCATGCTTTGCGGCCTTGGATTGATCGTTGCTGCAACTTATATCAGCAGGCAGTTGAATATCCCGTCCATCAGTGACTATAAGCTTTTATTTCCTACCGCCATAGCGCTTCTGGTTGCAGGAATGTTTCTTTTAATGGCAAGAAGAAATGCCATTGCCATGGTATTGGGTTACATCATGATGGAAAATGGTATTTATCTCGTGGGAACAACCATTTCTATTCGAGCCCGCCATATTGTTGAATTCGGAATTTTGCTGGATGTGCTTGCCGGGGTTATGATAATGGCCATTATACTTCAAAATATCAAACGAACGTTTGATGACGTTGATACGGCTCACTTAAGAACTTTAAAGGAATAGGTATTATTTCATGGTAGAAATTATTTTTCTGACGCCTTTTATAACCGGTATCATTGCTTTTTTCCTTCCAAAAGCGATCAGCCGTCAACTTTTAGTAGGCACTGGAGCCATCCATCTTTTTCTTTCACTCCTTCTCTGGAAAAATAGACCGGAAGCAATTTTTGAAAATTATTTTGCCGTGACACCAGAAGGGTTATTATCGCTTTTAGTAATTTCATTGCTGTTTTTTTTGATTTCCATCTATACGGTTGCCTATCTGAAAGAAAGTGATATACAAAAAGAAAATATTTTTACAGGATCCATGATCCTGTTTTTATCCACCATGACAATGGTAACACTATCCGATCATATCATGGTAATGTGGATTGCTATTGAAGCCACAACCCTTGCCAGTGCACCGCTGATTTATACCCACAGAACATCCGCATCCCTTGAAGCCACCTGGAAATATGTGCTCATATGCTCGGTTGGCATTGCAATGGCACTCTTAGGGTCAGTATTTATTACTCTGGCAATGGACATTGGTAACGTTGATGCACCGCTCTCTTTTTCAGCGCTTACAATGGTTGCAGGACAGCTTGATCCCATGTGGCTCAAAGCTGGATTCATCTTCATACTGGTGGGATATGGGACAAAGATGGGCTTAGCCCCCATGCACACCTGGCTTCCGGACGCCCATAGCGAAGCCCCAAGCCCAGCCTCTGCATTATTATCCGGGGTGCTCTTAAACTGTGCATATCTGGGTATTTTTAAGACCAATAAAATTATGCATGCAGCAGGACTCAATGATTTTTCCGGAACGATTCTTATTGTTTTTGGTCTGATGTCTATTCTGGCGGCTGCCACATTTATTCTCAAACAAAACGAATATAAAAGAATGCTGGCTTATTCAAGTATAGAGAACATGGGAATCATTGCCTTTGGAACTGGCATCGGCGGTATTGGTGTCTATGGCGCCATCATATGCATGATTCACCACAGCCTGATCAAATCTTCTTTGTTTTTGTCATCAGGAAATATTTTGCTGGGGTATGGGAACAGGTTTATTGAAAACACAGGGGATATGGTAAAGCGCATGCCCAAAACTTTTGTTGCTTTTTTTGGTGGTTTTGTCGGTATTTCAGGATTTCCTCCTTTTGGAATTTTTATCGGAGAACTGTTTATTATTGTCGGTGCATTCAGAACCGGTCATTATGTGGCAGCTGGTATTTTTATTGTTACCCTTTGTGTCATTTTTGCCGGTTTTGCCAACCAGGTAATGAAAATTTCCTTCGATGATTTCAATAAAGGCGATTCAAAGAAAACAATGGGTTTAAAAGAAAGAGATAGTATGGTCTGGCCACAATATATATTGCTCTTAACATCTCTGGTATTATGCTTTTATATGCCGGATACATTATATCAAACAATTATTGATGCAGTGACTGCCCTGGGCGGAGGACTTAAATGACTAACGCTTTTTTAGAAATTTCAAATGGTGAGAAAATAGCACGGGAAAAAATCCCTCATCTTTCCTTTGATGAGTTCAGCAAGACAGCTCTTCTCGTTGTGGAAGATGGTGGAAAGGTCGTTCAGTTTTTTGCCTATGAGGATGACAATGACATTAAATTCATGGCAGTATTGAGAACCGATAAACTTTTTGTTGCCGGCTGTGATGCTCCGGATTCTTATCCTGCTTTAAGTAAAGCATGTGAGCCTTTTCACATGTTTGAAAGGGAAATTGCTGAACAATTCGGTATGCGGCCCGAGGGTCATCCCTGGCTGAAGATGGTCAGGTATCACGCTAACTGCCGTGATGTTCCAGATGTTTTCGGTAACGATTATAAAGAAGATATTCCCGGTAATTATAATTATTACCAGGTAGACGGTGATGAGATTCATGAAGTTGCTGTAGGACCTGTTCATGCCGGCGTTATAGAACCCGGTCATTTCAGGTTTAACTGCATTGGTGAACGCGTACTTCACCTGGAAATACAGCTAGGATATCAGCACAGGGCCATAGAAAATCTTTTTTTAAACGTTCAAGCAAAAAGGTTACCCATTCTTGCTGAAAATATTGCAGGGGATACCACCATTGGCCACAGCCTGTGTATGGCACAGGCGGTTGAGGCACTCACATCGGTAACACCGGATAAGGGTGCTCAAATGATCAGATCCATAGCTTTGGAACTGGAACGGCTTGCCAATCATATTGGTGATCTTGGAGCGTTAAGTGGTGATGTGGCTTTTTTGCCGCCAGCCAATTATTTTGGACGTATCAGGGGAGATTTTTTAAACCTTGCACTTCTTCTCTGTGGGAACAGGTTTGGAAAAGGATTGGTACGACCCGGAGGAGTCCGGTTTTCACTGGCCGATGATATTCGAGAAACCCTTGCTGAACGGCTCAAAGAATTAAAACCCCAGGTGGAACATGTTCTTGACCTTCTTTTTTCCGCTTCAACTGTAAGGGCCCGTTTCGAAGACTGCGGTATCGTAAGTACATACGATGCTGAAAAATTAGGCCTGGTAGGACCGGCAGGGCGTGCAAGCGGCATTCCCTATGATGTTAGGCGCAGCTTTCCTACTGAACATTATAGTCAGATAGATATTCCTGAAAATAAAAAACCCACAGGCGATGTATATGACCGCGCAAGAGTTAGATATGACGAAATACTGCAATCAATTCATATCATTCAATCCTTGATTTATTCACCGGTTGAAACACAGTGTGTGGATGACAGCAATTTTAACCTGCCGCCGTCTTCTTTTGTGGTAACCGTTAATGAGGCATGGCGAGGGGAAGTATCCCATGCAATTTTGACAGATAATAGGGGGAAAATACTTCGGTACAAAGTCAAGGATCCTTCTTTTCATAACTGGAACGGTCTTGCAATGTCTTTGCGGGATACAGGCATATCGGATTTTCCTTTGAATAACAAAAGTTTTAATCTTTCTTATTGTGGATTTGATCTTTGATCATAAAATATAGAAAATTATAAAGAGAGTTTTAAATGCTCAACACACTTAAAAATAGATTTGAACAGGGTTGCAGAACATGTGGCTACCCTAAAGAAAAACCTGCTGTATTTGCTCGTTATCGAGGGAAACCAATTATCCAAAAAGATGTTTCATCTGATATAGTAGAAGCGTGTGCAAAGGCATGCCCACAGGATGCCATTGATATTGACTTAAAAAAAATTGATATGGGCCGGTGTGTATTCTGCGGAACATGTGAACGAATTTCCAAAGGGGCCTTTGTTATTTTTACAGATGATTTTGAAATTTCCACTTCCAAAAAAGAACACCTGTTGACCGATGGTGATCTTCCCTCTCTTGCCGAACATTCAAAACAGCACTTTAAAAAACTATTCGGCCGGTCTTTACAGCTCAGGCAGGTATCAGCAGCCGGCTGTAATGCCTGCGAAGCTGATTTAAACGTTTTGGCAACCCCATTTTTTGACCTGGCACGATTTGGTATCAATTTTGTTGCATCCCCCCGACATGCCGATGGCATTGTTGTGACAGGACCTGTATCCAGAAATATGAAAACGGCATTATTGACGACATACGAAGCAATTGCTGAACCCAAAGTTGTCATTGCTGTGGGAAGCTGCACCATAACAGGTGGTCCTTTTACCGGAAGCCCTGAAATAACTGAAGGTCTGGACACCATTTTGCCGGTGGATCTGTTTATACCCGGTTGCCCTCCACATCCTCTGACGAATCTCCATGCATTGTTGACATTTTTTAAATAAAACTTGACGTATATACCATATATGGGGGTCCATAATTTTTGTTTGGTATGAGTGCTGCGAATGTAAGTTAATATCATAAAATTTGATTGTTCTAGATTAGTGTTCGTCAAATTCACTCTTCCTAAATCAGATCCAACAATATTTCTTTATTTGACTCTACATTACCCCTGGTATATTTAACTAAATATCTCTAATTTAGCATGGATATGCTTTTATAAAATTATTGATAAATGTTCATTATTTAGACAGAATATTATTTGAAAAATATTTTTGTCCAACCCAAATTATTGGGCTTTGAAGGAATAGTAAAACAATGATTGAACCAAATATTATACTAACAGGATTCATGGCAACTGGAAAAACCACTATTGGCAAACTGCTTGCTAAACATTTGGGCTATAAGTTTGTTGATACAGATGAACTAATTATCCAACGAGCTGGAATGCCTGTTGCAGATATTTTTCGACAAAAAGGTGAAGCTGTTTTTCGAAAAATGGAATCTGAACTGGCAAAAGAATTAAGTGGCAAAGAAGGTTTGGTTATTTCGACAGGAGGAAGGATGATGTTAGATCCCGATAATGCAGCTATTTTGAACCTTAAAGGACAAGTATTTTGTTTAGCTGCAACACCTGAAGAAATTTTCGATCGTATATCAAAAGACAAGCATGCAAAACGCCCTTTACTTGAAACATCTAATCCCATGCAGCAGGTTGTAGAACTGTTAAAGCAACGTGAAGAGGGTTATGGGAAGTTCCCACAGATGAGGACATCAGCAAAGACGCCCGATGAAGTGACTACTAATTTGGTTGGTATAATTAGAGCAAATCCAGATTTACGGCTGTCTATCACAGCATCCGACATACATTATGATTACATTGTAGGCGGTGGTATTTTACCATTCGTCCCACAATTAGCAGGCATTAAAGGACCGATTGCCGTTATAACTGACAGCAATGTAGGGAAACTATATTCAAAAAGTTTAGGTCATACTGATACAATCATTTCAGTCAATCCCGGTCAAAAATATAAAACATTGACCACCGTGGAATCCATTTGCGAAGAGTTAGTTAAAAAAGGATTTGATCGTAGTACAACTATTATCGCACTCGGCGGTTCAGCTATTAGCGGATTAGCAGGTTTTGTCGCAGCAATTTATATGCGTGGCGTGGATTTTGTTCAATGCCCGACAAGCCTCTTGTCTATGGCGGATACAAGTATTGGCGGGAAGTCCGGTATCAATCTTTCGCAAGGTAAAAATTTGATTGGTGCATTTAAACAACCTAAAGCGGTTATTGCAGATATCGCTACACTCCAAAGTTTATCTGCTGAAGAATTCTCTTTTGGAATGGCAGAAGTAATTAAACATGGTTTGATTGGTGGAAAAGACTTGTTCGATAAAATAAAAAATGGCGAATGGAGATG
>NZ_JABZFL010000060.1 GCF_014237455.1 Desulfobacula sp. | reverse complement strand
GATAATGACACAGGCAATCCAGGCCTGCATAAACCCTAAAGACACCAGCATCACCAATGTTGAAGAAACCAGAAGTTTATCTGCCATGGGATCAAGAATTTTACCTAATTTTGTAACCAGCCCTTTTGTTCTGGCAAGATATCCG
The DNA here is from genome assembly GCF_014237455.1 of Desulfobacula sp. Classification (GTDB taxonomy): domain Bacteria; phylum Desulfobacterota; class Desulfobacteria; order Desulfobacterales; family Desulfobacteraceae; genus Desulfobacula. The sequence continues at coordinate 7,773 of NZ_JABZFL010000060.1, read as the reverse complement.
TCAAGATAATCTGTAATGGCTGCGGCAGAAAAAAGTACTGCTGCACTGAATGTTGTAATTTTTGTTTCAACCATTAAGAGTATCACAATCACAGGGACTGCAACGATCCTGGATATGGTCATGAAATTGGGTGTCAGGACAATTTTTTTTACTTTATCAAACCCGGCCATCTTAAATTATCCGTTCTTTTTATTCCAGTCTGCCATAAAGGCGTCAATTCCTTTATCCGTCATATGATGGGACGCAAGTTTTTTCAAAACAGCGTAAGGGATGGTGGCAATGTCAGCACCCAGAAGGGCTGAATCCAGCACATGGAGTGGACTTCTGATACTGGCCACTATAATCTGAGTATCAAAATCATAATTGGCATAAATTTGAACCATCTCTTCAATCAGCCCCATTCCCTCCTGGGCAAGATCGTCCAGCCGGCCGACAAAGGGGCTTGCAAATGTGGCACCTGCTTTGGCCGCCATCAATGCCTGAAGGGCTGAAAAAACCAGTGTTACATTTGTTTTTATCCCTTCATCCGAAAGGGTCTTTACGGCCTTTAAGCCTTCAACCGTCATGGGAATTTTAACGGCAATATTATCTGCTATTTTTGCAAGGTCCCTGGCTTCTGTTACCATGCCGTCATACTCAAGACTGATAACTTCCGCACTTACCGGACCTTTCACGATTTTACAAATCTCAGCGATAATTTCTTTGAACTCTCCGTCTTCCTTTGCAATCAAAGAAGGATTCGTTGTGACCCCGTCAACCATGCCCATATTGTTGGCATCTTTAATCTGGTCAATATTAGCCGTATCTATAAAAAATTTCATTTCAATTCTCCTTATCCAAAAGGATAACCTTCTGGGTTTCTTGTTTTTCTAATTTTTTTAACAATTCATCTGACCGTAAATTTAAAACCGGATGAATCGTATGTGCTCCTATATCACAAATGGGTATTAATACAAAACACCTTTTGTGCATTCTGGGGTGTGGAATTTCAAGGTGTTCAGTTTTGAGAATCAAATCATCATAATAAATAATATCCAGATCAATGATTCTGGGGCCGAACCTGAAGGCCTTGCCCTCCTTATCCAAATCTTTTTCCACCGTCTTTAAAACAGCCAGCAGCTCCTGCGGGTCCAACAGGGTTTTTATTTTCAAGGCTGCGTTTATAAACCAGTCCTGATTCGTATAATTTTGCGGCTGGGTTTTATAAAAAGGCGACACACCAGCCACATCAATCTTATCCTGATTTCGTAAGAGGCTTATGGCATTTTTCAGGTTCTTTTTCTTGTCACTAATATTAGAGCCGATACTTAAATAAACACTATGCCGATCCATCATTTATACTCAAACTGAACCGTTTTTGAATACTCGCTTCTCATATCGTTATCGCCTGTTGCCTGAACCCTGAAATAATATTTAAATCCCTTTTCTATCCGGGTATAAAATTCCATGGATGGCATGGAGACGACACCAATTGTTTTAAACTCAAAGGGACATCCTTCACAAGCTTCAAATGTTTTTTTGGCCATGAATATTTCAAAGCCTTCGGGTTTTACAGCAGCCGTTTCAGTGTCAATCTTATGGTTCCAGGAAAGCGTAATTTCCTTATCGCCGGGTGTATATTTTAAATCAAATGGTGCGGCAATTTTCTGTCCTTTTGTTTCAGGAGGCAATGGAGGGCCTTTTTTACCGCATCCTGAAAAAGCCAGGAGGATGATACTGAACAATATCATTAAGGACTGAATGACGGCTCTCTTATTTTTCATTATACTCCAAGCTCCCCTGCTGCTTTGTTTACAGCCTTTTTAACATTATCAAAACCGGTTCCCCCATAGGAGATCCGTCTTGAAATCATTTTATCGATGGTAATAAACCCATAAACATCTTTTTCAATCAAATCACTTAACTCTTTATACTCTTCAAGGGTCAGGTCATCTAATTCCTTTCCCTTATTCAAAGCATAGGCAACCGCTTGTCCTGCAATGGAATGGGCATTCCGGAAAGCCATTCCTTTTGAAACCAGGTAATCGGCAAGATCTGTTGCATTTAAAAATCCCTGTTTGCAGGCATCAACCATTCTGTTTTTATGGATTTCTATATTTTCAAACATCCGGGTATAAACATCCGTACAGATTTTGAGCGTATCCACTGTATCAAACAAAGGTTCCTTGTCTTCCTGCATATCCTTATTGTATGCCAGAGGCAATGACTTCATCAGAGTGAGAATACAGACAAGGTTGCCCACAACCCTTCCGGTTTTACCCCTTACAAGCTCTGCCACATCAGGATTCTTCTTTTGGGGCATGATACTTGATCCTGTGGTAAAAGAATCTGAAATACTAATAAAAGAAAACTCAGACGAAGACCAGAGAATCAATTCCTCGGAAAGCCTTGAAAAATGGATCATGGTAATGGATGCATGGGAGATGAACTCCATGACAAAATCCCGGTCTGACACCGAGTCAATGCTGTTGTCTGATACTTTTGAAAAAGACAGTACCTCTTTTGTGAATTCACGATTCAAGGGATACGTCGTACCGGCAAGTGCTGCTGCACCCAAAGGCATGACATCAATTCTTTTAAAGCAGTCTTCAAATCTTGCAATATCCCGTTTGAACATTTCGTAATATGCCATCAGATGGTGGGAGAACAATACCGGCTGCGCCCTTTGAAGGTGAGTATATCCGGGCATGATCACATCCAGATGCTTTTGGGCCATTTTAACAAGGGCTTTTTGAAACCCGACCAAAAGATCAATAATTAATCTTGTCTCTTTTTTCAGATAAATTCTGACATCCAGGGCAACCTGGTCATTCCTGCTTCGTCCGGTATGAATCTTTTTTGCTACATCCCCGGCAACTTTTCCCAATGCATCTTCAATATGCATATGAATGTCTTCAAGGCCTGCTGAGAACTCAATTTCATTGTTCTCAATCTGCTCTTTTACTTTTCCAAGCCCTTCAATAAGGGTATCTGCCTCATCTTGAGTAATGATGGATTCTTTGGCCATCATTTTCAAATGCGCAATACTTCCTTCAATATCACTGCCGTAAAGCCTTTTATCCACATCTATGGACGCATTAAATTTTTCAACCAGTTCATCCGTGCTCCGGGAAAATCTACCCCCCCATAGTTTTTCATTCATCGTTCAATCCTTTTTATGGGGTCAGTTTTAATGGGGTCAGGCTTTCCTTATTGTGGTTATTGAGTTCAATAACCACAATAAGGAAAGCCTGACCCCAGCTATTATGACCCCGACTATATTAAGCTTTCCAGAATGGCTTTATGCATATGTCTTTTGTTTTCTGCCTGGTCCCAGAACACACTGTTTTTTTCTTCAAGAACATCTTCGGCAATTTCTTCACCCCGGTGAGCCGGCAGGCAATGCATGGCCAGCACATCATCCTTTGCCCCGGACAAAAGACGTTTATTTACCTGAAATCCTTTAAAGGCAATAATCCGTTTAGACAATTCGTCTTCATCCCCCATGCTGGCCCAGACATCCGTATAGACCACATCGGCATTTTTAACCGCCTCTTTGGGATCATTTGTAAATTCAATGTCGGTTTTCGATTTTACCGATGCTGACTCAATGATGTCGGGGTTAACCCTGTAATCGTCCGGACAGGCCACAACCAGATCAAGCCCAAGAACACTTGCCGCATTGATCCAGGAATTGGCCACATTATTTCCGTCTCCCACCCAGGCAATTCGAATATTTTTGTATCCGCCCTTATGTTCAATAATGGTCATGAGATCACTTAAAATCTGGCAGGGGTGAAATGAATCGGTAAGTGCATTGATCACCGGTATGGTTGAACTTTTCGCAAACTCTTCCACCAGAGCATGATCAAAGGTTCTCATGGCAAGGCAGTCAATATATCTGGAAAGAACCCTTGCCGTGTCCTTGGCCGGTTCATTTCTGGAAATCTGGGTATCCTGGGTACTCATGTAGATGGGATGACCGCCAAGCTGGATCATTGCTGTTTCAAACGCCACCCTTGTCCGGGTGGATTTTTTATCAAAAATCAGCCCCAAGGTCTTTCCGGATAACAATTTATCAAAGATACCCCTGGCATATCTTTCCTTTAACTGAATCGCCCGTGCAAAAAGGGTTTCAAAATCCTCTTTTTCAAGGTCCAAAAGAGATAATAAATCTTTTTTCAAAACAAGTTGTCTCCTAAATTACAACAGGCTGTCCAATACAAATATCAGCCTGTCAATGTCACTTTCTTCAATAATCAAAGGTGGTGCAAACCTTAGAACTTTATCCTGAATTCCATTTATTATAAAGCCTTTTTCCATTAATTCCTCAACAAAAAAGGCCGCACCCTTGTCCTTTTCCTTTCCGATTTCTAAACCGAGCAAAAGGCCTTCTCCCCTGACATCCACAACTCTTGAATGTTTTTCTTTCAGTTTTTCAAGTTTATCCTTAAAATATTGGCCTTTTTGACAGACCCGATCTAAAAACGTTTCTTCACTGATAATATTCACCACTTCCAGAGCGGCTGCCGTGGCAAGCGGTGTTCCCCCAAAGGTTGTGGCATGACTGCCAAAATCAAACCCGGTTGCCGCGTCCTGAGTTGCCAGCATGGCACCGATGGGAAGTCCATTGCCAAGCGCCTTTGCAAGGGTCATAATATCCGGCGTTACATCGTAAAATTCATGGGCAAAAAGCGTCCCGCACCTTCCCATGCCGCACTGGATCTCATCAAAAATCAATAAAATTCCCTTATCATTACAAAGCTCTCTGACCGCTTTCAGATAAGCAGGGTCTGCCGGGATGATGCCGCCTTCGCCCTGAATCGGTTCAAGCATGACAGCACAGACTGTTTCATCAATTTCATTTTTCAAGGCATCCATATCATTAAAGGGAACATAAGAAAATCCATCCAGAAGCGGATAAAACCCTTCTTTAATTTTGTCCTGTCCGGTGGCGGTTAAAGTAGCCATGGTCCGTCCATGGAAGGATTGTTCCATGGTAATAATTTTAAACCGGTTCTTATCCCCTTTTTTCTGGAAATACCGCCTGCCAAGTTTTATGGCCGCTTCGTTGGCCTCTGCACCTGAGTTTGCAAAAAATACCCGGTCGGCAAAACTTTTCTCACACAATTTCGATGCCAGGTCTGCCTGGGGCAGGGTATAAAAGAGATTGGATACATGGACAAGGGTTGCCGCCTGCTTGCTTATCGCTTCTGTGATTTCAGGATGGCAGTGCCCCAGACTGCAGACCGCAATCCCGGCTAAAAAATCTGTATATTCTTTCCCATCCTCATCCCAGAGAGATGTTCCCTCCCCCCTGACAAAGGCTTTGCCTTGTCTTAAATAGGTTTGAAATACAAAATTGTCTGTTTTTTTAATCGAATCCACGCTTAACCCTCTTATATTTAAAAATTAGTCCGCAAAGACCTGGGTACCAATACCGGAATCGGTAAACAACTCGAGCAATACGGCATGGGACAGTTTCCCGTTGATGATGTGGGACTTTTTTACACCGTTTTTCACCGCATCCAAAGCACATTCAACCTTGGGGATCATTCCGCCTTTAATCTGGCCTGCCTCAATCATTTTTTGAATAGCTGCCGCATCCATGGAAGAAACCAGTTTTTTGTCCGTATCCAGCACACCATCCACATCGGTTACAAGTATCAGGCGTTCTGCATTCAAAGCTGATGCTACTTTTGATGCAACAAGATCGGCGTTAATATTATAGGTTTCACCATTTTTGCCAACCCCCACCGGTGCAATAATGGGAATAAATCCTTTGGCCGTCAGGGTATGAATAATATCAGGATTAATGTTTGACACATTGCCAACCATGCCGGGATCTATGATTTCAGGCGGTTTGTTTTCATCTTCCTGATAAAAAATGGTCATTTTCTCTGCTGTAATCAACATCCCGTCTTTCCCGGTCAGGCCAACAGCTTTTCCTCCCTGCCGATTAATTCCTGCAACAATATCCTTATTGACCTTGCCGCCTAAAACCATCTCAACAACATCCATGGTTTCATCATCGGTATATCTCATGCCCCGGACAAATTTAGACGTAATCCCCATGGAATCCAGCACTTTATTGATCTGGGGACCGCCCCCGTGAACAACAACAGGATTCACCCCGATATATTTTAACAAGGTTATGTCATTGGCAAAATCCTTTTTCAGATTTTCATCCACCATTGCATGACCGCCGTATTTGACTACAATGGTCTTACCGGAAAATCTTTTTATATATGGTAACGCCTCAATGAGTATGTCAGCAACACTGTTTGTCATAGGATATACCTTGTTAAATCTTCGTTTTCAACAATGTTCATCAATTGTTTTTCCACAAAAGATGCATCAATTACAATCTTTTTTTCTTCTATATCAGGCGCTTTAAAAAGAATATCCTCCAACAGTTTTTCCAGAATGGTATGAAGCCTTCTGGCACCGATATTCTCTGTTGTGGAATTGACTTCCACAGCAATGGCTGCAATCTTATCAACCGCACCTTTTGTAAATTCAATTTCTACACCTTCTGTTCTTAACAGGGCAATGTATTGAAGCACAAGTGCATTTTTAGGTTCTGTTAAAATTCTTGTAAATTCATGGGCACCCAAAGAGTCAAGTTCCACCCTTATGGGGAACCTTCCCTGAAGTTCCGGGATCAGGTCTGACGGTTTTGAAATATGAAATGCGCCTGAAGCGATAAACAGGATGTGATCTGTTTTCACAATGCCATATTTTGTCGGCACTGAACTGCCTTCAACAATAGGCAGAAGATCTCTTTGAACCCCTTCTTTTGAGACTTCAGGCCCATAACTTTTTTCTTTACCCACGACTTTATCGATTTCATCTATAAAAATAATCCCGGACTGTTCCACCATGATTACAGCATCTGTCTTTACCTGCTCCATATCCACAAGATGGGCCGCTTCTTCCTGGGTCAAAAGTTTTATGGCATCTTTAATCTTTACCTTGCGGCGCTTGGTGTTCTTGGGCATCAGGTTTCCCAGCATGTCCTTGACATTAATGCCCATCTCTTCAATGCCGGTATTGGAAAAAATTTCAACCATGGGAGAGGATTGAGCCTGCACCTCAAGGTCAATCTGTCTTGAATCCAGCTTTCCACTCCTGAGCATTTTTCTCAGCTTTTCCCGGGTGGATGCTTTGGACTGACTTTCTTCATCTTTCTGCCCGGTCGCAATGATGTCAATGTCATTTGAAATGACAGCACCGGTTTGGGAAGACGGAGGGAGCAAAATATCCAGAATCCTTTCTTCGGCAATTTCAGCAGCTTTTCCCTGAACGTCTTCCTGTCGCTTTGTCCTTAAATTATTTACCGTCAATTCCACAATATCTCGGATCATGGATTCAACATCCCTGCCGACATATCCGACTTCGGTAAATTTTGAGGCTTCCACCTTATAAAAAGGAGAATCCGCTAAATTGGCAAGCCGTCGGGCTATCTCTGTCTTTCCCACACCCGTAGGACCGATCAATATAATATTTTTCGGAGCGATCTCATCTTGAAGATCCTTGTCAAGCTGCCGCCGCCGCCACCTGTTTCTAAGAGCAATGGCAACTGATTTCTTGGCATCATTCTGACCAATAATATATTTATCCAGCTCTGTAACAATCTGTTCTGGTTTTAAATCTTTCATTGTTTCTCCAAGGTGGGGTCACCCATTAAAAGGTCCTTGTCAAGAGAATAAACTCATCCATTACAAAAAAAGTTGTTTTTTTGTCAAGTTGTACTGTCCACGTGCTCTAATTGTACTCTTTGCCTGTTGATTA
>NZ_JABZFL010000073.1 GCF_014237455.1 Desulfobacula sp. | reverse complement strand
ATGTGTATTAATTGAAAACGGCCAGGATGTTGCAGCCTCTTGGCTGGGAAAATACAAAACCGGTTTTCAGATTGCAGCGATTATACCCTTAACCATGCATTATAATTATCTGGGAATCAACTTCAATGCCATTGGGGTGTTCTTTCTTTACGGCGCATTGATTTTTACAGTGTGGTCAGGGCTTGATTACTTTATTAAGGCCAGAAAATTTCTTTCATTTTAAGGGTGATATCAAATTTGATATTGACAAATTCAATGGCGGAGTATATAAATCCTTTTTGTTTGTTGAGCGGGAATAACTCAGTGGTAGAGTGCGACCTTGCCAAGGTCGAAGTCGCGGGTTCAAATCCCGTTTCCCGCTCCATATAATAAAACAAGGCGGCTTGGCCAAGGGGTAAGGCAACGGCCTGCAAAGCCGTTATTCTCCGGTTCAAATCCGGAAGCCGCCTCCATTTTAAAATAACAAGGGTTTTGGGAGTTTTCCAAGGCCCTTTTTTTCACCTTTTATCCGATTTAAGTGGCAGAACAAAGCTAAACCTGCTTCCTTTGTCATCTCCGTCACTTTCTATCCAGATCTTTCCTTTGTGGAGTTCCACAAGTTTACGGCTCATCGCAAGCCCCAGCCCGCTTCCATTGAATCGCCTTTTTGAGGACGTATCCACCTGTTCAAATATGGAAAAAATTCTTTCCTGATCTTCAGGTTTAACGCCAATGCCAGTGTCTGATACAGAAATTTGAAGGAAATTTTTGAGCTTTCCCAAACCCGGAATTTGCAACTCGGAACCCTTAATTATTTTTGCAGCGAGAGCAATCGATCCCCCGGCAGATGTGAATTTCAAGGCATTGTTTAAAAGATTAAGGACAATATGTTGAAAGCTGTCCTGATCTGCAGTGATGGGCGGCATATCCGGTTGCACGTCTAATGTCAGGGCGATTTCTTTTTTATCGGCAGATGCTGTGACCAGGTTCGCCGCGTCCTGTAACTCATCAGTCGCGTCAAACTCTGACAGTTTTAGTTCTATACGCCTTGTTTCTATTTTTGAAAGCTCAAGAATTTCAGTTGTCAATCTTACAAGGTGTTGACCGCTTTCCAGTACATTATTGGTATATTCCATCTGTTTTTCATTCAGTTCTCCATGGGTATTGGCTTTCAGTAGCTGGGAAAATCCGATAACATCATTGAGTGGACTGAGAAATTCGTGACTCATATTGGCAAGAAATCGACTCTTGGCCATATTAGCTGCCTCTGCCTCTTCCTTTGCACGTTGAAGCGCCGCCGCCACTTTTTTCCTTTCAGCGATTTCCTCGATGCTGCGTTGAAGTTCTTTGTTGGATTCCTGGAAATTATTCATCAGATTGTTGAAAGAGTTTGTAATCTCATGCAGGTCACCGGTATCTTTTTGTGCATCTATAACATACTGCTCTCCACACTCTGCTGTTTTCATTATGTTTTGGATCATGAGTATTCGATCGAAAACCTGCCTGAGTAACAGCATCCCACCCAGAATAAGACATAGAGATGCAAGAATAATTAGAATATGATTATTTTCAAAGGAGATCCCTTTTTCAAAATAAATATAAATACCAGCGAGGACAGGTATGAGAAAGACCAGTGCTTCAATGATAAAGAGTTTCTGTTTTAATGGATTCTTTGTGGTTTTCATCGGATCACCTTAAACACTTCTATGGGGTTGCTCAATCCCTTAAATATTTTTTCCCCAATGGACTGGAAATGGAATTGCGCCTGATCAATAGATGCCAGGGTTGTCTGGGTAAGCAGGACTTCAAATTTATCAGCAAGTCCACAAAGGCGTGCTGCAATATTAATCGTGTTTCCGATAACAGTATAGTCCCTGAATGATTCATTCCCTATGTTGCCCATATAAATGTGACCTGTATTAATGCCGATACCCACATAAGAGAACTCAAGTTTTCCACTGCCTTCTGATTCTGACAACGTATGGATAATTTCAAGAGCACATCGAACAGCGTTATTAGCCATATCCGGTCCTTCAAACACCACCATGATCTCATCACCGTTAAGTTTTTCGATAATGCCCTGATATTTTTCAATAATTTTGAGCTGCGTTCCAATATTGATATTCAGTTTATCAAAGATATCTGCTGGGGTCATTCCTTCTGAGATTTGGGTGAATCCTCGAATATCAGAAAACAGAATGGTTACATATGCATCGTGATTCTCAGGTTCCGGGTGGGGGTGAATTTTGTTTTCAACCATTTTCAGTGTTGGCAGGGAGACGTATCGGGACAGTTCTGTTTTAGTCTTTGCCAAGTCATCATATAGTGATTTTACACGCAGACAGGACTTAATTCTTCCCAGTAATTCCGCCATTTTAAACGGTTTACGAATATAGTCATCCCCGCCTGCATCCAGACCCTCTATGATGTTTTCCTGTTCGAGTTCACTTGCCGTTATGTAGACGACAGGGACATAGGGTAAAGAGGTGTTTTTTCTAATCCTTCGGCATACTTCATATCCGTTCATTTCCGGCATCATGACATCCAGCAGGATCAGGTCCGGAGGGTCCTTGAATATTTTATTAAGCGCTTCTTTACCGCTTTCAGCAGACTCCACAGTATATCCTGCTGAAGTAAGGATGGCATCCAGAAGTTCGATATTCAGTGGACGATCATCTACAACCAGTATTCTTTCACCCATATGTTTTATATCCATCATAATTGTTTTTGACACAGATATTCGTACTTGTAAGAAAAGCTGCCATATGTCATATTCATTATACAATAGAATAGAATGTTGCAATTGTAAATAAATAACCATTTTAGATCATAAAGGTGTTGTGAAACGGTATTTGAGGAATAAGACGTTTATTGCATTCATTAGTATTTATTTTATTGTTTTCTATTCCTGTGCTCAAAAAAAGGAAATCATTAACATCCCCCCCCTTCCTGTGATTACGTCTGATTTGACAAATCCGGAAATCTGTAATGAGCAAGATTTGAAATTGATAGAGATCGAAGAATTGTTTTTAGAAAAAAGCTTTAGCAAAGCCCTGGATACAGGGATCGCAATAGTTGAAAATCCGTGCTCTGTTGAACACTATGTAAAGGCACTGGAATGGATTGGTGATATTTTCAATGCACGGGGGGAAAAGACGAACGCATTTCACTTTTATGGTGAAGCCCTTGAGTATCTGGACCGTGAAACGAATCAATCCCGGGTCCGGGCGCTGACAAAAAAAATAGCTGAGGTTACTTCACTAAAAAAAATAAAAAAAAAGACGGTGTTCAAAAAAAACAGAATAGGTGTTTTGCTGCCCTTGACCGGATATTATCATTTGGCAGGCCATAGAGTACTCGACACCATTCAGCTGGCAGTCAACCAATTTAATGATGCACAAAGCGGCATGGCTTTTCAACTTTCTGTTAAAGACACTGCCTCTGATCCGGCTGCTGCTGTAAAGGCGGTCAAAAAGTTTGAAAAAGAAAAGGTCTCCTGTATTATCGGACCCATGATAACCGTTCGTTCTGCTGCGATTGAATCAAATAATCTGGGTATCCCCATGATGATAATGTCTCAGAAACCTGATGTGACCAAAGCAGGCCAATTTATTTTAAGAAACTATATGACACCGGCCATGCAGATCAGAACCGGGACATCCTATTTTCTGGATCAATACGGATTTACCCGGTTTGCCATTTTATACCCCAATGAAAAATACGGCATGGTATTTAAAGCCGCATTTATTGATGTTATTTCTCAGTATGATGCTGAACTGGCCACAATGGTTTCATATGAGCCGTCTCAAACAGATTTTTCCGATCAGATCAAAAAATTGATTACAGGGTATCAAACGCTTGATGAAAATGGTGAATATGTGGATCTGGAAGAGGATGAAGTAAAGAAGCGAAATAAAATTTACAGGGCAAAGATTGATTTTGATGTATTGTTTATTCCTGATACGCCAGGCATGATCAATATGATCGCACCGCAACTGAAATATCATGGGATTGACGTGCAGCTCATGGGAACAAATCTTTGGAATTCTCAGAAGCTGCTGCTGGCAAAAGAGTATGTTCAAACAGCAATTTTCCCGGATGGGTTTTATCTGGATTCTGAATCAAAAAGGGTCAAGGATTTTATTTCATCCTATTTTAAAGCCACAGACAACTTCCCTGAATACAGTGAAGCCATCGCCTATGATACAGCCATGATTATCATGAATACCCTGTCTTCTCCAACGGTCAGTTCAAGAAAAGACGTGGTAAAGTATCTTCAGTCAAACACGTTTAACAAAACAATCACCTGTCCCACATCTTTTGGCCCCCAGGGTGAACCCGTTAAACCACTTGAGCTGTTCCAGGTGATAGGCGATGAAATAAAATTAATCGGATCTTGTGATGATTAAATTTCTGTTCTTTTTTACATGGCACATTTCTCATAATTGTGCCCGTTATTCAGCTGTCCGCAGTTCACTCGGAGAGCCTGATCCTTTTTTGTTCCGGACTGGCTCCACGCAAGTCGTTCAGTGAAAACAGATAATGGTCTTCATTCGCGAGTTCTGATATAATATGATTAAGTCGCTTAACAGGCTGCATATCTCTTTGTCGCTCCACATTAGGTTACACTTATTGTGACTTAGTGTGGATCATTTTATCAATATTTAAAAATCTGGTACAGACAATAGGAATTTTCATTCAATGATCTAAATAATCCTCAATAATGATTTTCAGACGTTCAATCAGGTACAAAGGCAGAGACATTAAGGGATAGGTAATTTTTTTGCGTTGTTTGTTCAGGTTAATAACAGTCTTTATCTGATGGACAGACGGCAGGGATGTATCAAAGCGAATGGCAAGCGGTGCCTGTTTACTACCCATAAATTGATGTAAAGATTTCAGTTTTCCTGCTGCGCCTGCTTTAACTTCTATTGGAATAACAGCACCGGCTATTCCGATCACAAAATCCAGTTCAGCATTAGATGAGCGGCCCTCACGCAGCCAATAAGTTAACTCTCTGTTTGGCGTGTCCGAAAGCAGGGCTTGTAAATGCTGTCCTGCAAATTGCTCAGCCATGGCGCCTTCGTTAATTAATTTCATATCATCCATTTGGGAAACAACACGCCAGTCCAGGCCACAAACAGCATTCATCAAACCGACATCCAGGAAGAGTGTTTTATAAACTTTTTCATTTATATCAGCCTGCAGCGGCAGATCTGAACAATGGCTGTGAGTCACTTTCCCGATAACCCGTGCCATGGACAGCAGTTCAAGATCTTTTTTTATGGTAACACTTTGATCCTGCAGTGAAATGTTACTATATTTTATTTTTCGCCCCACATTTCTTGCGACAAAATTAAAAACATTAAGCATCCGGTGAAGATTTCTTGACCCAGCATATTTGGGGAAATCTTCTCGATAGGTTTCGATGATGGAATTATGAACCTGACTGACACTTTTATAACTTTGAGTGTCGGCAAAAACAGCTACTGCTTCCGGCATTCCGCCAATATAGTAATAAGAGCGCAGTAAATTTGATAAACGTTGATGTACAATTTCGCCGATTTCCTGACCATATCTATAATTCATTATAAAAGACTGAAGCTTTTTTTCGCCAAGTGCACCAAGGAATTCAGTGAAAGTCATCGGCCCCATATGAAGATACTGTATCCTTCCGACAGGCATGGGAAAAGAATGATCAGACAAGGTGAATTCCAGCAAAGAGCCTGCACTCACAACCGGAAGTTCAGGTTTGTCTTCATAAAAATAACGCAACGCCGGGATAGCTTCCGGGACTGCCTGTATTTCATCAAGAAACAAGACAGCTTCTTTATTGACACTCCCCATGTTTGGCAGAAATTCAATTTGCTGAATAATCTGGTCCGGGTCTTTACCGGAAAATATGTGCGACAACTCAGGATGACGTTCCAGATTTACATTGAGTAAAGATTTTTTATATTTTTTGGCAAATAATTCCACCAAAGTCGATTTGCCCACCTGTCGGGCACCACGAATAATAAGTGGCTTACGATTTTTGTTATTCAGCCAGTTATCAAGAAATTGTAATTGTTGACGTTGCATTGATAAGTCACATCCTTAATTTTTGTTCATTATAGACACTTAAGATATCATAAAATATGAGATTTAACAAACCTTGATTATTATTTTACGGGTGTGTTTCACTAAATACATTATGAATTTACAGGTGTGAAGAATTGGATCATGGCTGTTTCCTAAAGACGCAGCAGCGAAAGCGGCAGTGGCATGGTCGGGATGCCGTTTATTTCTCCGGTGACATGGCATTTTTGATCATGCCTTTGTTTTTAGCATCAATTTTAGGCAGGTCGGATCTTTATTGACTTTATTTTAATTGTCGTATATTTGTATGGAGTTTGCCTATGGTTGCCAAGGTCAAAAAAACATTAGAAAGAAAAATTTATTATCGTATTAAACGTGCTAAAGTGTCTACATTTATACCATCCGATTTTGCAGATTTTTCTGACCGGGATCAGGTGCTGCGCGTATTGAGAAAATTGATTCAGAAAAATATTATTATTCGTGTCGGTCAAGGTGTCTATACACGGGCAAGGATATCATTAATTACCAAGAAACCTGTTCCTGAACAGAATCTCAGGACTATTGCTGTCATTGCTTTAAAAAAGTCTGGTGTTACAGTTCTTCCTGCTCACTATGAACGAGAGTATAACAAAGGGAAGACGACCCAGGTGCCTACCGGTATAGTGATTGGTGTTAATAAAAGAGTAAATAAAAAAATTGGTTTTAATGGCAGATTTGTGAAATATGAAAAAGTTTCCAACCGTTGAATTACTGGAAGATATTGCGACCGAACTTGGGGTTGATGCCTCATTTATAGAAAAAGACTGGTTTGCTGTACAGGTTTTAGAAGCAATTTCTTCACTATCTAACTTGAATATTGTTTTTACCGGTGGGACATCCCTTTCCAAAGGGTATGGATTGATAAAGCGATTTTCTGAAGATTTGGATTTTATAATTGTTACATCTTCAAATTTTACCAGAAGTCAAAGGAAAGCGGCAAGAGCAAATGTCCTCTCTATATTACGAGAGATAGATGATATTTCTATCTTAGAAGAATCGCTTAAAAGTCGGAATGAAAGTAAATTTTTCAGCCTTAATGTTGAATATCCACAGCATTATGGCCCATCTGAAATTTTACGTCCACACTTAAAAGTAGAGTTCAGTTTCGATGAAACCCTACTATCGACTATACCGACATCTATTCAATCTTTTATTACACAATTTACTGCGCAGGAGCCGGATTGTAAGATGAATACTGTCTCTCCTGTAGAAACCGCTGCCAATAAGTTCAGTGCGCTTCTCTGGAGAGTAAATATAAAAGACCGGAACTTCAAACTGGGTACGCCTCAAAATGATCCGACAATGATAAGGCACCTTCATGATTTGTCTGCATTAGAAGAATTGGTTTTAGAAAGTGGCGCATTTGTCGAAATGGTTCGCGCTGCATTTAAGAAAGATCGAGGGAGATGTGGCTCTGAAAGGGGAAAAAGTGTCAAAGAGCTTGCCGGTGAAACGTTGATAAAATTAACGGAAGATTCTCTCTATCAAGTGGAATATATTCGGTTTGTTGATGCAATGTCATATGATGTTGATGACAAAAAAATAACATTTGAAAATGGGCTGCAGTCATTTGAGAAAATTGTCAGTTTGTTTTATATGGCGCAATAATGAAAAATGTTTCATTTTGACGATCTTTAATAATTAACCCTACTTTGATCAGCGTCATCTATAATACCCGCCCGCCAGAACCTGTTCATTATTTTAACAAAGATTCCAGGAATTGCAAAAAAGTTCAAGGCAGCGTTAATGTTGAGAGCCAGTTATGGGCTGTTCGGATTTCAGCACCATTTGGAAATGTTTTTTCCTTTTTTAATTCTTTGACAAC
>NZ_JABZFL010000077.1 GCF_014237455.1 Desulfobacula sp. | reverse complement strand
AGACAAGACTTCTTATTGTTGATGATTTCGGGAAGATGAAATCCGGTGACTATTTAAAAACCCTTATAACGACCCTGTCGATCCTGACTGTTTTCTGTTTTGTGGCAGCCATTTTTTTTTATTCTCTATATTCGGATTTGTCCCGGGATGTCAAACCTGTTAAAAACAGACTTGTTTTGGCTGAAAAGAAGGTGACTGAGCTGACCCGGGAAAAAGAAATATTAATGGCAAGGCTTGTGATTTCAGGAGAAGAGCCGGGGATTGAATAAGCAGGATGAAAAGAGGAGATATAAAGTGGGAAAGGACAACAGTAAAAATCTTTCAATCATTGACAAGGATCTGAAAATTGAAGGCTCGATATCAAGCAGGGGAAAATTGATTATCAAGGGTCAGGTAACCGGTACGATTGAGGGGGATGTGGTCATTATTTCAAAGGAAGGACGGGTAAAATCCAGTGTGACAAAGGTATCCAGCATTACCATTGCCGGTAAATTTCAGGGGGAAGTTACTGCCTCCAAGGAGTTGATTATCCTTTCTACGGGGATATGTTCCGGAAAGGTTGAGTGCAACAAAAATCTTATCGTTGAAAATGGTGGTATTCTGAATGCGGAAGTGTCCTGTAAGACCGCTATGAAGTTATTGCCGGAGAAAGATTTAAAAAAGGGAAAACAAATAGAACTTTAAATTTTGCTTGACATATATCTAAAAATTATATAAATATTGTCGATTGTGTTTATGAAGAGGAGCAGTGAGGAAATTGAAAAAATATACATATAGTGCAAAAAGATCAGACAATAAAGAAAATTGGTGCATCATTGATGCAAAAGATAAGATTCTTGGCAGACTTGCATCACAGGTGGCATATAGAATTCGTGGAAAAAACAACCCGCTTTTTACGCCCCATGTTGATACCGGCGACTGGGTTGTTGTCATCAATGCAGATAAAATCCGTATGACGGGCAATAAACTGGACCAAAAAAGATATTACCGGCATTCAGGGTATATAGGCAGCATTAAATCCACTACAGCAAAAGAACTGCTGGAGAAAAAACCGGAGGAGCTTATTAAAAAGGCTGTTAAGGGGATGCTTCCTAAAAATCGACTCGGCAGGAAACTTGGTAAAAAATTATTTGTGTATACAGGCGATCAGCACCCCCATGCTGCTCAAAAACCTGAAGCGGTTGAAATTTAAGGAAAAAAGGACGCGATAATTATCAATGGAAAGTGGAAACGTATTTTACGCGACTGGTAAAAGAAAAGATTCTGTAGCCAAAGTATGGTTAACACCCGGCAATGGTAAGATTGTGGTCAATAAAAAAGACCTGAACGAATACTTTGAATTAAATGTAACAAGAGATTTGCTTTCAGCGCCTTTGGTTCTAACTGAAAAAAGCGATGTTTTTGATGTTAGAGTTACGGTAATGGGTGGTGGGAAAACCGGTCAGGCCGGCGCCATTCGCCTTGGTGTGTCCAAAGCGCTGGAGCTTTCAGATCCTGATCTTCGAGGGGTATTGAAAAGCGCAGGATTCCTCACAAGAGATGCAAGGAAAAAAGAACGTAAAAAATACGGTAAAAAAGGCGCAAGAGCAAGCTTCCAGTTTTCAAAAAGATAGTCTTTTTTATACCGTCGTAAACATCATCAATCGAACCATTAGGGGCAAAGAGAATTCTTTGTCCCTTTTTTTTGTATTGGGAAATGAAAAAGAGAAATGAAGACGTATCTGTTTTACGATATTGAAACCAGCGGTTTAAATCATGCATTTGACCAGATTTTAACCTTTGCCTGCATCCGAACCGATCTTGAACTCAATGAAATTGACAGGCAAACGATCACTATTTGTTTACGAAAAGATATTGTTCCTTCACCGAATGCTTTTTTAACCCACGGTTTGACTTATACTGAATTAGCGCTTGGAATCAGTGAGTATACAGCAGCACAAAAAATTCGTAAAATACTGAATACGCCCGGCACCATAAGCCTGGGGTATAATTCATTAGGATTTGATGATGAATTTTTAAGGTTCCTGTTTTATCGCAATCTTTTGGACCCTTATACGCATCAATACAGAAACGGGTGCTCCAGGATGGATATTCTGCCCGTTACTGTTATTTTTAAAGTGTTTCATCCGGATAGTTTGAGGTGGCCGCAAATTGATGGAAAACCAAGCTTAAAATTGGATTTCCTCGTCCGTGAAAATAATTTTGTAACATCTGGCAGAGCTCATGAAGCACTGAACGACGTTGAAGCTGTTATCGAACTGAGTAAAATATTGTTTCAACAAAAAGATATCTGGAAATATGCCCTTGATTTTTTTAATAAAACAAGAGACGACGTCAGAATAAATAACATTGGAAAAGGCATTCATATTCAAAATGCGCGATTTAGGATCTGTCTTATGGTGTCATCGTCTTTCGGGCCAAAGGCGAATTATATGGCACCCGTTGTCCATCTTGGCCAATCGCTGACATATAAAAATCAAAGCCTGTGGTTACGCCTTGATTCAGATGATATTTTAGGCTTGGAGGCAGGTCTGGATGTGAGCGATACGTTTGTGATAAGAAAACGATCAGGGGATGCCTTGATTGTATTGCCGGCCCTTGAAAGGTTCTGGGATAAGATGCCAGAGTCATCACAACAGGCTGCTAATGAAAACATAGCGAAAATTCGTCATCATTGGGAACTGTTTTTTGAATTCATCCAGTATCATCTCGCCTATAAATATCCTTTTATTCCCGATATGGACCCGGATGCAGCCCTCTATCAGGATGGTTTTTTTTCTAACCAGGAGAAAAAACAAAGCGATTTGTTTCATAAATTCGTGTATAATTTAAAATCAGATCATCAAAAACAGGAACTTTTAAAAAAAATAAAAAGTCCGAGAATAAAAATTTTGGCAAGTCGTATTCTTGCACGGAATTTTGATGATACAACAGGGCAGACCAAAGAGACAGAAGATCATCTTTGCCTGAACAGGCTAAGGTCTTCTTTGAAAAAAGATCAGATTATCGGATACAAAAATGATATAAAATTTAATCGCAAACAAGGGTTGCAGGAGTTAAAAGAAACAGAACAGAAATTTCTGAATCCGAATCAGGATCA
Source organism: Desulfobacula sp. (assembly GCF_014237455.1). GTDB lineage: Bacteria > Desulfobacterota > Desulfobacteria > Desulfobacterales > Desulfobacteraceae > Desulfobacula. The sequence goes on along the minus strand of NZ_JABZFL010000077.1, from coordinate 4,864 downwards.
AAGAAAGATACTTAACTGGCTTAGAGATTATATAGAAAAGTTATAAATTCTGCGAAAAAAAATATTCAGACAGTACCTGAATGAACAAATACTGCCTGAATGAATCCGTCAGATCTTATTTTACAGCGTCTTTTAATGCTTTTCCCGGGACAAATTTTGGTACGGTTCTAGCGGGGATATTAATTTCTTTTCCCGTCTGTGGATTTCTTCCTTTTCTGGCTTTTCTATTAGCCGTCTTAAATGTTCCAAAGCCAACCAGTGTGACAGAGTCATTGCTAGAAAGAGCTTCTGTGATTGCTTTAATTGTACAGTCGACTGCTGCTTGAGCTTCTTTCTTGCTGTTGAGTACTTCTGAAACCTTGTTGATTAAATCGCCTTTGTTCATCGTATCACTCCTTTTTTTAGGTTTTAGAAATTTCCAAATACTAAAAATTTGTCATTAAAACATTTTTCTAAAGTTAAATTCAATTGAATTGCCGTTTAAGCGTACGTTACGTCGTTGAGAAGTGCGTGTCAAGTGTTTATTCACATTTTTTAAATTAATTGCCAAGAGTCGATAGATACCATTGGATCAATTGTTTCCCAAAGAAAATATATAGGATTGCTCCGAATGACAAAAAAGGTCCAAAAGGAATCCTTAATTTTGTGTCTGCTATTTTGGTATAAATCATGATCAAAACTCCAAAGATGCTGCCGAATAGTGAGCCTGCAAAAATAGTAAAAAGAACACCTTTAATCCCTGTCGCTGCACCAATCATGGCCAGAAGCTTAATGTCGCCGCCACCCATTCCTTCTTGTTTTTTCAGCAAATAATAAAAAAGAGCGACTGCATATAAACTGCCGCCACCAGCGAAAATACCCAGCAGCGTATCTTTTATTGTCATTTCAGGTAAGATGTAAAAAGAAGAAGCAAATATCAGAATACCTGGAAGTGATATGATATCAGGGATAATCTGATGGTCAATATCAATGAAGGAAATGGTGATCAAAACACTAATGAAAACAAAGTGGTAAGCCATGGCAGGTGTTATTCCGAATTTATGGAACAGCAACAGAGCAAAGATACCGGTTAACGCTTCTACTAAAAGGTATCTTATGGATATCGGGTGCTTGCAGAATTTACAGCGACCCATCAAAAATATATAGCTTAAGATGGGAATGTTATAGTAAAATGGAATATTTTTATTACAATTGGGACAGAATGAACCCGGAGTAATAATGGAATTCTTTTCAGGTATCCGGTAAATACAAACATTTAAGAAACTTCCAATACAGGCGCCAAATATAAAAATAAATAATCCAAGCACAAAAAAATAGTCTGACATAATCGGGTTCACTTTTTTCTTTAGGTTATATTGCTTTCTTTTATCGGATGTTAAAAATATTTTTGCAAGGATATTGTAAAACAAAAAATATGTTTTATTGTAAAGGCACAAATTAGCATAGACGGGGTCAGGCTTTTCTTATTGACTCAATACCGACAATAAGAAAAGCCTGACCCCATAAATAATAAGGAGACAAATGGCTGAAGCAGATATTGATGATCTAATTGAAATCATAGAAAAAGAAAGCAACATAGATGATATCCCGACAATTCTTCCCATGATGCCGATCAGAGATGTTGTTGTGTTTACTGATATGTTGCTGCCATTATTTGTCGGGCGGGAAAAATCCATTAAGGCAGTTGAAGATAGTGTTGAATGTGATCGTTACATATTCCTGACTGCCCAGAAAGATTCTGAACTGGAAAAACCGACGGCTGAGGATGTTTATACCATTGGTACGGTTGGCAGAATTCAAAAAATGATCAAGCTGCCGGATGGCAGGATTAAGGCTCTGGTTCAGGGGTTAACCAAGGCAAAAGTATTGAAATATACCAAAACGAGGCCTTTTTTTAAAGTTCAGATTGAATTTTTAAAGGATACAGATCCCAAAGAACTCAATATTGAAGAAGAAGCCTTAATGCGGAATGTCAAAGAGGCCAGTGAAAAATTGCTGGCTCTCAAAGGTGAGCTTTCAGGAGATGTGGGAGACCTGCTGTCTCATATTGAATCTCCGGGTAAACTGGCTGATCTTGTTGCCTCCAATATAAACTTAAAGGTCGAGGATGCTCAGGTTTTACTTGAAATTATCGATGGAACCGAACGGTTGAAAAAGGTGAATGATCTTTTGGCAAAAGAGCTGGATCTCTCAACGGTTCAAGCCAAAATTCAAATAGATGTCAAGGATGAGATTTCTAGAAATCAAAGGGATTATTATCTTAGAGAACAAGTGAAGGCCATTCACAGAGAGCTTGGGGATAGTGATGAAAAACTTGCTGAAATAAAAGAGTTCAAAGCAAAGATCAAAAAATGCAAAATGCCGAAAGATTGTGAAAAAGAGGCTAAAAAGCAGCTGAAACGTCTTGAGCAGATGCATTCTGATTCCTCTGAAGCCTCGGTTGTAAGGACGTATCTTGATTGTATCGTCGAGTTGCCCTGGAGCAAAGCAACAAAAGATTTTCTTAATATTCCAAAATCACAGGAAGTTCTGGATAAAAATCATTTTGGTCTGGACAAGGTTAAAGAAAGAATTCTCGAGTATTTAAGTGTCAGAAAGTTAAACCCTAAAAAAAAGGGACAGATTATTTGTTTTGTGGGGCCTCCGGGTGTCGGGAAAACCTCTCTGGGACAGGCCATTGCCAAAGCCATGAAGCGTAAGTTTCATCGGGTGTCTTTAGGTGGTATCAGGGATGAGGCTGAAATCAGGGGTCACAGAAGAACGTATATCGGTTCAATGCCGGGAAGGGTCTTGCAGGGGTTAAGGCAATGCAATACAAACAATCCCGTATTTATGTTAGATGAAATCGACAAGCTGGGGAATGACTTCAGGGGAGATCCTTCTTCAGCCCTTTTAGAGGCACTTGATCCTGAACAGAACTTTGAATTTTCAGATCATTATTTGAATATGCCGTTTGATCTCTCCAATGTGCTGTTTATTTTAACCGCCAATATGTCTGATACGATTCCATCAGCCTTGCTGGACAGGATGGAGGTGATTAGAATTACCGGATATACCCGGCAGGAGAAAAAAGTGATTGCTCAAAAGCATCTCCTGCCAAGAAAATTGAAAGATAACGGGCTTATCCGCAGATCTATCCATGTCAGTCCCGGAGCCATGGAGACGATTATTGCAGAATATACACTGGAAGCCGGCCTAAGGGGGATTGAAAGGAAACTGGATGCCATCTGCAGGAAAATTGCAAGGAAAATTGCAGAGGGCAAAAAAGGTAAATTTTCAATAACCAAACAAAACCTTACAAAATATCTGGGGCCACCGCAATATCTTTCTGAGCTTGATCAGGAAGAAAGTCAGGTGGGTCTGGCAACAGGGCTGGCATGGACTGAAGTCGGTGGAGAATCCCTTTATATAGAAGTGTCACTCTATCAGGGAAAAGGGGAGTTGCTGATCACAGGACAGATCGGTGATGTGATGCAGGAATCAGCAAGGGCCGCCCTTACCTATACCAAAGCCAATGCAGATAAGTTTGATATAAAAAAAGAAGATATTGATAATAATGATATTCATATTCATGTACCGGCAGGCGCTATCCCAAAAGACGGCCCTTCAGCCGGGATTGCCATGGCAACATCATTGATTTCAGCATTTACAGGCCGGAAAGTGAATAACAAAGTGGGAATGACCGGTGAAATATCTTTAAGGGGAAGAGTGCTTCCCATTGGCGGGCTCAAAGAGAAAGCCCTTGGTGCTTTAAGGGCAGGTATTGAGCACATTATCATTCCTGAAAAAAACAGGAAGGATTTATATGATATGCCAAAGGTTATTAAGAACAAGATAAAGTTTACCTGCGTCAGGGATATCCGGGAAGTTCTTGAAATCGCATTGGAAAAACAGGTTTGATAAATTGAAGATTCTGTGTCTGAGTACAGCAGAACCAGGATGCAGCCTTGCCATTATTGATGGGAAGTCCATTGTCTGTGAAGAGTTCTGGACAGCCAGACTGACACATTCCAAACGGCTGGTAAAAATGATTGAGCATATGCTTACAAACAGAGCCTGCATGGATCTTTCTGATATGGATACCTTTGTCGCTGCCAGAGGACCCGGCAGCTTTACCGGGCTTCGTATTGGTATCAGTGTGGTCAAGGGCATGGCCTATGCCATGGGAAAACCCGGTGTCGGGGTTTCAAGTCTTGATGGGATTGGGTTCCGGTTTGTTCATTCATCAATCCCGGTTTGTGTTATGATGGATGCCAGAAGAAATGAAGTCTATTGTGCCGTCTATCAGTTTGATCATGGCAGGCTGGTATCAAAAAGCAAGGAAAGAGTTGTCTGTCCTGAAGAGGCCGTTGAGATGGCAGACAATGCTGCATTGTTTGCAGGATCGGGATCGAAAGCATATAAGGACATCATTGAACAAAAGGCTGATAATCCGAGGTTTGCCCACGAATTTCTGGATTCTGTGAACGCGGCGGCCCTTGTTTTATCCCTTACGTCAAAAGACAATTTTTTAGATAACTCGGAAAATATCCTGGTTCCCAGCTATATCAGAAAATCCGATGCTCAATTGCAATTTGCCAAATAGACGTAGATGGGCCAGGATTTCCTGCGATTTTTGTAAAAAACTGGATATTTACCATAAGAAATTTTGTATAACCCGTTCCAGGGGGATCACCTTACGTCCGCTGGATGGATATGGCAACAAATTCTAAGATTACCTCCACTGACCGCCATGAACTCGCTCATTCTTCGATAAAATGAGAAAGATGGTCTCCTTTGAGGTAGAACCTCAAATGTGTTAATTGATTTAATTGGGTAAGAAAATACAATAACACAAAATAAGGAGACCAAATGGAAGATAACA
>NZ_JABZFL010000093.1 GCF_014237455.1 Desulfobacula sp. | reverse complement strand
GACTGCATATTTTGAATTTAAGTCAGGAGATTCTTTTTGTTAACGCTATATTAAGGGAAAATGGCTTTTTCCCTAAAAATTTTTATTGCCTATTGACTATAGGGTGGCTCATATGTGTGTTATGTGATTTCGTCTTACTTTACCTCAATCAACTTTCCTGCAGTTCCAACTTTCGGAACCTCTTTCCCTATAATCCAAGCTTCAATCATTTCATTAACAGTTTCTGGAGCTTCTTGTTGGACCCAGTGAGAAACATCAGGTAAATATCTGATGGTGAAATCGGTCACCAATTTTTCGGTGCCATATGTTAGTTTCTTACCAAGCGCAGTATCTTCTTCCCCCCAGATCATCAGTGTGGGCATCTCAAGGATCAATTCCATTACCCGCCTTTTTTCAGAAATTAGTTTCATCTTAAAGAAGGCTCGATAATAGTTAATCATAGCGGTTAATGCCCCTGGTTGACTGGCATTTTTGCAATATATTTCCAGTATTTTATCAGGAAATCGGCTTTTATCAACAGCCATATTATATAATATCTTTCCAATAGGTTTTGCATCCCACAAACCGAGTAATAATTCGGGGATCATTGGAATTTGGAAGAAAAAAATATACCAGGACTTAACTATCTGAGGCCATTTCATCAGACGTTTGAGGAATAGAGATGGATGCGGAAAATTCATGACAATTAAACGATTGACCGGACGTATGGCTTGAAGCGCAAAACCCCATGCAATAGCGCCACCCCAGTCATGACCAACAAGAAGCGTTGATGTCGCTCCAGATGCATCGATCAAACTGGCGACATCCGCAAATAGATGGTCAATCGAATAATCTTTCACTTTTGTAGGACGACTTGAATTGCCATATCCTCGTAAGTTCGGTGCCCAGACTGTATAGCCGAGCTTGGCGAGAAGAGGCAGTTGATAACGCCAGGAGAATGAATGTTCTGGAAAGCCATGTAGGCAGATAGCGAACTTCTTGCCTGCACCGCACATATCGACTTCAAAATTCAGGCCGTTGGCTTTTACAAACTCTGTTCTGATTTCTGCATTCATGTTATTTCAATTCTAAGCCGTATAAGCTGTTATTGTGCAGACCTATATATCATTTAATTTGGAATGGTTTCCAACCTGCAACGATTAAAAAATTTAATTTATAAATCAGTATCAATGTTTCTAATTTATGTAAAGAGATATTCAAGTATATTTAACCAAGCACAATCAAATGAATCAAGCTTACATTACTGTATATTGGAGATAAAAATCAAGCGATATCCATTCTTATATGGTGTAGATTATGTCTATGATTTTTCTCCCTCAATGCTGGATTTAAAGGCCCGATTTATTATTGACATGATTAGGCTCCTGCCGATAAGGTCCTCAAGGAAGACCGCAGGAGGCATCAGGCGGCGGAATAAGGACGCATGGAGGAGTTGGAATGGCAGACAAAGAGTGAACCTTCAAAAGAGGGCAGACGAGGATTCTTCACACATTTTAATATTCACAAAATATCATCTATTATAAATTGAAAATGGTGGACAATAGGTGGACAAAAAGATATAAAAAACAACAAAGCTCTCAACGAAAAACGCTGAGAGCTTTGTTTTATATGGTGGGCCGTCAGGGAGTCGAACCCGGGACCTACTGATTAAGAGTCAGTTGCTCTACCAGTTGAGCTAACGGCCCATAAAATCAACGCAGTGAATCTAACAGCCGATCTTAAAAATGTCAATATATTTTTGATTTTTGAACCTTGTCAAAAAGCGGTTGACCCTTTAATTACAGGTCTGATATATTTAAATGTTTATAGGTGATAAAATAATGATTTTTTAATACTGTAAGGAATAAAATATGTCTAGATCAAAATCAGAAAATCTTTTTAGAGAAGCTCAAAATTTAATTCCCGGAGGTGTAAATTCTCCGGTAAGAGCCTGTGGTTCTGTGGGAGGACAGCCAGTATTCATAGAAAAGGGAAATAAGGCCAGGATTTATGATGTTGATGGAAACGAATATATTGATTACGTGCTTTCCTGGGGGCCTTTAATTCTGGGGCACAGACCCCCGGGTGTTATTGAAGCCTTGAAAAAGGTTCTTGAAATTGGTACCAGTTTTGGGGCACCCACTGAACTTGAAACAGATCTTGCCCGTCTTGTTATTGATATGGTGCCGTCGGTGGAAAAAATAAGAATGGTAAACTCCGGTACTGAAGCGACCATGAGTGCGGTTCGTCTTGCCCGCGGATATACCGGCAGAGACATTATTATAAAGTTTGACGGTTGTTATCATGGCCATGCAGATACGCTTCTTGTCGCAGCAGGGTCCGGAGTTGCAACCCTTGGTATTCCAGGGAGTCCTGGTGTGCCCGAGTCTGTTATTTCAAATACCTTATCCCTGAAATTCAATGATATCGAGGGATTTATAAAAATCATGAAAGAAAAGGGGGATAAGGTTGCCGGAGTTATTCTTGAACCTGTTGCCGGAAATATGGGCATGGTAACACCTGTGGACGGGTTTCTTGAAACATTGCGGGAATATACCTTAAAATTTGGAGCCGTCCTGATATTTGATGAAGTTATGACAGGATTCAGGGTGGCTAAAGGCTCTGCCCAGGGATTGTTTGGCATCACACCGGATCTGAGTTGTTTCGGCAAGGTGATTGGCGGTGGCCTGCCGGTTGGGGCTTATGGCGGCCGAAGCGACATTATGGATATAATCGCACCTGTTGGAAGTGTGTACCAGGCAGGGACCCTTTCGGGTAATCCTTTGGCAATGGCTGCGGGAATTGCCACTCTGAAAGCGCTTCAGAACGATGATGTATATGAAGCGCTTGATAATAAGACCGAGAGGCTGATGAATGGATTGCAGTCTGCCGCAGATGCTGCGGGAATCAGCTTGAAAACCGATCATGTGGGATCCATGGCCGGGTTCTTTTTTTCAGATGAAGATGTTCATGATTTTGACGATGCTAAAAAGTGTGATCTGGACCGGTTTGCAAAATTTTACAGAATCATGCTTGAAAAAGGTGTTTACATTGCCCCGTCACAATTTGAAGCCTGTTTTGTTTCTCTGGCACATTCTGATGCAGATATTGACCAGACAATTGATGCTGCAAGACAGGCAATGGCTGCTCTTTAGATAACAATGATAAAAACCATACATTTAATTGCTGCCTGCGGGACAGGGATGGGAACCCTTGCCTGCATCCTTAAGGAGATGGGATATATCGTATCCGGTTCCGACCAGAATGTTTATCCGCCCATGAGTGATTTTTTGAATGAAAAGGGAGTTCAGCTCTTTTCCGGATATGATCCTTCAAATTTAGACCACGCGCCTGATCTTGTGATTATCGGCAATGCGGTAACAAAGCTGAATGTTGAAGCCCGGGCAGTGTTGCAAAAGAGAATTCCCTATTTATCAATGCCCCAGGCCGTGAATAAATTTATTGCAAAAGACAAAAAGATTATCCTGGTTACAGGAACCCATGGGAAGACAACCACTTCTTCCATCATGGCCCATATCCTGTATGCGGCAGGCATGGACCCGTCGTTTATGATCGGTGGCATTTTAAGGGATTTTAATTCAAGTTTCAGAATAGGAAGCGGCGAGTATATGGTGATTGAAGGGGATGAATATGACACGGCCTTTTTTGATAAAGGGCCGAAGTTTATGCATTATGACCCTGATATTACCATCATGACAGGGATTGAATTTGATCATGCAGATATTTTCATTGATATTGACCATATCAAGAGAATTTTTTCAGCTTTTGTGAAGAAAATAGAAAAAGACAGTCATATCATAGCGTTTAATGATAATAACAATTTAAAAGAGATTCTTGGCTCTTGTGCTGCATCTGTTGAGACATATGGCGAACAGGCCCAATGGTCATTTTCAAACCATATGCAGCAAAATTCAAAAACTTTTTTTGATGTTCAAGGCCCGGGTAAAGCAGTTTCAATTGAAACAAATCTGATCGGCCGGCATAACCTGTTTAATTGTGTTGCCTGTATGGCTGCGGCCAATAGAATAGGTGTCAGTGATACATCTATATATACTGCTTTAAAAACTTTTTCCGGTATAAAAAGACGGCAGGAGATTCGGGGTATAAAAAATGGAATCACTGTAATGGATGACTTTGCCCATCATCCGACAGCGGTCAGGGAAACGATCAAGGCAGTAAAACCCTTCTATAAAGACGGCAGGGTGATCGCTGTGTTTGAGCCCAGAACCAACACAAGCATGAGAAATATTTTTCAGGACACATATCCTGATTCTTTTCTGGATGCAGACATGGTGTGTATCTGCGAGCCCGGCGTTAAAAAAAAAATACCCCCAGAAGATAAATTTTCCACCAGACAACTTGTGGCAGACATTGAAAGAAAGGGGATTGATGCATATTATTTTGAAAACTGTGATGCAGTTATCGGTTTCCTGGTATCAAAATTAAGACCGGGAGATCTTGTTTTAATAATGTCAAATGGAGGATTTGATAATATCCACATAAAATTACTTGAGAAAATTGGATGAAGAAAAAAATAATTCTTCGGATTATTGGAATAGGTATTTTCCATATGGTTTTGTATTTATATATTGTTCCCTTTGTGATTTATCCAAAGTTTGGTAAGAATGGATTTGAATTTACTATTGCTGTCGCCGTTATTATTTCCATAGCTGTTTTGGGAACAATATTTTTTGAAAGAAAAAATAAAAGGAGATAAAAATGAATACTATTGAGAAAATGGAATGGGATCCCAAATATAGTGTCGATATTGAAGAAATAGACACCCACCAGAAAAAAATGTTTGAGTTGTTCAACCAGTTGATTGACATTAAGAGATCGGAAATAGATACCAAAATATATATGAATAAGATTGCCGAGATAAGCGAACACAGTAAATTGTATTTCAGAACAGAAGAAAACTACTTGAAAAAAACCGGATATCCTGATTTTGAAACCCATTCAAAGACCCACCGCCAATTTGTTAAAAGTTTTATTGGCTTAAGACGGGAGATCTCGGAAGATATAGAAAATTTAACAGAAGGTGTGATAATGGAATTAAGAGGCTGGATGATAAATCACATACTTACCTTAGATGCTTTCTATGTTCCGTTTTTAAGAATCCATAAATATTTAGAAGAATCAAAATAGAAAAATTAAATAGAGCATGAGTCAATATACCGCCTTTAGTCTCGATACCTTATTTGACCAACATTTTTTTTCAAATCTGGATTATTTTTTTGCCAGATCAATGTCCCAAGCCTTTGATGAAAAAGACCCCATTGTTTTGGTGTCCTGCGCACTTGTTTCGAAATCACTGTTTGAAGGACATATCTGCCTTGATATCAAAGGAATGTCTGGAATCGTCAGGCCTGTATCCCAAACCCGTAATGATCGGGTTAAATTCCCTGATTTAGATACCTGGATAAAGGCATTACAAAATTCTTTAATGATTTCAGACACTATTCAAACCCCTCTGGTTTTGGATTCCGATTACAAGCTTTATTTTTCAAAACAATATGATTTTCAAAACCGACTGAGTGAAAATATCGCTCAACGGGTTTCGTTAAAATCTTTAAAGATGGATAAAGCAGCAATTGATGAGATGCTTGAAGCATATTTCACCAGGACTGACAACCATGTCATGCCTCAAAAAAACGCAGTGAGAAATGCATTATGCAGTCATCTTACGATTATTTCAGGCGGGCCCGGGACCGGGAAAACATATATCACGACCGTGATAAAAAAAATGTTTCTTTCATATGCAGAAAAACGCAGACTGCCCGAACCGAAAATCATTTGTGTGGCACCGACAGGAAAGGCTGCATCTAAAATGGAGCAGGGGAGTACTATCCATTCCATTTTAAAGCCGTTAAAAAATAGCCTTGGATTTTATTATAATAAAAACAACCCATTACAAACTGATGTGATCATTATTGATGAAGCTTCGATGATTGATATTTTATTATTTACCCGGCTTTTGGAAGCTGTTCCAATGGAAGCAAAAGTGATTATTTTAGGGGATAAGCAACAATTATCATCCATACAGGCAGGGTCTGTATTCAGTGATATCTGCAGCGTGAAAGGAGTATCCTTTAACCTGTTTCTTCTTGAATATAATTTCAGGTCAAAAGGAAAAACCGGAATTGAAAATCTGTCAAAAGCAATCACCGGGAACGATGCACAGTGTCTTGAGGACTTATTGACATCTGGTCGGTATCCGGATGTCGTATTTGAAAGTCTTAAGGGTAACGTTCCGGTTGCCAGCATTGTTAAGAAATATATTTTAGAGGGGTATAAATCATTTGTCACTTCAGACACGGTTGAAGCCGCATTGAATGAACTGGATGATTTTAAAATATTATGTGCGCATAATTCCGGAGAATACGGAACATTACAAGTTAATCATGTATGTGAAAATATTTTGCGGTCAAACAATAATTTTGATATACAGGGAAAACTTTTTAAAAAGATAATCATGGTGAATACCAATGATTATAAAAAAGGGTTGTTTAATGGAGATACCGGCATTGCTTTTGAAGAAAATGGAAAAGTTAACGTTTTTTTTAAGACGCTGGATAACACTGTAAAACAATATCGGGCTTCAGACCTTCCCGGGCACGATGCTGCGTTTGCAATAACGATCCACAAAAGCCAGGGATCTGAGTTTGAAACGGTTTTAATTATAATTCCTGATAAACTTTCTCCTGTCATTACCCGTCAGTTGCTGTATACGGGAGTGACACGGGCAAAAACAAAAATAATTATTGTTGGGAATATAGATATTATTAAAAAGGCCATAAATCTGTCTGTCAAAAGAAATTCGGGTTTGCCCATGTGCCTGGAAAAATTAATGAGAAAGAAAATATTTTGAAAAAAAATAAAACAATTCCCGAGTTAATCTGGCAGTTTTTTTGTTCTGTAAAGCTGGCTGTTTATACGCTTGTGCTTATCGCAGCCACATCTATTATCGGAACTATTATTCTCCAGAATGGAACCCAGCAACAATACATAAGTCTTTATGGCGAAGCTTTTTATAACCTGATCAAGGTGTTCAATATTGATGATATGTACCATGCCTGGTGGTTCTTGTTATTGATTGTCATTCTATGCATTAATATAGTTGTATGCTCAATTGAGCGTCTTTCCATTACCTGGAAAATTATTTTTCCAAAGCAACTTAAGTTTAACCCTGAAAGGTTCAGAAAACTAAAAAACCTTGAAACGTTTACTATTGATAAAACTTTTGAATCAATATCTAAGGATTATGAAACCTTTTTATCCAAAACGGTTGGAAAGGTAATAAAAAAGCAGACTGAATCAGGCATGGTCATGTATGCGGAAAAAGGAAGATGGACAAGAATCGGCGTATATGTGATCCATTCCAGTATTATTTTGCTTATCATCGGCGCATTGATCGGCGGGATTTTCGGGTTTAAGGCCAGCCTGCAGCTGGATGAGGGTGCAACATCGGATGTTGCGTTTCTTTTCAAAAAAAGAACACCGGTAAATATGGGTTTTTCAATAAAATGTAATGAGTTTGATGTGAAATTTTATGATACGGGCGCACCTGAAGAATTCAGATCAAATCTTACAATTATTGAGAATGGTAAAGAAAGCTTTACCAAGGATATCCGTGTCAATCATCCGCTCAGATACAAAGGGATCAATATTTTTCAGTCCTCTTACGGTACGGCCAGGCTGGACAGTGTTGTCCTTGATATTATCATGCTGCCTGATAAGGATGTAACAACAAAAACCATTAAAATAGGACAAGAAATTCAATTACCGGAAGATCAGGGCTTATTTAAGCTTGAAGGGTTTTTGCCGCATTTTGATTTCAGGGGTAATAACCTTGGGGAGGCGTTTGTTGGAAGGATTACCCAAAAGGATGGCAACAGTTTTCAAATTGCTCTCCCAACAAAATTTCCCGCCTTTGATAAAATGAGGAAGGGAATATTCGCCTTTGTGGTTAAAGAATTTGAACAAAAATATTATACCGGTCTTCAGGTCACCAAAGACCCCGGGGTATGGTATGTCTATTCAGGATTTATCTTAATGATCATCGGATGCTGGATCACCTTTTTTATGTCTCACCGGTCCTATTTTGTTGAAATTAAAAAAAATAAAACCAATAATTCAGAAATCAGTATTTCAGGGACAACTAACCGAAACAGCCAGGGAATGAAACTTGAGATTCAAAAAATTGTAACAAAATTAAAGGATAAATAATTTTTATGAACAGTTCTTTAGCGTTATCTTCGGCAACGTTTATTTATGCACTGGCTTCAGTTTTTTATATCGGATCGTTTGCCTTTAAAAAGCAGGTCCTTGCAAAAGCAGGGTTTATCGTTCTTGTTATAGGATTTTTAGATAATACCCTTGGCATCATTTTAAGATGGATTGAATCCTACCAGATGGGGTATGGGCACGCACCCTTTGCCAATATGTATGAGTCTCTGGTCTTTTTTTCCTGGACGGTTGCCATCCTTTATATTTTTGTTGAACTCAAATACAAAGAAAGCATTATCGGCGTGTTTGCATCGCCTTTGATATTTCTTGCCATTGCATATGCTTCACTTTCTCCTGACATCAGCAGTAAAATAAGTCCTTTAATCCCTGCACTTAAAAGCAATTGGCTCATTGCCCATGTCATCACCTGTTTTTTAGGATATTCCGGCTTTGCCCTGGCATTCGGGTTCAGTATCATATATTTTGTAAAGCCAAAAGATCCTGATGCCACATCTATATTTGCAAAACTGCCTTCAGTGGAACTCATTGATGAGTTGACTTATCAGATGGTGGTTTTCGGATTTCTTTTTCTCACCATCGGCATTATTACCGGCGCGGTCTGGGCTAATTCGGCCTGGGGCAAGTACTGGAGCTGGGACCCTAAAGAAACCTGGTCTCTTATTACATGGTTTGTTTATGCTATTTTCATGCATTTAAGAATGATGAAGGGCTGGCATGGAAAGAACCTTGCCTGGGTATCCATTATCGGTTTTATTGCTGTCATGTTTACTTATTTTGGAGTAAATTATGTGCTCAGCGGACTTCACAGTTACGCTTAACCATAATCGGCCATCATTTGTATTGTCTTAATTTGTCTTGACAAGAAAACAAGATATTAATATAGATTAACGCAAATTTTGGACGTTATTGCAAGACGGTTTAAGATTACTGTCTGCAAAGGAAATAGTTCAGGTTATAACTTAGATAGGTTTCTGCCTGGACAAAATGGTTAAAGTATCATCAACATTTTAAATTGATGGAGTTTTCATGAGCGAAATAGAAAACAAAACTGAAAATGGTTCCACGGAGAGTGCAGGGGAATGCACAACCGGAGACACAAAAGATGACAAGGGTTTAGGACTCGGTGTCATCTTTTTTATTGTGGCATTTGTTGGTTGTTTCCTGTCCGGTACGTTGCTGTTTCCCAAATTGCTCTATTCAAAAAAAGAGCAGCCTTTTAACTTTGATCACGCGCTTCATGTTGGAGAAGCAGGTGATTGTGAATCCTGTCATTCTTTCCGGGAGGACGGTAGTTTTACCGGAATACCCAAGCTTGATACATGTCTGGACTGTCATTCTGAAGAAGCTTTGGGTGAGACAGATGATGAAGCCGTATTTGTAGAAGAGTATGTATTAGAAGAAAAAGAAGTCCCCTGGTATGTCTATTCAAGACAACCGGATTGTGTCTTTTTCTCCCATGCTGCACACACCCAGACTGCTGGTATGGATTGTGTAACATGTCATGGTCATATCGGAGAATCCACTTCTTTAAAACCCTATGAAGAGAACAGGATTACAGGTTACAGCCGTGATATCTGGGGTAAAAACATCTTTGGGATTAAGAAACATTCCTGGGATCGTATGAAGATGGATGACTGCGCAGAGTGTCACAAAAAAGAAACAGGCCACAAGGGGTATTGTTTCCAGTGTCACAAATAAGAAACCTAAAACACAAGAATTCAAAAACTTTATAGAGGAATTATTTATGAAAGTTGACAGAAGAAGCTTCTTGGGATTGGGACTTGGCGCAGTTGCTGGTGTTGCAGTTTCCCCTATCGGGATGAAACTGACAGATGATTCTTCCATCTGGACCCAGAACTGGCCATGGACTCCTGTCCCCGTTGACGGAGAAGTAACCTATGAAAATTCGGTCTGCAGCCTTTGTCCTGGAAGCTGTGGGTTAAGTGTCAGGAAGATAGATGACAGACCGGTTAAAATTGAAGGGCTGGCCGAGCACCCTGTAAATGATGGAGGCGCCTGTCTCCACGGAATTGCTGGTCTCCAGTATTTATATGACCCCGCAAGGGTAAAAACACCATTGAAAAAAAATGGTGATAAATTTGAAGAAATATCCTGGGATGACGCCATTGCGCTTGTTGCCGGGAAACTGGCTGATCTCCGTAAAAAAGGATCTCCTGAAAAACTGGCCTGTATAGCAGATAAGGAACAAGGATCGGTTTCAGGATTGTTTCAACGACTGTTAAAAACATTTGGATCACCCAATTTTTATACCATGCCAAGTCTTGAATCTTATCTTGAAGTGACAGCGACAGCACTGCATGGTGAGGGAATGACCATTGGCTTTGATCTTGAGAATTCAGATTTTGTTTTAAGCTTTGGTTCAGGGATCATCGAAGGGTGGGGATCACCTGTAAACTGTTTTAAAGCAAATGCATCAAGAAAAGCCAGACACGCAAAGCTTTATCAAATTGAATCGCGCTTGTCTAATACCGCTGCCAATGCAGATAAATGGATTCCAGTAAAACCGGGTACCGAAGCGGACCTGGCTTTGGGTATGTGCGCGGTTATCTTGAAAAATAATCTGTTTGACGGCGGGGCTACAGCTAATTTCATAGGCGGGTTCAATAAACTTGCCATTATGATTCAAAAGGAGTACGCCCCTTCAAAAACTGCTGAAATTACCGGCGTGAAAGCATCAGATATTGAAAAGATTGCCACCCTGTTTGCCAAAGCAAAAATGCCGGTTGCTGTCTTTGGTAAAGGCAGAGGCGACGGTGCCCAAAGTTTAAAAGAGCTTGCGGCGGTTCATACATTGAACTGCCTGGTTGGCAATATTAATAAAAAAGGCGGTGCTTTTGTTCAACTAAAAAGCGACTATCTTGAGTTCCCGGATGAATCAATGGACACCATAGCTGATGCAGGGTTTGCAAAAAATAAAACCGGGCGTTATGTGAACCAGCTTGTTGAAAAGGTAAACGAATCTTCAAAACCTGTTGTTGAAGCCCTTTTTGTTTACAATGCAAATCCTTGTTATTCTCTGCATGATTCCAAAAGTGTTAAACAGGCAATCGGAAAAATTCCTTTTGTCGTAAGCTTTTCATCGTTTCTTGATGAAACAGCTAAAGAAGCGGATATTGTTCTGCCAAGCCATACATTTCTGGAACGGCTTGAAGATGTCCCCTCCTGCGCAGGGCTTGCAAAGAGTGTTGTAGGGCTTACAAAGCCTGTCATTGAACCTGTATTTGACACGAAGCATGCGGGAGACGCTGTTATTCTTATTGCAAAAGCATTGGAAGGAAGTATCGCCGAAAGTTTTGAATGGGAAACCTATGATGAATGCCTTGAAAGTGTGGCGGCAGGAATCTGGGACTCGTTATCAGAAGACGGCTATGCGATTATATCCGAAGGTGTTCCTTTTGGATCTGTGGCAGTTAACGTCTCTTTTCTTGCTGATAATCCCGCAACGGTTCAGGCTCGGGGTGATTACGAGCTCACACTGATCCCAATTGACAACATGAGATTGATCAACGCAGGAATTGCCGCATCTCCTTTTGCAATTAAGACTGTTTCCGATAAAGTCTTAAAGGGCAGTGATATTGTTGTAGAGATTAATCCTTTAACAGCCAAGGGCCTAAAAGATCGTGGATATGCAACTTTGACTACCCCAACGGACACAGCCAGGGTTATGATAAACCTGAATGAAGGTATGATGCCAGGCGTAATTGGAATGGTTGAAGGTCTGGGTCATACATTTGATAATAAGTATGTGTCAAACAAGGGTATAAATGTAAATGACTTAATAGGCCCGGTAATTGAATCCGGTTCAGGACTGGATGCTGCCTTTGGAATTAAAGTAAAAATTTCCAAGGCCTAAAATTCAAGGATAAATTGCTAAAGAGGTTCTTAATGAAACAAAATAATAATAAAGCACATAAATTCGGGATGGTTATTGATCTGGACAAATGCACCGGATGCGGTTCCTGCATGGTTTCGTGCATGTCTGAGAATAATGTTCCGTTTAAGGAGGATGAATCCAATAAAAAGGATAGCATCACCTGGATGCGTGTTTATAAATTAACCAATGGTAAATCCTTTCCTGATACTGAGATCGTATATATGCCAAGACCTTGTCAGCATTGTGGTGGAAAAGGGGATCATGGTCATTCACCATGTGTTTCCGTTTGTCCTGCGGTTGCGACTGATTATGGCTATGATACAGGAATTGTCAGCCAGATTTATACACGCTGTTTTGGATGCAGATATTGCATGGGGGCATGTCCTTATCATGCAAGGTATTTTAACTGGTGGGATCCCAAATGGCCTGAAGGTATGGAAAATTACCTGAGCCCTAATGTATCTCCGAGAATGAGAGGGGTAGTTGAAAAATGCAGTTTCTGTTATCACAGATACCAGGCTGCAAGAGATACAGCATACTATGAAGGGCGAGATGATATCGAAGAACATGAATATCAGACCGCCTGCACTACAGCTTGTCCTGCAGGTGCCATTGTATTCGGAGATCTTAATAATCCCGCCCATAAGGTACACCAGATTGTTAAACCTGACCCGCACCCGGATCCAAGAAACAAGCATGTTGTCGGAAAATCAAGAAATCCCAAGGTTTTCAGGCTGCTTGAAAGACTTGGAACCAATCCGAAAGTCTATTATCTTTCCGAACGGGAATGGGTAAGGAAACAAGGTGATAACTATCTGGACGGTGAATGGGATAAAATCAAGAATCATCATGGGGCCGCATCCCATGGTTAAGCAATCCAAACCCTATGTTAGGAGTGAATAAATATGGATTCTGCATTAATACCTGAAGGTGCAAAACGTTGCTCATTTCCAAAGTTTGCTATTGGAATTGCTATCGTTAGTGCCGTAGTTCTTTGGGGCGTTTTTGCCATGTTCCTTTGCTGGTTTAAAGGCCTGAACCAGACCAATATGGATGATTACTACGGGTTTGCCCTCTGGATCTGGGCTGACCTTGCAGTCATCGCTGTTGGTGGTGGAGCATTTTTTACAGGTCTGTTAAGATATATTTTTAAAATTGATGAACTGAAAAATATTATCAATTTTGCCGTGATCATCGGTTTTATCTGTTATAGTTCGGCATTATTAATTCTTGCCATTGATATTGGGCAGCCGCTGCGAGGCTGGTTTATTTTCTGGCATGCCAATGTCCATTCAATGTTGACAGAGGTAGCCTTTTGTCTGTCTGCTTATTTTGCTGTGTTAACCATTGAGTTTATACCGAATATTCTGGAAAACAGACAAGCCAACAAAGTGCCATTTTTTCACCACCTTGCCCATAACATGCATGGTGTCATGGCAGTATTTGCTGCAACCGGCGCCTTCCTGTCCTTTTTTCATCAAGGATCCCTTGGCGGTGTTGCCGGGGTTCTGTACGGTCGACCCTTTGCTGTCAGAGAAGGCTTGTTGATCTGGCCCTGGACCTTCTTTTTGTTCACATGGTCTGCAGCTGCATTTGGCCCTTGCTTTACCCTTCTGGTGACAAAGATTACTGAAACGGTTACCGGCAAAAAACTGGTCAAAGATAATGTGGTTCATCTGTTAGCTAAAATATCAGGATGGATGATTGTTACCTATATCATTGCCAAAATTATAGACACCATTTACTGGGCAATGGTAACGGCACCCAGCCTTGGATTTACCCTGAGCCATTTTTACAGTAACAACGGATTTTACGGTTACTGGATTCTAATTACCGAAATTGTACTATGCGGTGTAGTTCCGGGTGCTATTCTCATCATGAAGTCTACCCGGGAAAATCCGACTCTGCGGCTTGTCGCCATTATCCTTGGTACAATTGGTATCTGTCTGAACAGATGGGTCATGGTGCTTCAGATTATGGCGGTTCCGGTAATGAGTTTTGATACTTGGGCCCTTTACTTTCCAAGCTGGCAGGAAATTGCAACAACTATTCTTCCTGTTGCCTATGGAATTATTCTGATTTCGGTTGCGTATCGCTACCTTCCTGTATTCCCTCAGGAACAGGAACTCAATACGATAGAACCGGTATCAAAAACAGAATAAATTCTGTGACTTAAAGGAGAAAAATTATGTTTCCATTTAGTTTTGAATGGGCATGGGATATAGGACATATGGTGTTTTTTGGTGGATTCTGGTATGCCGTTTCCATCTTGGGTGCCGGTATGACATTTTGTATTTTAAAGGCAGCCTATGATACCATGAATGATAGCGGAGACTCTCATCATTAGACACTGAATATAGCAACTGGGGACAGATTTTTAAATCTGTCCCCACAATTTTGAACAAAGCGCATTCTATGGCTATATCTTAAAGGTCCTGGACTGCGCTTTTGTTTTTACAAAACAGTTTAAATCCGGCAAAAATTTTTCAGGAATAAAACACAAAATTTAAAATGCCGAAACTTAACGGACATATTGAACGCGTTACCTTTTCAAGTGAAGAAACTGCATTTTGTGTGTGCAAACTTAAGGTGAAAGGTGAAAGGGGTCTTGTAACCATTGTAGGGAATATGGTGAATCCAGTCCCTGGTGAGTTTGTTGAACTGGATGGAGAATGGATCACCCATACCAAATTCGGCAATCAGTTTCAGATCCGGCAATATAAAACCCTTGTTCCTGCTACCCAGTTCGGCATCCAAAAATACCTGGGGTCGGGACTGATTAAAGGGATTGGTCCTGTTATGGCCAAACGGATTGTAAAGCGGTTCGGGATAAAATCACTGGATATTATTGAAAAGAGTATTGATAAACTGTCTGAAGTCGAGGGAATCGGCAAAAAAAGAATTGAGATGATCGCCCAGGCCTGGGATGACCAAAAAGAAGTCAGAACCGTAATGCTTTTTTTGCAGTCCCATGGGGTCAGTACTGCTTATGCAGCCAAGATTTTTAAAACCTATGGCCAGGATTCTATTCATATTGTGAGAGAAAATCCTTACAGGCTTGCCAGAGATATTTTTGGTATCGGGTTTATCATTGCAGACAGTATTGCTGAAAAACTTGGTATGGAAAAGCATGCCCCCCAGCGCATTGAAGCAGGGCTTGAATATGTGCTGCACCAGCTTTCCGATGACGGTCATGTCTGTTATCCCTATAATGAGCTTTGCCGGAAAGTTCAACACATGCTGGAAGTAGACAGGGATATCGTTTTAAAGGCTGTTGCAGATTCTTTTTCAGCCGAGCGGATTGTTATTGAAGATATCAGTGAAAATAAAAAACTTGTTTTTTTAAAAAAATTTCATGTTTGTGAGACGGAAATTGCCAAAAATTTTGAACAACTTAAAAATTTTTCCAAAAGTGTTAGAAAGATTGATTCAAAAAAAGCCGTTGAATGGATTAAGGGTCAGATTAAGATAACGCTTGCCAAAAACCAGGAAGAGGCCGTTAAAAAGTCTTTGGAGGAAAAGGTCTTAATTATTACGGGGGGACCTGGTACCGGTAAAACAACCATTATTAATGCCATTATCAAAATTTTAAAAAAAGCCGGGGCAAAAATTTTACTTGCTGCGCCTACGGGAAGAGCCGCTAAAAGGATGAGCGAAGCCACCTGGGAACGAGCTCAGACCATCCACAGGCTGCTCGATTATTCCATGAAGAAGCCGGGCTTTAAAAAGGACAATAAAAATCCGTTAAAATGTGATGTGCTGATCATTGATGAAGCATCCATGATTGATACGGTCTTAATGCATCATCTCTTAAAGGCCGTTCCTCCCAAGGCCACCCTTATTTTTGTTGGAGATGTCAATCAACTGCCGTCAGTGGGCCCTGGAAATGTCTTGAATGACTTGATCGTATCCAATGCTTTTGCTGTTGTTACGCTGGATACCATATTCAGACAGGCAAGAAAGAGCCTGATTGTTGTCAATGCGCACAGAATCAATAAGGGGATGTTTCCGGTACTGGCAAATGATAATAAGAAAAGCAATTTTTATTTTGTCCAGAAAGAGGAGCCGGAAGATGTTTTAAACACCATTATTGATCTGGTGCAAAACAGAATACCCCAAAAATTCAAGGTGGATCCGGTAGATGATATCCAGGTCTTAACCCCCATGCACAGAGGTATTGTCGGGGCTGGCAACCTGAATCATGAACTGCAGAAAATCCTGAATCTAAACAAGGGGATACTCCAAAGGGGGAACCGAGAATTTAAAGTGTCTGACAAGGTGATGCAGATCAGGAATAATTATGACAAGCATGTCTATAATGGGGATATCGGCAGGATTGTTGATATTAATTTTATCGATCAAAAAGTGCTGCTCAATTTTGACGGAAGGGAAGTGGAGTATGATTTCTCCTCTCTGGATGAAATTGTTCATGCTTATGCAGTTTCCGTCCATAAATCTCAGGGGTCCGAGTATCCTGTCGTAATCATACCTGTTGTGATTCAACACTATATCCTTTTGCAAAGAAATCTGATTTACACGGCAGTGACCCGGGGCAAGAAACTTGTTGTTCTTGTGGGGACAAAAAAAGCCCTTGCCATGGCTATCAATACGGATAAATCATCCAGGCGGCATACCCGGCTTTCGTATCGCCTGAAGCAGTGATGCGGGCGTGTTACTAAGAGTCTTCAAATAAAAAAATGGGGACTGCCCATGTTTGAATTGATCAGTCCCCATTTGGCAAAAATGATTTGAGATTGTCTTAAATTAGTTGATTGTTATTTGCTTAACCTCTTCTTTGGTGGTGTCTTTTTTCAGGGTTAGGGTAAGGATGCCATCCCGAAAATCTGCATCAACATCATCGATCAGCACATCATCGGAAAGGCTGAAGGATCGTTTAAAGCTTCCGTATGATCTTTCTTTTCTGAAATAGCTATCTTTTTTTTCTTCATTCTCAAACTTTCTTTCACCCTTTATGGTCAGAACCCTGTCTTCGATATTCACAGAAATGTCCTCTTTTTTGACACCCGGCAGTTCAATATTGAGAACCACATTGTCTTTCTCGTTCAGGATGTCTACCGCGGGATACCAGGATTCATCGGTTTTGGATTTTGTGTTAAAAAAGGAAGAAAAGTCATTAAATGAATTTCCCCAGAAAGCCAGTTCGTTAAGTGGGTTGTATCTTACAAGTCTCATGATTAATTCTCCTGTTTAGGTTGTTGTGCCTTCATTTCTTCGCCTTCATTTGAAACAAAATTAATCATAAAATAAAATGCGTCAAGTAAAATAATGGAATTTTTTTAATATATTACTAAAATAAGTTTAAATTAAAAAGTAATATAGCTTATTTTTTTCTTCCAGACATGATCCAGGCAACAGCCCAGACAAGAAAGACAGGTATAATTCCATAGGAAAGATAAGAAATTATATTTTCATTCCATGGCTTCAGATAAAGGGCTGCGACCGTAGGATAAACAAGGGTAAGTACGATACCGAATCGGATTTTTGCAGGAAGCCGCGTTAGCTTTTTTGAAGAAGGTTCCTCTTTTACAGGTTCCCCTTTAAACAGTCTTGGCAAAATCAAGATACAGGCAATCAGCAGCACTAAAACAAGAATTTCACTTATCCCGGTCAAGACTTACCCCCTCAAACAGACAATGATTTAAATCTTAGTTTTATTTCAAATATTGCCCAATTTGTCAATGAGATTTAAAAGTGATGGAAAAGCGACCTGGTTTTGATAACCTTAAATCAAGTATCCAGATTGGCTTGTTTTTATTGACTTTTTAAGCTTTTAAGCTTATATTAAAAAATACTTGATCTTTTACAATTTGGGGGCGAAATGGCTTCGACGGAGATTTTGAGGCCTGAGGTAGCATACCGAGTCTTTTGTCAGCTCGTAAACTTGGCAATGCATAAACATAATCGCAGATGATTATAATTACGCTGTAGCTGCGTAGAGCAGCTTCCGTCCTGCTGATATCCTTCTTGCAGATTTCAGGTCAGGGCGTCGACTTTGCAAGACCGCCTTTTAAGGGTGCCTGGACCTTAAAGGTTAAACTTTTCGGGCTATACTGTTTTGTATCCATCTCAAAGGAGACGTTACAGCAAAATTTAAATTTTGAGATAAGTATGTAGAAGCCTGGGTTGATCGTTTTCGGACGCGGGTTCAACTCCCGCCGCCTCCACCATTATATAGCCCGAAACACCAATGTTTTCGGGCTTTTTTTTTGTTTTTGGTATACCACTAAAAGGTGCTGACTATGTGCTGACCTCATGATATCACCCTTGCTTTGACTCGCCAGGTATAAAGAGTGGATTCTGGTATGCCTTCTTCCTGGGATATCTGAGGAATACTCTTATTGTTTGGGGGCATCATCTTTTTTAAAACAGTTTCTTTTCGTTTTTTGCTGTAGTGCATTGGACCTCCATTCCGCCATGTTTCTATTATTAGAACATTTTTTCGGCTAATGGACAACTATCCTGACACATAGTGATGCGGTATCATTCTGGAACTGGCAATATTCTTCTGGGTTTAAGAGAAACAGGAACTATTGGAGATATCCTTCAACATTTGAAGCGAACAAAACGGCCTCATTTGCCCAGCAACATTGAGAAGAAAGAGCAAGAACTTGACAGAATATGCGGATGAAGCCGCTCTTCATATGTGTATACTGATTTGTCAGGGGTCAGCCGATAAAGCTTAAAGGAGTGCTCTCTGACAAAATCGGCATACGCCAAGATCATACTGCTGTTCTCGCAAAGTCCGAAGAGCGACTTTACGGGGTCAGCAGTGTATGATTGCGGTACGGAGCCCGCTTTTAATAAGGATGAAAAGCCAATTATAGATCCAGATTAACTGGATTAAGAGAACTCTTTCAGAGGGAGAAGGAGAGGAACCCATTTGATAAAAACCCTGGACCGATGGAATGCAGAACACCTGGCTTTACAGAATGGTATCAACCCGCAGGCCAGGTTTTATATATACAGATTTTTTTATAAACTGGAGATACCCAGAATTCTGTTTATCATGATTTTTTGAATGTTATACTGTTAAGAATCGGTATTTTTTTTAAAGAATTTTGTTGTAATCTCTATGCAGTTCTGATAGCGATTTGAGTGTTATCCGGTTTGTTATTTTTGTATCTTCACTAGAAAAAAACTGTAGAATTAATTGTTATGCGGTAGATGAACCATATAATACTTTAAAGGTGAAAAGATGGAAAAAATATTTGATGGAAAAAAGACTGCAAAATTGGGCACTGAAAAGAATCCCGCTGTCGTGAATGTACAAACAGAAGAAAGAGTGAAAGAATTAGAATCAGTATTTGAAGAAAATGGTTGGAAATATACGATTGAATTGGAACCAGATAAACCTGAAGATATTAGAGACTTAGAGATATTGTTGAATCCCCTCAAAACAAAGATTGTCGAAAAGAAAGTGGGACGCAATGAACCCTGCCCATGCGGAAGCGGTAAAAAATATAAAAAATGCTGTGGAAAATAAGACTCTTTGTATTCTTAAAAGCTAATCCACATTCACACAAAGGAGAAACGATATCGCTGCAACAAAAAAAGAAACGGTTCTGGACTTCCTTAACAATGTCTATAACGAATATAATATTGATTCTCGCAAAAACTCAATAACATTATCATACGACTTTATCATTGATACAGGGACCGCCAGAATATTTATAAAGATCGGGTGGAAACGTTGGGACGGGTTTAATAACAGTTCCATTGTGGATTTTTTAAAATCGAAAGAACAACAGATTCGTGAAGCTCTTTTGATCAATCAGAACGCAATTCTTCCAATGAAATAGTCCGTATAGAATCCAATGAATTTTTATAGCAACTATTTGTCTTTATATTGCTAAAAGCAGGCATTCTTTTAGCTTTTGAGAACAAATAGATTTTAACAAAATCCTTCTCATGTGTTAAAAAAAACAGCACAAAAAAACATCCTCTCAGATTACATTTATATTCATCGTAATTTAGCAGGTTTTGGAAAATTATTTTCCGGGGAGTTGAACAAAAATCCCCTTACTCTCCAATATAATTTCATAGAATCTTGAAATATTTGATTCTTCTCGATTTCAGTTGATTTTTAATTCCAAGGATAAAAAAACTGTCATTACTATATGTGGTATTTTGGGAAAATCAAAAAACCCTGACTGGTGAAAGAAGCACTCGGTAAATTGGGGAATTTGACTCCTGTTTGATCATACCATTAGTACTCAGTAAAAATCGGATCAAATCATTATTATTTTGCAACATACAACTTTTTAATATAATGTTCTTTTTCAGTAATTTTGAAACTATATTTGAAATTAATAAATCCTAAGGCAACAATGTCTTTGAAAACAAAAATAGGATTACTTTACGATGACTTTTAATTCGTGGTTTGTTTTTGTCATCATGATGACGGCCATAGCCTATTTCCCTACCTTTAAAAGGTGAGTACTGGAGCTTCAAGCCATTGGAAAAATATTATACAGGGGATTGAAAATTATTATCCCATCCCTCGAATTTTTTAACTGTAAATACTAGTGAACAGACCCTTAATATCTATTCATCATTTTAATAATTTTTGTTTAAACTCAAGAAAATAATTTTTCCTTATTTAAGGCGCAGACTTCTTGCTGTCTGAGGGTTGATGGATATTTTTTACAAATTTCTGGCCGCACTTCATACACATCACAAGAATAATTGCCATTATTCTCATTTAAGAAAAAACAATCGCCATTTTCTTTAAATTGTAAAAGATATCCTTCATATGCTTTACCTTTTGAGTTTATGGGTATACCAAAATGTAATCCTGTCAATAGTTCTAATGAATTGATTTCATTTTTAGATATTCCTATTAAAGGATAGTTTTTACAACATTCAGCGCATTTTTTACACATTTTCATAGATATAAAATTCTCTATTTTGCTTTTAGTGTTTTTTATCCACATCAATCTCTACGAAAACGATGAGTGCCTTTCGTAAAAACAGAAAGGCCCCGAACGATATCCTGTTCAGGGTCTTTTATTTTTCAAGTCATCAAAATGACTTTTTTTTGCAAAAAAATGGTTAACTAAACCACTGTTACATTTGTTGCTGAAGGACCTTTTGGTCCATCTTCGATGTCGAATGAAACACGGTCTCCCTCGTTGAGGGATTTAAAACCTGTTGTATTGATGCCTGAATGATGTACAAATACATCCTTTCCACCATCTTCTTGTTCGATAAATCCAAAACCTTTTGAGTCGTTAAACCATTTTACTGTACCATTAGCCATGTTGGCAATCTCCTAAAAAAAATAAAAAAATACAAGTTTCTAACTTTGGGGGATAATACCGCTTTGGTTGTCGGGAATATACACCTTGGAAGAGAAACCTACGTGTTAATACAATATAACACAATTTATTTAAAATATAAGAATGTCGAATAGAAGTCAAGCATTATTGGATCCTATCCAAGGTTTTTCCGAGTCTGAAATTGTACAAGATACCATTTGTATTCTTAATGGTTTTAAATAGAAAATATCCCCGTTGGGAATGGATTTTAGAATAGTAAAAAGGTGGTTAATGTGTCTATAACAGCTTAGGATGAGGCCCTATTTATCAGCGTTCACTGGTATTTTAAAGACTCAGCCCAGACAAAACCTGGGAACCCCAATATGTGGTATATGACACTTTGAAATACTCTCACAAATTCACACCATCAATTATTTTTTAAAGGTACCAATATAAAAAACACAGTGCCATTTAACTTTTTATAAAAAAAGGCCATCCCATCAGCCACGCTTAATTCTGACGCCTTTTCAGGCCGTTCTATCATGGCCGTCCCTTATGTACAAATAATTATAAGGAGTCACTAAAATTAAGTCATTTATTTTATTGTGTAGCATTCTCACCATTGGATGTGCTATACATTCCGGTGTCGTTCCAATTGGACAAGATACGTAACCTGAACTTCACGTTCAACTTTATTCACTGATAAGTTTCAATTCGAGTATTTTCCCACAGTGTTCTTTATAGAGTGCCAGGAGTAAAGCAAAACTTTTTTTTAATAAAAGGTGAAGTCATGATGCAAGTATCTGTAACTGTTAGGTTGGTGTAACTCGTTTTGTATCAGGAGGCCAACCCTTTAAAAACAAATACTAAAAATTTGGGGCCTAATTATAATGACAAAAGAAATTTGCGATTATGAAGTCAGGTGTAAGACCTGCTATAAAAAATTTACAACCCAACTATTTGAAAGCCATGAGAAAAATTTATGGCTTGTGGACAAAAAAGACTGGTATTGCGAAACATGCAAAATTGAGCATTTCGAAAAACAGACATCCAAATTGGCAAAATCTCATGCTAAAATAGGCTTTCCTACACTCATTGGGACCCCAAAGAGAGTTTCCTGGGCAGAAAAAATCAGGGCTGACCTGATCAACAAAGTAAGCTTCTTAAAAAAAAGTCTTGTATTTAATGATGATAAAGAAAAAGAAACATCAGATCTGGCATTTAGTTTATTTTTACAGGAGTGGCAGGAAAAAACAGATGCCAAATGGTGGATAGATAATAGAAAAATAACTGTTCGGAATATCTCCGATAGAATTAAAAAATTAGCAGGTTCTTTCGAGTAAATAAAAAATTGGAGACTATCCTTCAGCGTTTACAGCTGTATAATATAAATACTTTTGTAGATTCGGATATTGAAAATTATGATGTTCATACTTTTAAACATAAGGATAACATTAAATACAATGGAAGGTTTTTTGAGATCCGGTCTTCCGGGAGTTCTAAAATATAAGGAGTTTAAAATTGTTGTTTATAATTGTCTTTCTACTATAATTTGTTGAAAAAACATTTTTTAAAAATTCTGGAGGATCTTCAACACCAGGAATCGCTTGCAAAAATATTGAATTCTCAGGGCATACTGAGACACAGTGACCACGTTCAATACAAAGGCCTTTATCTATTTTTGAAGGTTTCTGACTCTCCTGCATCGGTTCACAAAAAGAATTTAAAATTATCCCGTGGTTGACAAGTTCCTTGAGGTTTAATAATTATAGTCTCACTCACTTTCCAAACAACCTTTTTCAAAGGAGACTCAAAATGGGTGAGCAAACACAAAGCAAAGAAATTAAAGGCCGGTCCATTAGGATTAGGCTCATTGATGGCTCCCAAGTATCTGGGCAGGTAAATATAAACCGTGACCCTGGTTATGACAGAGCAAGTGACCTTGTAACAAGTTATAGAGAGCCCTTTTTGATTTTATTCAATGTAACTATTAATCGATCTGATCTTGAAGATTCAATAAAGCATAAAGCCCTTTTTTTAAATAAAAGCCATATCATCTGGGCGGCCCCCGACGATACTCAGAAGTAAGAGGGGATTTTTGAAATGATTGACAGAACCTACGGTAAAAGGAGTAGTTATGATTGAATATGCTGTTGTATCAGGAAAAAATTTTTTAATTTTAATAGACCCTGCTTTAATTCCATTACAAAAATTATATGCAAAGTTAGGCTTAAACTTATCAGGTGGCGAAGCCGGTGGTGTTACATTGATTTTAATAGTGGTAATGATTGTATCATTTTTTTTCCTGTACACAAGATAGAAGAGACGTTATAAGAAACCAATCAGGAGTAAATGCCGCACACAGAATTATTTACAGGCCCCGGTCTCTGACTATTTCCATGTCTTTTTGTCAGATCTTAGGACAGTGAAGAGGATAATTATTCAAGCTTAAATGAGACTTTTAATTTGGTACGGTAACCAACGATTCTGTTATCCTCCAAACGCATATCCATCTTGATAACTTCAGCAACACGCATATCGCGAACGGATTTGTCAACGGCAGTAACGGCAACCTTAGCAGCATCTTCCCAAGACGTTTCAGAAAATCCTACAACTTCGATTATTTTGTAAATGCTTTTTTCCATGACAATCTCCTTTCAAAGGTTAAAATGATCTTAAAAATGAGTTTGGCACAATCTTAGGCGTGTGTAAAAACAATTACGCCTATTTATAATGATACAGGTATCTAGTCGGTTTGCATAGTTGTTTTTATAAAAAATTTTTATAAAAACAATTGTTGATTTCCTTTTGGTGCTCTATATAACAATATCAATGGAATTTTTTTTTGTTTTAAACAAATACTCAAAAAAATATTCATGATAACAATAACAGGCAGACAGGAGAATAATGGGTCCCAATAAAGATAAATTATTGAATCTCGAAAAGAGGATGAAAGCCCTGGGAGTCAAAAAAGAAGACATTGAAGAAAAATTCATCAAATCAGCGGGCAGGGGAGGGCAAAAAGTCAATAAATCTTCTTCTGCCGTGTTTCTCAAACATAAAAAAACCAATTTATCGGTGAAGTGCGGAAAAGCAAGATCCCAACATTTAAACAGGTTCCTTGCCTTGAGGAATCTTATTGAAAAAATAGAAGAAAACATGACAGGTAAGAATGAGAAAGAACAAAAAAGAATAGAAAAAATAAAAAAACAAAAACAAAGAAGAAAGCGAAAAACACACAAAAAACTTTCTACAAACGATGATTTCAATCCAGACATCTGAAATCATGGTCACAAACTTGAATGTTTAAAAAGCACCCAGTTGACAGGGTTTTATTCGGATGTTTTTTTTCTCACATGCCGATCCGACATCAACTTTTTTAATTTTTAGATTCTTTGCGATATTCCAGCATTCCAAACAAGATATCCTGCCGTCTTTGTCTGTTTTGTCCAGTTGTTTGTTTAAATCAGGTGCAATTTCAATATTCGGATCAATTCTTTTTTTCCCATCGCTATAGCCAAACAATCCAAGCTGGCACTCTGCAATTCGATATTCTAAAAGATCGGTCTGCACACCGATTTCAGATGGAGATATATTAAGTGCTTTCCCAGCCCGATGAGCTGAAGCACACCTGAGGCAACTATCATCGGACAATGCTCGTATTTTTTCAGCTATGGTTTTATTGATTTGTCTGCCTTTATGTTTTGCCGCAAAATGTCCTTTATCCTGGTGTCCCATAATTCCATCCTTTTTTGATTTTTGATAGTGGTTATTTTTTTTATATATAAACGAATTTTGATCTGTAATAAAGGATACATTTATATAATTGAAGCAATTGGTTCAAAAAATTTCCAGATGATGTGTGTTGCTTCCTGTGATGAAAGAATTAATGGATTTCATTTCTGTTCAATGCAAAATAAAATATTTGACAAAAATTTTTGATTTATGTATCATCAAAGATTCGTTTTTATTGAATTTTATTCATGTATGAGTTGGTTAATACTGGTTTAATCACAATTCAAGGAGTTTCTTATGGATCGAAAGACGAGCGTTTTCCGAAAAACAAAAGAGACTGAAATTTCTATCCGTTTTGATTTGGATGGTTCAGGCAAGGTTGATATTTCAACCGGAATTCCTTTTTTTGATCATATGCTGACAGCTTTCACCGTTCATGGGTTTTTTGATCTTACGATCAATGCCAAGGGGGATCTTGACGTTGATTACCATCATACGGTAGAAGATGTCGGGCTGGTCCTTGGGCAGACGCTTTCAAAAATACTTGAAAACAAAAAGCGAATTGTCCGGTTTGGTGACAGCAGTGTGCCTATGGATGATGCCTTGTCCAGGGTTACAATAGATTTGTCAAACAGGCCGTATCTTGTCTATAATTTTCCAGATGATCTTAGAGCAAAAGGGGAATTCGACACCTATCTTGCCAAAGAATTTTTTCAATCCTTTTGTGTTCAAGGCGCACTTAATCTTCATATTAATTCGTATTATGGTGTAAATGAGCATCATGTTCTTGAATCAATTTTCAAAGCCTTTGGAAGATCCTTGCATATGTCCACCAGAATTGACAAAAATATTTCCGGTGCACTGTCCAGCAAGGGAACCCTATTGTAATTGGTTTATACATACCAAATGGTTAATGAATTTATAAAAAATATAGTGGAAGTCAATGATAATTATACCTGCTGTTGATATTAAAGAAGGCAAATGTGTCCGACTGTTACAGGGCCGGATGGAAGAGACTACTCATTATTCGGATGATCCTGTAAAAATGGCTCAAAGATGGGAATCTCAAGGAGCCGCTCTTATTCATGTTATAGATCTTGACGGTGCCTTTGCAAAACAAGTAAAAAATCTTCAAACCATCCGGGATATTTTAGCAGGGATTAATGTTCCCATACAAGTGGGGGGCGGCATCAGAGATCTGAATACCATTGAAATGTATGTTAATGCAGGCGTTTCAAAAGTCATTATTGGAAGCGAAGCTCTCTATAATCCAGGCCTTGTCAAAGATGCCTGTCAACAATTTCAAGGTAAAATTGTCGTTGGGATTGATGCAAGAGATGGCATGGTTGCAGTTGAAGGATGGAGCCGGACATCTGAAACCCGCGCCATTGATCTTGCAAAGGAGTTTGAGTCCTGCGGTGTTGCGGCAATCAATTTTACTGATATTCACAGGGACGGCATGCAGACAGGTCCGAATATTGAAGAAACAGCAGCCCTGGCAGATGCAGTTTCAATTCCCATTGTAGCATCCGGCGGGGTCAGTACTATTCAGGATATTAAAAACCTTCTTGAAATAGAAAATAAAGGTGTAACCGGTGTTATTACCGGTAGAGCTCTTTACGAAGGAAGCCTTGATTTAAAAGAGGCCATTGGGATTTCAAAATAACAATTATCCCTAAAGATAATTATTGACATGTGATTTTAAATACTTAGCTTATTTTACTTGCATAACCGTTAAATTTTGGAGTCAACGCCACCAAGATGTATATTCCTGAAGAAAAAATTTCAGAGATCCTAAATACTTCAGATATTGTTGATGTCATTTCAGAGACCGTTATTTTAAAAAAATCCGGGAGAAATTTTTTTGGCTTATGTCCATTCCATTCTGAAAAGACCCCCTCTTTTTCGGTAAATGCAAGCAAACAGATTTTTCATTGTTTCGGCTGCACTGCGGGTGGAAATGTATTGTCCTTTATTATGAAATATCACGGGATTACTTTTCCTGAGGCTGCAAAAATGCTGGCTCGCAGGTATAATATAACAATTGAAACAAAAGAAATTGATCCTGCAAAAAGAAGAGAACTTCACCTTAAAGAGGGCTTGTTCCGGTTAAATAAAACCGTTATGGGGGTTTATTTTGATGAGTTAAAAAATTTAAACCCGGGGGATAAGGCAAGCAAATACTTGAAACAAAGAGATATTTCTGAAGATATTATTCAGCAATTCAGACTGGGTTTTGCTCCTGACAACTGGGAATCCATTGTTAAGGTATTAAGAGATCGAAAAATTTCTAAAAATATGGCAGTTCAATGCGGTTTGATTTTGGAAAGAAAACAAAAAACCGGGTATTATGACAGGTTCAGAAACCGGATTATGTTCCCCATTTTTGATGTGAATATGCAGGTGGCTGGTTTTGGCGGCAGGGTGATGGATGATGCTATGCCCAAATATATGAACTCCCCGGAAACACCTGTATATAACAAAAGTCGTATTCTTTATGGCCTTCATGCAGCAAAACAATTTTGCCGACAGGCAGGGTTTGTTTATATTGTTGAAGGTTATTTTGATTTTTTGTCACTCTATCAACACGGTATTAAAAATACCGTAGCAAGTCTTGGCACTGCCTTAACACCAGATCACGTGAGGATACTTAAAGGATATGCTTCCAGAATAGTGCTTGTTTTTGATTCTGATGCTGCCGGAATCAGTGCAGCAAAAAGAAGTATTAAAATTTTTTTGAAAGAGGGCGTTGATACAAGAGTGCTTGTGCTTCCGGAGGGGGATGATCCGGATTCCTATGTGGTAAAACATGGACACGAAGCATTTAATGAACTGGCAAAAAATGCCAAAACCATCATGCAATTTCTTTTACAGGTCTCCATTGATACACACGGGCTGTCTGTTGAGGGCCGGATCAGAATTTTAGATGATATGAAACAGCAGTTAATTTTGATTCAGGATAGTGCATTAAGATCTTTATATGTAAAAGAACTTGCCGAAACATTGAACATAGATGAAAAAGCAGTCTTGGAGAAGGTCAGAGAACTCTATTTAAACCGTACTGCGAAAAGGTCATCTTTGATAGATGAAAAAAAAGATGATGATAAGCTGGAATCTGATCGAAGAGAAGAACAGATGATTTCACTGATGCTGAATTATCCTGAAATCATAGATGAAATAAAAAACAGAGAAGTTTTAGATTATTTTTATTCTGAAAAACTAAAGCGCATAGCAAAGAAAATTATAAGTGTAGATCCTGGTAAAAAAGCCTTCATTACAGATGTTATGGCAAGAATGGAAACTAATGAGGATCAAGAATTTATAGCGTCTTATGCCATGAATGATTCTGCTTCAGAAGATATTCGTAAAACAGCTCTGTCTCTAATGAATAGAATTATAAGAGTAAGAACAAAACAGGAAAATACTTTAAACAGTAAAATTATAAGTGCGGAAAAGGGCTGTGATTCTGATTTGATGGATCTGTTGAAGCAAAAGCAGGCAGAAATTCAGCAATTACATGATCGGTTCTAACTTTAAGCCTTTGGGAGGCATTTTATGGCAGGTAAGACAAATAAATCTGGAGAGAATGTAATGATTAGCAAGAAAGAATTACAAAAACTTGTTAAAAAAGGTGAAAAAAATGGTTCTCTCTCTTTTGCTGAAATTAATGATGCAATGTCCGATGATCTAAAATCATTGGATCAGATTGAAGATGTTGTTGTGCGATTTAAAGAGCTTGGGATCAAGCTTGTGGATAAGGAAAAGGAAAAAATAAAGAAAGCTACTGCTAAGAAAACCACAGCCAAGAAAACCACAGC
Organism: Desulfobacula sp.; assembly: GCF_014237455.1. Classification (GTDB taxonomy): domain Bacteria; phylum Desulfobacterota; class Desulfobacteria; order Desulfobacterales; family Desulfobacteraceae; genus Desulfobacula. The sequence continues at coordinate 17,548 of NZ_JABZFL010000093.1, read as the reverse complement.
CAAGAAAACCACAGCCAAGAAAACCACAGCCAAGAAAACCACAGCCAAGAAAACTACAGCCAAGAAAACTACAGCCAAGAAAATTGCAAAAGGGACGACTAAAAAAGCAACCCGAAAGACCACCAAAGGCAAAACCAAAAAAATATCTCAAAAAGAAAAGGAAAAGAATGATAAAAATGAGAAGAAAAAAGCAGCCAAAGATCTTTTTTCTTCTAAAAAGACCCGTTCGGATATTGAATTTGGTGCTGTTACTGATCCTGTGAAAATGTACCTTAAAGAAATGGGAATGGTTACTTTGCTCAGCCGTGAGGGTGAGATTGAAATTGCCAAAAAAATTGAGCTTGGGGAACGCAACATCCTGCGAGCCATGTTGGATTGTCCGATATCATTATCCACAATTTTTATTTATGGAGATAAAATGGAAAAAAAATCCATGCGCCCTAAGCATGTTTTAAGGGATGTGGATGAAGGGGATGGAGTCGTTGATGAGGTTTCCAAACAGGAAAAATTTTTAAATTCTATAAAAATAATAAAAGACATTCATCAGAAAAATTTAAATAAAAGAGATCTATTGTACCAAGAGAAAAAAGGATCTAAAAAATATGAAACCTTTTCCAAAGAGATATTCAATAACACGGAAATCATATTTACGGAATTAAAAAGATGGCGATTTGAATCCAATGTTATTAATAATATTGAAAAAAATATTAAGAATACCATTGACTGGTTTGACAAAGTTGATGATCTGTTTGAAAAATGTGCTGGAACTTTTAATGTTAAAACTCAAAAAATGCTTGATCAACTCTCTGATGAAAAAATATTTATAAAGTGGGCATCATCCAGGTCTGATATTGAAAAGGAACGACTTGTAATATTATATCAGGATATCTGTTCTATCTTAACTCAGGTTTCTTGGAGAAAAAATGAAATCAAAGGAGATTCCCGGTTTTTAAAACAGATTACCGAGTGTATCAACAAAGGGCGTAGAAATGCCGATTTTGCAAAAAGGGAACTGGTGAGAGCAAATTTAAGACTGGTGGTCAGTATTGCAAAAAAATATACGAACAGAGGATTACAATTCCTTGATTTAATTCAGGAAGGCAATATCGGCTTGATGAAGGCGGTCGATAAATTTGAATATAGAAGAGGATATAAATTTTCTACATATGCCACATGGTGGATCAGGCAGGCCATCACAAGAGCTATCGCAGATCAGGCCAGAACCATCCGAATCCCCGTCCATATGATTGAAACCATAAACAAGCTTATTCGAACATCCCGATACCTTGTACAGGAAATGGGAAAGGAGCCGTCGCCGGAAGAAATTGCTCAAAAGATGGAAATCCCCATTGAAAAAGTTAGACGGGTATTAAAAATTGCCAAAGAACCTATTTCTCTTGAAACCCCTATTGGAGAAGAAGAAGATAGCCATCTTGGCGATTTTATCGAAGACAAGAAGTTTTCCATTCCTTCAGATGCAGCCATTGATTTCAGCTTGGCAGAGCAAACCAGGAAGATCCTTGCCACTTTGACACCACGTGAGGAAAAGGTTCTTCGAATGCGGTTTGGTATTGGCGAAAAATCAGATCATACATTAGAAGAAGTTGGAAGGGATTTTACTGTGACAAGAGAGCGGATTCGTCAGATTGAAGCAAAAGCGTTAAGAAAGCTCAGACATCCGACAAGAAGTAAGAAGCTCAAGACCTTTATTGAAAATTAAATTGGTTGAGAATTAAATCTTGACACAAAATTTGTTTTTATATATATTCCAGGATTGTGTGAGTGAACGGGCCCATAGCTCAGTTTGGCAGAGCCACCGGCTCATAACCGGTCGGTCCCTGGTTCGATTCCAGGTGGGCCCACCATTTAAATAGATTAAAGGCATATTTTATGATTGGAACTGAAAACTCAAAAGGATACTCAATTCATATATGAATGTGCCTGAAGAATATCAATCGGATATACAAAATCAAAAGCGTGGTATTTTACCACGCTTTTTTTATTTTTAGATGGGTTTATCATGGTGAGAGCAAAGGATATAGTGGAACTGCTTAATACAATCGCACCTTTTGATATCGCTGAAGATTGGGACAACTCAGGATTTCAGGCTGGTAATCTGAACTGGGAAGTGAAAAAAGTGATGATTGGACTTGATGTTTCCATGGCATTAATGACTGCTGCAAAAGAAAGCAATTGTGACCTTGTGCTTACTCACCATCCTTTGATGATCCGGGGTGAAAAATCTATTGATTTTAATAAAATGCCGGGCAGTGCAATCGAAATTTCCGCAAGACATAAAATCAGTATTGTTTCAGTCCACACAAATTTAGATAAAGCCAATGACGGGTTAAATGATTATTTTGCAACAAAAATTGGTATCAAAAAAACAAAAGTTTTTTTGATAGAAAGTCCGTCATCTATGCCAATGGATGAAATGATCGGTATCGGCAGAATCGGGTACCTTAAATCGAAAACTTCGCTTAAACAAGTGGTTCACCAGGTAAAAGAAAAGCTTAATTTGACCCATCTGAGAGTAACGGGAGACATGGATTTACCCGTAACTACTATTGCTATCTGTACGGGCAGCGGCGGCTCCCTGGTTGATGTGTTTCTAAGATCTGATGCTGATGTTTATATCACCGGGGATATTAAATATCACGAAGCAAGGCGTGTTGAAGAATATTCAAAGGGGCTTATTGATGTAGGGCATTTTGGTTCTGAACATTTGGCGATAGATTTGCTTTCTGACAAATTAAGTCAGGCGATTCAAACAGCCGGGTTAAATATACAAATAAAAAAATTTAAAAAAGAAAAAGATCCATTTACTATAGTTTAAGGATAACATTATGAATGATATTTCCAAACAGAATATAAAAACCCTGGTCAAACTTCAGGAAGCTGAAACTCAGATTGTCAGGCTGAAATCTGTCCTGGAAAAAGTTAAAAAGGAAAAAGAGAAATTAAGTGGTCAGCTAAAGCAGTTTGGAAATGCCTTGGAAGAAAATAAAGAAAACCTTTTAAGTGACAGGACCGCTTGCAAAGATATTGAGAGAGAAATTCAAGTTGTTGATGATCGTATTATTAAAAGTAATGAAAAATTGAGGATGGTAAAGACCAATAAGGAATATCAGCTTTTTTTAAGAGAAGTGGACGATAATAAGAAACGCAAGGATGCTTTGGAAACCGAATTGTTGGAATATCTTGATGAAAAAGAAAAAACGGAAGCAATCGTCCAGGAAAGTGAAAAAGAGTACCATCTTCTTAAGGATCAAATAGAAGGCGAACAAAAAGACATTGAAAAAAAATCAACGGATGACAGAGAACTTCTTGATGAATATCTTACCCGGCAGAAAGAAATTGGTAAAAATCTGGATCCTTCGTTGATGACCCGGTTTGTGAAAATATCAAAGATGAATAAGGGGTCAGCCGTAGTGAATGTAAAAAATGAGGTATGCATGGGGTGTTTTATGAACATACCCCCTCAATTATATATTGAAGTACAACGCGGTAATTCATTGATTTCATGCCCTCAATGCAGTAGAATCCTTTATTATATAAATACGTAAAAAGTCGGTCTGACCAGGCAAAACGATCGCTGGGTTTTTAACCTGGAGGAAAGTCCGAACACCACAGGACAGGACGCTCCATAACGTGGAGTCACGGTGACGTGAAGGAAAGTGCAACAGAGAGTAGACCGCCCGGATTGGTATCCAATCCAGGTAAGGGTGAAACGGTGCGGTAAGAGCGCACCAGTTTTCCAGGTGACTGGAAAAGCTTGGCAAACCCCGTTCGGTGCAAGACCAAATAGGGAAACGCTTGAGGGTTGTCCGCCCAAGTTTTCGGGTAGGTCGCATGAGGTGTGCGGCAACGTACATCCCAGATGAATGATCGTTGACCTGTTTAAGGTAACAAGAGCAGGTAACAGAATTCGGCTTATCAACTGGTCAGGCCGCTTTTTTTATTTTTAATATTGGGTTATTAATTATGAATTTTATTTGTGATATTTCATTTAAGGAAAAAGCCAATATTTTTTCTTATGAATATCTGAAATGCATTCTGCTTATTGTTAGACTTGATGATGATGATTATATCTTCACAAAAAAATTATACTCAAAGCTTATTACCACCTCTCATATCCTTGAAGATTTTTTGGATTTTCATGGCGCTAAAAAAAATAAAGAATGGGTATTTTATCGTGAATTGTCTGCAACCATTCGGCATCTTGCATTGGCCTGCTATTCTCAAAGGCATATCCTCAATCGGTTTAAATTTTATCTTTTTGAAGAAAACCGTTACGAGACCTTTAAGCTTGAAGCATTTGATACACTGAAAATCTTACAGGAATCCATAAAGCTTGCGGCGCCTGTGATCATAGAGGAAGCCCTCCGTCTGAAGATCAATATACCGGATACGGGGTATGATCTGAGTTATTTTCCTGGAATTTCATCTACACAACAGCTGGACCACAATATCGATGATTTTAATGCCAAAAATCAGCAAAGAGAGAACTTGACACGGATTGCCAGTGAATTTTTAGAAGTTGTAAAAGATTTCGATCAACTGGCATTTTACGAGCGTTATGATTTAAAAAAAATAAATGAACTGGTACCTGAACAAATCAATGAGGTGAGCATTAGAAGATATGAAATGTTGATTCATAATATCCAATCTTCGTTTGATTCATATGTGGTAAATACAAGATCATCATCAGAAAATATTATGCTTGAGCAACTCCGCAGTCATTTTTCCATTGTATTTCACCTCCTTCAAGTGGCAGGCAGATTATTACATTTTTATGAACGCCATATGTATGACATTGGGTTTAAGGATGTATATAAAAATGTCAGTGTCTCTTTATCCGATTTAATCGATCCGGATGTTCTACTGGATCGGGCGGTTAATTACTGCTTGTTTTATGCCAGAAAATTTTTATCTTCAGGCAAAACCCTGGCTTCTGAAATATTGAATGAAAACATGGAAACGTCGATTATAGAAGTTGGAATTCCAATGGATCGTGGATTTCACAGTCGTCCAAGTCTTTTGGTCGCTAAAATTGTTCAACATTATGGCGGTGAGGTCAAGATGCTTGTAAATAATGATATTTTTGATGCTGCAAGTGTTCTGGATATTCAATGGGCCGGTGGGAAAATAAAAAAAGAAGAGGTAGAAACCGTTCAGTTTAAAGGTGACTTGCGGGCATTAAATGATTTAAAAACTCTTGCTGATGTGAATTATGGAGAAGACCATATGGGAAAAGGAATTCCCTTGCCCAAAGAATTGTCTTATTTGAGTTGAAATGGATGAATTAAGACATTTTGCTATCGTTGTTGCCGCAGGAAAAGGCCTGCGAATGGGGTCGAAGACTAAAAAACAATATCTTCATTTGGACGGAATCCCAATTCTCGCTCGAACCGTCATGGTGTTTGATACGTGTGAGCATGTTCATGAAATTATTCTTGTTGTTCCAAGAGGTGACGAAGTCTATTGCAAAAGCCGTATTGTTGAACCATATGGATTTAAAAAAAAGATTCATCTGGTTGAAGGAGGAAAAGAAAGACAACACTCTGTCTTAAATGCTCTGATACACATTCGTGATAAAATAAACGGTGAGAAAAAAGCTATTGTAATGATTCATGATGGTGTGCGGCCTTTTGTAAATCAAAATATGATTAAAGAATGTATCCAAAATGCCATTGAATATGGTGCCTGTATTCCCGCTGTTAAGATAACAGACACGGTAAAAGAGGTATCTGGCGGCCTGGTTATTCAAAAAACAGTAAACAGGGAAAATCTCTATAAAGCCCAGACCCCTCAAACTTTCAAACTGGACTTGCTGTTGCGGGCATTCGATCATGCAATAAAAACGTCTTTTTCAGGAACCGATGATGCCTCTCTGGTAGAACATTTGGGTCATAAGGTGGTTATCATAAAAGGGTTTAAACCGAATATTAAAATCACGACTCCCGAGGACCTTGCTCTGGGGGAACAGCTGTTGCCAATAATTTAGCTGAACGTTTTCAATTGTCTAAATAAATTCCGAAGAAAGCAAATCATTTGACTCATTTTTTTTATATTGTTATATTTAAGGCAAGTATAAATAGAAATCGCAATCCGCTCTATTTATAATGAACAACGGTAGGCTAGTATCTATCTTATGTGTATAACATCTGCCATTGGCAGAAAATGAACAGAAATTCAAACCAATTTTGAATGGCAGCATAAGCCTCCTTGCTGCCCAGGGAGGGTAAAATGGCCGGCAAAACCAATCCAAAGTCTTTAATATCTCATATCGATGCAGTTAAAAAAGGAAAACGATTGTTTGAAGATGCCTTTCAGGGAGTTTCCCGGATGATCCTTGATGCGGGTATTCAGAAGATTACAGTCAAAGGGAAAACAACATATCAGTTTGATATATTTAGTCAGGGAAAAAAACATCTGGTCGGCATGTATGATGAAATAAACAGTTTTGTTTCATTTGTAAAAGATGCTTCAGAAGGCGGATCTTCAAGGGAAATGGCATTTGTTCTAGTGGGTGAACCTGGCAATGGTAAAACTTTTTTAGTAGAATATCTTTGTGCACGATACAGGGAATTTCTCAGTATCTCTCAAAATAGAAAATATACATTCAAATATATTAATCTGGATCAGCTTGGAGGCTATGGTAAGATTGATTTTATTGAATCCCAGACCTATGAAGATCCCATGATCCTGGCGATGAGCCTTTGTGAAACCAAGGACAAGGCAAAAGAGTATCTTTCCAAAAAGTTTAAATTTACTGCCAGACAGATAGAAGCCCTTTATGATAAATATCGCCCTTTGGGCGCCTGTTCTGCTTATATCCTTAATCAAATCCGGGAACATACGGATAATGATATTACGAAGATGCTGTCTTTTATTGAAATTGTGCCGGTTCCATTAATTGAAAGTCTTGGTACGATTACAGGCAAATATCCTGCCAAAGATAAGATCACATCATCTGCTGTGGATCTCATGGGTGAAGAATCTATTCAACGGCTTCTTCATATTTCCGATTCAAACAACCCCTATCGATTCGATTTAAGGAGAGGGGCACTTGCCAGGGTGGCGGGCGGCGGCATTCATTTCAGTGATGAAATTTTTAAAAACAAAAAAGATCTGGTTCAGGTTTATCTTGGGGTGATTCAAAACCGGACGATCGAACTGGACGGGTTCAAGTGGCCAATTGACACGTTGATTGTTGCCACCAGTAATAATTCAGAATTTGATACCTTTATTTCCGAAAGAGAAGAAGCGCCGATTGTTGACCGGTGCAGAATTTGTTATGTCGCACATAATACAGACTATAAGATCCAGAAAACCTTAACAGAGTATGCTATTGGTACAGACACAAAAAGATCCCTTGATTCAAAAGTCCTGCATCAGGACCCCAATTTGAATCATGCCGCTTCCGTGGGTGTTGTTCTGACAAGATTGCCCAGATCCGACAAACTGACCCCTGTTGAAATCATGAAGCTTGCAGCAGGGGAGGTGGCCGGAGAAAAGAGCCTTAAAACCCTTGCCGAGCTGATTGATGCCTTAAATCGGGATACGGATATCACCAAGAGATTTGGCCAAAAAGGCCTTGGACAGAGAAATCTTGGACGGGCGGTACAGCTTTTGTTGGAGAGTTCTGAAACCAATGAAGGCCAGTGCATGTTTGCCCTGGATATTTTCAATGCCCTTGAAAGAACGGTTCTGGATTATGTCCAGGAACCTTCTGACCGAGCAAAATTTATGGAAGATTTGAAAATTGCAAGGGGGCTGTATCGCGAAAGAATTATGACCGAGATGTTCAATGCTTATATGGATGAACCTTTGGCGATTAAAAAGGATGTGATGAACTATGTAAACATGATTATTGGCGTTGATGCAGAGCATCTTGGTCCGGACATGATGTGGAAGTATAAAGATCCCCAGACAGGTGAACTCAAAGCCCTTAAAATAGATGAAAGATATATCAAAAATGTTGAAGAACGACTTGCCTTGAAAACTGAAGAGCAAAGAGCTTCTTTCAGGAACACCATTAGAAAGATTTATGGTCAGAAGCTTTCCGTGGATGCAAACTATGATTTCATGGACAATCTTGAACTGGTCAAGGCAATTACCGATGTCAGGTTGAAATCAGACATTGCCGGGGCAGGTTCTTTAATTGGTGCCCTTGCCAACAGGACAAATGAAGAAAATCAAAAGCTCTATGACAGAATGATTTATACCATGAATGAAAAACTTGGGTACTGCAGAACATGCGCCCAAAAAACCATTGAATATTTCTGTAGTCAAGAGGATGACAAATAACCAAGGGAGGTAAACTATAATGATAACCCTTGATGAACTCCTTGAAAGAGACAGAAGAAGAGAAGAAGACGGATTTAAGCGAAAAATTCGTATCGGAAGAATTGTCAAACCGGGTTCTGGTGGAAAAGATAAAATTATCATTGTCCCCACTACGGTTGAAGAAAAATTTATCCATGACGACATCCACCTGAACCAAGAGCCTGGCGAAGGAGACCCTACCGGTGGAACAGGTGAGGGTGAAGAAGGTGATATTATTGGGGAACAGCCGGTCCGTCCCGAAGAAGGTGAAAATGGAGAAGAAGGTGCGGGAGAAGGCCCTGGAGAAGGCGAGGGAGGAGAGCACGAACTTGAATCCAATGCCTATGAGCTTGGCAAGGTATTATCCCAGGATTTTCAACTGCCGAATTTAAAGGACAAAGGTAAAAAAAGAACCCTGGCAAGATATGTGTACGATTTGACGGATAAAAACAAAGGTGTCGGTCAGGTACTTGACAAAAAAGCAACGTTGAAGCAGATCGTTGAAACCAATATTACCCTTGGGAATATCCCTGATGTCAGTAATATTGATATGACAAAATTTATTATTTCCCCACAGGACCTGATTTACAGGATCTTATCCAGAGAAAAAGATTATGAATCTCAGGCGCTTGTGTTTTTTTTAAGAGATTATTCAGGATCAATGGGCGGGAAAGTGACCCAGACTGTGGTATCTCAGCATGTCATGCTGTATTCCTGGCTTTTATACCAATATGAAAAACAGGTGGAAACACGGTTTGTCCTTCATGATACGGAAGCCAAGGAGGTGTCTGATTTTTATAAATATTATTCTTATAAAGTGGCGGGTGGCACCAAGGTATTTACGGCTTTCAAAATGGTAAATGAAATTGTTGAAAGAGAAAATCTGGCACGGGATTATAATATATATGTTTTTCACGGGACAGACGGAGATGACTGGGATAAAGAAGGGAAACAGACCATTGCCGAGATTAAAAAAATGCTGAACTATGTGTCCAGAGTAGGTGTTTCTGTTGTAGAACATTCCTATGTCGGTTCAAAACAGACTGAAGTGGAAAAGTATTTGAAATCCTCCGGCATACTTAATAAATACGGCAATTTGATCAAACTGGATGTAATGGGTGAAGAAGCAGATGACTCGAGAATTATTCAAGGCATCAAAAGACTTATTTCATGAAAGAGGCGGCGATCTAAACCCGAAAGTGAGACAACTATGGAGCTTGTAAGTCAACACGTCAAAGGGATTATGGAAGAATGCAAACTCAGGGCTCGCGATCACGGCTTGACGTTTGATGATGAAACGCTTGAATATATTGTGACCAATCGGGATATGATTGAACTGAGTCCCAAAGTGATGATTCCGACTCTTTATGACTACTGGGTACATGATGTGAGGGTCTTGTCAGGAAAAGGCATGTACGAAGCCTATCCTTCAAATCCATATGAAACTGTCATAAATACCCGTCCGGCCATTTCATTTTACAATGATAATAATCCTGATTGGCTTAATGTAATGATTTTTTACCATGTCCTCGGGCACATTGATTTTTTTCAGAACAATTTTTTTTATAAAAATACATGGGATATAGATTTAACAGGGCAGGCATTGTCCGATAAACGGCTGATTGCTCAATTTAGGTCTGAAAAGGGCAGATGGGTTGATTATATTATTGAATTTTCCCGGGGGATTGATAATCTGGTAGGGTATCAAAAAGAACTTAATCAGTATATCATGAAGGATACCAGGCAGCGCTTGAGTAAGGCGGACTTTTATTTTGATATATTTTTACAAAGGATTAAAAATATATCCCATCATGAGTATTTAAAAGAAATTACAAGATATAATGGTATCCGCAAAACCAATGAAGACTTTTTTGTGCAGGTGATCGGGAGATACCCTGAATTTGAGGAGCTCTATAAAAAGGAGATTTCTATCAAAGCAAAGCCGGATCAGGATGTCATGGAGTATGTTCTCCGGTTCTCCCCATTTTTAAAAGAAGAAGAAAACGAGTGGATCAAATCTGTAATTCAAATCATTAGAAATACATCTTTATATTTTCAACCACAGATTAGAACAAAAATTATGAATGAGGGCTGGGCAAGCTATTGGCATGAATATCTTTTTATGAGGGATGACAGAATCTGCGGCCATGAAACAGACTTTGCCAAAGTTAATGCCGCTGTAACGTCTATGCCAAAAGTCGGATTGAATCCCTATGCACTTGGACTAAGACTGTTTCAACATATTAAAAATATGGAAGATAAGGGATGTTATTCGTTTGATTATATGTTTTTAAACGATGAGGCCGGGAGAAAAAAGTATGACCAAAGTAAAAATTCAGGGGCGCAGTTTGTATTAAAAGTTCGTGAAAATTTTAATGATTTTACTTTTATAAATACATTTATTGACCAGGAGTTTATTGCCGAACATGATCTTTTTGTTGCAGGAAAACGGTTCAATAACTCCAGGATGACCTGGGAATTTTATATTAAATCTAAAAAAGCACAAGATTACAAGGAAATGATCATTGATACGCTGTACCACCCCCCGGAAATATTTGTGGATAAGGCCAGCAGTAAAAAAGGAATTTTGTATCTGAATCACAAATTTGAAAACAAACCTCTAAAGATGGATTTTATTGAAAATACCATGGTAGGCATAGAATATTTATGGGGAGGCCCTGTGCATCTTGAGACCAGCGAACCCGTGGTGTCAGGAAAGACTGCAACGGATCATGCCAATTTTTGGGACCCTGGTTCTTCTAAAACCAAAGGGAAAAAACCAGAACCTGTTAAATGGAAAAGAATGATTTATGTGATGGAAAACCGCAAACTTTCTAAACGGGAGTTATAATTAAATATGGAAATCGAACCTTCAAAAGAAATTTCAGTTGATCAAACCCTTGATCTATTGGATAAAAATATAACCGATTACCAGAGTCTTAAGCCTGTCCCGTTTGAAGAGTTTTTAAATATTTTAAACACTAAGCCTTCCCGGATTTTAAGAAATATCTTTCAGGCTTTCCATGATATGATAAAATTTTATGTTGATGAATCCGAAGAAACCATAACAAGGGATATCGACAGGTTAACCTTTACAAATTATGATTGTTCCAGACTTTTTGTTGAGGATTCTGAAAATTCTTATTTCACGGATATGCTTTTTGCCAACCGGTTTATGAAACAGATGGAGTATTTGCGACATGGCGCTCAGCAGAATCGGATATATATTTTTTATGGGCCCCATGGCTGCGGAAAGAGCACGTTCTTAAATAATTTATTAAATAAATTTGAAAAATATGCCAACACTGAAGAAGGCCTGAGGTATGAGATCGTATGGCGCTTGGATATTAAGAAACTCCAGGACAAAGATAAGTCTCTGAACGTATCTGCATTTGAAAAACTATTCCACTATGTTGAACAAGGAGAGGATACTCGTTTTAAACGAAAATCAAATGAAAAATTATTTACCGGCACAGATGCCGAATATATTGAAGTGCCCTGCATCTCACATGACAATCCATTTCTTGTGATACCTAAAGATCAGCGAAGAATACTCTTAGATGAACTGATTAAAAATGACGAGTTCAAATGGCGCCTTTTTACAGAAAAAGAGTATGAGTGGGTGTTTAAAGAAGATGTCTGCACTATTTGCTCGTCTATCTATCATTCCTTGCTGGAACGGTTGGGCAACCCCAAAGAAGTGTTTAAGATGCTCTATGCCAGGCCTTACCATTTTAACCGCCGTCTTGGAAACGGTATCAGCGTCTTTAATCCGGGTGACAGGCCGCTAAAACAAAACGTTGTTTCAAATGAGATGCTGCAAAACAGGATCAATACCCTGTTCCAGGATTCCAATGTGGTCAATTATCTCTATTCAAGATTTGCAAAAATCAACAATGGGATTTATGCCCTTATGGATATCAAGGCCCATAACATCGATCGCATGGTTGAACTTCATAACATTATCAGTGAAGGGCTTCATAAAGTAGAAGATATCGAAGAAAGGGTAAATTCATTGTTTTTTGCATTGATGAACCCTGAAGATAAAAGAAGTATCCGTGATTTTCCTTCATTTGAAGACAGGATTCAATATATTGATATCCCTTATGTTCTTGATATAAAAACAGAAGTTAAAATTTATAATAATATTTTCGGTCGGCATATTGAAGGCAGTTTTCTTCCAATGGTTCTGGAAAATTTTGCAAGGATTATCATCTGCACAAGAATCGGTAAAAAATCCCAGGCCCTGGCTGAATGGATTAAAGATCCAGCAAAGTATAAGAACTTTTGTGATGAAAAGTTGATGCTTTTAAAGATGGAACTCTTTTCAGGTAATGTTCCAAAATGGCTGGAAGAGGATGACGTTAAATCCCTGGACAATAAGATGCTTAAAAAAATTATTTCTGAATCGGAAATTTACGGGAAAGAAGGACTGTCAGGTCGAGAGTCCATTAAAATATTTGATCAGTTTTACTCAAAATATGCCAAAGAAGACCAGCTGATCAATATGCCCGATTTATGCACTTTTTTTAACAAACTTGACGATCAGCCAAAAAGTATGATTCCCCAGGGATTCCTTGAATCTTTATTAAGAATGTATGATTATTGTATTCTTCAGCAGGTTAAAGAATCATTGTACTATTACAATAAGGAACAGATTGCCAAAGATATCAAAAATTATATTTCTGCTGTTACAAACGAGTTAAATTCAGTTATAAAGTGTATTTTTACAAAAGAGGAGATCCATGTGACCGAAGAATTTCTTGAAAGTATTGAAAACAGACTTTTGTCTGAGAATATGGACAAAAAACGAAGACATGAACTCCGAAATGATGTGTTAAAGGCGTATACAACCCGAGCTCTTTCCCAGGAAATCATGATAGAGGGGAAAAATATTACGGAAACCAAGCTGTTTAAATCCTTATATGACCGGTATGTGTATAACCTGAAAAAAAGAGTGCTCGAACCTTTTATCGAAAATGAAAATTTCAGGAATGCCATCAAGGATTTTGACACGGATAAATTTAAAGCCCATGACAAACGGATTAAAAAAGATGTGAAATTCCTTTTAGACAACCTTTCTCATAAATTCGGGTATACGTCCCAAGGGGCGAACGAGGCATGCATCTATGTGATTGATAATGATCTGGCAAACAAGTTCAAATAATTTCTTCTAAATTTAGTTCTTGATTCTTTTCAAAAGTTCCTTTAAATCAAGACCATAATTTTTTACGTGTGACCTAAAGGTTAAAGGAAAACTATATAGCCGTCTAATAGAGTATTTTCAGATAAACATGTCAAATCAATTAATCAAAAAAATTCAAACCGCAGACAATTGTGTGGTTATCACCCCCACAGACGGATCTCATAAAGCCTATTTAACAGCTCAATTATTTAAAGACGCCAAGGTTCCAATCGTTGTCATTTTAAAAGATACAAAAAGGGCCCTGTGCTTTATTGATGATTTTTCTTTTTTTTTGCCGGATAAAAAAGATCAACTTGTTTTTTTTCCGGGGTATCATATACTGCCATTCAAATCCCTGTCATATCATAGAGAGACATCTACAAACAGGCTTGCCGCTTTGTCCAAAATCATGAACTCAACGTCAGAGCCGTTAATCATTGTAACAGTTGTAGATACAATTTTGCAAAAGTTGATTCCTAAAAAAGAAATCAATGACTTTGCAGAATTGGTCATCGCCAATGAGGAGATTGATAGAGACGCTTTGATCAAAAAACTTGAATCCGGCGGTTATACCAGGACATCTCTTGTAGAAGATCCGGGAGAATATTCTGTCCGTGGCGGCATCCTGGATATTTTTTCTCCCGGTGAAACATATCCTGTTCGAATTGAATTTTTTGGGGATCTGGCAGAGTCTATCCGTTATTTTTCACCATTTACCCAGCGTGGGATTAAAGAAATTTATGAAACCGTTATTATTCCTGCAACCGAAGCCATCATAACCCGGGAAAATCTGCCTCATATTCTTGCACGGATCAGACAGGCTGGAACTATTGCCCGATTGGATGCATCAAAAACAAGACAGGTTGTTAATGAAACCCGTGAATTTGGAAGATTCGCGGGTATTGAAAGCATGTTGTCCATTGTTTATGAGGATCTTGATACATTCTTTGACTATATCCCTGAAAATACTCATTTTTTGTTGGACTCTCCTGAAGAACTGGAATTTAATGCAAATGATTTTGAAAATAAAGCACTGCTCAATTACAAAACAACAGCATCTGAAAGCAGGCTTTGTGTTGAACCGGATTCCATCTACTTAAAATGGACTAAAATAAAATTTCACATTAACACAAAAAAACATACGTCATTTAAACAATTGAACGTTACAAACAAACCATTCAATTCAGATCATCCGGCAGTTATATTTGATTATCAGGACAATACGGGTCTGTCTTCATTATTAAAAAGACAGGGAACCAAAGACAACCCTTTATTGCCTTTGGTTGAGTGGTTCAATGATCAACTTGACAACAGAATGAACATATTGTGTGTGATCAGTCAGGAATCTCAATCAAAAAGATTAATTTCATTGTTAAAGCCTTATGGGATTGAACCAGGATTTTGCCGGACATTCAGCACTGCCATAAATGAAAAATCAGGGATTTATTATATAATTGGAAATTTATCATCTGGTTTTGTTCTAAAAGAAGAGGGATTTTCTTTGGTAACCGATAATGAAATTTTCGGCAAAAAGAGAATTCGCAGACAGATAAAAGCAAGAAGAGATTTAAAGACTCAATTCATCACACCCGAAGAGTTGAAAAATGGTGATATTATCGTTCATCTTGAACATGGTGTGGGCCAATATGAGGGATTGTGCAGTTTAAAACTAAATGGAATTTTCCAGGATTTTATCCTTATTTTTTATCAGGATAACGATAAACTATATTTGCCGGTGGATCGCATTGAAATGATCGGCAAGTATATCGGAGTGGATGGCTATACACCGATTCTTGATAAAATCGGGTCCAAGGCATGGATAAAGTCAAAAGCCAAAGCAAAAGAAGAAGTTGAAAAGCTTGCAGCAGATTTATTAAATCTCTATGCAAAGCGAAAGGTTAACAAGGGATTTGCATTCAGCAGGCCGGATAATTATTATAATGATTTTGAAGCGGCGTTTGCTTATGAAGAAACCCGTGATCAGCTAAAGGTTATTGATGATGTACTTTTAGATATGGAATCCAGTATTCCAATGGACAGGCTGGTCTGTGGAGATGTCGGGTATGGTAAAACAGAAGTTGCTGTCCGGGCAGCCTTTAAAGCTGTAAATGACGGTAAACAGGTTGCAGTTGTGGTGCCAACCACTATATTGGCAGAGCAGCATCTTTTAACATTCAGTGATCGGTTTGAGAATTATCCTGTCAATATTGAATGCTTATCAAGGTTTCGCAATAAAAAAGAGCAGATAAAAATAGTTAAAAAAATTAGTTCAGGCCTTGTGGATATTGTCATTGGAACTCACAGGCTTCTGCAAAAAGATGTTGATTTTAAATCCATAGGACTTTTGGTGATTGATGAGGAACAGCGTTTTGGTGTGAAGCACAAGGAAACGTTAAAAAAGAAACGCATTGGTGTGGATGTCCTCGCGTTAACAGCGACTCCCATTCCTCGAACCCTTCACATGTCTTTAACCGGCATGAGGGATATCAGTGTCATCACAACCCCTCCTGCAGACAGGCAGCCGATAATTTCATATATTTCAAAATATGAAGATTCCATTGTAAAGGATGCCATTCAAAGAGAGCTTTCAAGAAAAGGTCAAATCTTTTTTGTCCATAATAATATCAAAACCATTTTTAAAACAGCACAGAATTTGGAAAAACTGGTTCCGGAAGCCAAGATCGGTGTGGCTCATGGCAGGCTTTCGGAAAATGACCTTGAAACGGTGATGTTCAAGTTTGTAAATTTTGAAATTGATGTTCTGGTATGTACAACCATTATTGAATCCGGTCTTGATATCCCTTCGGCAAATACAATAATAATTAACAAGGCTGAACGATTCGGACTGTCACAAATTTACCAGCTGAGGGGCAGAATCGGGCGCGGGGACCATCAGGCCTATGCGTATCTGTTTATTTCCGATGAAACCAGGCTGACAAAAGATGCCAAAAAAAGGTTGTCTGCACTGATGGAATACAAGGATCTGGGATCAGGATTTCAGATCGCCATGAAGGATCTTCAAATTAGAGGGGCAGGCACAGCCCTCGGTGCGTCCCAGTCCGGCCACATTGCGGCCGTTGGATATGACCTGTTTTTAAAATTGCTGGACCAAGCGGTGCATGACCTGAAAGGAGAAGATATCATTGAGCCATTGGAGCCGGAAATCAACGCCTCTATGTCTTCGGGATTTGCCGATCATTATATAGAATCTGTTGAACAGCGATTAACCCTATACAGGCGCCTATCAAAAATTACCAGGATTTCAGATATAACAGATATGAAAAAAGAGCTTACAGACCGATATGGCAAACTGCCCAAAGAGGCTGAAAATATGCTCTTAAAAATTATGCTGAGGGTTTATTGTATCCAGGCAGGAGTTCAGCGGCTTGATATCACGCCCAATACCTTGATCCTTTCTTTTTCTGAAAAACACAGAAAAAAACCGCTGGATTTTTTAAACACAACACTAAAGGGGTTGGTCCTTTTTGAATTCATTAAAAAAGACAGTATTCGAATTCATTTAGGAAGGAAAAGAAATAATATTTCCAAGGCCCTTTTGGAAACTCGAAATATCCTCAAAGCAATAACCTGAACCAGTTGCAACAAATAAAACCCATTTTTTTTAAGATTCCCTTTTATATTTTTAAAATATTTAATATAATAACTCAAAATTTTTGAGTCCAGTATAAAATTGGTTTTTTATAATCTCAATCTTCTATGAAAGGCGAAATTATGAAACCTATAGTTAAAAAAGAATCTTTTTTCATAAAAAAAATTATTCAAACGCTTAATAAAGAAATGGTTCCCCTTGAAATTATTGACATAAATGGAAACAAATATTCAACTGCCCTGCAGGATATTAAGCACAAAATTTTAATTAAAGACCGAAAGTTTTTTAAAGCCCTGATTTCTCCCGATGCATTTTCTCTTGGGGAAGCTTATGTAAAAGGATATTTTGATATATCCGGCAGTATAAAAGAACTTTATGAACTTGTCTGCGGTAAACTGCTGAACATTAATCAGCGAAAGAGG
>NZ_JABZFL010000091.1 GCF_014237455.1 Desulfobacula sp. | reverse complement strand
CCTTGTGTCATATTTGTTTCACCTCGTTGATGATAGGTTTGTTTTGTCAAAATCATTCTATCCGCTTGATTCATCAAGCGCAACGAGGTTTTTTGTTTTTTTTGATGGTGGATTGGGGTAAAGAGTAATAAACAACCCCCAATAATAAAAACAAAAGGGCTTGCAATGAACATTTTTCAGAATAAAATCCTTTAACCATAAAGAGAATACATTATGCCAATATTTAACCCTCGCTCAACAACATTGATCCAAAATTGGAATCAAACCATAGAAAATCAAATCAAAATCAAGCAGCTTACCACAGCCCATGCCGAAGAAAATCAATTTATAAATTTTGCCGATCGGTTGTCGGGCATGGCATCCAGCCTGGTCATCAAAGCCGAAAAAAGCAAAAAAACCCTGCCGTGTTTCCTGCTAAAAGAGAATATCACCTATTCAGCGCTTCCCCTTGAAAAAGAACTTGAACCCTTTCTTGAAGCCCTGTCACAAATAAATGGCAACAGCCCTGTGCTTTCCGAACCCATCCGGCAAATCCTTGATACAATAGACATCCCGGTCCGGTTAAAACTCTATATTGCCCTGCAGTGCCCCCATTGCCCCAATGTGGTCAGAACAGTGATGCCATTGGCTCTCTATTGTAAAAACATTCACCTCCATATCATTGACGGCAGTCTGTTTCCCGAAACCGCACAAAAAGATGGTGTCATGTCAGCACCCTGCCTAATCCTTGATGATGATTTCAGATGGACCGGAAGTGTTCCCGCCCGGGAAATTGTAAAAATGATCACCAGCCGTGATCCGTCACAATTGAGTGCCAAAACATTAAAGACAATCCTTGAACAGGGGGATGCTTCCTGGATAGCCCGGCAGATGAGTGAAAAGGGAAAAATCTTTGACGGCTTTATTAAGCTTTTGCTCCATAAAACATGGTCAGTGCGACTGGGAGCCATGGTTGTTATAGAAGAACTTTCCGAAACCGACTCGGAACTTGCGGCCTCGCTTTGCCCCGTCCTGATAGACCTGTTCGATAAAAAAGATATCCCCATACAGGGAGACATCCTCTACGCCCTGGGAGAAACAGGCACCACGGAAACAAAAAAATGGATACGAACGACACTTCCTGAACTTGATCATCCGGACCTCATTGATGCGGCAACTGAAGCTCTGGATACTTTAGACTCAAAAAATGATTACAAATCTGCGGAAAAAGAAATTTGATATGGTAGTGTCAATAATCTTTCGCACTTTTGTTTTCAGGTCTCAACTTAGCTTCATTGTTTAGGCCGCATATTCCTTGTTTATTTTAAATGTTTTTCCATACTTTCCTTGACAAAAAATAAGTTCCTATCTACTCTAATTTTTTTATTGGTGGACACCACAGGACTTGCATGACCAGGAAAAAAATATGTCTCCCACAAACCATGAACTGCAACTCGCCAAAGACTTTGTCCAGAACACGGGCCGTAATATTTTTCTGACAGGCAAGGCAGGTACCGGCAAAACAACCTTTCTGCATAATCTGCATAAAAACATGGCAAAACGGATGATTATCACTGCCCCAACCGGTGTTGCAGCTATCAATGCCGGAGGGGTCACGCTTCATTCTTTTTTTCAGCTGCCCTTTGGCCCATTTGTGCCGGGCAGTGAGGCATATGAACACAATAAGCAGCGCCAGTTCAGGTTCAGCAAAGAAAAAAAGCAGATTATACAAAGTCTTGATCTGCTTGTGATTGATGAAATAAGTATGGTCCGGGCCGATCTGCTAGATGCTGTGGATGCTGCGCTGCGCCGTCACCGCTTTAATAATCAGCCCTTTGGTGGAGTTCAGCTGCTGATGATAGGGGATCTGCATCAACTTTCTCCAGTGGCAAAGCGCGATGACTGGCAGCTTATACAGCAATATTATGAATCGGTTTATTTTTTCAGTAGTAATGCTCTTGATCACACTGAATTGGTTACCATTGAATTGAAACATATTTATCGCCAGTCAGACGAAGGTTTCATAAAGCTGCTTAACCGGGTGCGCGACAACCGGCTTGATGAATCCAGCATGGCAGACTTTAACCGGCGTTACATTCCGGGTTTCACACCCGGCAAAGATCAGGGTTATATTACCCTGACCACCCACAACCGCAATGCGGATTCCATGAATCAGACCAGGCTTCAGGCTTTAAGCGGAAAAGAACACCATTTTAAGGCACAAATTTCCGGAGATTTCCCGGAACATATCTACCCGACCCCGGCCTTTCTCCAGCTTAAAGAAGGGGCACAGGTGATGTTTGTGCGCAATGACCCTTCTGCCCAAAAACTCTATTACAATGGTAAAATCGGAAGAGTAATCAAAATTTCAGATAACCATATCAGTGTTATCTGCCCTGGAGATCCCAAGAAAATCGTGGTGGAACCGATCATCTGGGAAAATATCAAATATACCTTGAACGATGAAAATAAGGAAATCCAAGAAGACATCATCGGTAAATTTGAGCAATACCCTTTGAAACTTGCCTGGGCCATCACCATCCATAAGAGCCAGGGACTGACATTTGACAAGGCCATTATTGATGCCAAAGCAGCCTTTGCCCATGGCCAGGTCTACGTGGCCTTAAGCCGCTGCAAAACCTTAGAGGGCATGGTGCTTACCTCTCCCATCTCATCCAAGGGAATAGAAACGGACAAAGCTATAACACGTTTTAATGAAACCGCCAGTCAAAACCCGCCGTCCCAAAACCAGCTTCAATCAGCGAAAATCAGCTATCAGCAGCAGCTGTTGCTTGATTGTTTTGATTTTCAACCATTGCGCAACCGCCTCAACTATCTTACCCGGCTTTTAACGGGTAACAAAAGAGTAGTACAGGTTTCAGGCCTTGCCGATATCCGGCAACTGGAGAAAATAGCCATAAAAGATATCTTTGTTGTTAGTGAAAATTTTAAGCGTCAATTAAGCACAATCTTTGGGGATGCCAACCTGCCTGAATCTGATGCAGTTATTTTGGAACGAATCAGCAAAGCCTCCGCATGGTTTAAGGAAAAGTTTGCCGTGATTTTTGGGGAGCCCGTGCAAAAATTGCTCGTTGAAACAGACAATACTGAACTGCGCAAAAAAATTGGCAATGCCCTGAGTAATCTCAAAAAAGAAATTGCCGTCAAGGTGTCTGGTGTACAAAGCTGTGAAAAAGAATTTTCACCTTCAGGTTACCTGCACGCTGTTTCAAATGCCCAGATTGACTTTACCCCTGAAAAAAGAAAAAAGACTCGGCTCCCGGCCTACACCGAGTCAGACATTGATCACCCAGAGTTATTCCAGACCTTGAAGGACTGGCGTTCCAGCAAAGCCAGAAAGGAAGAGATCGCCCATTTTCGAGTTTTACACCAACGGGTATTGATACAGATTGTTGTATGCCTGCCGGAAAATATTGCTATTTTAAAAACAATAAGCGGCGTTGGCCAAAAAACCATTGAAAAATACGGTGCAGAACTTATTGAACTGGTTTTGGCCTATCGCAAAAAATACGGGATAGATAAGGTCGTACTGCCGGAGCCTGAAAAATTTTCAAAAAAAAGTGCCCCGGCAAAAAAAGAGAGCCCGCCTTCCACCACAAAACAGACAAGCTTTGATATGTTCAATAACGGATTAACCATTGCCGGAATTGCAGAAGAAAGAGGCCTGGTAAAATTTACTATTGAAACCCATCTGACCTTTTTTGTGGAAAAAGGCACATTAGATATCAACAGGCTGTTGTCACTTGAAAAACAACAGGCCATTGAAAAGGAACTTGCGGTTGATCACAATAATTCTCTCAGTGAAGTAAAAAATGTCCTAGGAGATGATTATTCATATGGTGAGATCAGAATGATGCTGGCCCTTCAAAAATATCTGGCCACAAAATCCTGAAGTCCAATTTCATTGACAATTCTATAAATTGATAGCATATTTTGTTTATACATATTCAGTTTAAAAACACTTGAATTACCATACCAATAAAGGGAGAGTCACAAATGAAAGTTGTCAATTATAAAGATGTACTGCCGGTTGTCATGGACAATGAGATGGTTAAAAACGTGGCTGGCAGAGTAATGATCGGTAAAGAAGACGGGGCAGAAAATTTTTGCATGAGACTATTTGAAATGGGCAGGGACGGTCACACCCCAAAGCACACCCATGACTGGGAGCATGAAGTATTTGTCCACGCAGGCAATGGGGAGGTATTGATTGAGGATAAATGGTACCCGGTTTCAGAGGGCTCGGCCATATTTATTCCGGCAAATATTGAGCACCAGTTCAAAAACACATCTGCCGAGACGTTTACCTTTGTCTGCCTGATTCCGTCAGGAGCGCCTGAATTATAATGAACTTAAGATCCTGTGTGGGAAAAGATGCCCGGTTTATTGTGGGGGTTCACAAGCCCTGCTTTGAAGTTAAAAATTTAAGAAACCATGACTATTTTGCATCTCTTGGGCAGCTTGAAGACGGCACTATGATTGACAACACTGTCAATTTTCCCGGAAGCGATCCTTATGAACCCTGTGCAGACATCATCTATGAAATCGCCAATCCGTTCCCGTTCAGGGGAGCAACCTACATTAATTCTGCATGGGCCGATATAAAGGCTGCCTCTCCTGAAAAAATCCGTATTTCAGCACCTGAATCCTGTTCTCTGCTTCAAAACTTTGAACGATCCAAAGGAAGCAAACGCTTAAAGACTGAAGACAAAACAGCTCTTCTGGACACCCTGCCGCATCCCTTGCTCATTGCACTTGCCCAGGCCTCTACAGATCCTGAAGAGCTGATGCTTCTGGCCAAAAAATCCTGTCATATTCTGTTTGATCCCAAAGACCAGACTCCCGTGGGAATCGGATATAAAAAGAACCGGCTTAACAAGGTTGTCCCGGACATCTATGACCATGAACTCTTTGAAGTACTTGTGAACAACCAGTCCCTTCCGAATGACTACAAAAACACACTGGTATTGAAACCCGGCGTTCAGGGGAACAATGAAATCACCGGGGAATATCTTTCTGAAGATGGGAACACCCATGTATTTGAATATTTAAGACGAAATTCTTATATCCCCTGGGGGCATTTTGCATCCAATATGGCAAACGATGCCATCCGGTACAGCACTCAGGATCTTTGTCTTGAAGATATGAAAGGTATCCGTCATTTATACTACCAGCGTATATTTGTAAGACTTGCATCAGGGCTTGGTATTTTCTTGCCTGACAAAAAAGAATGCCTTACTCAAAGCGGACTTGAAGATCTCAGGAATAAAATACAGACAAAACTTAAACAAAACCCCGGCCCTTCCCTGGAATTTGATAATACCCTGTGGGGGTGGAACTTTGGATATGGATATGCACAGTCCGGCCACAGGCTTCATGCTTCCCATCAAATGATCCACCAGCAAAACGCCATGACCCCGAAGCATGTTCAAACCTCTTTGGGCCGGAAGATACCTTCCTTTTCCTGTGGTGACCTGATCAGTGATTTTACCAGGCAATACAGGAAAGCTACAGGAAAAAATTTTTTCGGCAACTATTTGACTGCCATCAAAAATAATACAAGAACAGATGGGGCAAAGATTGGAGAATCCTCCCTTATCCTGATGGAAGATGGCCACACGATATTATTTGTACCCAAGGCGCAGATCTGTGAGTGGGAACTGCAGCTTATGCCCAAAACCGCTTGCGGTAACATTATTGAAGCAGATATAAACATGCGGCAATCTCTGGACCGGGCTATTCTGACCGCTGTAAAAACCCTTGAATCCCTTGGCGCACAAATGGTGACCTCTATTGAGTTTTCAAAGCGGTTTGATTCCAAAAATTGTGATCAACACCTGCTATATTCATTCATTCCAAGGCTTCCCTATGCACCAGACACTTTTTCCGAAGCCCAGTTAAGATGGATCAGCGGATGTTATCCCGAGGATTTTGCCCATGCCTGCCGAATGGCAATAAAAACCCTTATAAATTAAGGAATACAAAATGATTCTGCATGATTTTATTTATGAATGGGATGGGAAAAGCACTTCAGGGGAAAAACCCATTTCCTGGTGGCCGGGATCATACCACGTGAGAATTGTTAAACTGAAAATAGAGGATACCGGGATCACTTACCTCATTCCCTTCGCCGTCATCCTTAAAAATGCAAGTATCCCGGCGACTATGAATATATCCCTAAGAAACTATATCCACAATTTTGCCCAGAAAATATCAAAAGAATATGATCTGAATATTGATAAAACTCTATGGATTGAACTGGACGGCAAGATCAGGGTGGCTGTGCTGAACCCTGACCGGCAACTGGCCTCTGGAACTCTTTATTCCATATCCTGGCGGCCCATCAGGCCCAACGAACTAAAAATGATCAAACCCTATATTGCTGATATGTAAAAAGGCCGGTTGAAAAATTGAACCGGCCTTTTGGTTTTATTCTGCTAAAAAATCAAAGGAAACTAAACCACACCTTGATCCATCATTGCATCCGCCACTTTAATAAATCCGGCAATATTGGCACCATTGACATAGTTGCCAGGGGTTCCATATTCTTGTGAAGCAGAAAGACATGCCTCATGAATGCTTTTCATGATGGCCATGAGTTTGGTTTCCACTTCTTCACGGGGCCATTTAATTTTCATTGCATTCTGGGACATTTCAAGCCCGGATACTGCAACACCGCCGGCATTGGCGGCCTTGCCCGGTGCGTAGAGAATTTTATTGTCAAGAAAGATATCAACACCTTCCGGCGTGGTCGGCATGTTCGCTCCCTCGCTGACCACATACACGCCGTTATTTATCAGATTCTGGGCATCTTTGGCATTGATTTCATTCTGGGTGGCACTTGGGAAAGCACAGTCTGCTTTATGATTCCAGAGCGGATTGTGACCAGATCCAGCATTACGGGCTGTATACACGGATTCCGGATATTTTTGTGCATATTCTTTAATTCTGCCGCGTTTTACATTTTTCAGGTACATAACATACTGGAGTTTGGCTTCATCTATCCCTTTTTCATCATAAATGTATCCGGAAGTATCAGAAAGTACGACAACCTTTGCTCCCATCTGGTTTAATTTTTCAACAGTATACTGGGCCACATTACCGGAACCGGATACCAGGCAGACTTTTCCCGTAATGCTTTCTTTCCGGGTTGCCAGCATTTCCTTGGCAAAAAAGACTGCACCATATCCGGTTGCTTCCGGCCTTATCAGACTTCCGCCCCAGTTAAGACTTTTTCCGGTCAGAACACTTGTAAATTCATTCTTCAATTTTTTACACATACCGAAAAGATACCCGATTTCTCTTGCTCCGACACCGATATCTCCTGCAGGAATGTCCGTATCAGGACCTATATGACGGAAAAGTTCGGACATAAAGCTCTGGCAGAATCTCATAACTTCATTATCTGATTTGCCCTTGGGATCAAAGTCTGAGCCACCTTTTCCACCACCAATGGGGAGTGTGGTCAATGCATTTTTAAATGTCTGTTCAAAGGCAAGAAATTTCATGATGGAAAGATTGACGGAAGGATGGAACCGCAAGCCTCCCTTATAAGGTCCAATGGCAGAGTTCATCTGGATTCTAAATCCCCTGTTAACCCGAACTATGCCCCGATCATCCACCCAGGGAATCCTGAACTGAATCATGCGTTCCGGCTCAATCATCCTTTCCACAATCCCGGCATGCCGGTATTCAGGATTTTTATCCAGAACCGGTTTTACCGATTTAGCAACTTCTGTTACCGCCTGATGAAATTCTTTCTCAAACGGATCTCTCGTATTAACAATATCTATTATTATATCCATTTTCTTTCTCCTGTTTAAAATCAATTTTAGCGTATTTCACAATTTTGTAGGCTATACTCTACTATATCTATCGTCAACCAGAATCTATTTTTTTAAAAAAAAACATTGTTTATTAATAGCCAATTCCGCTTAACTTTCTATTTTTATTCATATTTTCCCCCACCCCAATCCACCATCAAAAAAAACAAAAAACCTCGTTGCGCTTGATGAATCAAGCGGATAGAATGATTTTGACAAAACAAACCTATCATCAACGAGGTGAAACAAATATGACACAAGG
>NZ_JABZFL010000095.1 GCF_014237455.1 Desulfobacula sp. | reverse complement strand
TAGGGTCTCCACAAACCCTTTTTAAGGAGGTATTCTGTTTTTGTAAATCTCTCACTTACCCGCAAAGCAAAGCTTGGACCATCAGCAAAGCTGAAGGTTTAATTTATTAATTAACTAATTTTCTTGTAAGTTCGGTTGTGAAATTATTTTAATAGATTCAACTGATAGTCTTTTTGTCTATAAAAAATAGAAACAATATTAAATATCAAAAAAGAAAAAGGTGCTGAAAAAGAAAGCGCACCATCCGCACCATTTCCGCACCACCTTTTGACCTCATAAAAAAACCGAAATCTCTAAAGATTCCGGTTAGTTATATGGTACCGAAGAGAGGACTTGAACCTCCACGCCTCGCGGCACTAGATCCTAAGTCTAGCGTGTCTACCAGTTCCACCACTTCGGCTGAACCCTTTGGTTGTATCATCTGGTGCCGAAGGGGAGATTCGAACTCCCACAAGCGTTCGCTCACTTGTCCCTGAAACAAGCGCGTCTACCAATTCCGCCACTTCGGCACTGAGCCTTCTTTTGCCGTACATAGTCAAACAATTAAATATTGCTTAAAAATGACAGTTAGGCTATATATATTCGTTTCTGAATTTTGTCAAGATTATTGTTCCAAATTAGGAAAAGGTAAACATGGAATTATTTAAAGACATAGATCAAATTGATACTCCATTTAAAAATGCTGTCATTACCATAGGCAACTTTGACGGTGTCCATAAAGGCCATCAAAGTCTTTTCCGGCAAGTGATAAAAAAAGCAAAACAAATCAACGGGACATCGGTTGTCATGACCTTTGCCCCTCATCCGCTAAAAGCATTGGGAATCTCAGGCCCTGCCCTGATTACCAGGCGGGATCAGAAGCTTGAACTCATTGAAAGTTGCGGTATAGATGTTTTATTATGCATTCGATTTGACATGGCCTTTGCCTCAATTACTGCCCATGATTTTATTGAAAAAATTCTTGTGAATAAAATTGGAATGAAAGCGATTATTATTGGTGCGGACTATTCATTTGGAAAAGACAGGCGGGGCAATATTGATCTATTAAAAACGCAGGAAGACCGACTCGGATTCAAAACCATTGTTTCTGACTGGATAAATGATACAGATTCAGACTTGAAAAGAATCAGCAGTACAAGAATACGTAAAATTATTACGAACGGAAAAGTTGATCAGGCCATGAAATTTCTTGGCCGGCACTACCAAATCAGGGGAAAAGTTATCCAGGGCCGTGAACGTGGCGGAAGCCAGTTGGGTTTTCCCACAGCCAACATCAAGCTTCATGATGAACTCTGCCCCAAACTTGGTGTTTATGCTGTCACTGTAGAAACAACCAAAGGTGATTTTTGGGGTGTTGCAAATATTGGATTTTCACCGACCTTTGGCGACCAGATGTTTACCATTGAAGTGCATATCCTTGATTTTAACCATGATATTTATAATACTAGACTCCGCGTCAATATGGTTGAACGGCTTAGAGATGAAAAAAAGTTTGCCAATATTCAAGAACTTTCTGAACAGATTAAAAAAGATATAGAAACTGCAAAGGACATCTTAGAAAAAAATGGCTGTTCTTAAGATTTTAACATACCCTGAAAAATCTCTGTCGCAACCGTCCGTCAAGGTGAACAATGCAGATGGAAATGGTATCGATGATGACTTAAAAAAATTAATTGCCGATATGGGTGAAACCATGTTTAATGCGCCAGGTGTCGGACTTGCTGCACCCCAGATCGGTGTAAACAAAAGGATTCTCGTCTATGATTCCAAAGCAGCCAATCCAGATGATGACGGTTCAAAACAGGAATTTACAGCCTTGATTAATCCGGAGATCATTGCCGCCTCCGGCAGTATTGTTTCAGAGAAAGAAGCCTGTTTGAGTGTATTGGAGTACAGTGCTGATGTAAAAAGATATAAAAAAGTCACAGTCAAGGCGCTTAATATTGAAGGAATAAAAATTGAATTTGATGCAGAAGGGATTCTCGCAGTCATCATGCAGCATGAAATCGATCATCTTGACGGCATCTTATTTATTGATAGAATCAGCGTTTTAAAAAGAGCTATGTATAAAAAAAAAATTAAAAAAAACTTGATGATCAGTGAAGAACAAGACAAATATCATATACATGGGAACACCTGATTTCAGTGTGCCTGCTTTGCGCCGGCTGGCAGCACAGGATGACTTTCATATCAGCCTTGTTATTACACAACCTGACAGACCCAGGGGCAGAGGGAAAAAACTTACAGCTTCACCTGTAAAAACCGCTGCGCTGACGCTGGGGCTTGATGTTTTTCAACCGGAAAAACTCAATTCTGAAAAAGCCAAAGAAAAACTTTTATCCCTCCAACCTGATTTTTTTGTTGTTGCAGCATTTGGGCAGATCCTTTCCCAGGAAATTTTAGATATTCCCAAAGTTCTTCCCATTAATATCCATGCCTCTCTTTTACCAAAATACAGGGGAGCCTCTCCCATTCAGGCATCCATTTTGAATGGGGACAAGGTTACCGGAATAACCACCATGATCATGGCAAAAGATATGGATGCCGGAGACATTCTGATGACATCAACAACACCCATATCCAAGCTTGATACGGCCCAGGATATTCATGACCGGTTAGGGTTAATCGGTGCCGACCTTATTGTAGAAACCATTCATGCCATTTTGGACAACCATCTTGAACCTGCTCCCCAGGATCACTCAAAGGCCACCTATGTAAAAATGCTGAAAAAAGGCGATGGAAAAATTAACTGGGCTCTTGGGAATCGGCAGATCTGTGCCCACATTAATGCCATGACACCCTGGCCGGGAGCCTTTACAAATCTTGGGAACAAAAGGATTAAGATTTATAAAGCCCAAGCCTCTGATCTGCCCTCACGTCAAGAACCCGGGGTTATTTTTCAATGCGACAAAGAGGGAATTCATGTGGCAACCGGAAACGGCAGCCTTGTCATCCTTGAGCTGATGGGAACATCCGGAAAACGATTGAAAGCCGGAGAATTTTTATGCGGCCACAAAATCGATCCGCCTGTAAAATTTGATTCTGTATGATTAAAGACCCCCGGCACATAGCCTTAAATGTTTTACTTTTCTGGCACAAAGCATCTCACCCCCTTGATAAAAGCCTGGAAAGCTATTCAGAAGAGATATCCTTTCTTTCTAAAAATGACAGAAGCCTTTGTAATGCATTAATATTTGGTGTTCTTCGCCAAAGAGAATCCATTGATTGGGTCATACAGTCATTTTCCAACATTTCTTTTGAAAAAATTGATATAAAACCTTTATACCTGCTTCGAATCGCCCTGTTTCAAATTATTTACATGGACAGAATTCCTATCTTTGCTGCCATTAACACAACCATCAATATTGCAAAAAAACTTTCAGACAAAAAGACTGCCGGCTATATTAATGCAGTATTAAGAAATGCAGCAGAAAATTTTTCAAAGGTTCCTTTGCCGGATGCACAGGATAATGCGGAAAAATTTATTTCTGTTAAATTTTCCATGCCCTTATGGCTGTCAAAAAAATGGATACGGGCTTTTGGATTTGAGCCTGCCTGCTCCCTTTGCCGGCAGATAAACACTATCCCTCAGATCACCCTTCGAACCAATACGTTAAAAATAGAAAGACAATCCCTTGCCAAAAAACTTTCTTTAAATGCAAAAAATATTCAATTGACAGATTATGCGACTCAGGGAATCAGTTTTACTAATCCCAGTCTCCCTATTCAGGAATTTGAAGAATTTAAGCTTGGATTATTCCAAATCCAGGATGAAGCAGCACAGATTATCACCCAGTTGCTGGCGCCCAGACCCGGAGAAAAAATTCTGGATGCCTGTGCAGGTCTTGGAGGGAAAACAGGCCATATTGCCCAGCTCATGGAAAATAAAGGAATACTGATTGCTGCTGATATTGAACCCCAAAAACTTGAATCCCTTTTCCTGGATTCCAAAAGACTGGGCATTGATATTATCCAAACAAAACCAATAAATCTGTTAAAAACATCTATTAAAAATTTTGACTTTTATTTTGACCGTGTCCTGATGGATGCACCCTGCACAGGACTTGGCGTAATGCGGCGTAATCCCGATACAAAATGGAAACGATCAAAAAATGATATCGCACGGCTTTCCGCCAAACAGAAAAAAATGCTCAATGCGGCGGCAAATCTGGTTAAACCAGGTGGAATCCTTGTCTATGCTGTCTGTTCCTGTGAAAAAGAAGAAAATGAAGAGGTAATCTATAGATTTTTAGATAAAAGAAAAGATTTTTTAATTGATAAAGATTTTAAATCTGATAATTATTCTATATTAATGACGCATAAGGGATTTTTAAAAACATATCCGGATGCAAACAATATGGATGGATTTTTTGCAGTTCGGTTAAAGAGAAAATCTAAAACCAGGTGAAACTATTAATCATACAGGAGATATTATAGTATGGGAATTATCGCACCTTCAATTCTATCAGCCGATTTCACCAGACTTGGTGAAGAATTAATCACCGTTGAACAGGCAGGAGCAGACTGGATACATATTGATGTCATGGATGGACAATTTGTACCCAATATCACCTATGGACCCCTCATTGTTGACGCATGTAAAAGAGCATCCAATCTTGTTCTTGATGTACATTTAATGATTGAAAAACCAGATCTGATCATTCCTGAATTTGCCAAAGCCGGTGCAGATTATATTTCAGTTCACCAGGAGGCCTGCCCTCATCTTCACCGAAGCCTTCAGCTGATTAAAAGTTTCAATGTTAAGGCAGGGGTGGCATTAAATCCGGCAACACCATTGGCTTCCATAAAATGGATTGCAGACCAGCTTGACTTTGTTCTGATTATGAGTGTGAATCCGGGGTTTGGCGGCCAGAGGTTCATTGAATCCAGTATTGATAAGATAAAAGCCTTATCTCAAATGCTTAAAGAAAAAAATTCAAATGCCATCATCCAGATTGATGGCGGAATCAATAAAGATACCATCAAATCAGTTTCCATGGCAGGTGCCACATCCTTTGTTGCTGGATCTGCCATCTTTAACACAAAGGATTACAAGGAAGCTATCTTAAGTTTACGCCAAAATATGTAAAATTTTTAAGGTGTTGCCACTCTATTTAATCAGTTTGACAATCTGTTTAAAATTATCGCCCTGTGCTGCCCGCAGCAATTCAAAAAATATCATTTCAACACACGTAACCTGACCGCCCGCCTGAACAATTCTCTGAATACCAACCTCATTATTCTCTTTGGTTCTGGAAGACACGCAATCTGATACCACCTGGACCTCGCAGCCTTGATTGATTAAGTCGTGTCCGGTTTGGAAAACACAAATATGGGTTTCAATCCCGGTCAAAAGCACCTGAGTCCTTCCGGCTTTTTTGAATTTATCCATAAATTGAGG
Source organism: Desulfobacula sp. (assembly GCF_014237455.1). Lineage (GTDB taxonomy): Bacteria > Desulfobacterota > Desulfobacteria > Desulfobacterales > Desulfobacteraceae > Desulfobacula. Next base: position 2,815 of record NZ_JABZFL010000095.1, on the reverse strand, counting down.
TTCGCTGCAGCAGGAGAAAGAAAATTTCTCAATGGGTTCTTCCCCTGTCAAATACTTTGAAATCGCTTCAGTGGTTGGGCCTAAATTCTTTGGGATCTGTTCCATCCAGATAATTGGCACTTCAAGAATTTTCATGCCTTGAATCAGAGTTCCAAGTGATTTAAACAATTTTTCTTTTTCATACATCAACTGAGCCAACTGTCCCTGAACATCAATCAACAGCATAATGGTCTTATCAATGGCAAACATCCTTCCCTCCCTTTGACTATTTATGTTACTTATAAACGCTTAATCCCTATTATCTGAATCAGGGATGCATTTGATCCAATACGTAATGTCTTTTGAAAACTCCTTATATGAGACATTTGTCCTTTGAGTAATGACATTTTTTCCAAATCCAAATACTTTCTTATAACAATCAAAAAAGCTCAAGCTGTCAGAGTTATTTAATCCTTTCATACCGTTTGTTTCACAAATGATCTGCCAAATGGTTCCCGTATCCCTTGTAATGCAGGTATCCTTTAATATGGCCATTATAGTCTCACTGATGTGAATTCCTTCCAGGATGCCACTGCTTTCCAGCCTTGACGCATCATCTACGGCTTTACCGATAGCTGTTACAATTCTCCTTTTACGACTTCCCAAGGGGCCGATCAGTGCTGTGCCAATTTCCATCCCAGCTCTGAAATTGATATTGGTTTGTGTTTTATCAATCAATTCTTTCACCCTTCCTGCCGTATCCATATCATGCTGTCCTGTTTTCAACAAATGTATTTCATTAAAAATGGAGGCCAGAGTAAAAACCATCAACATGATTCTTTCATGTGCTCCCGTTGAAAAATAATTTTTTTCATCATCAAACGGGGAGACGTTCTGGATAAAAACAGAATCACCAATAAAATTATCTATCCTGCATGAATAACGATTTGCATTATTGGCCGCTATCTGGTGACACAGGTTCAGTATAAAAAAATAGTCCCGGGGATTAAACTTATTTCTTATGGTTGCTGAGCCCACCATATCCATGAAGGCATACACACCATCTGTTATATTGACAGCTTCCATAGTGAGCTGCTTTTCATTCACAGCCCCCACAGCTCTCAGGTATTCTTTCTGGGCATTTAACTCGACCCCTTTATTTTTTAATTGCAGTGCTGTATTTCTAAGACTTTTTTCTTTCCTCCAAATGATATGTGCCGCCTGTCTGCCTTTGGCAGACCCGATATATGCAAGAGATGCCATCTCAATAGCTGAAATTAAAATATTTAATCTTTTTTTCAGTTCCAGTTCATGGATGAATTTCTCTCCTGTTTTTTGCAGCAAATTTTCATTGATACTGTTAAAAACAATGGCGCCATAATCCGGGATATAGGCTGAAACAAAATTTTTTGCTTTGAATTGTTTGGCTATGGCATTGTTAATTTTTAAATCTGGCAAGACTTTAAACATATCACCATTATAGGAAAAAATAGGAACCTTTGAATAACTCTCATCGTCGTTTACTGCATCACATATGTTATCAATGACGAGGATTTTAATGCCTTTTTCGTAAAAATCTTTATGTTTTCTAAGGACAAAAGAAATGACACCGTCGCTCTCCTTTTTTTCACCAAATTGAGTGTCTTTATACAGCCTGACAGGCGACAATCCTTTGTGTTTAACGATGAGGGTTCCAAAATATTTCAAAATCAGGCCGGAAAAACCCTTTCCATTAAATTTATGCATGACGCCCCTGTCCCATTTGTCAGGGGGTAAAAATTTAAAATAGGTTTTGTTGGTTCCAAGCAAAAGCCCTACTTGTCTGGCTTGCATCAATTTTAATGAAAAAGATAAAAGAAGATCCAGTGTGTTTTTTTTCTTAAAGACAATCCGTTCAAATTTGTCTATATCAGGCAATTCGTGTTTCATTTTTAGAATACGGGCTTAAAAAGGTGTCGGTGCTGCTGTTATCAGTATCTGTTTTATAAAAAAGATTTTGGAATAAAGAGATCTCCTTTTGTCTGAAAGAAATCAAAGACCCGATGAAAAAAACATGATAAATACGATAGACATTATCAGAAACGATCTTCAATAAGTTGTCTTTGTGTTTTTCCATCCTCACTATCCAGTCATTTAACGTCTTTATATAATGGGTTCTGAAATTCTCTGCACTCAGCAGTTCGAAACCGGAAGCCGATGCCAGGTTCACAAGATCGTGTTCAAACATTAATTCACCGCCCGGAAACATGTATTTATCCAGAAACGAATTCTCATACCCTTTTTTCCTTCTGATATTGGTGGTGATGGTATGCTGCATGAAAAGCCCGCCCTTCCTAAGGCTTTTGTGGACAATTTTAAAAAAATTGAGCATATTAGGTTTCCCTACATGTTCTGACATCCCCACGCATGAAATTTTATCAAATATGTCCGAGCCAAGATCCCTGTAATTTAAAATTTTTATGTTTATTTTATGGGAAAGCCCTTGATTTTCTATCCAGTTTTCAGCATACTTTTTCTGTTCTGAGCTCAATGTAATCCCGGTAACACTTACGTTATAATGCTTTGCTGCATAAACAGCAAAATTCCCCCATCCACACCCGATATCGAGAAGTTTTTCTCCATTTTTTAATCTTAACTTTCTGCAGATAATATCCATTTTTTCATTTTGGGCATTATCCATTGTCGCATTTTCATTTACATAATACCCACAAGTGTATCCCATTGTTTCCCCCAAAAAGAGTTGATAAAAATCACTGGGAACATTGTAGTGGTATTCAATATTCTCTTTCTCTTTTTCCCTTATTTTCATAAAAAAATTGGAAAAAAATGTAAGTCC
>NZ_JABZFL010000034.1 GCF_014237455.1 Desulfobacula sp. | reverse complement strand
AATTCAATCAATGCCCCCCAGAAAATCGCAGGAATGTGCAGCCATAGTATCCATTCCTTGTAAAACACGAGCAGGCCGCCGAATATCACAAACAGGATAAACGCAAAGTGCACCATCAAGATGCTGTTTGCCAAAAGCATATGGATCACAATAATGATCTTCCTTCAAGATATTGATCTGCTATAGTTTGTCACAATAATTTTGGAGACTTCAAATGCCGTTTTTTTTGTTATGCGTACAAGCCTAAATTATAGGCAGCATATACAGTCGAACCATTAAGCAGTTCTGAGAATTTTGCCTCAAGTTCCTTTCGTGACGCGTTGTCTTTATATCTATCCCAATCTTCTTTTTTTTCCCACATGGAGACCACAACGATTTCATTTGGATCGTCACAGCCTCTAAGGGTTTCAGAAGAGATATAACCTTGCTCTCCCATAGCATTGGATCGGGCCTGGATTAACATTTCAGAAATTTTTTGCAAATTACCATCTTTAAAGCTTCTCTTAATAAAAATTTTAACAGCCATGATAATACCTCCTTGTTATATTTGTTTAAAAAAGGGCACAACATGTGAAGTTTTCAATCTTTCTTGCTCACCAAGAAAGGGCGACCTTCAGAGCAGGTGCCCATATGAATATGAACTCTGATGACATTTTTCCATTCTGAAAGCCAAAAAATCACGGGATCGATCTGATTAGAATAAGGAGAATATCTGTTTCAATAAAACCGAAATTACTAAAATTCAAATTAGCACGTCTGAGGAAATTCGTGTAGAGTGACATTTAAAATCCGACTTTTGACAAATAAAACCATCCGTAAAAAGTGCGATAAATTTTGGACGCAAAAAACCTGTTCGATTCAAACTATTTGATTTGATCCGATCCAGGTTGTTGAATTATCTAAATTTTGTTATCCCCACCCCCTTTTTTTTTCTTAGAATATACCGGATCTGACGCACCGTAAGCCTGTATTTTTTTGACAATTCCCTATGGTTGTTCCCTGTAAAATCCTTGCGGATATCTCTATTTCTACTATTTCGCATAACTGATTCAAGCTTTGGGAGATACAAGGCTTCACCGCCAAATTCTTTGATGAGTTTTACTGTAGAATCTATGCCTATCACATCAACAACAGTCTGAATCAGTTCGTTAAAATTTTCGATCTTAGTGAACGGATTCAGGCTGTCGTTGATCATATGTTTTTTATTTTGAGCCATGTCTATTTAAACCTTGTTAAGTTGTTGAACTCTGTATAAAAAGGTTAAGGAAGGCCCCTAACAAGGCACCTTCCTTAAACACCGCAGGAGGACAGCAAGGAGGTCCGTGCTCCATCAGTATTACTCAAATGGGGTTATAGCAGGTTGCCGTTTCTGCTGTTTGTCTATCCCCAACTTTATGTATGCAGTAAGCATCTTGTCTGATGTCACTTTGTAGCCGATATTATCAACGACTCCTTCAAAACGCCCTGCCACAAGTTTCCATAGTTTGACATATATGGTCCATCTACACCCGTTAGGGTAAGGCAGGGCCTCGCCCGTGTCTTTATAAATCCACCTGGATCTTGGGCTAAATTTTTCTTCTCTTACAGCTTTTAATTGGTCAATTCTTGCCTGATTTTCTTTTATGGTAGAATCTATCTCCTGGACAGTCATACCACCCTCAAGACCTGCAAAAATAGCGTCCTTTTCCTTGTTGGTTAAGCTAAAAACATAGGGATGTATATCACCGCCAAGGATCTTATGTGCACCTATTTTATCGGCGAATGAAAAAAAAGGAAGTTCCCTGTTTTGAAGTTCTTTTATTAGCGTTTGAAGCTGTTCGAGTTGAAATTTTCTATATTTCTGCATGGCACCTTCAAGCCAGGCTCTAAGCTCATCTTTGCTGATTTTATTTGTCCTGGTTTCCATGATGGATTTCTCAAGAGTGTCTATTTCATCCTGAAGTTTTTTGTCTTCAATGTAATCGTCAACCCAATCCAGGCTAAGCAATTCTTTATTAAATCCTAAAGAAAAGCTTGTAATGCCTCCAGAATGTCCTAATATATTTCCCAGCTCTCTTTCAATTTTATTATAATTTAACATTTTATACCCCTTTGCTTGATTGTTAATATCCAGCCAATCTCAGGCTTTAATCGTTTGGTAAAAGATGATTTATTTTTTCCTCATCGGTTTCAAAAAGTTGTAAACTATTAGGTATTTCACTTGCATATTCCAAATAGTCCTCAAGCTCTAAACCCATCATTTCATTCAAACGTTGCTGATCCTGGCTTATCACAAGATGTCCTGCCTTGCCTGTAACAAGTCTTAATTTAGCATAAACTGGTTTTAAATTATTAAGCCTGGGCATATTTGTTAGAGCAACACTTAAAATTCTTATAACTCGGCTGTCTGCTTTGCGGACGTGGAATACCGGCGAATAGTAGCGATATTCTTTGTTTTTTAAAAAGGATTTGGCCTTTTCTGTCCAGGTTACGGCTGCCCATAATCCCTCAGATCCTTTGTCGATCAATTTTGAAATCCATCCGGCAGCAGGGGCTTTGCCTTCTCTAATTGTCTGGTGCTCATAGTCTACAACCACGTCATTTCCTCTCCGTTCGAACTCAGCAATAATGTGTGACATACTTTCTTTGTCCACCGTTATTTTTGTCACATGCTGACCTTCGAGTTCGCTTTCCCCATAAGGAAATAACTGGAACTCATGTAATGCGTTGTTGATTGGTCCCGATGAAATTATAGTTTTCATGGTTTCTCCTTATAAGTGTTTGCTGCTTATAGTAATTTTTATACAAAAGCAGTATGGTTAAACGTTTAAATTGCAGTGCTTTCCAGTTCTTTTTTTAAAACTTCTTCCAGGGCATAAAGATGCTTGAATTTTTCTTTAACTTCGTTAATAGCTTGAAGATTTTGCTTAATACCTTGGCTATTGCGTTGAAATATAGCCGTTTTGCTGCTTCGTTCTATTGCCCCAATGTTTGACCAGTCAAAACTGTCTATTGTCTTTGAAATAGCCGGATATGATTCTCTTATAGTCTCTTTCAAGGCATGGGCGTAATCCATAATGATATTACCCAAAGCACCGTCATTGTATTGGAGTGCTAAATCACCATCTTTTGATTCGCCCAGAAATGCAATAATGTTGCCTAAGCATTCTAATTTTGCTGCCCACCCAAGAAGATCCTCTGTCCGGTCGCGTGTTAAAAAAAGTTGTTCCATGTCTTCTCCTTTAATTATCCTTGATGTTGGTTAAAATATTTGTTTTGATTTCTGAAAGCTCCTTGAGCAAGTCGGCGATTACAATTTCAATTCTGTTGATTTTGCTTTCAATTTTTTTATGATTAAACTCCCAGGCAACGGGTTTGATTTTTCCTGCAAGTCTCTTAATATGGCCAATATGAAAACCCGCTATTTCGGCTATAATGTCCATTCCAACACCCCGCCTGCGTAATGCCTTGATAGCTTCGTTTCGATCAGCCCTGAAGGGGTTATCCTTTCGAATGGCTCTTCTCTCTTGGTCATCAAGTAGACCCCATACCTCTAAGGATTTTTCAGATAGGTTTTTCATGCTAAGCGTATTGCCTCCTTTGATATATTGCCAGGGCCGCAACAATCTTGTAAAGCTGCTGAGGAGAGCACCATTCAACCTTGTTGATATTAAACATTTTGGTTGAAATACCGTCAGCATAAGACCAGGGAAGTTTCAGATCAGCCAGGACAGCCCCTATTTTTCCAACAAGCCGCCGTCTGTCTTCCGGCACCCGCAATGGTCTTGAGGTGGTGATTTCCTTTATCTCTGCATCTCCCTTGCGCCATCCCATAAATTCTTTATTCACAAACGGCTTAAACAGATTTAAACCACGTTTTTGAAAATGTCTGATAAGCTTATCCCTCTCGCCAATGGTAAGGGCGCTTAAACCGTCTATTTTTCGTCTGGTCATGGAATTTATAAGCTCCATCAACTCTTCTTTGTCTTCATTATATGACATTCCCGACATTTGAAGCGCCTTATGGATGGTTCTGTTTTGTTGATTATAAGTCCTTAGCGTTGATTGTTGTGCCATTGGGAGAACCTCCTTATTTAGCTGTTTCCGGCATCTAAAGCCTGCAAGGCTTCCTTTGCGGTTTTAATAGCGGCGGAAGCTTGGTCTAATGCTGTCAAAGCTTCTCTCTTTTTCTTCCTTCTGATTTTCCTGTACTTAAAAGCTTTATCGTTGTCTTTCGGTTCAATAACAGTGTCGTTGATAAGGCGGCATCTGCCGTCTTCGAGGCGTTTCACAATTTTTCGCTTTTCAAGCATCCTCAGCCATTCAGTTACATATTCTCTGGAGGCTCCAGAAAGCTGTTCAAGGTCATCAATAGTGATGATTTTCCTTGCCCGAAGAAGCCGCCACATTATGCTTTTCAATTCGTTTTTAGAGGGTAATTCAACATACTTATAAACTCCGTGTCTTAGCCGCTTAACCTCTCCTCTTACAACAAAATCCTGAATGGTTCGGTACAAAGGGTTTTTGTCCTTCCGACTTGTTAAATTTAAAGCCTCTGCAAGCTGAGCCGCTTTGATTTCAGTGCCTTTCTCTCCTATTTCCTTGATTTTGTTCCTGACGATTTGAGTAAATCCTTTCATGCCATAGAGTCCTATTTCCCTGAAAAGCCAGATTTAATAATAATATTAGCCATTTTTTCAGTGATGGTGTCTGTCTGGTTGGCATTGGCAGCCTGTACCAATCCAATCAGATCCCGGCGAATCAAACGGAAATCACCTCCGGAGGCTTTATGAAGTATTGATGCAACCTGAATGGAAAGTTTAAGACCCGTGGTTTCAACGGCATACACGATAATATCCGCAATCTCAATAGGCTTAAATTCAAGCTGTTTAAAAGTTCTGGACCATACTCTCCGGTTTCTTTCCAGATAGCCTACAAGCTCATCCTCACCAATAAAAACAAAAAGGACACCTGCAATATCTGCAATATCGCGGACTATCTCAAGAAAGGTGTTCGGCATCTTCTCGATTTCATCAAGAAATACAGGCTTGGGATAATCCGTAAGCTTGTCAACAATGGCGGCAAACGCTTGGGCTTTTCTTTTAGGCGGTGTGATGATGCCCAGGGCTTTGCATAAATCATATAAGAAGGCTAGTTCCGATGTTCTATAAATACTTAAAATTCTTAAATAACCAGTGTCATTATGGGCGGTGTACCACTGGGCAGTCCTTGTCTTTCCACGTCCGGCCTGACCGTAGATCATGCCGAAACAACCCTCTCCCTGGTTCAGGCCAAGAGCATCCATCATCACCTCGGTTTTCCTGACATTTTTTGTTTTTACAAAGGTCGGTTTTAATTGTATTGTTTTCATATTAAATCCTTGTTGGGTTAGGGGTGGGTGTGCCAGCATCCGCCCTGTTTTTTTGGTTATTGTTTTCAATATCAACTTGATACATTAAAGCCATTTTTGCCCGGTACTCTTCAAAGTAATCTTTATATTTTTTGTATTCCGGGGTTAACTCGAAATACGTTGTAAACGCTTGATATTCCTTCGGTATCATTAAGCCTCTGACTTCAAGTTCCGTAATTTTTTCATAACGCTCCATTTCATCCATTTCCCTTAATTGATCGCGGATATCAGTAGCCTCGTTGATTATCTCTGGAATATATTCAGGCTCTTGAGAAATAGCGGTTTTTCCTTCCTGCTGAAGTTTTCTTTGTAGCTCAATCTCTACCCTTATTTTTTTTTCCTTTGCTGGGGTCAAAATGTCCGGTTCAATGGGCTTTTTTCTGGAAGCATCAAGAGGCATTCCAAGCTGATCAATGCCCAGGCGTTTAAGCCGACGCTGCTGTTCCGGCAGGACATCCGACAAAAGAAAAGCCCTGGCTGATGCTGTAGCGTCTTTCTCCAGCCGTTTTTTAAACTCGATACTTTCCTTGAGTATTTTTCTATCCTCATCCGTGCCCAGGTGGGTTGCAGCGGGGTGAACTTTCCCAACGGGTGAGGCTTCACAAATAAAAGTTTCGTCCTGGTCAAAAACATAAATTTTTGAATCGTCCTGAAGATCGTATTTGATGGTTACAGGATGATTGCGGGTGAATAGTTTTGGGTGATAATAATTTTTCTTACGGAAACGGATACCATTCCTGTTAATGGTTTTTATTTCAATATTCATCATGAGGTGACGAAGTTCTATGAGATCAACCCCAGGACCTCTGCCTTCAAGGTAAAGTTCAAGGGGGTTTTGCCCTTCTAAATGGCCTAATTGGTTCCGTGTTACATACAGATCAAACCAGCTTGCAATAGCTATGTTTGCCTGTTCAAGGGTTATGAATTGCGCCGGGAATGCCTTATTATAAACCTTTCTGTGTATTTTTTCTCCCCGGTTTAATCTGGGTGGCTTATTGGCTATTGAATTTCCAACACAGGTAGGGATTAACCTCTCTAATTCAGCAAGATCTTTAAAAAACCGCTCTACCGTTTTAGACTGCCCATGATATGGCCATGCAAAGATTGTTTTAATACCAAGACGGTCATAAAGCCCTGAAAAACCATCCTCTTCAAAGTTATGGCCTTCAAAGAATCGAGCGCGGAAAGCTTTTCCATTATCCAGGTAAACCACCTTGGGGTATTTGCCCAGACGTATAATAGCCCGACGTAGGGCAGAAGAAATAGCCTGGGTGTTCTCTGTCGGCATAATCTCCCAACCTAATGGAAAATTTGATTTCATGTCATACCAGAGTATCAGGGTAGGACGGCCAGGTTTGCCGGTGTAAGGGTTTAAGACTTCAAAATTTAATGTGTGACCATCAGCAATGAGAACGTCACCAACGGCAATTTTACTATAATCTCGCTCGATGTATGGGAGACATTTGTCATTAAGGGCCTTGGAGCCTTCACGGCTGAACACCCAGGAGGGATAATTTTTTTCCATATATTTTTGAAGCCACCGGCGGCAAGTTCTATCACTGACCTTTATTGGAATTCCCCTGGCCGCTATCGTTGATTTGGCTATCCGTATGACTTCAGAAATCAAGGGTTGATTAGGGTGAAGGGCGTGTTTTACAAGGATTTCCTTTTGTTCTTCAGTGAGTCTGCTTTTATCCTTTCGATGGAAACCCCTGGTGTCAGCTAACGGGTATGGGGTCTTAGATTTGAGTAGTTGTTTTTGCCATCCCTGAACAGTTCTCCAACTGCCGATTTTACCAACAATTTTGAAAAGTTTTGGATAGCGTTTACCGGTGTTATATTTTTTTATAAATTCATTTTTAAAAGCGCTTTTCTTGCCTGTCGGTGCTTGTCTAATATGCTTATTGTAAAACTGAATGATGTCAACTTTAGCACCATGAATGGCAATATGATTTTTTGTTAATAGGTGGTCATTTTGGGCAGTTTGAGAGATCGGAAGATTTGAAGAGGCTTGAACCATACCTTGTTCAGGTTTAAGGGCTGGGTATTTTGCAATTATCATGACCCGTACATCATCCGGCAGCGTGTCAAAATTATAAGTGTGTTTTTTCCCACCACGGCCTCTAATTATTTCTGAAGGCCATTGTTCTTTGTTTGCCCTGGCCAATACTGCTCTTGGAGTCTGTTCAAGACAGATGGAAATATTTTTTGTAGTGAGCGCCGGTTCCATTTTATTACCGCCTTGTTTTCTTCTCATCCCAAAGAAAATCGTAATCTTTGCCAAGGGCAAGTGCTATGCTTTTTCGGACTTTAATCGAATGAATACGACCGGTTATTACTCCGCATATATGCGACGTTCTATACCCCAAAATTTTGGCAAGATTTTTATTTGTAAGATCTTGGTCTATCATTTCTTTTTTAACATTTTTAAAAATCATAATTGCATCCCTTCAATTCTTGGTGTATGTTGTAAATTGTAATAAGTACCATATTTATGTGATATAGTACCTAATTAGGGGCTTGTCAATTAAAAAAATACCTAATTAGCATCTTTTTTTTAATTTTGCGTTACTTTCACAATTTAAAGGAAGAACTATGGAGTCTAAACCCATTGAAAATTTTAAGGACCGCTTAAAATATATAATCGAACGAACTGGATTGACAAAGGTTGAGTTCGCTTCCCGATGTCAGATTAGCAGAACACAAATATTTAGATATCTGAAAGGAGAGCAAAGTCCGGGGAAAAAATTTTTAGATAATCTAAATAAACAATTCCCAAAAGTCGATATGATGTGGTTAATAACTGGAATAATATCTTTATCCGATACAGAAATGTGGTTTACTCCTTTTAGAGATGGTGATTTGAGTTTTTATAATTGGATTAGTACACTACCATTTGATTCTCAACTTGCCGAAATGCTAGTGTTCAAGGCTATGGATGAAACAGGGGTTGTGCTTGAAGATAAAGATAGAATGGTTTTTGTTGACTTTGTGAAAAAAAAAATAACTCATAACCTCTTAACTGAGGTTGTTGAACAATTATCTTTAGTTAAACAAATGATAAAAAAAAATAAGTAAAATCGATTTTAAATCATCCGGGCCAAAAATCAAAATTTATAGAAAATTGCTTCGTTTTTTAAAAAAAATGCGGCTTGCCGTTTCCGACTCTTTTTAGCGTGATTTTTACAATATTTCATATAACCTATAGATATTAAATGAGATATCAATTTTTCAATCTATTCCCGACCCATTTCCGGCTCTACTGATTTATTGAAGAATCGGGCCAGCCCAAAAAGCTAAAAAATGCGCTGAATTGAAATAGTAATATGGCTTAAAAAGACTATTCTAAAAGGCTTTCAGAGCTTTACTATAATCAAAAAGGCGGATGGTTTTATTTGTCAAAAATCAAGAAAACGCTCCAAAATATTTTGACAAATAAAACCATCCAAAAAACACAACTTTCAAAAAGCCCAACACGCCCACCCGGTCTGGATATCGTCCCATAAGAGTCTCATAAGAGTGCCCATAGATCCAGCAATATCAACGGATGGTTCTTAGTGTCCCCCCACAATTCGTCAATCAAGGATTTCCCAAAGGATTTCCCAAAAATCTCTACTTTTCGCTGGTACTATTTTTGGGATGATATCAGAAAGAATAATCTATTGAAATTATAGGATAAATTGGCGGAAGTGCATGGGAATCGAACCCACCCGGGACGGTTCTAGCGCCCCACATCGGATTTGAAGTCCGAGGGCCCCACCAGTGAGCCGCGCACTTCCGCATCGAAACAGAGAAAAATAATACACCTGAAGAGCCTTGTTTGTCAACCTGTTTTACTGTTTTCCATTTAAAAATACAAAGAAAATTCAGGGTATTTTTCAATACATTTTCATGTTAATTCTGAGGACAACAGTGACCGTTTTACGTGTGATACTCTTTGGTTTAAATGATTTCTTTGATTTTTTTGATGTATTCCGGTGTTGTACCGCAGCAGCCGCCAACAACTTCCACACCAAGTCCTTTAATTTTTTTGATATTGTTTGCAAAAAAGGTTTCGTCCTCTGGATAAAAGACGGCATTGTCTTTTGTTGTCTCCGGCATACCGGCATTCGGCATAATGATTACAGGAATATCAATTTCCTTTTTAATTTCACCTGCCAGGTCAATCATTGTCTTGCTCCCCATTGAACAATTGGCTCCAACAACTGAAGCACCGGCGTCAACCAGTGATTTCATGCTGTCTTTTGGAGTGTTTCCAAAAATAGTAAAAAAGCCTTTTTTCATTTTTTTAAAGGTAAGGGAACAAAAAACCGGCTTTTCAGACACTGATTGAATTGCTTTGATGGCTGCCAATGCAATATTAATATCAAAAATAGTTTCAATCAGAAAAACATCAACCCCTTCATCTTCAAGGAAACCCGCCTGGTGGGCAAAACAGTCCACTGCTTCATTAAACGAAACAGGACCCATGGGGTGAAGCATATCACCAAGGGAACCTAATTCACCTGCAACGTACTGACCCTTACCGCAGGCCTTTCTTGCAATCTTGACCCCGGTTCGGTTCACTTCTTCCACACTTTGGGTAACGCCCATTTTTTTTAGTTTTATTGCGGATGCGCCATATGTATTGGCACATGCCACATCTGATCCGGCATCATAATAGGCCCGGTGTATTTCCATGATAATGTCAGGATGTTTCAAGTTCCATAGTTCAGATGCTTCTCCACCTGTAATACCTTTGCCGATAAGAATTGAACCCATGGCACCATCAAAAACAAGACCCTCTTTCCGAACTTTTTCAAGAATATCCATGCTTGATCATTCCTTTTTATTCTCAATATTTTTCATGTATACATTGCAGCATTTAATCACCCGCGAGTGAGCCGCGCACTTTTGTAATTAATTATAGAATTAATAAAAAAAAAATAGTATATATTATTCCTTTGATTTATCAAGTTGCATATATAACTCGCTATTAAATGAAGGAATAATAAATGATCAATTCACAGAGACTGGCACAAAGATTTCAGGCCCTTGTTAAGATTGATTCTCTCTCCCGGCAGGAACGGGATGTTGCAATGGAGCTTGAAAAAATATTGACAGCAATGGGTGCAATAGTCAGTTATGACACTGCCGGAAAACAGGTGGGTGGCAATTGTTCCAACCTTGTGGCTAAATTTAAGGGAAATGTTGATGCCGACCCGATATTTTTATGCGGTCACATGGACACGGTTGGCCCGGGAAAGGGTATAAAAGTCCGGTTTGAAGATGGTATTTTCAGAAGCGACGGAACTACCATTCTGGGTGCGGATGACAAATCTGCACTTGCCATTATTCTTGAAGTCATGGATGTAATTTTTGAAAATAAAATAGATTTCCCGCCGGTTGAGATCATTTTTACAATTTGTGAAGAAATCGGTCTTTTAGGCGCAAAGCATTTTGATTATTCCTTAATAGATTCAAAGTTCGGTTATATTCTTGATTCAACCGATACACAGGGGATTGTTACAAAAGCGCCTGCTGCCAACAAAATTACGATTAAAATATATGGCAAGGCTGCCCATTCAGGTGCGGAGCCTGAAAACGGGGTGAATGCCATTATGGTCGCATCTAAAGCCATTTCAAAGCTTGAACTGGGCCGGATGGATGAAGAGACGACCTGTAATCTTGGAATTATAAAAGGTGGGATTGCCACCAATATTGTCCCTGACTTTGTTGAAATCCGGGGAGAAGCCAGAAGTCATAGTGTCGAAAAATTAAAGAGAGTTACGGATAATATTGTCAATACGTTTCAGACTGCGGCAGAGAAGTTTAAAGGTGATCCGGATCTTCCCAGGATAGAAGCCATTGTCCAAAATGATTTTCCCAATACAAATATTTCCGAGGATCACAAGGCGATTAAACTTGCCAGGAAAGCCGCAGACAATCTTGGTATTGATTTGGCAAGCAAGACCATTGGCGGCGGTGCAGATGCAAATATTTTTTTTGGCAAAGGCATTGTTGCAGGCGTCCTCGGAACCGGCATGACCGATGTCCACACCTTAAATGAATCTATTGCCATCAAAGATATGGAGGCCTCAGCAAAGCTGGTGCTTGAGATTTTAAAGGTTCATGCAGCAGGAGAAATATCATAGATGATCGCTTATGTTGATATGTTTTCCGGTATCAGCGGGGATATGACCTTAGGCGCCTTGATTGATCTTGGCGTACCTGTTGACTGGATAAAAAAGGAATTGTCAAGTGTTTTAAAAGGATTTCAACTGAAGACAAATATCGTATATAAGCATCATTTAAAGGCAACGGATTTAATTGTGGATGTTACTGCTGATAAAGAAAGATCATCAAGGAATTACAGAGATATTAAGGCCTTGATTAAAAACAGTTCTTTGCCTGAAAAGGTAAAGGAGAACAGTCTTTCTGCTTTTAAAAAAATAGCCCGGGCTGAGTCGCGAATTCATGGCAAAGATATTGAAACGGTTCATTTTCATGAAATCGGTGGCATAGATTCCATTGTGGATATTATTGGATCTTTTCTGGGTGTGGAGTATCTTGGCATTAAAAAGGTATATGCCTCCTGTATTCCTTTAGGATCAGGATTTGTAACGTGCTCCCATGGAAAAATTCCGGTTCCGGTTCCGGCAACCCTGTCAATTTTAAAAGATATCCCTGTCAAGCCTTCAGATGCAAAGACAGAGATTGTTACACCGACAGGGGCAGCCATTATTATCACCCTTGCGTCCTCTTTTGGGGAGTTGCCGGAAATGACCATAAAAAAGGTCGGCTATGGTTCAGGAAAAAGAGATACCGGTTCAGACCTTCCCAATCTGCTGCGCATTGTTTTAGGGGAGAAGGTAACAGACCAAAAGGAAAATGGAATATCCATTAACAAAGAGACCATTTGTGTTGTCAAAACAAACGTGGATGACATGAGCCCTGAAATTTCAGGATTTTTAATGGAAATCCTGTTTGAAAATAAGGCGCTTGATGTTTGTTATGTTCCGGTTCAGATGAAGAAAAACAGACCCGGGACCCAGATCGAGGTCATCTGCCGCAAAGAGGATCTGGACAATGTTGTTCACATCATACTCACTCAGACCACATCCATCGGAGTGAGGCATCATGAATGTGAACGATCCTTTCTTTTAAGGGAAACAGCGTTTGTTGAAACCGTATATGGGAAATTGCAGGCAAAAAAAGTAATCAATCCTGACAATAGTCTCCGGTTTGTTCCGGAGTATGATGTTGCAAAAAAAGTGGCAAAGGAAAAAAAGATTCCGTTAAAAGATGTTTACACTCAAATTTTATCTGATGCCAATTCACGTACCCAATCCTCTTGACAAGGATTGATGCAGAATATAGAACTTCAAAATGACCTTAAACCAGAAAGTCATAATGTTTTTTGCCACAGGATGCTATTCCGGTAAAATCCCGTTTGCACCCGGTACGTTTGGAACGATTGCAGCGATTCCTTTTGTGCTTGTTTTTTTAATTATTCCTTCATCTTTTTATGGGGTTTATATTGCAGGTTTAATCCTTGCAGCTATTTATTTTTCGGATCAGGCTGAAAAGATATTGGGGGAAAAAGATCCCGGCTGTATTGTTATTGATGAGATTGCAGGATTTGTGGTGACGATGTCTTTGGTTTCCGTTAATATCTATACGCTTGTGGCCGGGTTTTTTATATTCCGGTTTTTTGACATTGTAAAACTTGGACCGGTGAAATATTTTGAAAATAATTTTCCAGGAGGTGCAGGGGTGGTTCTGGATGATATTATGGCAGGTGTTTTATCTGCAATAGTGTTAAAAATTCTATATTTATCGGGTATATTTTAGGAGAAAAGGGATGGAGAATAATTTGGAAAAAGAAAAAGCGATAAAAACGGCAATGAGCCAGATCGAACGCCAATTCGGCAAAGGATCTATCATGAAACTGGGCGGCAGGGCAATTGAAGCCGTTCCTGTCATACGAACAGGCTCCCTGGCACTGGATAAGGCTCTTGGGGTAGGCGGATATCCAAGGGGCAGGGTGATTGAAATATACGGTCCTGAATCTTCGGGAAAGACAACCCTGGCACTCCATGCAGTTGCCGAGGCACAAAAGGATGGCGGGATTGCAGCTTTTATTGATGCCGAGCATGCTCTGGATGTGGCGTATGCCAAACGCCTGGGAGTGGATTGTGATGAACTTTTAGTGTCCCAGCCCGATACAGGGGAGCAGGCCCTTGAAATTGCGGATATGCTGGTCAGAAGCGGCGGCGTTGATGTTATGGTTGTAGACTCTGTGGCAGCCCTTGTGCCAAGAGCTGAAATTGAAGGGGACATGGGGGATTCCCACATGGGACTCCAGGCACGACTCATGTCCCAGGCTTTAAGAAAGCTTGCAGGCACCATTGGCAAGACCAATACCACCCTCATCTTTATTAATCAGATCCGGATGAAAATCGGTGTGGTCTATGGCAACCCTGAGACCACTACAGGCGGTAATGCCTTGAAATTTTATTCATCTATGCGCCTTGAAATCAGAAGAGCCTCTCCGATCAAAGAAGGCCAGGACATTATCGGGAACCGCACCAAGGTAAAGGTTGTGAAAAACAAACTGGCGCCTCCGTTTAAAAATGTGGAATTCGATCTCATGTATGGAGAAGGCATTTCAAGAACAGGAGATCTGCTTGATATGGGAGCTGAGCTTGGAATTGTGGACAAGAGCGGCTCATGGTATTCATTTGAAGGTGAAAGAATCGGCCAGGGAAGAGAAAATGTAAAACTCTTTTTAATTGATAACCCCGACATATTTGAAAAAATTGAAGTTCAAGTCCGTGAAAAGCTTGGGATCGCAGTCCCTGGCAGCAATGATAATAATAAAGAAACCAAGGCATAATGATTTAGTGAATTAGGAGTTGTGATATGACAGGCAATGATGCCAGAAAGATGTTTATCGAGTATTTTAAAAAACACAATCATCAGCAGGTAAGATCGTCTTCCCTTGTACCACAGGATGATCCGACCCTTTTGTTTGTGAATTCCGGAATGGTGCAGTTTAAACGGGTTTTCACGGGAGATGAAAAAAGGGATTATTTAACTGCGGTAACCTCTCAAAAATGTGTCAGGGCCGGCGGAAAACATAATGACCTTGAAAATGTCGGGTATACGGCAAGGCATCATACTTTTTTTGAAATGCTGGGCAATTTTTCCTTTGGTAATTATTTTAAGGAAAAAGCCATTGACTTTTGTTGGGATCTTCTCACAAACGGCTATGGGTTTGACAAGGATAAACTCTGGGTGTCTGTTTTTCTTGATGACGATGAGGCCTTTGACCTTTGGCAGAAAGTCGCGGGTGTTCCTCCGGAAAGAATTGTGCGGCTTGGAGAAGAGGATAACTTCTGGTCTATGGGAGACACAGGGCCTTGCGGACCCTGCAGTGAAATTCATATTGACCGTGGCATAGAATTTGGCTGTGACAGCAAAGACTGTGCTGTCGGGTGTGACTGTGACCGGTGGCTGGAATTATGGAACCTTGTGTTCATGCAGTTTGAAAAAGATGAACAGGGCAATATGACACCATTGCCAAAACCAAGTATAGATACGGGCCTGGGTCTTGAACGGGTGATTTCGGTTCTCCAGGGGGTTCCCACAAATTATGACACAGACCTTTTTGTGCCTATTATGGAAAAAGTCGGGGAACTTTCCAATAAAAAACGGCATGAGTCTGATCTGGTTGAAGTGGCCATGAAGGTCATTGCCGATCATTCCAGGGCATCTGCTTTCCTGATTTGTGACGGAGTGATGCCCTCCAATGAAGGACGCGGGTACGTGCTTCGTCGCATCATGAGGCGGGCCATTCGGTATGGAAGAAGTATCGGGCTTGTCAAACCTTTTATGCATGAGACGGTACAGACGGTTTTTGCAATTATGGATGAAGCTTATCCCGAGTTGAAAGATTCTGCTGCATTTATTTTGAATGTGGTGAAGAATGAAGAGGAAAAATTTCTTGAAACCCTGGATGCCGGGATGAAACTTCTGGAAGTCGTAATTGAAGACCTTCCGGATCGAGATGGGCCTATTTTTGTGAAAGACGGTAAAGAGTTCATACCAAAAAGAGAAATTACTGGGGATATGATTTTCAAGCTCTATGATACCTATGGATTTCCAGTGGACATCATTGTCGATCACGTCAAAGAGATGGATATTGATCTTGACATGGTAGGGTTTGACCAGGCCATGGCAGAACAAAAAGCAAGGTCAAAGTCCACTAAAAAATTTGCAGGCGTGGGTGTTGCTTATAAAGCCCTGACTTCAAAAGGGATAAAGACTTCTTTTGAGGGCTATGACACTATTGAAGGAGAGTCGGATGTGCTCATCATTGTCCAGGATGATAAGGAAATTGAAACGGCTAAACAGGGCGATATCATAGAAATTGTAACCGCCGCTACAGTCTTTTATGCAGAATCCGGCGGCCAGGCGGGAGATGCAGGCGGATTTGAAAATGAAACTTGCGTCATCACGATTACGGACACGGTGAAAGATCCCACCGGGCTTGCCATCCATAAAGGTATGGTTGAAAAAGGCGAGGTTAAAAAAGGGGATACATTTATACTCAAGGTAGATGCACAGAAAAGACAAAATACAGCAGTGAACCATACGGCCACCCATATCCTTCATTCGGCCTTGAGAAAAGTCCTGGGGGATCATATTAAACAAGCCGGTTCTCTTGTAACAGACACAAGATTAAGATTTGATTTTACCCATTTTTCATCTATTTCTATCCAGGATATTCAGGCCATAGAGAATGAAGTCAACTTAAGGATTCGTGAAAATCATTCAATTGAGACAGAAGAGATGAACATGGATGAGGCGGTTAAAGCAGGTGCTACCGCCCTGTTTGAAGAAAAATACGGGGATGTGGTAAGGGTGGTTTCCCAAGGGTCATTCTCCCGGGAGCTTTGCGGGGGAACCCATACAAAATCATCCGGTGATATCGGACTGTTTAAAATTTTGTCAGAAGGCGGGATTGCTTCCGGCGTTCGAAGAATCGAAGCTGTAACCGGCCAGGCGGCACTTGATACCGTTCACAAGGATCAGCATCTGATTGATTCTGTAGCAGATCGGTTGAAAGGGGCAAAAGAGGACGTGGTATCAAAGATTGAGGTGGTATTAAAAGACAAGAAGACTCTTGAAAAAGAACTTGAATCCATGAAAGCAAAAATGGCGTCAAAATCTGTTGAAAATATTGATGATGCCATAAGGGAAATAAACGGTGTCAAAGTGATTTCAAGGCGGGTGGAGATTGAAAATCCGTCCCAGTTAAGAGATCTGGCTGATAAATTCAAGACAAAAATAGGATCCGGGGTCGTCCTTCTTGGCGCCCAATCCGGTGGGAAAGCGTTATTGATTTCTATTGTGACCGAGGATTTGACAAAAGAATATAAAGCAGGCGATATTGTAAAAGCAGCGGCTAAAATAGTTGGCGGCGGCGGTGGTGGCCGTCCCGATATGGCCCAGGCCGGCGGCACAAAACCTGAAAACCTTGATAAGGCACTTGAATCCGTATTTAAAACAATGTCATGACCGCATATTTCATAAGACGATTGCTTCTGGTGATACCGACATTCATCGGTATTACCATTATGGTTTTTACCATCACTCGTTTTGTACCCGGAGGCCCCATTGAAAGAATTATTACCGATACAAGGGCCATGCAGACAGGCCACGGCGGATCAGGTTCATCTTCCATGTCCGGCCCAGGTAGCGAGCAACCCCTTTCCCACGAACAAATCCAAAAATTAAAAGAATACTACGGGTTTGATAAACCTGTATTAACCAGCTATTTTATCTGGCTTGGCAAAGTGTTGAGAGGAGATCTGGGTCAATCCACACGATATTATGATCCGGTCTGGGATATGATAAGAGACCGAATTCCCATCTCTCTTTATTTTGGCATCTTAAGCCTGATCATGATTTACGGGGTCTGTATTCCCCTTGGCGTTGCAAAGGCCATTCGGCATAAAACCGGATTTGATAATATTACATCCATCATTATTTTTACGGGTTATGCCATTCCCGGATGGGTGGCAGGCGTATTCATGCTGGTTTTGTTTGCATCCAATTATGATGTGTTCCCTTTGGGAGGGCTTGTGTCCGAATTGTTTGAAGAGATGAATCTGTTTGAAAAAATTCTGGATATTGCCTGGCATACCATTTTACCCCTGTTTTCCTATGTCATTGGTTCTTTTACCGTGATGACACTTTTGATGAAAAACACCCTTATGGATAATCTGTCTTCCGATTATGTCAGAACAGCCATTGCCAAAGGGCTTCCCTTTAAAAAAGCTGTACTGAATCATGCCATGCAAAACAGTCTGATTCCCCTGGCAACCAGCTTTGGAAATAATATCTCCATCCTTTTAATGGGATCATTTTTGATTGAAAAAGTATTCAATATCAACGGTATGGGGCTTTTGGGATATGAATCCATTCTTGACAGGGATTACCCGGTGGTGATGGGTATCCTTGTTATCTCATCCCTCTTGTTCATGATTGGTAATATTCTATCCGACATCTGTGTTGCGCTTGTCGATCCCAGGGTGAGGTTTAAATGATATCTTTAAATCCTGTTACCATAAAAAAGATCAAACGGTTTCGATCCATTAAAAGAGGATTCTGGTCATTTGTTATTCTTTCTTTAATGATCTTTTTTTCTTTTTTTGCCGAGGCCTTTATCAATTCGCGGGCATTGCTGGTTTATTATAACGGCACTCTTTATTTTCCAACCTATACCACTATGATCCCGGGCTCTGTTTTTAATCTTGGCTATGAGTATGAAACCAATTACAGGGATCTTAAAAAAAAGTTTGAGACGTCATCCAATTTTGTCATCCTGCCCCCGGTTCCCTATAACCCTTATGAGAATGATTTGAAACTCAATTCGTATCCGCCGTTTCCCCCCTCATTTAAAGAAAAGCATTTTCTGGGAACCGACAATGTGGGCAGAGATATTCTTGCGCGCCTTGTCTACGGGTTTCGAACCGCCATTCTTTTTTCTTTTGTTCTTTTGATCATGAACTATAGCGTCGGGATTACCATTGGCTGTTCCATGGGATATTTCGGAGGGAAATTTGATTTAATCTTCCAGCGGATCATCGAAATCTGGAATAATGTCCCGTTTTTATATGTGATCATTATCATTGCCTCCATTGTGATTCCAAATTTCATGATTTTGCTTTTGATCATGGCCTTTTTCGGGTGGATCGGCATTACCTGGGTCATGCGAACCATGACCTATAAAGAAAAAGAAAGGGAATATATTCTGGCAGTGCGGTCTCTTGGAGCATCCCATGCAAGGATCATATTCAAACACATTATCCCCAACACCATTTCCGTAATCGTGACCTATGCCCCCTTTGCCATTTCAGGGGGGATTGTCGCTTTAACATCCCTTGATTATCTGGGGTTCGGGCTGCCTGCCCCGACACCTTCCTGGGGGGAATTGTTGTCACAGGGCTGGCAGAACATGGAGGCCTGGTGGATTGTCTCTTCTGTCGTAGCTGCCCTTGTAACAACCCTTATGACGGTCACCTTTATCGGTGAAGGCATACGAGAAGCCTTTGATCCGAAGCTTCACACCATCTATGAATAAAAGAAAATTTATCGGCAATAGAACCCATTGAAGCGACCGGAAATCATTGATGTGGAACAGGTAGAGTCGATTTTTAAAAACCTATCTAAACCATTAAAATAGCAGTATTTTTTAATACATGGCTTGGCTTTATTAATCGACATTTCCTCCAAGGTTAAAAAATATTTGTTACATACGTCTTGAATAGGGCAAAGATATAAATATATCTGGACAAAAGCTCTTGAAAAATTTGAACAGGTATGAACAAAAATTAATATGAATGGTTTTTAAAACAAAAGTCTGGCGAATGTTTTTTTGATCCTCCCCCGGTATTGTAGACACTCAGTTAAGCCTCTATAATGAAAATTAAGGAGGACAAAACATGAGTTCGAAATCCAGAAGAAAATTTGATCAGGATTTCAAAAGGAATGCAGTTCTATTATGCTCTGAACCTGGGCGATCTGTTACTGGGGTGGCAGAAAATTTAGGTATTGGCAAAGATCTCCTATATCGCTGGCGACGTGAGTACCACCGGGCAAGCGGGCAATATGTATTCCCCGGCAATGGTGTTGAGGCATTGACCCCAAATCAGAAACGAATTCGGGAGCTTGGAAAAAAGCTTCGGGATACTGAAATGGAGAGAGACATATTAAAAAAAGCCATGGCCATCTTCAGCAGGACATCGAAATGAGATATCAATTTATTAAAGCTCACCGCTCTAAATTTACGATGAAGAAGATGTGCCAGGTATTGAAACTATCTATGAGCGGTTTCTATCATTGGCAAAACAGGGCACCATCAGCACGGGCTATGAGAAACGAGCATTTAAAAAAACGTATTTTTGAATTGTTTTCAGAGCATAATGGTATGGCTGGCAGCCCACTGATCACAGCAGACCTCCATGATGACCCCGAATTTTATAATGTTGGTCAAAATAGAGTTGCTCGTCTGATGCGCGACATGAATCTGAAATGTAAAAGATTAAAGAAATTTGTTGTCACCACTGATTCCAAACATAATGAGCCAGTGGCCCCTAACCTGTTGAACAGGGAATTTGATGTTGAAGCACCGAACACAGTATGGGTAACCGATATTACATATTTAAAGATTGGCAGGCAATGGTACTATTTGACTATTTTTATAGATCTGTTTTCCAGATGTGTTGTAGGCTGGGATTTAAGCGGTTCCCTTGAAAGGCACTCGGTTATTCTGGCATTGAAAAAAGCTATCATGCGCCGCAGGCCTGGGAAGGGATTGATGATCCACAGTGATCGTGGTGTGCAATACGCCAGTCAAGATTTTAAAAAAGCACTTAAGAAACATGGTTTTATTCAAAGCATGAGCCGTAAGGGAAATTGCTGGGATAACGCTGTTGCAGAATCATTTTTTCATACATTAAAAACACAGTTGGTCTACCATATTCGTTTTAATAGTTTTGAAGAGACTGAAAGAATTCTCTTTAAATATATTGAGGTTTATTATAATCAAAGAAGGAAACATTCGGCCAATGGCTGGAAAGCGCCTGCTCACTGTGAGCAGGAATGGTATAACCTGAAAAATGTGGCTTAACTCGGTCTCCAGTTTATTGGGGTAGGATCAATAAGTTCATCATAAAACCAACTAAAATCTCAAACGGTAAAATGCATCAAAACCGGTAGTGTAACCTTGTAAATGGCACCCTTGGAACTCTGCCATATATTCTGCTATTTCTTTTAGATTTCTAAATGGACGTTTTGTCGTTTCCATTGCTTCCATTGCATTTGAATCGCCTGCCATGTAAAATTCATTCCCTTTTTTTATCACACAAATGGTGTGGCCCACGACATACCCTAATGGGCTTTTACTCGACTCTTTGTGAAAATACGCCCGCAAAGGGATTGTCTCGTAACCAGCTTTACCAAGGCATATATAAGCGAGGTACGCTGCATCAGTACATATACCCTTCTTTATTTTGAGTGTTTGTTTCGCCGTTTGAAGAGCAGATATAGGATTTCTTACAGGTAATTTTTTCCAATTATATTTAAAATTTCTCCTGAGCCAAAGTTCAAACACAATTGGAGCGTTTAAACGATCCATGACATCTTGTGGATTCCCCCACCTTGATTTGTCATAATAAGAAAACCATGCCGACGATAACAACCAGTTGATTTCTTTTTCTTTGATACGTCGGTAGGCTAACTCAGGATTTTTTTGTAAAAGCCAAAAAAGGGCCTGCAATGGCGTACAATACTTTCTAACTTCCGGTAAACCGATCTGGTACATTATATCAAAATATTCATCAAAATGTATTGGATTTTCATTATATATCCTATCCAATCTTTTCAACGCAATCATTTCATCAGATGAAATTCCATCTTGAATATCTGGTAATTTTCCTATTTCTTTTGCGAGCAAAGCATTACTTTCTATAATTTCTTTAAATAAATCAGTATAAGGGCCATGGAATGGTTCATTAGGTTTCGTTGGACCTAATGAAGTGCATCCTCCAACAATAGAACATAATAAAATTGTCAATAAATACTTTATTAAGGTATTGTTTTGAGGGACCATAAAGACCTCCTTCTTAACACTGAGAGCAGATCAAATGCCATAAATTAAAATTCTAAGCTGATTCAATGGATAAGTAAATGCTTTTTGTCAAGAAATATATACAAGGAGTATATATTGAATATCGGTTTTTGGTGTCGCTTTTACCACTTTTTATTGTCTCAAAAGGAAGATGGGTAGAATGCACACCTCTGTAACCATGCACCTTTATCTATGAGAAATCATACAATAATCTCTTGACCCATCCCCAAGACCACTTTCCAGTTTGTGTGTGGTTATATTAAAAAGTTCGATAGGGAACCTTTCCCAAGTAATAAGGATCTGCTACTCCCTTTACAAAAGCACGTAAAGATGCTTCGGAAGAATCTATAGATGAATTAACAATATTTTTGGTAGGAGAATTTTTTTCCGGCATGTACCATGGAAAGTCGATCCAGCCTATAAGTTTAATCCCTTTGTATTTCTCCTTTACCTGTTTAAAGGTATCCTTTACCCACTTTGCTTTACCCGCCTGTTCGTGGCATCCAAATTCAGCGAGCATCACAGGCTTGTCAGGATGGTTCTTTCGAACGTTCGAATACCCGAAACCAAGAGCTTCATCAATAGACTCCCAGTGGCTATATGATTGCGAGTCGCCAAAATTCCAGACGTTCATTCCTATCCAGTCAACATAACGGTTACCCGGATAGTAATCATCTGGCCAGCTGGACCATTTGACAATATTGCTATTCGAAATATACCAGCCCTGATAGAATTGATCCCATACCCAGGTTACATATTCATTGGCTCCCTCCACTTCGAATAACTCCCACATGTGCCGCCAGGCTTCTTTGACTTTTTCCGGCTGACCCCGCCAGGGATAAGTCCCCCCATTGGCTTCAATCAGTGTTCTGAAAAAAAAGCCTCCGTATTGTTTGCCAAATTTGACGCTCTCTTTTGCATATCTCCTTAGACGGGCATCGGCTTTCCCGCGAATAATATCCTCGAGGAGATGACTCCGGCGTGCTTCGTAAAGCATTCTTACGTCAAGGATAAGGGAAGGAATTACGCCATGTTCTGCAGCCGTGATTGCTTGATCCTTTGCAAATTCCACGTTGGGTTGATTTCTGTAAAAGGGGTTTGGTTGATAAATTACAGAAGGTGGCTTTCCTATGATCCGAATATAACGCTCAATCACCTCAGGAAAAATTTTGATAGGTCTACCAACAAGTTTTTGGCCATAGTAATACCCTACCATGCACCCGTGTTGCCCATAATGGTCTGGGGATTGTATTTTTTGTCCCGAAAGCCTGGGATAGTGAACAGATTTCAAGTCTTTAACCACATCAACTGGCATGGTTCCACAACCGGTTAATAGCCCACTGGATTGCATAATGACAGCAAATCCAAAAGCAGATACCCCGCTCTGTCTTAAGAAATCCCTGCGAGTTAGAAAGCCGTTATGAACCATTGCCATCTCCCTTTTTGTTTTTTCGTAGTCCCACCTTGCCGACGAAAATATAACAATAAGCTTACCAGTTTTTTTCTGAGTAACATCCTATGATGATATGTTATACAGAAACAGGCTAATCCCATAATTAACAATGCAAAATAGAATATCCGACCCGATTTAAAATGTTAATCACTAATGCAGTATCAAAATAAATTATTATTGTTTATAATTTCAGCCACTTATAATCACTTGACAACCCCGTGAATGAATACCTAATTTTCATAGGATAGATTTTCAAACATAAAAATTCTCTTTCAATATCGGAATGAATTTGATCCTTGGTGTGGAATACTTGCCATGTTCCGCACACTCCCCAAATCGTAACAACAACAGAATGATTTTTATATTCTGGTAGATTTCAATAATAATCACCGTACAGTATATTGTGATGCAAAGTAAATAAATTTTCATAAATTAATTCAAATATATAAGAAAGGGTAAATTCAAATTAATCAAGATCACCTTAATCTTTATTGGAGATACACTTCCCAGCAGTTCAAATCTTGAGAAATATTTTTCTGAAATCTGCCAAATTGTGATCTATATATTGGTACGTTGAAAGGAATAGATATCGGGAGAATGTGGGAGCCTTCAGGTGAGCTCACGCTTAAAAATTTTTTGCTCAAGTGGTGCAAAAATGTGGTATATGATCAACGAAATGATAGCCTAACTTTCTTAGCAGGCTGTCCAAACAATGGGGTCCATCGTAGGGTCCACTTCAATGATCCAAAACTGTATAACCAACTTATGATGCTTTATATGGAGTCGAGATTGATCAACAAATCCACTGATTACTTAGTCAAAACTATTATCTTTACTGGCTTAGCACTAATTGCGTTTGCTGCAAATTCAGTGCTGTGTCGACTGGCGTTGGGTGAGAGAGCCATTGATGCATCCAGCTTTACCATTATACGTCTGCTGTCTGGAGCCATCGTTCTTCTGGCGATTTTAAGTATGAATGGAAACAAAACTGGACGGATTAGGAAGGATTTTGAATCTAATCAGGCAGGCGCAAATTGAAATGAAAATGCCTCAGGGGGAGTCGTAATCTTATTTTGGGCAAAGTCAAAGAAAACAATCCCGGTTTTTGCAAGTATTACTAAGTTGCCGGTTTCTGTATTTGTTACCCGGTAAAATATATCACACCCATATTTGGTAAAATTACCTGCGCCCATTTCAAATTTTAATTTATCGCCATAAACCGATTGCGATTTATATGAAACAGCAAGGTCTGAAATAACTAACGCTTTTCCAGAAATATCTGGTTTTGGAAAACCGAATTTTTCCAGAAACCTTACCCTGGCTTCATGAATAAGGGAAACAAAAGCATCATCTCCAACATGATTACCATAGCTTATATCTGTAAGCCTTACTGCAAGTTCAGTCTCAAAAATAAAATCTTCTATCATTTTGATTTCACTTCGTGCCATGACTTTCCTTTATGATTATTTTTGTTTGACATTTGCTTGTATTCATCTGACATTAATAGCTTCCTTTATTTCTTTAGAGCCATACTCTTCTGTTGTCAAGAAGAAATTGTTTAAATGAGATGGCATCGTTGCCATTCTGAATCATAATAATCTGAAGATTAAAGCAAAAAGAGATCCTTAATTTTAATGTCGGTTTACAAGATATATCCCTGTCCCTACCAGAACAAGAGCACATATAAGGTATAGGGTTATCTGTTCGTTGAGGAATACGGCCCCGGCAATTACCCCAAAAAAAGGTGTTAAAAAAGTGAATGATGCCAGTCTTGATACAGCATAATTGCTGATCAGCCAGAACCAGGCAATATAGGTGATAAAAGCGATCCAGACAATTTGGTAAAAAAGACTGGTGATAACTAAAGGGGTCATGTTTGTGATACCCGGCTCTCCAAATGCCGGGGAGACGGCAGGAAGAACCATTGCAGAAATACCAAGCTGGTATAAAAGTGTTTTGCTCGGCGCAATAGATGCAAGGGGACCTGCTTTTATTACGACGGTTGTTGCACCCCAGATGACTGCCGCACCGGTCAGCATGATATCCCCGATGAGCATCTGTCTGGTGGGAAGGTTTAAGGATTCATTAAATGCGATAATTATACCGATAAAGGCCAGGCAAAGACCGGATACCTGGATTTTGTTGAGTTTTTCTCCGGGAATGAAGAGCTGGGCACCTAAGGCGACAGCAAATGGTGACGTGTTCAGAAAAATGACTGCCCGTGATGCATTAGTGAAATTAAGGCCCCGGTAGATCAGAATAAATTCTATTGAAAAGAGAAGGCCGACAGCGATTCCCCACCAAAGGGTATTGTCTTTTGCCAGGACAGGAATACGGCGTACGTTCATCCATATCAGCACTAATATGGTTGCACCGATTGACCGGATACCGGCCTGGAGAACCGGAGAGATACCCTCAATTGCAACCTTAATGGCCACCTGGTTAAACCCCCAGCTTGCACAAAGAAGTATAAGCAGCAGCACCCCTTTAAAATCTAAAGCAGCATTATTGGGTTTCATTTGGATTCATGATTCGTGGCGATAATACCGGAAAAAATAAGTATCATGCTGTAAAAATGAACCATGCCGATGCTCTCATGCAAAAAAAGATACCCTGAAAAACCAGTGAAGAGGGGAAGGGTATAATATACCATGCCTGCCTTGGAGGGCCCGAGTATGACAATGGATTTATTCCACAGTACAAAGGCACACAGCGATGCAAAGATGCCGACATAAAGGATTGCCGGGATGGTGGTTTGATTTAAAAAGGATTGATGGACCGTGGTGAGTTCCCATAAGAAAAATGGAAATAGAAAAAGCAATCCTAAGATAAAAGTGGAAAGCTGCAATGCTTTAATACTTAACCCTTTTGGCTTATTTTTTAAAAAAAGACTGTAAACAGCAAATATGATGGCCGCTGTTAACATCCAGACATCACCAATAGTGAAAGAAATACTTAAGAGGGTGGAGAATTTTCCTTTTGTGATCAGAAACAGAACACCGATTAAAACGATTGTGATGCCCACCCCTTTTTTGACGGTTAAAATTTCTTTGTAGAGAAATCTGGAAAACAGGATAATAAAGATGGGAAATGTGATGGAAATCAGCGAGAGATTCATGGCCGTTGTTGTCTGGCCTGCAAAATAAATAAGGGTATTGAAGGTTGTAATACCCAGAAAGGATGTGATTGAAAAGTATGTGATATGTTTTTTTATGATCGGCCATTCTTGAAGAAGATTTTTGACGGCAAAGGGTGTGAAAACAATCACCGCTACCATCCATCTGCAGAAAGCAAGGCTGACAGGGGGGATATTGTCACTGAGCCCTCTTGCGACAATGAAGTTCCCTGACCATAAGGCTGTGGCGCCAATGGCACAAAGATAGCCAGCAAGAACAGACTGTTTTTTGAGCATATCTGACATATTTTATTTTCTCCTTTTTGAATATAGTCTAATATGCCCTTGCTGTCTGAAAAAAGATACAGATTTGAAAAAAAAAGGAACACAGGAAAAAAAGATAAGAATTGTGTTTCAAAAAATGAAATATTCCTTTAAATTACAGGCTTAATATATAAAGGAAGGATCATTGAAGCAAACATCTGTTATGTCTAAAAACTATCTGTATCTGTTTATGACGCTTCATGTGCTTGGTGCAGCCGGCACATTTATTTTCAGCAAGGCTGCAACTGTCAGCTTTGCAAATCCCATGGTCTTAACCGTTTCCCGGGGCCTGGGATCTGCTGTGATTTTTCTTATGTTTACCGGATGGAAAATCCCCAAACCTGATTTCACCTTAAGGGAATGGTTTGGGCTTCTGGGGCTGGGCGTGTTGCTGGTCCCGTTGAATCAATATTGTTTTTTAAAAGGTCTTGAACTTACCGTTCCGGGGCATTCCGCCCTTCTCTATGCTATGACTCCCCTTGGTGTACTTCTGGTTTCAAGTATTCGGATCGGTACAATGCCTTCTCTCCGGAAATTTGCAGGCGTTTTTATTGCATTTTCAGGGGTGGTGATCGTTTTAAGGCCTTGGGCATCCGGGGCTCAAATCAGTGAAATGAGAACCGGTGATCTCTGGTTGATCGCCGCTGTTTTCTGTTGGGTTCTGTATACGGTTCTGGCCAGTGACATATGCAGGAAGAAGAATGCGTTGACCGTCACAGCCTGGAGCTTGATTTTAGGTGTTCTCATTATGCTTCCCATAGCAGTCGGACCACTGATGGCTTTTGATTTTTCCGCGGTTTCAACAGCCGGATGGTTTGGGCTCGGATATATGATTGTGATCACAAGTTCTGTGATGATGATATTGTGGAATATCCTTTTACAGCATCTCACACCGGTTCAGGTAGCGATTACAACCAATGCTCAACCTCCGGCAACCACCCTTCTTGCAGCAGTAACGGCGGCAGCGGGATTTCTTCCGGGTCATCAGGACCTGGGACCAGTGTTTATTCTGGGAATGGTGCTCTCCCTTTCAGGTGTAATCATCATCCAGAAAGCCCTGGATTAACTCTTGAAAGGGAATCGGCAACCGGCGCAGGGGCCGGCACAAAGATATGAAAAACAGAATAATATTGATGCCCCCGGTAAAAGAGAGTATAAAATCTTAAGTTGAAAAATGAATTGAATAAAAGGAGATACAATGAAAATAACGATATTGCAGGGCAGTGCCAGAAAAAAAGGTAATACGGCCAGGGTAATTGGCTGGGTTGAAGAAGAACTGGTTTCCCTGGGTCATGAAGTTGAGACGATCTACTTGAATTCTCAAAATCTTCACGGATGTATGGGATGCGCCAAGTGCAAGGAAAAACCCGATACAATAGGGTGTATTCAAAAAGACGATGTACCTGAAATCCTGGGGAAAATGGTCAGTTCACAACTGGTTATTTTTACCTCTCCATTGTATTTCTGGGGCTTTACCGCACAGATCAAGGCAGTGATTGACAGGACTTACAGCCTGTACACAAACTATCACCAGCCGGGTCATGCATCCCTTGTGGCCGGACAGCGGCAGGCCCTTTTGGTGACGGGTGCCGGACCCTACGAAGACAATGCAGAAGGCGTGTTTACAGCTTTCAGGCGTATGCAGAACCCCCACAGGGCCATCAATGCCGGTGAGCTTTATATTGGTTCGTGCACAACCCCTGACAAGCTCAATGATTTGGTTCAACAGCAGGCGATTGAATTTGCTCGAGAGATTGCTGCCTGATCAGTTCATGCGGATTGCAGATTGTTTTAAGAAAGTTTTTGCCTTGGACAGGGAGAGACGTTATCCATGGACAGCAGTACCCCAGTAATTAAAACTTAACGGTTTCAGACTGCTCGTATACTTCATATCAAGATGTCTGATTTTAAAACCACCTTTTTCGATAAGGCGGGGTATGGGTCTGTTCAGATTACACCCGTCGCTGACTAATTTCCAGAGGGGATTCATTCTGTTTTGCCATTTGCTAATATGATTATCCGGTGCCTTCCCATGTTCATAAAAAATCAATTCACCCCCTGGTTTCAAAACCCGGTTCATTTCTTTTAAAGCTTTCACCACATCAGGGATCGAGCAAAGGGTATAAGTAACCAATACAGTATCTGCTGAATTTTTTTTAAGCGGAATCTCTTCGGCGGACAAAGTTATGAATTCGACGTTGAATGGAACCTTCTCCGCATTTTTTTCTGCAATTTCCCGCAATTGTTTTGAAGGATCCAACCCCCATACAAAGTCGATTTTTTCCGGGTTATAAAATGGCAAATTCAGTCCTGACCCGATCCCGATTTCCAGGACTCTTCCAAAGGCTTGCGGGACCACCTTTTTACGCTGATATATGAAATCTTTCCGGGAACAAACCCAGTGGGTCAGCTTTGGGAAAATGCAATTATGATAAAATTCCATTTAATCCAGGCCTAGCTCTTTTTTGACTTTTTGAACACCTTTTCGGTGCAGCTCATTTAAAACCGGATCAGGGGTTTTTCCGGTCTCAATATCATATAGCAACGCTTCTACAGCCTCTCGTCCGTCTGCCGTTTTTACGGCTGTCCTCGGGGTTATATTTCCAAGGGCAGGAATTTTCATATCCACCCAGTTATCCCAGTGCTTGGAGAGCATTTGTTTTAACTGCTGCTGTATTTCAGGGTTTTTCATCAGGGCATCATGTTCCCCCTCAAATTTTTTATGGTCAAAGGAATCTTCGTCTGGATGATTCATGATCGGATCCATGTCTTCAATGACATCAACTTTAAACTTGGCATCACTGCCCATCCGGGTTTTAATCTCTTTGCATATGCGCTCAGCCCGCTGTGCAGAGTTGATTTGTATTATCATTTTTTTATGGTCGATACGCACTTCGCCTAAGATGGTGTTATCATAGTGTTGAATTTTTTTATTCCCTTTTTTTGTCCAGGAAAAATTTACCTTGCTGATTCGTCCTTTTTTGTCTGATTCGGCTGTTTTCCGGATAGTCTCGGGGGATTCAACAGTACACAGGGAGGCCAGTTTTTCAAATGCGGAGTCAGGGTCTTTTATCTCAAAAACAAGTTTATGAAATTCCAGCAGCTCTCCGTCGATGTTCTGCATTTTTGGAGGGTTGTGCAAATGATGGTCAATATCGAGATAGGCTTCCCGCAGGTCCATATCCCATTCCAGCAGGTCTTCATCAGTTATCAGAAGTCGGCCTTCTTTAATATCTTTCCGAAGTTCGATCAACGCCGGTTTCAGTCCGGTCGGAATGATAGCCCGGCCCATGCCGATGAGCATGTCGATATTATCTATGACAACTGCTCTGGCAAAAACAATATTTTTAGGGTTAAGGTATCCTGAACCCATATGCTCCTGAACCGTGACGGTCTTCCCGGTCATAATATTCTTAAGGTCAATGGATTGACCGGGTTTAACTCCCATGACATCCCAGAAGCAATAAGGCTTTCGGCTGATGCCTTTGACAAGTTTTTTTTCCAGATTACTGATTTTTTTGATGTTTTCCTTCATATAGGCTTCAGCAATGGTGATTTCACTCTCTTCTTCAGCCCAGGCTTCATCAAGGTCCGGTTTGCAATCCCAGTTATAGAGAATCCATGGCCGGTAAAGATCCTGAAGAGAATCCATGGCGTCATCGGTAAAATATTCATCCTCTTCATCCGGCCAGCAGAAAAACTCATGCAATGCATCTTCTATGATCTCGCTGTTAAAATGTTTGAGCATATATTTTTCAAGTTTAGGTTCAAGTTCTTCATAGGCCTTGGAGATGCGTCTGTAAGCCAGGTCAATGGCGGGTATGATATTGCTTTTATTCAAACAGCATTTTTTATATTTTTTTCCACTGCCGCACGGGCATGAGTCATTACGACCGATTTTCATGTTTGTATCCTTGGTTTTTCTGTGTTTTTTAAATTTGTTTTACATCATCTGCCGTCATTTGTTAAGATCATTCCGATAAGTTTAATTTTTATTCAAATATTATAGGGTTTGGGGGAGAAAGTATGAAATCCATCCAGGCGGAATTTAAAGAGGCGTCAAAAAAAACCACCATTAAAAAAGATGCCAAAGAGGAAGACTGGGCAATGGTCTGCCAAAAATTCAATGATGATGTGTCCCGTATCTGTGATGTAACAGACAAGGAAGATTATACCGGTCTGTTTGAGTGTTTTGATGATGATAACAATCGGTTTTTTTATCTGGTTAAAGAGGATAAGGATTTATACCGGATGAAACGCAAACAGTTTTTTGATAATATCGGGCTGAAATAAAAATGATTAAATCCATGAATATTGCCTGGTGGGTGCAGCGCTGGGCTGAGCTGACACCGGACAAGGCGGCGATCCTGTTTGAAGAACAGACCATCTCTTATCAAGTGCTTTGCAGGCGGGCGGACCGGACAAGCTGCTGGCTTCAGTCCATAGGGATTGAAAAGGGTGACCGTGTGGCCGCGATGCTTAATAACTGTCCCGAGTTTCTCGATTTGTTTCTTGCATGTGCCAGGCTTGGAGCTATTTTTGTTCCTATAAATTTTCGTATTACATCGGTTGAACTGGATTATTTTATTAAAAACTGCCGCCCAAGGCTTTTTGTCCATGGAGACGCATTTGCCGATGCAGTGAATGCACTTGAGCTGGAAAGCTATCTGCCTCCCATGATGGTGGCGGTTGTGGGAGAGGCTCAGTTTAACGGCAGGATGTTTGATTTTGTTGAAGAAACAAAAAATTTTGATGGAAAGCGGGCCTTTCTGACAAGGTCTCTTGGGCCTGCTGATCCTGAAGAACCCCAGGTGATCATGTATACATCCGGTACAACCGGGAAGCCAAAGGGAGCGGTTCTGTCCCACCGAAAGACGTTTTTTAACTGCCTGAATGCCGATATTTTTTTCAAGCTTCATTTCAGTGATATCATGCTGATTTTTTTGCCTTTGTTTCATTCGGGCGGCCTGTTTATCCAGGCAGCCCCGATTTTTTATAAAGGGGCAACCATTGTCCTTCACAGGAAATTCGATCCTATTACGATTTACAGGGATATTGAAAAATATCGGGTGACCAAATTTCTAGGAGTTCCTACGGTATACAGGGAATTATTAAAAGTTGATCCGGAAAAGCGAAGTGATATTTCCTCCCTGCGGGTCTGCGCCGGAGGCGGGGAAAAACTGAATCAGGACCTGATCAAAAAATGTGCTGAAGCCGGCCTTGCCTTCCGTCAGATCATGGGTCAGACAGAAACCTCAATCCTGTTGTGGGCGTCTGAAGATGACCCCTTGAAAAAGCCGGGAACTGTGGGACGGCCTGTTTTCCATGCCGAGGTCTCCATCCTGGATGAACGGGGAAGAGCGGCAAAACCGGGTGAAACAGGCGAGATTGTTGTTCGGGGATCTATCATGATGAAAGAGTATTGGCAGGACCCCGTAAAAACAGAAGAGACTATTAAAAACGGGTTTCTTCGGACAGGAGATTTGGCCCGTATGGATGAGGATGGATTTTTCTACCTGAAGGGAAGAGCAGGGGATATGTATATTTCAGGCGGGGAAAACGTTTATCCGGCAGAAGTAGAAAAAATTCTCAAACTCCATCCGGATATTGAGGATGTGGCTGTCATAGGAATGGCTGATGAGACATGGGGAGAAACAGGGCATGCCTTTGTTATCGTGTCATCTGGTGCATCCCTGACTCAGGCGGATGTCATTGCCATGTGTCAGGGCAAGCTTGCAAAATACAAATGGCCTAAAAAGGTAACCTTTAAATCACAATTTCCCCGTACTTCCCTTGGCAAGATCAGAAAAGGGGATCTGTCTTAACCGTTTAACGTGAACCGCCATTTGCAGAACATATCATCCGGGTGAGGGTCCGGCGGCGCAAACACACATTCCACGTTGATGCGCTCATCAATCACTTTTACAAAGCTTTCAAATTCCTTCATGTGCATGTATTTGCAGACATATTCTCCCTGGCCGCGTTTGAGACGGGCTTGCTGGGTGGGGCACGAAGGCACTGTAATGATCACCTCATCTTTTTTTTCCTCAAAATTGTAGCCCACAAGGATACACCAGGGGAATAATTTTAATGCCTTAACAAACCCTGCAAGTCCCTTTTCAGGGATATTAAATTTTTTCTTAAGATCTTTGGCAGCATCCCCTGCTACACGGTCCCAGACCTGTTCATTGATCTTTTCTGCCGTTGGCTGATCAAATTTTTCAGCGATCCTGATAAACCAGAATGCATCCATGACCCTGTAGTTCCATAAAAGAAATTCAATGTAGGTCTGGAGTTCTTTTTTAGTCATGGTTTTAAAAATGTCTAAATTCATGGGAAATCCTTTTTTTAAAATTATGTTTTTATCTGTTATACAACATTTGCATGACATTACAAAAAGAATCGTTTCGAAAATTCATTTGAAACTATGGTAAAAAAAAAGAATCTGTAGTATTCGTGGTGATGTGAAGGCAGGCTTTTGGATATGAATGGATAAAAAGAAAGGATATTACATTTTTGGCGGGGAATAATATTATTTCAACACACGCACGGATTCTGGTGGTAGATGATGATGAAGCCATAAGGGATGCCCTAAGGGTGATCCTTGAGGATAATTATGATGTTGTCTGTGTTGACAGCGGGTTCAAGGCCGTTGAAGAGATTAAAAACCAGGTGTTTGACCTTGTTTTCCTGGACATTGTAATGCCTGAAATGAATGGAATTGAAGCTTTGAGACGGATCAAGGCCCATGACAAGAATCTGGATATCATCATGGTCTCTGCCATTGACCGTGCCCAGGAAGCCACGGATTCCATTAAACACGGGGCCTATGACTATATTACAAAACCATTTGACCATGAAATTATATTGAACCGTCTGGAAAAGGTATTGTTAAAACGAAATCTCATCAAAGAGGTCAATTTTCATAGGTCCCAGGCAGTTTCGGTGTCCTGGCAGACCGAAATTGTCAGCAACTCAAAAAATATGGCTGCTGTGTTTGATCGGGTTGCAAAAGTTGCTGAAACATCGAGCAATGTCCTGATTACAGGAGAGAGTGGAACCGGAAAAGAATTAGTCGCCCGGGCAGTTCACAATGCAAGTCTGCGCACAGATAAGCCCTTTGTTGTTATTAATTGTGCAGCCATACCGGCAGAACTTATGGAAGCAGAATTATTCGGCCATGAGAAGGGAGCCTTTACCGGCGCCTATAAGCAGACGATAGGTAAATTTGAATTTGCCCACCAGGGCACCATTTTTCTGGATGAAGTTTCCTGCCTGAAACCTGAGTTCCAGGCAAAGCTTTTAAGGTTTATCCAGGAAAGGGAATTCACACGGGTGGGCAGCCATCGCACCATTAAAGTGGATGTCCGAATTGTTGCCGCCACAAATATCAGCTTGGAGGAGATGGTGAAAGAAGGCTTATTCAGGGATGATCTTTATTTCAGGCTTAATGTAGTTCCGGTATTGCTGCCGCCCCTTCGCAGCCGCGAAGGCGATGTTCCGCTTCTGGCAGATTTTTTTCTGGACAGGTTCAACCGTCAGATGAATAAAAGCATAAAAGGCTTTACCCAGGCTGCCCTTGCCGTGCTGGAGGCCTATCCCTGGCCTGGAAATATCCGTGAGCTGGAAAATTTTATCGAACGGATGGTGGTGCTGGGATCAGAAAATCAATTCATTGATGAAAAAGACCTTCCCTTTGATCTTTTGTTCCACAGGGAATCCATAAAAGGGGGGCAAAAAGGTGCTGGAGAAAACAAGGGATTGATCCAGGCTCGCCAGTCCTTTG
This sequence comes from Desulfobacula sp., assembly GCF_014237455.1. Lineage (GTDB taxonomy): Bacteria > Desulfobacterota > Desulfobacteria > Desulfobacterales > Desulfobacteraceae > Desulfobacula. The sequence goes on along the minus strand of NZ_JABZFL010000034.1, from coordinate 13,139 downwards.
AACGTCTCTACATCCTGCGGGCCCTTCAGAACTGTCGGTGGAATCAGACCCGGGCTGCAAATCTTCTTGGAATTCACAGGAACACCCTTATTCAGAAAATGAAAGCGTTGAATCTTACCCGGGACAAAAATGTTTCCTAAGCCTGTTTTCCTGGCAGACTAACTGAAAAACAGCAGCCCTCGCCTTTTTTGCTTTTTGCTTCTATCTGCCCCCCGTGTTCCGAGATCACCTTATGAGTGATGGCAAGCCCCAGCCCGGTCCCTTTGGCCTTGGTGGTAAAAAACGGATTAAAAATATTCTGGGCCAGTTCAGCTGAAAATCCATGGCCTGTGTCCCTGAAATCTATGACCACCCAAGTGTTTTTACAGGATACATGAATGGAGATCACCCCGCCATTGGGCATTGCCTGGGCCCCATTCTGCATGAGGTTTATAAATACTTTTTCAAGCTGGTCTGCATCTGCCATGACCTTGGGCAGTTCATTTGGAATATCCCATTGGCAGTCAATACCACTGGCCTTAAAATCCGTTTCCAGCAATTCAATGCTCAGGGTTAACAACTTCCGGATATCTGTCAGCCTGAAATTGTATTTTGGCGGCCTTGATAACTCTAAGAGTTCTTCAGTGAGGGTGTTGAGCCGGTTGATCTCCCTGGGAACAGTCCTTTGAAACTTTTCCAGGAAATCTGGTTTTTCAATTTTTCCCGGCAACAATGCCACATAGGTTTTGATGGCAGAAAGGGGATTTCGAATTTCATGGGCCATGCCGGCAGCCATGGTTCCCAGATCCGCAAGCCGCTGTGTCTGGCGGATCTGTGCCTCAAGTCTTTTGAGGGCAGTAATATCATTAAGGTTGAATATGAGCTGCCTGGAGTTTTTTTCATCCGATTCAAGAACACCTGAACCTGCCAGGAGTACCCTTGTATCTTCTCCTTGTTGCAGATGAATCTCACGCTGGTTTGGCCCTGAAGGGTTTTCAAGGGATTGCAGTATATAGGCAGAAAACTGTGTGTTTTTATCAAAAAATTCCAAGACAGAGCGGCCTTTTACGGTATGGCCCGGAGGGATGCCCAGGATGGCAAGGGCTGCAGGGTTGACAGCCGTAACAATTTTATTCATATCAACGGCCAAAAGGCCGTCACTCATTGTGTCCAGTATTTTCTCGGCATATTGCTGCAACCGTTTGATTTCTTTGAGGTGGTTTTCCAATTGCTGTTTTTGAGCAAGGATTTCACGGATCATAAAGGAAAAATTGGATGCCAGAATCTCCACTTCATCCCGGGTGTGAATGGAAATTTTTTGTTTTAAATTCCCCCGGGCTGCTTCAATGGTGGCTTTAACCAATGTTTCCAGAGGCCGTGTGACCCGCTGGGCAGCCCAGTTGGAGATCAGGGTGCCGATGGCAAGAGCCACAGATCCCAGAATAAGAATGGTCCAAAGGGTCTGGCGGATCTGCTGGCGCATCAGTTCAAGGGATAAGCAGACCCGTATGGTTCCCCACCGGTCCCGGGAACCGGGAAGGTATACAGGTACGGCCACATCCATGACAGGGATGCCTCCTGATTCAGGAGAATGGACTGAAATCAAAGGTTCTTTTACTTCAACAGCAGTAAGGCTGACTTTGTCTGACAACACCTTGTTCTGGAGATCAGGCCTTTTGCTGTAACCAGCCACCCTTCCTTCTTTGTCATGGATGATCACATAAAGGATCTCTGGGTTTTTGACAGCCTGGTTGACCAGTTTTTCCAGGGCAACATAGTTATAAGTGATCAGATGCTCGATGGATATGGCAGCAAGATTCTTTGCAATAGCCATCCCCTGTTCCTCAATTTTCCCCCGGATGGTTCGGGTTTGAAGCATCCCCAGGACCAGGGCAAGGGTGCCCAGCATGAGCATGAGCATAATTGAGGTGATAAGGATGAATCGATAGCGCAGGGAAATAAATCTATATTTTTTTTCCGGGTGCAAACCGTTCTTTTGTAAAGAGTCAGTCATTTCGTGAAGATTTGTCCAGCCAGATTTTATTGAGTGGCATGGTATGAGCGCCAAGGGCACTCACGTTCACGGATTTAACATAGGATTGATACACCCGGTCCACACTCATATAAAAAAGCGGGATCAGGGGTGCGGAGTCTATGACGGTTGCTTCGATCTTTTGATACATCTTTGCCCGTTCAACCGGGTCCACAATCCCCCGGGCAGTTAACAGCATCCGGTCCACATTTTCATCCTGAAATTTCATGAAATTGGTTGGGGATTCAGAGGCAAAAAGGGAATATAAAAAGCTGTCTGGATCAGGCATGTCTGCAAACCAGGCATACCGGTAGAGCTGGACAGAGTCTGATCTTAAATAGGCTTCAAATTTTTCCCAGTCCGTGATGTATTTTACCCTGAGCTTTATACCGAGTCCGGCCCAGAAGTCTTTGATCATAGATAGTTCCTTTTCCACTCGCGGGAATTGAAGAGCTGACACAATTTCCAATTCAGGTTGATCCTTCATCGTCTTGCCAGAGGATCTGTTCAAGTGCCGGCGGGCAAGATCCGGGTTATTGTCCTCCATCCGATTCAAGGGATTATACCCCGGCATACCGGGTGGCAGAATGGTTCTGGCAATTTCAAACCGACCTTTATAGATCTGGTTGACAAATGCAGTGCGGTCAACGGCAATGGAAAGGGCCTTTCGAAGATCCGGATTTGCAAGGTTGGGATGTTTCAGGTTCATACCGTAGAAAAAGAGGCTCAGGGAGGGTCTGTGAAACCATTGAAGCTTCTTTGTGTTTGCAAGTTTTTCTCTAACATCCCCGTAGACTGCCATTTCGTCAAGAATACCATTCTGAAAATCAGCTAACACCAGGGGGTCCTGCCCTCCAGGGTAGATTTTATAATGGATCTCATCAAGAAAAGCAGGCTCGGCATAATAGTCTTCAAACCGCTTAAGGTGGACAGATTTTCCCCCATCCCATGACACAAACCTGAACGGGCCGGTTCCCACGGGATGGTTTCCAAAATTATTCCCCAGCCGGATCACCTCTTTTTGAGGAACAATAGCGGCCTGATACATGCCCAAGGCAGTCAGAAAGGGCACATGGGATTCTTCCAGGCGGACCTTAAAAACTGTGTCACTTTCAATTTCCAGTCCCGGGACATTTTCAAGGGTTTTGGCCCTGTATTCCTTTGCCCCGGAAATTTTAAGCAGATGGGGCAGAACAGCAGGAGGGGGGTCTGCCCGCAAAAGCCTGTTGAAGGAAAAAACCACATCTTTTGGAGTGACAGGTTCCAGGTTATGAAACCGGGCATTTTTTCTTAAGGTAAACCGGTATACTTTCCCTTTTTCTTTTACCTGCCATGTTTCAGCCAGGGCCGGTAAAACCGATAGATAGGGATCAAACCGGACAAGTCCATCAAACAACTGTTTTACTATGGATACACCATATTCATTCTGAACATAAGCGGGATCAAGTGTGGCAGGATTGCTTCGTAAAGGTGCCCGGTAAATTCCGCCCAAGACAGGCACAGGTTCGGATACAGCCTTTTGTGTTATTTCTTTTTCTTCCTGATTAGTACAGCCTGGCAGGATAACCAGGCTTAAGAAAAAAAAACTAGTGAAAAAGAATGAAAACAGGCTTGACTGGTTCATCTTTCCTCCTTATTGATATGTGTTTAAAGAGGAAAAAATTTACCACAGAGAAGATACATATGCAAGTATCTCAAATTTTATTAAAACGTTCCTGAAGTCAGGACCAATTGGCAAAGAAAAGCACGAGAGAAAGGATACCGTGCTTTTCTTAACCTGTTTTGTCTTAATGAACAGGCATTTTTTTCAAGAAAGAATTAAGGCCCGCCACTGCCACATGCCAGAACAGGCAGTGCATATCCGGCAACCAAAACACCAATTACAAATAATTTTACCATGAGTTTTTTCATCTTTTTTCTCCTTTGTTTTCCTGGTTAGTTAAAATTACGATACAATTATCATCTCGTTGGTTATCAATATAGCAAGGCAGGGGCCACGGATTTTATTTCCAGAAAATATTTTATAACCATTTGAAATTAAAAGAATATTTCTTAATATTTAAAACAGAACAAAAACAAATACTCCTTGAGAAGTGCACATTCTTATGTGCAGGCAAAATCGCAACAAGGGAAAAAGAGGATTTCTTTTTCCTCTTTTTCTTTTTTCATGTTGCAGGGTCTTGTTTCCCGTAGTTTGCCTATAAATATGTGCAAAATAGCCATATTTATAGGCACTCCTTTTTTTCTTTATATTTCAAGGGGTTATATGTTTTGTGCTGTTGTTGGCCTGGTTTGCGCTCACAAACCCGTGCACTTTTTTTATCTTTCTGGTTTTCCAATTGGATCGAAAAGAAGTTTTTATTCAATAAATTAAAATAGTTAATAAAATTTTAATTTATTGAATACTCTGGCATAATCATTGCCTTTTTTATTCTAGATGATATGAATTTTTAATTAAATTACGTTGGATAGATTAGGAGAAAAAGGTTCACTTGACAATCAACCAAAACTCCAAGCCCCATAGAACTATTCCGGTGGTACCGGATTGTCTTGACATCCTCCGGGAAGATCAATCTCGGTTTTATGATTTTCTACCCATTGGATATGTGACCCTTGATGAAAAAGGAATGATTAAAAGTGGCAACCTGACTGCTGCTGAAATGTTGGGTGTTGAAAAGGACCTTTTAATTAACACTGATTTTCTTAGTTTTGTTCACAAGGAAGATCAAAAAAACCTCCAGTTAGACAAAAACAGCCTTTCTGACCTGACGTCTCACTCCTTTGATATTCGGTTAAAAAAAAGCCAGGACCTGTTATGGATCAGGGTCTATGTTTCTATTAATGAAAATTTGCATTTTTACGGCAGGCAGATAAGGCTTATGCTTTGTGATATTACAGGCCTGAAACAGGCAGAACAGGAAAAAACAAAACTGGAACGCAAGCTTGAACAGAGACAGAAGGTGGAAGCCATTGGTGTACTTTCAAGCGCCATTGTTCATGATTACAACAACATCCTTCATCCTATTGTTGGTAATCTCGAAATTTTGATAGAAGATGCAGCCTGTGACAGAGAACTCCAGGCGGCTCTCAAAAATGTTCTTATCGGTACCAACAGGGCCGGCAATCTGGTGAAACAGATTCTCAGCTTCAGTCACCAGGCGGATCTTGAGGTCGGCCTCATAAAAATCCAGCCCATTATCAGGGAAGTCTTAAAATTGAACCGGTCAACCCTGCCAGCCAATATAAAAATTATTCAGACCATTGACAATGAATGCGGACCAGTCATGGCAGATTCCACTCACATTTATCAGATTGTCATGAACCTGATTACCAATGCCTTTCAAGCCATGGGGAATGATGACGGAATTCTTGATGTAACACTGAAAGAGATTGAAATCACCCGGGATGTCCCCGGAGACCTGGCCCTGACTCCCGGTACTTATGTCTGCTTAAGCGTTGGCGATACCGGGAAGGGTATAGAGGCTTCTATAATGAACAAAATATTTGATCCCCATTTTACAACAAAAGAAAAAGGAACAGGAATCGGACTTTCCGTTATTTCCCATATTTTAAAAAAATACGGTGGAGATATCTGTTTTTCCAATGAATCGGGAAGGAGGACTCTTTTCCGGGTCTATCTTCCCCGAGGTTATGTCCCCTTTGACACCACTACCACTCGGGCTAATAATGACAAACAAAAGGATCTGTATGGGAATGAATCGATTCTTTTTGTTGATGATGATCCCTTTATTGTGCAAGTTCAGCAAAAGACCTTTGAACGGTATGGGTATATTGTCACACCTTTTATTAAGAGCCTTGATGCATTAAATGAATTTAAGACCCGGCCCGAGACTTTTGACATTGTCATCTGCGATATGGCAATGCCGATCGTGGCAGGACTGGAACTGGCATATAGGATCAAACAGATCAGGCCTGATATTCCGGTCATCATCTGTACAGGTTTCAGCGAACAGATCAACAAAGATAATTTTCATGATATGGGTGTGGATGGCTTTTTACTGAAACCTGTTCGTAAAGAAGAGTCCCTGAAGACGATTAGATATCTTCTGGACAACAGGTAACCCCCCCCCCTGTCTGCGATTCCTCTCTTTGTCGATCCGGATTACCGGATCAGCATAATCCTCAGGTCCATAACATTGGTGTGGGTGGCTCCTGTTTTGAAAAGATCTGAAATGCGGTCAAAAAATGAATAGGTATTGTTTTCCTCAAGGAATAGTTCGGGCTTCAGGTCCAGAGCCACAGCCCTTTGGATAGTCGTATGATCGGCAATGGCACCGGCCGCGTCTGTGGGGCCGTCCGTACCGTCCGTGCCTGCACTCAGGATGACGGTATGCTCAAGATCTTTTATCCTTATGGCAGAAGCAAGGGCAAATTCCTGGTTGCGGCCGCCTTTCCCTCTCCCTTTTATGGTGACGGTGGTCTCACCGCCTGACAGGATGCAGGCCGGTGGTTTCAAAGGGTGTCCTGTAGCAAGGACTTCTCGGGCAATGGCAGTATGGACGTTTGCCACGTCAGTGGTTTCCCCTTCGATCATGGAAGAAAGAACCTGCGTGCGGTATCCTAGTTGTTTTGCTTTTTTTTCAGCGCTTAAAAGTGCGTTGATATTACTTGCGATGATGGTATGAAAAATATTTTCAAATACGGAGTCTCCCTGTTTCAAGGTTTCAGGGATAAGGCCTTTGGAACCTTTCTTAAAGTGCTGTAGAACAGTTCTGGTCAGGTGATCTTTTATGCCGTAGGTTTCAATGATTTCAAGGCATTGCCCAAAGGTTCCTTTGTCCGCCACAGCGGGCCCTGAAGCGATGATATCAAGGTCGTCACCCACCACATCGGACAGAACAAGACAAATCATGGGGGCTGGATACACGGTTTTTGCAAGAAGACCCCCTTTTATCCGGGACAAATGCTTTCTGATGGTATTGATCTCATGAATGGTGGCACCGCAGTCAAGGAGCAACCTTGTGGTTTTCTGTTTATCTTCCAGGGTCAATCCGTGGGCCGGAAGAGTCATCAATGCGGAACCGCCACCGGAAATCAGGCAGATGACAAGGGTTTTATCATCAGCCTGGCAGGCCATTTTCAAGAGTTTCTCTGCACCGGCAACACCGTTTGTGTCCGGCACCGGGTGGGCGGCCTCAACGATCGCTATTCTTTTCAGGTTTTTAATATGGCCATACTTTACAATGACAATTCCGGCAGTTATCCTGTCCTGCAGAATTTCTTCCACGGCACAGGCCATGGATGCCCCGGCCTTTCCCGCGCCAAGAACAAAGATCCGTTCGAATTTATCCAGATTATATGCCTTATTCTTCACCTTGAGAACGTTGTTTTCAACCCTGCAGCAGCGATGAATACAAATTTTTGGATCTACAGCCGCAAGTCCCTCATTAAAGATGCGGACAGCATCTTGTCTCATTTTTTGTAACAGGGAGCTTTCAATGGTCACGATTCCAGAACCTCCGGATTAACGATATGGGGCACCCGGCGATTCCGGTAAAATTTGATGATATTCATGGCTGCCAGCACAGACATCTGCTTTCTGGCTTCTATCGTGCCCGACCCCACATGGGGAAGAACGCAGACATTTTCTATGAATAACAGGGGATTATCGGGCTGCATGGGTTCAGGGTTTGTCACATCCAGGCCTGCTCCCCAGATATCACCCGAAAGGACGGCTCGGGTCAGGTCTTTTTCATGATGGATAGGCCCTCTGGCGGTATTAATAAAAATTGCTGAGGATTTCATTTTTTTAAAGGCGGACCGGCTAAAAATTTCTTTTGTTTCTGGTGTCAATGCGCAATGAACCGACAGCACATCACTTTGCGCCAGAAGATCGTCAAAGTCGACATATGCTGCACCCAAAAGTTTTTCCGCCGCTTTATTCCGGGTCCGGTTATGATAAATGATATCCATATTATAAGCATTTTTACAGCGCTGGGCCATTTTAATACCGATACGCCCGAGCCCGAATACACCCAGAGTTTTATTTTTCAGCTCAAAGCCAAGATTTCCTGTAGGATTGAAATGTCCCCACTGGCCGTTGATAATGGTTTTATGCAGAAAAAACATTTTCCTTGCAACAGCTATCATCAGGCCGAATGTGATGTCTGCGGTGGCTTCACTCATGGCGTCAGGGGTAAACCCGACAGGAATACCAAGACGCGTGGCCGAGGCAATATCAATATTATCATACCCAACGGCAAACTGGGAGATGATTTCAAGGTGGCTGCAGTCATCTAAAAAATGTCGATCAATTCGGTCGGTCAGGGTGCAGAGAAGGGCATGATGGGTCCTCGCCTGTTCAATAAGTTCGACTTGTGTCATGGGGCGTTCTTTTTTCCACAGAGTAAGATGAAAATCCTCTTTTTCCAGGAGCCTGATTCCTGCCTTAGGGTATAGCCTTGACGCCAGTATTTTCTTTTTCATCGGGTTCAGTCCTTTCAGTTATTCACAATGTATCACAACATCTTTAAGGTTAACAGGATTCATCACCAGGATGTTGATAAAAAGCATTGTAAAAAATACGGGGTCTGAATTCGAAAGCTGGTTTATTCTTTTTTTGTCGCCTGGGTTTCCCAGCCTGCAATTTTAGTTGTTTCGTAAATTTCTTCCCAGCCTGTAATCATTCCTGCAATATGGCTGAAAAGGGAATGACCTGTGGTCGTCATATAAAGATGGATGACCAGAAAATTTAAAAGGAAAAGTGCAACCAGGGTGTGTATGACAGCCAATACCGGTAGGGGCAAAACTTGCGGTATGTCGTTATACAGGTAGTATAACAGACCTGTGCCCATTTGAATTGGCAGCAGCATGGCGGAAATGCCAAGATATGCCAGCCGCTGCAGGGGGTTGTGCTTGGCCCCTTTTGCTTTTTGAACCGGGTGAGGCTTGCCCTGAAAAATTCCCCAGGAGTAATAGAGGATTACTGAAAACAGTTTTTTGGTTGTGGGGATATATTGTTTCCATTCCCCTGTTGTAAATAGCCAGAATACAAAAAAGGCAAATAGAATCAGCCAGGACAGGCCGATAAAATTATGGATATTGACGGCTGTTTGAAAGCCAAACAATTTATATGTTCCATGAATTTCAAGTCCGGTGACGATCAGGCTGATAACCATAAATGCCTGGAGCCAGTGCCATAGACGCTCATATCTTGTGTAAAGATAAATTTTAATAATTTTTTTGTCTTTCATTTAATCCTCCTTGCCGTTCCGGGTAAAGAATCGTCCCAAACCATGGAGCAATACACCTGCCAGGGCACCAAAAATCGAGAGCCATCCAATGGTATCAAACAGGGATGATTTATCTCTTCCAGGCATATACAGCCCTGTTATATTGGCCAGCCTTGAGTTTTCCCTGATATGGCATTGAGTGCAGTTCACTGCATTCTCTTTGGGTGCAACCATGTGGGTGATGGGAAATGCATAGGTTGTTTCCACATAATCGAATTCTCCGGAATATGGGATACCAATGGCCTTATTGCCGTGTTCAATGGCGTCATTCATATCAAGTGTTGTCCAGTAACCCTTTTCCCCTGAAAGCAGAGGCGCTAAAAGTTTTTTGTTAACTTTATCATAGGGTTGTTTTCCCCGATGAATTTTGAACGGAAAAATCCGGGCTTCCGGATCAGTCCTGTCGCCAACGGGATGACTGACTTTTACAATTTGACCAGGATCAATGACATCATCTGCTGTTGTACTGGTCTGTGAGCCATTGGACCAGAAATATTCAGGCACTACATTTTTTTCCCATCTGAATTCCCCTTTAATGGATTTATAAACCGGTTTTCCAAAAGGACCTTTTTCAACATAGGGTTTGCCGTCTTTCATCTTTCCTGCCTTAGACCAGTCCCACCACATTTTTGTGGGGTTCACCCTTGCGTATTTTGGAATGTGACATGCCTGACAGGAAACCACATCTGTATGGTCATTCAATTTTGAATCATTTTTGTGGGGTTCGCTGCTATGGCAGGAAACACAGGTGATTTTTGGCGCCAGATCATCTTCAATCAGACTTTTCCGCTTTGTAACGGCTGGATTTGTGTAGATTCTGCCGGCAATATTGTGATCCACTGTTGTGTGACACCGGGTACATGAAAAGTTTTTGCCGTCGATTCCCATATGCACGTCCAGCATCCTGTTCGGCTTTGTCAGAGAGGTGTCAAGATCACCATGTTTTACACCATCTCCGCCTCCGCCGGTAAAATGGCAGTCGCCACAATTTTTTCTGGTGGGAAACGTCACCTTGCTCACAGCCTCTTTGACTTCATTCTGGATATCTTCCATCATCTCTTTGGTGTCAGGATCATCATCTTTAGAAAATGCCTCAATGTCCCCAAGGGCTTCCTCAAAATTAAATCCCGATGAATTGTGGCATTGAAGGCAGTTGACTACACCTTGGGACCCTTTTTTATTCCAGGCAGGATGACATGCCAGGCAGCTTTTGTCTTCCATGGCATTTCCTGAAATACAAAAATTATTCACAGAATATCCTGCCTTGCCATATCGCATATCGCTTTTGTCCCCGGAAGCCAGCCAGGTCCAGTGAATGGATTTATGGAACTGGGTAGCCGCTTCGGAATGACAGGATATGCAGGCTTTAGTGATTTCTTCACCAGATGTAAAATTCTGGTTTAACGCATCGATCTTTGCGTGATCCACTGTAGTCCACCGTTTACTGTTCTTCACTGCCTGTTTGGCAAGTGTGCGCCCCAACGCTTCTTTTCCGTCAGGGGGCGTTGATGCAAAGACAGCCTGAAAGGATAAAACGAGTGCTGTTATAGTGAGCATAGTCAGGCCTGTCAGTATAAAATACCGTTTTTCCATAGACATCTCCATGAGGTTGTTAAATATTCTTAATTAAAAAGGGCGGGATAAAATGGCCGCCCTTTTTGTTTGCGCCTAGAAATAATTATTATTTGCACTTAGCAGGTGTGGGCGAATCTGATGCATGTTTATAGAAATATGAATAAACGTCAAGGACATCCTTATCAGGAAGCCCTGCCCAGTTATCCTTGCAGCCGAATTCATCAAAGTTTTTGTTTTCAAAAATCTCTTGCCACTGTACCATTGTTTTATCGGCAGGGCTTATTGTAGGGGTAGCAGATTCAACCTCGCCGGTTTGGGCACAGGCTTTATATACCTTCCGATATGTGTATTTGCCTTTTCTATCGTTGCCGTCCGGTCCTTCAGAGGCAAACGCCATGGAAAAGGATACAAGTAAAAATATTATCATCATGAGGGCGGCCATATTCTTTTTAAACATGTTATATTTTCCTTCTGATTCTTATTTATTAGGTAACATCGAGTTTATTTAGGTTTTTTAATCTCAATATTTCCGTCACTTTTAAAATTAATTTCAGCTTCCACATAATAGACATCTTTCAAGGATTTTTTAACATCTTTTACCATGTAAAACGCTTCACCACTCCTTGCGCCTGTTGGACAAACAAAAACAATGGGTTTGGTATCGGGAAAGTCCTTGATTTTGGGCTCAAGTTTTTCAATCGGGATATTCACGGCTGTTTTAAAGGATCCTTTTGCAAATTCATCTGCATCTCTTACGTCAATGAGCAGAATGGATTCGGGATTGTTTGCGATAATGGACTTGAATCGTTCAAGATCAATTGACCCTTCAACTTCACCAGCTTGCACCTGAATGGTCGCCCTGGATTGTCCATAGGTTTTTTTCCATTCGGGGTATCCTTTAGCAAACACTTTTACGTTGGTGTAGCCCATTTCAAGGGCTTTTGCTGCTGATTTATGGCTTAGTCGGCATTTAAGACCACCGCAATAGAAAACAACCGGGGTGTTAAGGTCCCGTGGCAGTTTTCCTTTAAAGTTATCAAATTGAGAAAAGGGAATACTGATAGCTGTAGGGATATGACCTTTATCAAATTTAATCTTTTTGGGTCTGGCATCAACAATTACGGTGTTATTATCAGCGATCAGTTTTGCTACATGTTCAGCGCTGAGAGAACCATAATTGTCTTTCAGGCTGACCCATTCAGGGTATCCTTTTGCATATACCTTTACATTTTTGTAGCCTAACTTTTCAGCCTTTTTGGCGGATTTGTGGCTGAGTTTGCATTTAACTCCCTCACAATAATAAATCAGGAGGGTGTTTTTATCTTTTGGCAGAAGATTTATTTTTTTATCAAATTGCGAGAAAGGAATGCTGATGGCCCCGGGAATATGTCCTTTTGCGTATTTACCCTTGTACGGCCTTGCATCAATCATCATCACATTTTCAGGCATGGGAACAGCCATATGTGCCTTTACAAATTTGGCATTCACGATGTCATGAAACATCCATGCGGTGTCCTCGGCTGGAGTTGCTGCGGTCTTTACCGCTTTAGTTGCCGTACATCCTGTCAGCAGTACCAGACCTGCCAGCGAGGCCAGAAGTAAGATTTTTACTTTGTTTACTTTCATTTGTTCTCCTTAAAGTTACAGTGTAAATTATGTTAATCAAATCATAGAGCAATGAGTGTGCCATTGTAAAAAAATCCAATATTTATTGTTATAACTAATTAAAATTAAAAGAGATTCATAAATATATAGCCTCCTTTTACTATCGAGTTTTAACTATTTTTATTGCAAGTGTGTTAATGATATGTTAACTTGTTGATTAACAGTGTTAATCTTTGTGGAGGTAGTATGGAAATTGGAAAACAATGGCGGCATATTATTGATTCCGTCCAGGATGGTATTATCATCGTTGATGAGAAGGGAATTTTTGTTGCAGCCAATCAAATGGCCCAGTTGATCACAGGTTACACCGAAAAAGAACTAAAAGGCCAATCCTGCCGGATTTTGAATTGCACCGGATGCAAGATTATTGGAAAAGGTAAAGGAAAGAACTGGTGCAGTCTTTTTTCTGAAGAGCTTGTCAGGGAAAAAAAATGTGTGATTACCAACAGCCATAACAGAACCATACCAGTTGTTAAGAGCGCAACTGTGCTTTTTAATGAGAAAAAAGAGATTGTTGGTGCAGTCGAGACCCTGAAAGATATATCTGAAAATATTAATTATAAGAATGAACTGGCATCCATAAAAAGAATGTATTATATCGACGAAGGCTTTCATGGTATTATCGGAAGAACGCC
>NZ_JABZFL010000065.1 GCF_014237455.1 Desulfobacula sp. | reverse complement strand
TCAACTATTCCCTGGCTGACGGCAGTGATTCACCCTATTCGGCAAATATGATTGGAAATTTAAAACACTGGCTGAATGATGAAATAGAGATTAAAAATTTGAATCAGATCCTGCCGGGCATCAACCGTGAGAATATTGTCGGAAAACAGCATGGATAAAAAAATTATCGCCACATATCGACAAGTGACCATATATAGCTAAAACAAGAAAAATCATGAAACAAAAAACAACCCATCCTATTAAGGATGGGGGAAAAAATATAAGGACTCTATAAATGAAAGAAAGAACAAAATTATTCTATCTTATTGCTCTATACCTTATGGCCTATTTTATTCCATGGGCGCATCCGGTTATCCGGCAGTCCGGTCTGGAGGCCTTCATGATGCTTCAGGAGTATGCAAGAGAGCATGTTCTGACCTGCCTGATCCCTGCTTTTTTCATTGCCGGTGCCATAGCCGTATTTGTATCACAGGCCTCTGTTCTCAAATATTTCGGCGCTCAGGCCAGTAAAATTCTCGCCTATTCCGTCGCCTCTGTTTCCGGCACTATACTGGCCGTATGTTCATGTACGGTATTGCCGCTCTTTGCCGGGATCTACACTCGGGGTGCGGGAATTGGCCCTGCAACGGCATTTTTATATTCAGGCCCGGCCATCAATGTTCTGGCCATTACCCTGACAGCAAAGATCCTGGGGTGGCAGCTCGGTCTTGCCCGGGCCATCGGTGCAGTTATTTTTGCCATCATCACCGGGTTATTAATGTCCGTCATCTTCAAAAAAGATGATGCCGCAAGGACAGCCGGTCAGATCTATGTGCCTGATGAAGAAGACAAGGAGCGATCTCTTTTTCAGGACGGGATCTATCTTTTAACCATGGTTCTGATCCTGGTTTTTGCGGCATTTGCCAAACCTTCTCCGGATTCCTCGGGATTATGGCCGGCCATTTTTGCCGCCAAATGGTATATTACGGTCTTCCTTTTGATTGCACTGGGCTGGATGCTTAAAGTATGGTTTACAAAAGAAGAATGCGTCAACTGGGTGGAGTCCACCTGGGGATTTATGAAACAGATTTTCCCGCTTCTCTTTGGCGGGGTGATTGTGGCCGGATTCCTGCTCGGCAGACCCGGGCACGCAGCCCTGATACCGGAACATTATATTCAATTCCTTTTGGGCGGCAACTCCCTGCCGGCTAATTTATTTGCCTCGGTGGCCGGCGCCTTCATGTATTTTGCCACGTTAACCGAAGTGCCGATTCTGCAGGGACTGATTGGTTCCGGGATGGGAAAGGGTCCGGCTCTGGCCCTGCTTCTTGCTGGTCCGGCCCTGTCTTTGCCCAATATGCTGGTCATCGGAGGAGTCATGGGGGTTAAGAAAACCGCCGTCTTCTGTTCGATCATTGTTGTGATGTCAACCTTTGCCGGTATGATTTACGGCGTTATTGCCGGTTAATATAAAGATGAACCATTAAATTTTAGGAGTGTATAATGGATATAAAAATACTGGGCCCAGGATGCCCCAAATGTGATCAGACACTAAAGATTGTAACACAGGCAGTTGCCGAGACAGGTGTAAATGCTCAGATCCAGAAAGTTACGGGTGTCATGGAAATAGCCGGTTATGGAGTTTTCGGAACGCCTGCCGTGGTGATTGACAGCAAAGTAAAATGTGTCGGAAAAATTCCCAAAAAAGAGGATGTCAAATCCTGGCTGACAAAATAAGCCGGCCATTTTGACCCAACCGTTAATCACGATTCATGAAGGAGACATAAAATGACGGAAAACTGTTGTGCATCAGAAGAAAATATAATGATTCTTGCCTGTTCCGGCGGTTCAAACGTGGGCCAGCTTTCCAACCAGGCCGCTATTGAACTGACCCGGGAAGGTTTTGGTAAAATGTTCTGCCTTGCCGGAATCGGTGGCAAACTGGGCGGATTTGTCCAGTCTGCAAAGGATGTGGAGAACATGGTCGCCATTGATGGATGCTAGGTGGGATGCGCTAAAGCCATTCTGGAGCAGGCCGAAGTTCCCCTAAAAAATCATGTGGTCATCACCGATCTTGGTATTGAAAAAAATAAGGAATTCGCCCTGAAATCGGAAGATATTGTCAAAGTAAAGTCCGCCGCTCTGGATATTTGCTCAAACCGCTCGGATAATAATCCGGCTCCGTCAGAAAAACCATTTAACTGCTGCGGATAATAAAAAGGACCTTTAATACTCATGATAAAACGCATTCATTGGGGACCGGCAATTGTCTTTTTTCTATCCGGCCTGGTTTCATTTATTTTTATCAGTATGGCAGGTGCCGCTGCGACTGCGGTTGCATCAACTGTATCTGATACGTATCCACTGATTTTTGACCGGTTTTTAAAATCTGCCGAGCTGGTGGACATGACGGGAGACAGCATCCTGAAAACCGGCACCGGGATTGCAATTTCAGGCAAGCCGCTTGAAAAATCCCTTGACCGTTATGACCCCAAATTAAGAAACCAATTAAAAGAAAACCTGATTTTCCTGCTGGAGCAGGAAATCATCACAAAAATTCTTGCCCATGAGGCCCAAAAAAACGGCTTTTCAAAAGAGAACACGAAGCTTGAGGATCAAATCAGCGCTTATCTTTCTTCCGCAGTAAAAGAAGCCGAAGTTTTGGACAGCGAAGCAAAAGCCTTTTATGACGAAAACAAAGAAATGATCGGGGGCGCGCCCTTTGAGCAGGTAAAAGACAATATCAAAAGCTTTCTTCTCAAGAAGAAAAGACAGGATTCGGTCAATGCCCATATCACCAGTCTGGCAGAACACCACAAAATACAAATTAACCGGCAGTGGATGGATACCCAGTACGCCATCATGAAAAAAAATCCCGTTGACAAGGCCCGATCTTCGGGAAAAGTCACCATGGTGGAGTTCGGGGCCACCGGGTGCATCCCCTGTGACATGATGCAGCCGGTTCTTGACAGCTTGAGAAAAAAATTTCCCAAAGTCTTGAATATTGAATTTGTGCATGTCCGTAAGGAACAGATCCTGGCAGGACGCTTTGGCATTCAGTCCATCCCGGTTCAGGTATTTTTTGATAAAACCGGCAGGGAAGTATTCCGGCACATTGGCTTCTTTGCTGAAAAAGAAGTTTTAAAGCAGCTGAATAAAATGGGAGTTGAATAATGAAACACATCCGACTTGCCATTTTCGGTATCATCGCCGTTGCAGCAGTGATCAGCACTGTAAAAACACAGTTCTACAGTGATACGAAAGTAAATCTTTCTTCCGAGACAACGGCCCCTGATGTCCGGATTGATTTTGAGAAGCTTCCGGTTAAAGGGATGGTCACGCTGATCGACCTTGGGGCCACTGAATGCATTCCCTGTAAAATGATGGCACCGATTCTTACCAAGCTTAAAAAAGCGTATGCAGGAAAAGCCGATATAGTTTTCATAGATGTATGGAAGAACCGGCAGCAGGCACCGCGATTCAAGATCCGGGCGATCCCAACCCAAATTTTTTTTAATAAACAGGGTGAGGAAGTCTACCGCCATGTGGGATTCCTAGATGAAAAATCCATTGTTAAGCAGCTGACCAAAATGGGAGTTGATAAACCGGAACTTAAAAACAAGGGGTAACAATTATGCTGGACTCGATTTTTTTGATGGTAAACCAGTGGATGACCGGTGGAATAGCATTGGCAGCATTCGGCTGTTTTATATGGGGAATGATCAGCGTGCTGCTCAGTCCCTGCCATATGGCATCTATCCCTTTGATCGTCGGTTACGTCGGAGGACAGGACAAAATGGTTAACCCCCGCCAGGCAGGGCTTTATTCAGTCCTTTTTACGATGGGCCTGTTTTTAACCATTGCCGCTATCGGCATTATCTGTGCCCTTTTAGGAAGGATGCTGGGGGATGTGGGAAATTACTGGCAGATTTTGGTCGGTACTATCCTTATCTGGGTTGCTTTGGGGATGCTGGGGGTTGAAAAATGTTCACTGTCCGGAAATCTTTTATACAAGCTGAATTTAAGAGGAAAGTTTGGGGCTTTTGTACTCGGGCTTGCTTATGGTGTTCTTTCGGGTTCATGCACATTCGGATTTATTGCCCCGATTCTGGCCATCATTACAATACAGGAAAAAGTGATGACGGGAATTGTTTTAATCATCCTGTTCGGTATCGGCCATTGCCTTCCCATTGTTATTGCCGGAAGCTCAACAGCTATAGTAGGAAAACTGATTGAAAACACCCTGTGGAACGGAGCAGGTCAGTGGTTCAGAAAGCTTGCAGGCACAACGATTGTCCTATTGGGGATATATTTTATCTTAACCCCTTTTTTGCAGGCATCCTAAACTAAAATATTAATTGTAAAGGATCACATCATGCTTTTGGAAACATATACCTTGGAAATATTCAAATCAAAATGCCAGTCAGATGCCAGGGGTGTGCATTGCTTTGCCCATCTGGACCAGGATGTGGAACAAGCACTTCCATATCTCAATTCAGTACTCGGCGGGTTTGAATACCTGAAAGACCCGCCTGCGGTCACTTTTCGCGCCCAGGGAAAGCAGGAAATTGTCTGACTATATGGGACAGTTTAATCTGGATATATAAACAAAAGAAAGGGTTTTAAAATGCAGCGCACGGTATTTCAACTGCATCTGAATGATGTTGCCCGACAGGCTTTTTCCATACTATTTATGTCCGTGGCCATCGGGTTGGCTGTAAACATGGTTCGTCCTGACTCAATTCCCGTCATTGCCGACTGGTCAACAGAAAATCGGTTGACTTCGGAAAGCGGTGAAACGCTTATTATACCGACCTCACTGGCAAAGGCACTTTTTGAAAAAAATGAAGCTGTTTTTATGGATGCCAGGGATAAGGACCAGTTTGATATGGGTCATATCAAAGGGGCGAAAAATTTACCCTGGCATGCCGTTGATGACTATTTTATGGATATTGTACAGGATTTACCAAATGATACAACTATCATCACCTATTGTGATGGCGAATCCTGTGATTTAAGTCACGAGCTTTCGCTGTTTCTCATGAAGATGGGATTTAACCATGTCAAAGTCCTTGTGAATGGCTGGACTGTCTGGCAGGAATTGAATCTGCCGGTTGAGGGGGACTCATTTGAAGACTGAAACCGATATTTTTTATCATACCTTCAGATTGATTCTTTCCGGTGTTTTCATTTTTGCCAGTATAGATAAAATTCTCCACCCCCAGGCATTTGCCCAGGCCGTGTTTAATTACCAGGTATTACCTGATTTTTTGATCAACCTTGTGGCTTTGATATTGCCCTGGCTTGAACTATTGGTGGGGGCAAGTCTTTTGATGAATCGCTGGATGCCGGGTGCTGCATCCATTGTTGCCATCTTAATGGGCATCTTTGTGGGCCTGATATTTTTTAATCTTGCAAGGGGACTGGATATCAGCTGCGGATGTTTTTCAACAAATTCTGATGAAAACCCCATGACCAAGTTAACCTTGTTCAGAGATATCATTTTTCTATGCCTGGCATTCTGTCTTTTGATTTTAACGATTTATAAGAATAACTTTAGGTACAACACCCAATTGAAATTGTATAAAACAAAAAGGAGATAACCTGATGAGAAATAGCTTTATTCTAATTTTATTATTGTTATTCACAGGGGTGGCTATATCTGCAGATGAAATACCATCTCAAAAAAACCCGGTGGCCTTTCTGCCGGAATATGTTTTTCAGTTTAAACCTGTTGTGGAAGGAGATAAAACCATTCATGATTTTATTGTGCAGAACAACGGATCATCTGCCTTGAAAATCGGAAAAATAGAATCAGGGTGAGGGTGCACGGCAGCTTCAAGTGACAAGCTGATCCTTCCGGGGGATGAAGGAAAAATAACCATGGTATTATCCACCAGCGGATATGGTGGAAGAACACTAAAAAAAACGATCAAAATCCACACCAATGATCCTGTACAGCCAGTTATAAGAGTCACGATGACAGGGCTTGTAAAAAAATTTGTTATTCTTAAGCCTGGGATCGTCAGGTTAAGAGGCAGGGCAGGAAAAACCATAAAGTCCAGAATTACGATAACGCCCACAGAAAATAATCAGTTCCGGATTTTGAAAATCTTTGCCAGAAACAAAAAATATATTAAGTATGAAATTAAAAAAATCGATGGCCCTTTACCCTGCTATGAATTGATTGTTGAAAACACTAAAAAAGAACCGGGGCGATATTTTGATGTCATCACTATTCAAACAGATTTATCACCTCCAAAATCAATCCGGATTCATGTTTCAGGGAATATCACCGATTAAGGTACGGGTTCAGGATTTATTATTATCCAGTACTTCCCGTATCTTTTGAGCAAGATCCTTCATCACAATCGGCTTCAATATAAAACCCTTAATACCCATTGATGCAACTTTTTCTTCCGTCATCTTTTCACTGAACCCGGTACAAAGTAATATAGGGATATCAGGGCGTATTTTGATCAATTCAACCGATAGTTTATCTCCGGCCATATTCGGCATTGCCATATCCGTGATGACCAGGTCAAACCTGTCAGGGTTAGCCCGAAAAGCTTCAAGAGCTTCAATGCTGCTGGTACGTGAAGTAACTTGATATCCCAAACGCTCTAATATCTGTTTCTCCATTGTAACAATTGTAGCTTCATCATCCACCAGCAGAATTCGTTCAGTTCCACCCCGGACGGGTTCTTTAGTTTGGATACTCTGTTTTTCAAAAGAACTCTTTTCCACTGGGAAATAAACATGGAATTTTGTCCCTTTACCAGGCTCGCTGTAGACATGGATACTGCCCCCCAGGCTTTTCACAATGCCATGGACAACTGAAAGTCCCATGCCTGTGCCTTTGCCTGGTTCTTTGGTAGTAAAGAACGGATCAAAGATTTTTTCTATCACATCTTTATTCATGCCTGTGCCTGTATCTGATACAGTTAGACAGGCATAGGCTCCGGGTTCCAGATCAGGGCTTAGTACGTCATGTTCGCCTAATTCAACTTCTTTGAGACTGACTTTCAGTTCCCCTCCGGTATTCTCCATGGCATGATAGGCATTGGTTGTAAGGTTCATTATAATCTGATGAATTTGTGTGGGATCAGCCTTGATCGTACCACAATCCGCCCTGATATCCTGTATGATGTCAATTGTTGTGGAAATTGTAGACCGGATCAGTTTTAATGCTTCCTTGATAATCGGCTGCACTTTCATCAGGATTAACTCATTCGTATCTTGACTGGAAAATGTGAGGATCTGTTTTACCAGATCCTTGGCTCTCAAGGCACTGGTATAGATCTGGTTAAGACTGTCCCGGAATGGACTGTCTTCAGGAACCTCCGCTAATAACATATCTGAGTAGCCTAAAATCGGGAAAAGAATATTATTGAAATCGTGGGCTATACCGCCGGCAAGGGTGCCGATGGCTTCCATTTTCTGGGCCTGCTGGAGTCGGGTTTCGAGTTTTAATTTTTCAGTGACATCGCGTTTAACGGCTACGTAGCTGACTATTGCCCCCTTGCCTGAGAATACAGGAGAGATAGTAGCATTCTCAGTATAGCGTGATCCATCCTTTTTCTTATTAATGAACTGTCCGGACCAGGTTTTGCCGTTGGATATGCTTTCCCATAATTCCTTATAAAAGGATTTATCGTGGTGTCCACTTTTCAGTATGCGGGGATTTTCCCCCAGAACGTCTTTTTTGAAATAACCGCTAATTTTTTCAAATGCAGGATTGACATAAATAATGGTTCCATTTGTATCGGCTACCACGACAGCATCAGAGGCATGATCTATGGCCAAAGCCCGGCGCTTCAGAATCATCTCCATTTTCTTTTGATCGCTGATGTCTATTAACAGCCCTCTGAAACCGATTGGTTTGGCATCACGAACAATAAGGGTTGAATGTACCACAGCAGGGAAAGTGGTGCCGTCACGCCTTAGTGCAGTGTATTCCACACCGCCTAATTGGGTGCCGTTCAATATGCGTTGCATATTTCTTATTGCCCGGTCATGATCCTCTGGAATTATCATTTGAGTAACATTTAAGCCTTTATCAACTTCATCCTTAGTGTACTGGAAAAAATCAAAAGCAGTTTGGTTTGCATAGATAAGCCTGCCGGTTTCATCAATTTCAAAAATACTCTGTGGCAGTGAGTCTGCCAGATCTCTATATCTTTGTTCATTCAGTTTCAATATTTTTTTCTTCGTGGCAAGTCTTTCACTTAACAAAGAAATCACACCGCCTATAGTTAACAACCACCCCTAAAAAGGGTGGCATAATGGAGACCCTAAAAGGGTCAAGTTATTATTTCCAGAGACTCATTTGAGTCATCCTTTTTTCTTTATGATTTTGAAGCCTAACAT
>NZ_JABZFL010000058.1 GCF_014237455.1 Desulfobacula sp. | reverse complement strand
ATGGAGTGAAAAACATGTTTACTGATGACCAGCAGGAGGAGACCGTAAGCAAAAAAACATATTTTTTGTTAATGGATAACTATTTTTTATTGACTTACTTTCTTATAGGCGCTCAAACAATTTGCCGTCTTAACCATTCCAGATCTTTGGAACTTTTATAACCTTTCAGGTCACGCGCAAAAATTACAGGCAAACCGGTTGGACAAGACACTCCTGAATCTCCTTGATACCCTAATCCCCATCCACCCTGACATTCCCATTGATGGCTTTATCACTCATGTTCAGGATCAAACCATGAAAAAATGCCTGAATTGGGGATATCCCTTTACATCATTTTTCTGGTATGGCAAGGTGATTTGAGCGTTTATTAAAAGTAAATTTGAAAACTGTATTAGATGCTTTAATATGATATCATAAAGAAAATATATAGCGGTATTATGCAGATTTTTTTCTGCATAATATGATACGTTATGATTTTATTGCAAAATTTTCTTCTTTAAATAGTGGTGCTAATGAAAAATAGAATAGCTGTAACTTTTCAAGGAAATGATTGCATTCGGATAATTCCAATGCCACCGAAAAATGGAAATGCAGAAATCAAATTCCATTTTTTTGATGACTCATACATAATTCGAAAATTCGATTTCAACCAAAAAGAAGGTGGGTTAATATACATTCCCATAGATCATGGGCAAGCTGAACACGAAATATCATATCACAGCGCTAATGATTATCATCCAACCCCCGTTTTATTGCCAAAATACAAAGACGAAAAAAAACGGACACTAATTAGCGATGAAATAATTAATTTAAGTCTGGCAGAAATAATCGTTCCTATACCAATTTGTAGGTTTACAACCAATATTGCCCCAAAAAGAAAGTATCGAACGAAAGACCAACATTGGGCAATTGAGCTATCTGACAGATATAATACTGCTGACATATATATAGCTGGAAAGGATTATAACTTTGAGGAGATGAGTAAGAAATTTCCTATGATCCTTAACTTTCTATTTCCCATCACAACTGTCGATTTCCTTGTTTATGGTTCAGGTATGGCCACTGAGCCTATCTTTAATAAGATGTTTGAAAATAAAAAACCGATTGTTGCATTCCAGTCAACCATCGTAGGAGATTATCAATTTTTTTGCAGGACTTATCAATTATTCAAAACTGATGCCTTTAGAATGTATTCAAAAGAAGAATACAGCAATAATAATTTCATCGAGTTTTTTAACAACATTGACTACTTGGATCTGCTTGCAACAACGAATATTGCCTACAAGTTGACTCCTTCGAAGACCACTCCCATTAAATCAGCTTACGAATATGACCTTGAAAATCTGAAGAAGATTGGTTTTCGAAGAAAATCAATCTTGAAACTTGAAAAACGATTCTCTAAAAAGAAAAAATTATACGAGGAGCTAAAGAAGTTTAGGTCAGGTATTATAATGGGATCATAACATATTGAAATTATAACCACGGCATTAAGATCGACGGCAAAAAGCCGCCGCGCTTTATGCCGAACGTTAGCTGCACAGGAGTTTGATCATGTTAAAAAAATAGAAGAAGGGCCTTCTTGAAATAATAAAAAATAATGAAATAGACGTGGAAATGTTTTCCGTTAGTGATATTGATGTTGAAGGTGAGAGTGGTCATTTTGAGATAAAGGTAAACAATTCACCATTGAAATTTTTGATTAGAAATTCTTCTGGAAACTTTTATCAATTAGATTGTAATTATACTCTTTTTGCTCCCAATTACCCGATGTCTGGCTTCATCCCAGAACAAGACTGGTTTGACATCGGGCAGATATATAGCCAATTCTCAAATTGGCTAAAAGATACTGTCAAAGAGTACTTTGACGAAATGCTTTTGCCTGATCATTGGCAACAGCTGAACGCTGAAAAGACGATTATTTCTGGTGCTGAGATAAATTCAGATGATATTTCAAAATTTTCAGCCAATGAAAAACAACAATTAAAGCTTTCCATCAATGAATTTCGATTACTGATATTAAAAACTTATAGACCGACACCTGACGAAATAAAAGTGATCGATAGTCGTTTGGAATATTTGGCTGAATCACTGGAAAGACTTAATAAAATAGACTGGCGAGGTTTGGCAATATCTACAGTTATGAGCATTTCAATCGCGCTTTCTTTGGATACTGAAAAAGGGAAACTTTTATTCGGCCTTTTTAAGCAGGTATTCGCAAAGGTTTTACAATTGTTACAATAAAAAAAATCAGCTAACCTTTTTTTTCACAGGACGCCAAAAAACCGGCGCCTGTGAAAATGACGTTAGGTTTCCAATCCAAAGAGTTTTGTTGACATTAAGCACACATTCCATTAGGTTTGATTTATGGAACATTATAAATGGAATAAAGAAAAAAATGAACAGCTTAAAATAGAACGTGGTATGAGTTTTGAACAAATAACCATGCATATTGAACGAGGTGATGTTCTTGATATTGTAGCTCATCCCAACCAAAAGAAATATCCTAACCAGCAATTACTCGTAGTTGAAATTAATAATTATGCCTATCTTGTTCCATTTGTCGAAGATGAAAATGGCAAATTTTTAAAAACAATAATTCCAAGTCGCAAAGCCACTCGTGATTATTTAGGAGGTAAGAATGCATAAAACCAAACTCGATAAAAATGAACAAGAAATTTTGAAATCCTTTGAACAAGGTGAGTGGAAGTCAGTGCAAAATGTCAAAGAAGAAATAATAAAACACCAGCAGTATGCACGTAACACTTTGAAAAAGGATAAAAGGGTTAATATCAGAATCTCTTCTAAAGTTTTGGAAGAGATCCAGGCCCTTGCTGTAGAGAATGGAATTCCTTATCAAACACTTATGTCTAGTGTTCTTCACCGTTACGTTTCGGGCTATCTTATAGACAAACCAAGACCGAACAAACCGCCGGAGCAGACCGGGGGCTAATGAGCGGCTCCAGAAAGTATCGGCTTTAGCCTCAATTTTGATTTTGTCAGTTGAAGGCTGTTTGCCTTGCGGGAGCATATGGATCTTTGCTTATACGGTTCATTTCTTGACACTTTAGTTGCCAATACTATATTAGTTAAAATTTATGATTAAAAAATTGTTTTTTGTCGGGGTTGTTATGTGTAAATCTATAATATGGGCATAAAGGATTATGGAACAGATCAAAGAATCAATTGAGAAAAATTATCTGTTAATCAGCAGTATCCGAAATGAGATTTCAAAAGAACTGGTAGGTCAGGAAAAATTGGTGGACAGTCTTTTGACAGGGCTTTTAACAGGAGGGCATATCCTTATCGAGGGGGTCCCCGGGCTGGCAAAAACAAAAGCGGTAAAAGTGCTGGCTTCCGCTGTGCAGGCAAAGTTCAAGCGAATCCAGTTTACTCCGGATCTTTTACCGGCGGATTTGACCGGTACTGAAATTTATCGCCCCAAAACATCTGATTTTATTACGAGAAAAGGGCCTTTGTTTAACAATATTATCCTGGCAGATGAAATCAACAGGGCGCCTTCCAAGGTCCAGTCCGCACTCCTGGAAGCCATGGAGGAAAAGCAGATAACCATAGGAGACCAAACCTATCTATTGCCGTCTCCTTTTCTGGTTCTTGCCACCCAGAATCCCATTGAACAGGAGGGGACTTATTCTTTGCCTGAAGCCCAGGTGGACCGGTTTATGCTTAAAGTACTCATTGATTATCCCGACAAGGCTCAGGAACTTGTGATCCTTAAAAAGAACAGCTTTCAAAAGCCCGATGCCATCAAGGCGGTCATCAATTGTGACCAGCTTGCCGCTATGGGTGAATTGATCGATCAGATCTATGTGGATGAAAAACTCAAAGAGTATATTGTAGACCTGGTGTTCAGCACGCGGCAGCCTGAGAAATACGGGATGGATGTGGCCGAATATATCGAGTATGGCGCATCTCCAAGGGCCACTATTTTTCTTGCAAAAGCCGCCCGGGTAAATGCATTTTTATCAGGCAGGGCTTATATCACACCCCAGGATATCAAGCTTGTGGGGCCGGACGTATTGAGGCACAGAATTATTTTAAGTTTTGAAGCAGAGGCAGAAGATATCTGTTGTGACGATATCATACAGACTGTTTTTGATTCGGTTGAAGTACCCTAAGGGAAGCAGCACCAGATGATCCCGGCGCATATTATTAAGAAGATAAAGCGGATACACATTAAATCCAGCCGTACGGTAAACAGTATCATGGCAGGACAGTATAAATCCGTGTTCAGAGGCTCGGGTATTGAGTTTGAAGAAGTCCGGGAGTATTGCCCGGGAGATGATGTTAAAACACTGGACTGGAAAGTTTCGGCAAGGCTTGGCAAGCCCTTTATAAAACTTTACAAGGAAGAGCGCGAAAGCATAGTCATGCTGCTGATTGACATGAGTTCCTCTTTGAAGTTCGGGACATTTTCGGGGCCAAAACTCGAGAGAGCCGCCGAGGTGGCATCGGTTCTTGCGTTCAATGCCATTAAAAACAGTGATAAAGTGGGGGCGATTTTTTTTACGGACCGGGTGGAGAAATATATACCGCCTAAAAAAGGCTCCAGCCATATCTGGCGGGTGATAAAAGAGATATTCACTTTTCCGCCCCAGGGAAAAGGAACCCATATATCGGCAGCTCTGGATTATCTGGCAAAAATATCCAAGAAAAGATCTTTTGTCTTTGTCCTGTCCGACTTTCTGGATGACGGGTATTTGAAAAGTCTGAGAACTATCAGGCAACGGCATGAGATCATTGGGGTAATGATATATGATAAAGGGGCGTTCCATCTTCCTTTAAAAGGGATTATCACCCTGTCTGATTTTGAAACCTCCAAAGAATTGGTTTTTGATGGATTTAATAAAAAAATCCGGGAAGAATTTACATCCAGAAAGCGGTCACACTACAAAAAAACATTGAGTATTTTTTTCAAAGCCAAAAGTGATGTGATCGAGCTTGAAGCAGGTGCTTCCGTATCTGATACCTTGCTGCAATACTTCAGGTTCAGGGAGAGGCGGTTAAGGTAAATGCAGGATATCCATGACATAAGGCCCCCGGTCCAGGTTGGTTTTGATCCGATGCTGTTTAAAATTGTCTTAATGGTATTGGGGGGAATTTTTGTCTCAGCAGGCCTGTTTTTTTTGATAAAAAAATGGTTGAAAAAGAGAAAACAACCCAAAGACCTGAAATATCTTTCCGAACCCATGGCACCGTATGAAGCCGCGTTAAAGGAACTCGAATTTCTTTTTCAAAAAGAAATGGTTGATCCAAGACTCTTTTATTTTGATTTGACAGCCGTTCTGCGACAATATATCGGCCGCTCTTATACCATCAATGCCATAGAGATGACCTCACAGGAGTTTGTCAACCACATCAACCGGCTTGATTTTGATAAAGCGGTAAAAAGAGATATTGCAAGGTTTTTCAAATTGTCCGACCCGTTTAAATATGCCGGGACTGTCCCTGAAAAGGACCGGGTAAAAGAAGATCTCTTGTTTATCAAAGAAAAGATTCACCAAATAGAAAAAGATCTGATAAAACTTAAGGAAAAAGAAGAGGAGGCTCAATAATGTTCAGGTTTGCCTCTCCTTTGTTTTTATTATTGTTTTTTGTGGTCGCCCTTGTCTGGTTTCTAAGGCTTAGAAAGAAAAGTACCAGCCATATCAAGGTGTCTTCGTTAAAAGGAGTTGAGCCGCTTTCTCAATCTTTTATGGTGATGCTCTCAAGATTTGTGCCTTTTTTAAAAATAATCGCTCTGATTCTTTTGATTCTTTCCCTTGCAAGACCCCAGTGGGGGGATAAAAAAATAAACGTGACCACAGAAGGCGTTAATATTATCCTGGCCCTGGATCTTTCTGAATCCATGCGGGCCCTTGACTTCAAAAAGGATAAAAAGATTGTAACACGGCTTGAGGCGGTGAAAACTGTGGTCCGGGAGTTTATCATGAAACGGGAAGGGGACCGTATCGGCATGGTCGTTTTTGGATCAAATGCCTTTACCCAGTTGCCTCTGACCCGGGATTATAACACCATTGCCTTTATCCTGGACCACTTGAAAATCGGAGCGGCAGGACCCAGAACAGCCATTGGGGATGCCATTGGAATTTCATTAATGCGGCTTGAAGATATTCAAAGCAAATCCAATATTATTATTTTACTGACAGACGGCAAAAGCAACTCAGGGGAGCTTTCCTGGCAGGATGCTACAAAGATTGCCGCCCAGAGAAAGGTGAAAATTTATACCATTGGGGTAGGAACAAAAGGGGAAGCCCCGTTTCTTGTGGACGGCCTGTTTGGCAAACGGTATGTGTATCAAAAAGTGGATGTGGATCTGGATGCTTTAAAAATAATTGCTAAGCAAACACAAGCTGATTTTTTTGAAGCAGGGGACTTAAAATCTCTTGGGCAGATTTATGAGATGATCAACCGGCTTGAAAAAACAAAGGTAGATGTTGAAAAATGGGTGGAGTACAAGGAATTATATCCCGGGTTGCTCATGGCCGGCCTGATCCTTTTTCTTATGAATATTGGTTTGAGTAATACAAGATTTTTAAGGATACCGTAAATGAAATTTGCCAATCCATATTTGTTGAATTTATTATGGGGTTTAATCCCGGTGTTCGGTATAATGGCATACGGTATTCGGAAAAGAAAAAAAATACTTTCCGGATTTGCTAAGGCTGACATGGTCTCTTTAATTGTTCCCGGGTTTGATCCCAGAAGAAGGTGGATAAAGGCCGTTTTGATCACCATCGGCTTCGGGTTTGCTATTGTTGCCCTGGCAGGGCCGCAACTGGGATACAAATGGGAAAAGACAACTCAAAAAGGGGTGGATATCATGATTGCCCTTGACTGTTCGAAAAGTATGCTGGCACAGGATATTAAACCCAACCGGCTTGAGCGGGCAAAAAGAGAAATTATTGATCTGCTGCACATGATGAAATCCGACAGGGCAGGGCTTGTGGCATTTGCAGGACGTGCTATCCTCCAGTGTCCTCTAACTCTTGACCATGAAGCATTTAATATTTTTTTAAAGGTTCTGGAACCCGGATTTCTGCCGGTTGGCGGCACCAATCTTAATGCAGCGATAAAGACCTGTTATGATGGGTTTGAAGAAGATTCTGATACTGAAAAAGCCATTATTATTATTACGGATGGAGAAAGCACCTCGGGTAATGTGGAAGAGGCAGCTAAAGAGATGGCCAGGCAGGGAATTAAAATATTTAGTATCGGGGTCGGAGATCTTCAGGGCGCACCCATACCCGATGAAAACGGCGGGTTTAAAAAGGATGTATCCGGCAATATTATTTTGTCAAAAGTGGATGAAGAAGGCCTTGAAAAGCTGGCGGCCATGACAGACGGAACCTATGTCAGGTCCGTAGCCGGGGATATGGATCTTGATCTGATTTATAAGGATAAGATCCTTGGAACCATGGACCGAAAGACCCTTACATCAGGGAAGAAAAAGGTCTGGGAAAACAGGTATCAATGGTTTCTTTTTCCGTGCCTGGTTTTATTGTTAATAGAATTTATTTTGTCTTCAAAAAAGAAATTAAAAGGATTGGTCATATTTGTTTTTGTATTTGGCGCCGGTTTTTTTGTTTTTCAGAATGGGCCCGCTTATGCAAAAACGGTTTCTTCCAGCGTTAAACAGGGGATACAAGCCTTTGACGAGCAAAAGTATGAACAGGCTAAAAAACATTTTATTGATGCCCAGCTTGAAAATCCGGAAAATGCAACGCTTTATTATAATATTGGTGCGGCTGCCTATATGAACAAAGAGTATGATCAGGCTAAAAAAAATTTCATTCAGGCTGCAAAAATAGAGGATATCAAACTGCGTCATGATGCACAGTATAACCTTGCCAACACAGACTATCGAATGGGAAAGCTTGATGATGCCATCAAAGGGTATGAAAATATTTTAAAAGAGTTTCCCGAGGACAGGGAAGCAAAAGAGAACCTGGAGTTTGTCAAACAAAAAAAGCAGGAGCAGCAGCAGGAAAAATCGAAATCCGATAAAGACAAGGATGACAAAGAAAAAAAAGAAGGACAAGGCAAGCAGGAAGAGCAAAACCAGGATAAAAACCAGGACAAGAAAGAGCCGAACAAGGGTTCTAAACAAGACAAAAAACAGCCGGAAGAACAAAATCAGCAGAAAGATAAATCTGAAGGAACACCATCTCAACCTCAGGAGAACAAGAATGCAGCCCCTGAAGACAAACAGCCCGAACAGGCAAACCAAAATATGGAAAATATGCTCAACAGGCTTGAAGACAAACCTGGAAAAGCAATGATGCCTGTGTTACAGAAACAACATGTTGAAAAAGACTGGTAATAATATGAATCTGAAAAGAATTTTTTTCATCTCAATGGTGCTGCTGGTGACAATACCTGCAGCCGGTTTTTGTTTTGATGTTACTTCCCATGTGGACAAAACCCGGATTTTTAAGGATGACTCTGTTTTTTTAAAGGTGGAGGTCAACGGCGGGAAAGCAGACCTTGATTTTTCCATGGTCAAGGATTTCAAGGTGATACCTCGGGGGTCTTCTTCAAGTTATAATTATATTAATGGCAAATCCGAAAGAAAGGCAACTTATAATTTTGTCCTGATGCCGCTATCAACTGGAGAGTTAAAGATTCCTGTCATCAAGGCGACACGGGATAGTGAAATTGGTTTTACCCGGGAAATTGTCATCCATGTATCTGACCGGGTGGTGAAACCCGGTGATATCAAGGTATTGTTTGCCAGGGCGGATGTGGCAAACACCCGCCTTTTTGTGGGGCAGCAGTCTGTCTATACATTAAAATTTTTCACTTCAAAAAAATTATCGGGTTTGGGGTTTGAAACTCCGCCTGAATTTAACGGGTTTTCATCAAAACCATTTGAAAAAGAAAAAAGTTATACCCTGGACATTAAAGGTGTCCTTTACAATGTCTCCGAGGTCAACTATGTCATTATCCCTGTCAGGCCGGGGACGTTCAATATTGATCCTGCGGTTCTGATAGCCAGGGTGATGGTGAAATCAAATCGTGATCCGCGGTTTGGGTCTTTTTTTAATGATTCGTTTTTTTCATCTAACAGTTTTAAACCTGTCCGGGTGGCTTCAAATCCGGTCAAAATTGAGGTGTCTCCTGTTCCCCCATATCAGGGCCAAGGTAAGGTTTCAGGCCTTGTCGGCCATTTTGATATTGAGGGAAATATGGATCAAACAAGCCTTAAAGCCGGGGAGTCGGCTACGCTCACCATTAAAATTTCAGGGTCAGGAAATATTATGGATGCAAGTCTTCCTGAAATTGATCTGAATGATGAGGCATTTAAAGTATATGATGACAATCCGGTTGAAACCATTCATCTGACAGAAACCGGATATGAGGGGTTTAAGATATTCAAGAAAGCTATTGTCCCTGTCAATCCCGGGAAATATGTGATCAAACAGGTTCCCCTGATCTATTTTGATGTGGACTTAAAAGCGTATCAAACGGTTTTAACCGATGAAATTAAACTTGACGTTATCCCATCTGAGGAAATGCACCTTGCCGTTAAACCCTTGAATCGCACAACGGATAATTCCGTTGTCAAACAAGAGGTTTCCCTTGTCAATAAAGATATCCTGGAAATAAAAGAAGGGCTTGTGGTGTTGGAAGATTACAGGGAAATTAATCCGTTCTTATTTGTTTTATTGTTGTCGATGCCTGCAATTTTGTTTTCAGGGGTTAAACTTTTTACCATGGTTACAAAAAAGGAATTATCTGTTGAAAAGATAATGGAAGAAAAGGCAAGGCATCATTTAAAACAGGCCCGGAAAATGGGCAGCGGGGAAAAAGGCTTCCTGGGGCATCTTTATTCAAGCCTGGTGGCCCTCATCCTGGCCAAAGGGAAAAAAAGGGGTGAAACCGTCACGATAAAAGAAGCCCAAACCATTTTAACCAGGGCCAATGTGGATAACCTCCGAATAGACCAGATCACCCATCTGCTTGAAACAATTGAATCTGTTCGGTTTGGTGGAAAGAAAATCGATGAAAATAAAGCAAAACAGCTTTTGTCAAAGACAAAACAGGCAATGAAACTGTTTTGTTTTGCATTGGTTTGTCTGGGGGTATTTTCTTTTGTCCCGCAAAAAGCAATGGCTGATCCTACAGCCATATTTATAGACGGGATTAAAAATTACAAGGCCGGTCATTTCAAACAGGCAGCCAAAAAGTTTGAAGCGGTTGCAAAAAGTTCTGTCAAGAACCCCTATCTTTTTTATAATATTGCCAATGCATACCTGAAAGCCAATGATATCGGTCATGCCGTTTTATGGTATGAAAGAGCAAAGGTTTTGGCCCCTAATGATCCTGATCTGAATTTCAACCTTGAGTATGCCAACACCCTTGTGAAAGATAAAAAAGAAAATTCAGTGGATATCATGGATGTTCTCTTCTTCTGGGATAACCTGATTCCTGCAAAAACAATTCAGATCACAGCTGTTTTCTTTTCCTTTGTTTTTTTCACATGGGCGGCAATTAAAGTTGTGAAAAAACAAAGGGTTTTTTCAGGAACCGGCATCATCCTATGTGCTGTATTTTTTCTGGTCACAGTCATCACATGCGTGAATTATTATAAACGGTCTGCACAGCTTTACGCAGTCATTGTGCTGGAAGAAGCAACAGTTCGTTCAGGTGTGACAGACACCTCTACAAAATTGTTCAGCCTTCATGCAGGAACCCGCGTAAGTGTTGAAGAACAAAGAGACGGCTATGTGAAAATACTGTTTTCAAAAGGTAAAGTCGGGTGGGTGAAAACAAAGGAGGCGGTTATTATATAACCATTATTCTTTTGGTTTCTTTTTTTTCATTTTAATATACCAAATTTTTATCTTAATCCAGCACTTCACGTATTTTCCTGGCAAGATCCTTCATCACAATCGGTTTCAATATAAATCTCTTAATACCCAGAGATGTCGCCTTTTCTTCAGACATGATTTCACTGAACCCGGTACAAATCAATATGGGAATATCGGAGCGTATTTTAATCAGCTCAGTTGATAGTTTATCTCCAGGCATATTCGGCATTGCCATATCCGTGATGACTAGATCAAATGTATCGGGGTTAGCCCGAAAAGCTTCAAGGGCTTCAAGGCTGCTGGTACGTGAAGTAACCTGATACCCCAGGCGCTCCAGCACCTGTTTTTCCATTGCAATGATTACTTCTTCATCATCCACCAGAAGAATTTGTTCTGTTCCACCCTGGACTGGTTCTTTAGTCTGGATATTCTGTTTTTTAAAAGAACTTTTTTCTATTGGAAAATAGGCTTTAAATTCCGTTCCTTTTCCAGGCTCGCTGTAGACATGGATACTGCCATCCATGCTTTTAACAATACCATGTACAACCGACAATCCCATTCCAGTTCCTTTGCCTATTGCTTTGGTGGTAAAGAATGGGTCAAAGATTTTTTCTGTCACATTTTTATCCATGCCTGTGCCTGTATCCGATACAGTTAGGCAGGCATAATCACCAGGTGTCATATCAGGAATTATTACGTCCTGTTCACCTAATTCAACTTCTTTGAGGCTGACTTTCAGTTCTCCTCCAGTCTCCTCCATGGCATGGTAGGCATTAGTTGCAAGGTTCATTACAATCTGATGAATTTGTGTGGGATCAGCTTTGATCGCACTACAATCCGCATTGATATCCAGTGTGATATCAATGGTGGTGGGAATGGTGGACCTGATCAGTCTCAATGCTTCCTTGACAACAGGCTGCATCTTCATCAGGATTGCCTCGGTAGTATCCTGACGGGCGAAGCTGAGTATCTGTTTTACAAGGTCCGTGGCTCTCAAGGCACTGGTATGAATTCCGTTCAGGCTGTCCCGGATTGGGCTGTCCTCAGGAATGTCCGCTAATAACATATCTGAATAGCCTAAAATTGGGAAAAGAATGTTGTTGAAATCATGGGCAATACCGCCGGCAAGGGTGCCAATGGTTTCCATTTTTTGGGCTTGTTGGAGTTGGGATTCGAGCTTCTTTTTTTCTGTGATATCAATAAAGCTATCTAACAAGCATTCCTTACCACCCAAGAGTACGGTGGTAACAGTTTTTATAATGGAGATTTCTTCTCCATTTGCCTTAAGCAATATACGCTCTGAGTTATCTATTTTTTGTCCAAGATCGGTAATCGGGCATTTTCCCTTTTCCGCAGGGCAGATATAGTTATGGCACACGTGACCGATAATCTTTTCTTTAGGAGCGCCGATCATTTTGATTGCAGCAGGATTGGCATCAACAATTGTGTGTGTTTCTGCATTGATGACCACGATTCCTGTTTGCATGGAATCCAGTATGGTCTTTAAACGTCTTTCACTATCCTGAAGCTCCTTCTCTGCACTCTTACGTTCGGTGATATCTCGGGTGCTCCCTTGAATATATACGGGATTTCCTGCATCGCCCAATATTATTTTTCCGGTTATCTCGCAGGAGATTTCTTCACCGTTTTTATGATAAATACTCATTTCAAACACTTCGGTCGTCTTTTCAGGCAAGTTGGCCAAAGCATCCGAAATTATTGCCAGTGTTTTTTTCATTTCTTTTGATGAACAATGTTCGGATAATTTGCTCCCCGTCCATTCTTTCGTTGTATAACCGAAAAGAGGGAATACCGCCTGATTGATATAAGTAAATTCCAAATCCAGATTCATCTGCCAGATGCAATCAATTGTGTTCTCTGCTAATAAACGATGTTTTTCTTCGCTTTTCCGCAGTGCTTCCTCAGCCTGCTTGCGCTCGGTGATGTCTGTAGTAGAGCCAAAAACGTGCAATTTCCCGTTTTTTTCAAAACACCTGCCTTTTGAATTAACCCAGATTGTTTGTCCATTGTCTTTTACTAATTCGTATTCGCAATCAATTGGTTTACCTGGCGACATTATTGCTTCTCTGAAAGCATTATTTACCTGTTCCAGGTAATCGGGTTTTATGTAGCCGAAATACTTATCCCAGTCATTTTTCATTGTTCCAGCGGGTAACGCCAATATTTCATCTAAAAAAGGGGAAGTATAAGTGTTCTCAAAAGTTCCGTCGTTTGCAATATCTGCTTTCCAGATAACTATTGCAATATTAGACACAACCTGTTTAAAATTTTCATTGCTTTTTATTAAAGCTTCTTCTGCAAGTCTGTTTTTGTCTCTTTCCTCTTTTAATTTAAGAACATTTTTAATTGCAGGAGTTAATCTTGACAGGTTTTCTTTGATAACATAATTCCAGGCGCCTTTTTTCATGGAATCAACGGCCATCTCTTCTGAAAGGGAACCCGTTACAATAATGAATGGAATATCCGGGATTAGTTTTTTGGCAATTTCCAATGCTTCAAATCCTGTGAATTGGGGTAAGCTATAATCGGAAAGTATAATATCCGGTTTGAAGTTGTGGATAGCTGTGATAAAATTCTTTTCTGTTTCTACCAGCTCAAAAGTAAAATCAAATTTATGCGCTGCCAATTCTTTTTGGATAAGTTCAGCATCAAGCTTGTTATCTTCCAGCATTAATATTTTCATTTTTTTTAGCCTTTACCTATCAGGTGGAGATTCATTCAGGATTGCCCAGAACGAGCCAAGTTCTTTCACTGCTTTCACGAAGTCTTCAAATTCTATGGGTTTTACAACGTAAGCATTAACGCCAAGATCATAGCTTGTTATCAGGTCGCTTTCCATTTTGGAAGAAGTGAGTATAACTACCGGGATATGGCAGAGATCATCACTCTTTTTAATCTGCCTGAGTACTTCCAATCCGTCGACTTTCGGCATCTTCAGATCAAGCAGCACAACAGCCGGATTACCATTTTCCCGATCTTTGTATTCAGCGCGTTTAAAAAGATAATCCAGAGCCTCTTCTCCATCTCTTACCACATCTATCTCATTAGCTAAATTGATATCCTCTAAAGCAGCAAGTGTAAGCTCGATATCTCTCTGGTCATCTTCTGCTAATAGTATTCTTTTCAGGTTTCTCATTTTTTCTCCTTTCCAAAGCTTTTTTTAAAATACTAAATTCACATTTTTCTATCAAGAGCATAAAATTTTATTTTCAAACGTCAGATAATGTAAAAAAGAAAGAAGCGCCTTTATTTATTTTTCCTTCTGCTCTGATGTTCCCGCCATGTTTCGTTATAATACGTTTCACATTTGCCAATCCGATACCTGTGCCCGGAAATTCATTAATATTATGCAAGCGCTGAAAAACATCAAATATTTTACCAACATATTTTTGATCAAAACCAACCCCATTATCTTTGATGAAAAAAATGGCGTTACCGTCTGTATCTTTATCTGTGCCAATATGTATTTCCGGGTTTTTATTATTGCCTGTAAATTTGATGGCATTTGAAATAAGGTTTATCCATGCTTGCTGAATTAATGAAACATCGAGATTAACATCCGGCATATCATCAACCGTGATAGAGATATTATTCTCTTTGATATCAGAATCAAATGTCTGCAATGCTTCATCAATTGCGATTTTCATATTGAATTTGATCTTTTTCATATCTTTTCTGCTTAACCTTGAGAAAATGAGCAGATCATCAATGAGCTTGTTCATTTGTTTGGAAGAATTAATTATGTTATCAAAATAGTTCTGTGATTTTTCATCAATTTTGTTCTTGATATTTTTATTGAGAAGTTTGGTGAATCCGTCAATATGACGCAGCGGCGCGCGAAGGTCGTGTGAAACCGAATAGGAAAAAGCTTCCAGTTTTTTATTTGAAGCTTCTAATTTTCTGTTCGATAAATCAAGTTCTGCTCGTGATTCATTTACATCTTCCAGAAGAAGCGTAAGGGATTGTCGGGATTTTGTAAGTTTCTTTGTTTTTCCTTCTAACTCAATTGTCCGTTCCTTCACTAGCTCTTCCAGGTGATCTCGATATTTTTCCAATTCCCTTATATTATCAAGACCTTTCTGTTGCTCTTCCTTCAATCGTTGATTACGTTCAGCCAGTCTATCTGCCGTATCATTAAAGGTTAAGGCGAGTATCCCAAGCTCATCATGTGAGTTAACGGACAGCCGGTGATTTAGATTTCCTCTCCTGACCTCAGAACACATATCAGTCAAACTCTTAAGCCTGTTTAATATAATTTTTTGGGACAGAAAATATATTAATAAAAATGATAATATTATGCCGAATATATTCAGGTGGAGAACAAACAATATATATTGTCTGACTCTGTCGTTAGATTTTTCAAATGAAAGTTCAAGGTGAAAAATACCAACCACTGTATTTTTGACAATAATGGGGTGCAGTGAAATTTGAACAAGAATTTTGTTCTGTCTGGTAAAAGTTATAATATAACCTTGAAATGCTTTGTCGATCTGTTCCTTGTTAATCTCATATACGGAACCGCCGGTAGTAAAGGCAATACTGCGGTCTTTTTTTATCAGTTCGGCTGATAAAACTTTCTCATTGAGAAGTTTTTCTATTTTTTCCTTTTGTTTTATGCTGCTAAAGCTTAAATCACCACTTTCCAATAAAATTACATAAGATTCAATTCTGTTTGAAGTCAGTTTCCTTTCATCTTCTATTCTATGCTGAATTGATAATATACTGATGATTATCATCACCAGAACAAACGGCATCATAGTAAATACAAATATTTTCGTTCTTAAGCTCAAATCAGATATTTTACTTTTTTTCATTTAACTTCTTTCATAATCTCATCATAAGCCTGCTGAGCAGTTATATTTTTGTCTAACAGCTGCAACAGTTTTTCGTTAATATTCTGCTGCAAAAGCCGGTTCTTTTTTCCTAAGATGTATCCTGCATTAGCGCTATAATGAACATTGCTGCCATATTTATCTGTAATTCTTGTAATGAATTGATCAAAAGGGTCATCGCCGATATCAGAAGAACTTATATTACCGACCAGTCCTGTCGGCGCTTTTGCATAGCGCACCCATTTCTCGGCAACCTGTGGTCTGCTCCAGAACATCAAGAGCTTAATTGCTTCTTCTTTATTGGCACCATCTTTCATTACAGCCCATGCTTGAATAAAGCTCCCAAGATAATAGTCCACTTTCTGAAACACTGGTAGCTCGACAGGAACCATCTTTGCCGTCTTTTCTTTGTCTATCCCCATCCAGTGGCTGTACATCCAGGCCCCCCGTACATCAAAGAGGCATTTTCCTTCTAAGGGATAGTGGCGTGTCTGAAACCACGGGCTCGATGTGTGGGAGTCTAACAATGGGATATACCGCCCCATCTCCTCAAAAGCCTGAAAAGTCTTAAGGAGAGCTGCGTTCTTCTTGTTGGAACCTACCCCTTCCTTTGCCATGTCGAAATTTCCAAGTTCCGATTTGAACAGGCTCTGGAATAGTGTTTCAGACGACAAGAAATCATTGCATTCGTATAATGCGCGAATATTCGTATCATGCTTCTTGTTGTACTGATCAACAGCTTTAAGATACGAGAGAAGGTCGTCGTAAGTCATATCGGCATGTTTTACTTCGATATCCATATTTTCGGCGACATCTTTGTTATAATACATCAGGAAGTAAAAACCCTCGATGTATGGACCAATGATTATACCTCCGGTCTGTTCCCTGTAAATAGGATTATCTATGATGAACGATTTCTGCGTTTGCTTAAAACCATCTACCTCTTCGAAATTCACAAGATGTTTCTGTCCCCAATGTGGATCTCGCAGTTCTTCGGCGACGTACTGGTAAATGCGATCGTCCAGCCAAACAACATCCCATTTTATATCACCGGTTTCTATCATCTTAACAATATAT
Source organism: Desulfobacula sp. (assembly GCF_014237455.1). Lineage (GTDB taxonomy): Bacteria > Desulfobacterota > Desulfobacteria > Desulfobacterales > Desulfobacteraceae > Desulfobacula. The sequence goes on along the minus strand of NZ_JABZFL010000058.1, from coordinate 31,093 downwards.
TTAGCCATTTCCTGTTTGCCGCGAAGTCCCATTATGTGCTGTGGATATTTGAGATTGATATCAATATCAGGATTCATCAGTTCGAAGTCCTGAGCAACTTCTTGCACAAGGGTTTCGCGGCCATATTCAAGAAGCCAGTGACCTATCCAATTCAGTCTTTTTTCGGTTTGTTTGGAAGTTTCCTTAAAATCATCTCTTTTCTTTACGGTCGGCGCATCATTATCAGCACACCCAATCAGGAGCAATATTAATAAAACACATGAAATAAGTTTCGATTTCATAGAATTATGCCAACCCCTTTTATTTTATCTCAAGCTTCTTTATTTTATCTTTCAGTTCTTTTATTCTGAATTCTCTGTCCTCAAATAATCTATTATAGCGTTCTAATTCTTTGTTTTTGTCTTCCAGTTCCGTTGTGCGTTCTTTGACCAATTCTTCCAAATGCTCTTGGTGTTTTTTGAGTTCTTCCTCTGCCCGCATCCGATCGGTGATGTCCCGTAGTGTCTCAATAGCCCCTATGATATCCCCATTTTGAGCTTTCAGCGGAGTAACACTAAAGGAAAGCCATTTCCCTTTTTCTCCCATATCCGGAAAGAAATCTTCCGCTTCAAAAGCGCCTTCTATAAGCAAAGATCTTCTGAATTTACCACGGTAATATTTATTTAACTCTTTATCCGGGAGTTTATTGAGTATAATATCTGCCATTACCGGTCTTTGTTCAGAATAGAAAGGTTTCCACTGGTTTTTTGTACCGATCATTTCTTTTGCAGTAATTTCTGTTAGATTTTCAGCAGCTTTGTTCCAATGTGTTATTATGTGTTCTTTGTTGATAACAAATGTTGCTATGGAGTTTCCCTGAATGATCTGAAAAAGTTCTTCTTCGCTTCCTCTTAAAGCAATTTCACCTTCTTTTTGTCTGCGCAGGATCTTTGAGGTAATCAGTCCACATACCAGGCAAAAAATGAAGAAAAAGGTTCTTGTAAAAATATTATACTTCGGGATATCCATCGCCAGAAGGTCGATAAATGAATCGCCCTTATGAAAAGCAAAGGCATAAAAGGCACTGTCCATCAGCCAGAACAAACATCCCAGCAATAAAAAAAGACTGATTATGTAACCGGTTTTTCTGCTATCAATATATCCTTTCAATTTAAAAAATATTCTTACGTGGCTGACAGTCAAAAGCACATCCGCTAAAAGTAAAATTATAAAAGCCACTGCCGCCTGTTTAATCGTAACAAAAACAGAGAAATGCAGGGGAATCGTGTCGGGTGCGTTCGATGCCCAGCCCCAGGACGGCGGATTCTGGGTAATTGCCCATCTGCTTAATGTTAATAAATTTATCGAGTTGAGAATTCGGAATGGGATTTCCACAATGTACATACTCAACCACCATTTGTAAGTTTTCTGCTTTCTGCGAAGCTCTGCAAATATACCATGCCAGACAACCCATAGCGTAAATGGCGGTACAACCAGAAGAATTGCATAACCATTACTCGGCCCCCACAGCCACCACATGCTCTGGCAGCCACCCGTCAGAGCAGAAAGCAATCCGTATTTCCACCCCCAGCTCAAGGTTATAAGTATGGGGAATAACAGTCCAAATAATATGGCAGCAGTGTATTCCCCAAAAGGGAAAATAATTGTATGGAAGTTACAGAAAAAACCAAAAAGGCCAAAAAGAATTGAGATAGATATTTTATAGATATTTTCTTTGTTTTGACTAATCATTTCAAATCCCTTTTTTTCTGAACTTAGGGGTCTTTTTTTTGAGAGTATTTCATATCATCAATTTCAGTCATATTACTGAAGTTTAGAAACACCATATAAGCGGTTGATGTTCAGCTGGAAAATAATTTGATCTCAGTATATCAAAACTTTAAGAATACTGCAAATAACCCGATTTTAATAGAAATCAATTTTCAAAATCCTTAATGTATTCTTCTATTTAAAATTGTTGAAAGGTTTAATAGTTCTGCGATCTGCCCGGCTATCTGAACACGGCTATCTGAACTATTTGACATCAATAAAAGCACCTGTTATCTTTGATTATTTTCTTTTCAATCTTAAAAAGGAAAGGAGCATATCATGGAAAAAAAAGTTCTTGTTCCGGTGGCCCAGGGTGTGGAGGAAATGGAAGCCATCACCATAATTGATGTTCTTCGACGGGCAGGTGCAAGTGTTATTGCAGCATCTGTGGATGAGATCAATATCAAAGCATCAGGAGGCATCGAATTTAAAGCAGACAGACTGATCAAAGACTGTATGGATGAACAATTTGATTTGATTGCCCTTCCGGGCGGTATCCCCGGAGCCAATAATCTTCGTGATTCAAAAGAGCTTAAAGTTCTTCTTGGAAAACAGGCAGACCAGCAAAAATATTATGCTGCCATCTGTGCTTCTCCCGCGATTGTACTACATCATCACGGGCTTGTCACCCCGGGTAAGGTGACCTGCCATCCCGGGTTTGTGGATATGATTGATAATGGCAATATTGTCGAATCAAACGTTGTGGTGGATGGGAATTGTATCACCAGTCGGGGAGCTGGGACAGCATGCGATTTTGCATTGAAACTTGTTGAATTGTTGTATTCTAAGGAAAAGAAAAAAGAGGTGGCACAAAGTCTTGCATTATCTGTTGATTAATCGAGGCGCTTGACGTCATCCGGTACTGACGCCTGAATTCTTTTTTCATGGGTGTAGACATTAAACCGGTTGTTCCTTGCAAACCCGATAAGGGTCAGTCCTGCTTTGTCTGCAAGTTTAATAGCGCTAAGAGTAGGCGCAGCATTGGAAATAACAATGGGAATGCCGGTTTTAATTATTTTGCCGATAATTTCAAGGGACATCCTGCAACTGACCGTTGCAATTTTATCCCGTGTGTCCATCTCTTTTAACAGGATATCCCCTGCCAGTTTGTCAAGGGCGTTGTGCCGGCCGATATCTTCATAATAAGATAGGATTTTTGACGAATTGCAGAGTCCCGCACTGTGAACTGCGCCGGTCTTATGAAACAGTTCGGAATGGTCCCAGTGCAGTTGAATCAAAGTCAGCACCTGATCATAAGTGATCCTGAGGTGATCCTCTGGGCAGGATGAAAAAAGGTCTGCTGGGTCCTGTAGCAGTGTCCCACCCGATGATCCCTTGACCTGATGGCCTTTTTCGAATTCGGTTAACCTTTCCTGCGCCCGGTCATCCAGTGTGATATGGCACTGGTTTCTTTCTTTAAAAAACTCAATGGCCTCTACATCTTTTTTTTTATGAACAATGCCCTGGGTAAATAAAAACCCCACAGCAAGTGCCTCAGTATCCGTCATGGAAAACACCATCTGAAAGGCTTTATTTTTATTAATAAATATTTCAAGGATGTCTTCATCAATAATGCTGTCTTTCATCAGGATTTTTTTGTTATCTTTAATTCTGGTGATATCAACCTGTTTGACGATATGTTTTCTGTCCATGTGTCTCTCCAATACAGGTCCAGGCCAATCAAAATGATCGCTTACGCTTATTAAGCCTTTTTTTCTATTTTTCTTTTTTCATCATCCCTGACTTCACGGCGCAACAGCTTGCCAACTTTTGATTTAGGCAACATATCCCTGAACTCCACATACCCCGGAACCTTGTATGACGCAAGCCTTTCGCTGCACCAACGGATCAGTTCAACACCGCCGACACCTCTTGCATCTTCTTTCAGCACCACAATGGCCTTGATGCGTTCCCCCGTCTTTTCATCGGGAACCCCTATGACACAGGCATTAATCACCGTGGGATGATCCTGCAGCACGGCCTCGATCTCAGAAGCCGATACCCTGTAGCCCTTGTGCTTGATCACATCAGCCGATCTTTCCATGTAAACCAGTTCACCATCGGGTTTGCAGCTGACATAATCGCCCATCCTGCAATAGATTTTGTTATTGACCTTTATATAAGTTTTTTGAGTTTCTTCAGGCTTTTCATAATATTCTTTCATAGAATAAGGCGAGGTGACGAAAAGCTCACCGTTTTCCCCGTCCTCAACACACTCCAGTGTAACGGGGTCCATTACGATACATTCCCGGCTTTTCAAGGGATACCCGATGGAAGAGCCCGAAGAAGGTTCAGTCCCTATTTTGCTGTAGGTCACGTGTCCCGCTTCTGTAGAACCGTAAACCTGGTATATGGGAAGATCATATTTTTCTTTGAACCGGTTCATGACCTTGCCCGGCAGGACATCCCCGCCGCAGAAACAATAGGCCAGAGATGACAGATCATACTGGTCCAGACGGTCATTTTCCAGGATCATCCGGTACAGGGCCGGGACCCCTAAAAGCCACCTGACTTTGTATCTTTGCATAGACTCTAAAATGGCATCCACCTGGGGCTGTGGCATGAGGACGACCATGTTGCCCTTATTTAACCCAATGGCCATAAAAAATCCCAGGGCCATGATATGGAACAGTGGATTAATTCCAATATAGATATCTTCACCTTCTTTTAAATGGTCCCCTGCCACATCATAGGTCACATCATTGATATAGGATGTGGAGCCGATATGGTTGCCTGGCACCCCCTTGGGAAAGCCTGTAGTGCCGCCTGTATAGAGAATATAGGACAGGTCGGTGACAGGATCAATCTTTATATCCTCTTTTAGGGGGTCTGCTTTAAGAATTGATTTAAAGGATAAAATTTTGTCATTATAGTTTACCCTGCCATTGGGAACCTTATCAAACAAAAGGCCCAGGCCTCTTTTCCAGGCCGGTAGAAGATCCACAAGATTGGTCACAATGGCCCGCTTCAACTTTGTACTTGCAAAGATTTCTTTTACATACCCGAAATTGGTATCCATGCAGATAATGGTTTGGGCCCCTGAATTATTGATCATATATTTGATTTCATGGGAAGTATAAATCGGGGAAACAGGCACTATGACTGCCCCTGCCCTCTGGATGCCAAGATAGGTAACCACCCACTGGATGCAGTTGGGGATATATAAGAGTATCTTGTCTCCTTTTCGCACACCAAGATTTTTTAATCCGCCGGCAAAGCGCTCGCTTAAGTTTTTCAGGTGTTTATAGGTAAAATGTTCACCCAGATATAACACGGCCGTGTTTTGCGGATATTTTTCACTCATCAGGTCAAATCTTGTAAAGGAGAGTTCCTTTTCAAGCGGTATGATATTTTTCGTCATTTAGGATGACTCCTTTTTTATGAAACACCAAAGTATGCAGACTTTACATCTGGATTATTCATGAGTTCCTCCCGTGTTCCTTCCATGACAGCCGCCCCGTTTTCAAGGATATAGGCATAATCTACAATGGGGAATACAGGTCGGGCATACTGCTCTGCTATGATTATGGAGATCTTTTTTTCCTTCTGGATGGCTTTGGTCGACTTGATCAGGGTGGCCTGCATCAAAGGACTTAACCCTAAAAGCGGCTCATCCAGCAAAAGGACCTTTGGCTGGGCCATCAATGCCCTTCCTATGGCCACCATCTGCTGCTCACCGCCGCTTAGAAATCCGCCCAGACGATTCTTAAGTTTCTGCAAAGCAGGGTATACTTCCATAACATACTCCAGGGTGTGTTTCGCCTGGGCCTTGGTGGCCAAATATCCGCCGATACGAAGGTTTTCCAGCACAGAGCTTTCCTTGAATAACCGCCGTCTTTCAGGGCAGAGAACAATTCCGGCCTTTGCCCGAAGGCTGGGTTTCAGGTTCATGATGTTCTGGCTCTGAAATATGACTTCCCCTCTCAGGGTAATCCGTTCACCCCCTGCCATCAATTCTTTTTTCCGGATATCCAGCATAATTCCGGATAAGGAATACATGAGCGTGGATTTGCCGGCAGAGTTTGCTCCGAATATACCAACGATTTGGCTTTCATCACATTTAATGCTGATATTGTTCAGAGCGATCATGTTTTCGTAAAATACCATTAAATCGTGGGCTTCAAGCATATGTCATGACCTCCTCAACCTCTTCAGATCCAAAATAGGCTTCCTTGACCTTTTTATCTGCCATGACGTCTAAAGGTGTCCCTTCGATGAGTTTTTCGCCGAAATTCAGGACCATGACACGGTTGGCCACCTGAAAAAGCTCCCTTAAGCGGTGCTCAATCATTACAATGGTAATCCCCTCATCCTGGAGCCGTTCAATCAAGGGGACCATGGAGGCAATCTCGCTCATGGAAAGCCCTGAAAACACTTCATCACAGATAATGATCTCAGGTTTGAGGGCAAGACATCTGGCAAGTTCCAGCCGCTTTAGGTAGCCTGTAGGCAGAGTGGACGTTTTTTTAAACGGGATATAAGAGTCCCTTTCAAACCCGATATCTTCTAGTATATCAATGGCAATCGTCTGCCTATTGCCAAGGTTTCCGCCACCTCGCCAGCCCCCTGTCCGCTTGGCTCTGGGTGAAAAAAGCGGGATTACAAGATTTTTATAGGCAGGCAGGCTGTAATATGGTCGCATGACCTGGAAGGTTCTTGTCACACCCATGTCGGCAATTTTGTGCGGTGGTCTGCCCGTGATATCTTTGCCTCTGAAAAAAACTTTGCCCGAGGTGGGCTTGATAAAGCCTGTAATACAATTAACAATAGTGGTTTTTCCTGATCCGTTGGGTCCGATAATGCCTAAAACATCTCCAGGGAAAACATCAAAACTGACATCCTTTAGTGCCTTGACACCACCGAACCTTTTGGAGAGCCCGTTCATTTTTAGAATAGGATCTGTCATATTTTGGTCCACCTTTCAAATTGTTCATATTTTCTTTGTCCAAATTCCATGATACCCCCACTTTTGAAAAGGATGAATCCCACAAGGATGGATGCATAAAATACGATCCTTAATGTTCCAAAATCCCTTAAAAGCTCTGAGACAGGAACCAGGATCAGACACCCTAAAATAGGTCCCACAAGCGTTCCTGACCCACCGATGACCGTGGCAGCAATGGGAAGGATGGAAAAATCAAGGGCAAACTGGGAAATGCCCGACCACATGTAGATATGGGTGAGACACGCCCCTGCCATGCACCCCATGGCAGAGGCGATGAACACGGCCAGGGCCTTGTATCGGGTAATGTCTATACCCGAGGCCTTTACGGCCTGGTCATTGTCCATGATGGCCGTAAAGATCAGCCCCCGATCTGTTGTGACAAAACGCCGTAGGCCAAACAGGAAAATCAGCACCATGCCGATCACAAAATATTGTTCCGCAAAGGAGGAAGAAAAACTATCAATCCCCACCAGTCCGTCAGTACCCCCGAAAATGTCAAACGCTTCAATGACTCTTGCCATAAATAGAGGATACATTAATGTTACAATAGCAAAGTATACTCCTTTTAAGGGGAGGCAGGGCAAGAGCATGAGTGTGCAAAAAATACCGCCGATAATGGCAGCCAGAGGAACGGTGAGAAACGGGGGGATTGAAAAATAAGAATTTAAGATCCCGGCAATATACCCCCCTGTTCCAATAAAAAAAGCACCTCCCAGAGAGACCAGCCCCACATAATGGGCCAGAAAATCAAAACTCAAGGCCAGTATGGCATAAATACAGACAATTGATATGACCCGCTGCCAGTACATGTCCGGCATCAGAAACGGGAGGGACAGCATTCCTGCAATCATAATAAATCGGGGCAAGGTCAAATAGGAAAGTTCCCGCCAGGACATTAACGCATAAAGTCCGTCCGACCTGACCTTGATCCCGCGATTTATTCGTTCTTTTCTTGATTCTTGAGTGCTCACTTTTTTACACCCTCTCTTCCAGTTCTTTTTGTTGGCCGAACAAGCCGGACGGTTTTAGGATCAGGGTCAGGATAATGGCCAGAAGGGCCACCACCATTTGAAAATGCGATCCGATAAAGACAACAGTCAGAATTTGGGCATACCCGATGATAAAAGCGGCAAAAAAAGCGCCCGTCCAGGAACCCAGTCCCCCAACAATACAAACGGCAATGGACATGATCAGAACATGATACCCCGATTCCACCACAATATTGCCAAGCGGCAAAATTAATGTGGCGGCAACGCCGGCAAGAACAGCCCCGAATCCCATGGCCAGCATGGCCATGAAATCCGAATCAATGCCCAGCATCAGTGCTGCCCGCTCATCCTGGGCCATGCCCTGGAGCGCAAGCCCGATTCTGGTATGATGGGTAAACACCCATAGTCCTGCCACAAGAAGGATGCCGATAACCATCATGATAAGCCTGTGAAAATCCACGGGAACGCTGCCGATCATGAGGCTTCCTTCCATGAACACGGGCAGTGTATAGGTCATGCCCCGGAAGCCCCCAAATCTGAAGCCTTCAAGGATGGCAAGCCCGATGGCATAGGAAGCGATAATCTCGGAAATGTTCATTCCCCTCACCCGTATCAGAACAAACCGGTACATGAGAATTCCCAAAACCCCGTTCACACAAAGGGAAAGAATGATGGATATGAAATAGGGCAGTCCGATCTTATGAAATAAGGTCCAGGTGACAAATCCGCAGACAATATAAAGTGCTCCATGGGCAAAATTGGGCACACGACTGATACCATATACCATGGCAAAGCCGAGGCCCATTAGAGCAAGGGACACAGAGTTGATGGTTCCGTAAACAAGAATTTCCATAAAAAAATCCCAATATTATAGTGTTGAACAAGGTAATTAAAAAAAATAGTTTTACTTTATCAATTTTTAATCATCCACGGTGGAAGTTGAATACTGCCTTTGGCAATGCTTTTCGGGTATACTACAATCCGTTTGCCATCCTGCCATTGGAGAATGGAACCCACAGCGCCGTCTTTGGGATCCTGGGCAACAATAACCTGGTGGCTTTTGGGATCAAACCTGAGTCTTCCGTAAACCCCCATTATATCCGTCTGTTCAAGGGCTGTTATAACTTTGTCTGAGTCAAGGGTTCCTGCTTTTTCAATGGCATCTTTTAATACATATACAGCCATGTAAGAGCTGGATGATCCAAGACCTTCAGGCTCAACACCCCATTTTTTGGCATAGGCATTGTAAAATTTCATAGTCCATGGTGTGGCATCGGATGGGGCGTTTCCGGCATTTACCACATTGCACAAGGTATATTCACCCTTACCGTTTGTGGCTTTCCAGAATCCCGGTTGTTCAGCAGCAGCCAATGTGGAACCAAAGGGCAGTGCAGGTATTTTAAGATCATACCATTGTTTTAGAAGAATGGCGCTTTCCGGCATATCCATCCAGATATTGATGATTTGAGAACCCGTTGATTTGACTTTTAAAAGTGCCATGGAAAAGTCTGTGGTGCCGGTGGGGAAGATTTCAGTCCCCGTCACCTCAAATCCCTTGGAACCGGCCACTTTCCCCATTACCTTGGCCGCACCCCTTGCATGGGACACATCCTGGGCCATGATAAATACCTTGGTTAAGCCATACCTTTCTTTCAGGTCTGCAAAGTTTGCAATCATTTCACCGATCAGGTTGACGGCTTCCCCGTGAATTCTGAAAGCGTATTTAAATTTGTCATATTCTTTTGCCACTGTTTTATGATATGCAGGGGTTAACACCCCACTGGTTACAATAGAGATTTTTTTATGCTTGGACAATAAAGACAGGGCGGCAAGGGCTGCTTCCGACCTGTTGGGCCCGCCTATGATAAAATCTGCCTTTTTACTCAAAATCAGTCTTTCAACTGCCATCAATGCTTCACTCACAGGCACTCCCGGTTCAAGGTCACGGGTGTCAATCACTTCAACTTGAAAAAGACGTTTTTCACCTGCTACATTAACACCGCCTGCTGCATTGATTTCATCCACGGCAAGCTTGATACCCCGTTCTGCGTCCCATCCGTATAAATAGGCTGTTGACAAGGGTGCACCGATAATAACGGGTTTGCCTGCAAATGCGTTGGAACCCAATAATCCAAAGAAAACAGCGATAAAAAGAATAAGGATGATTTGTAATCTTTTGCTCTTCATTTTTTTCTCCTTTGTTAATAATATTATCGTTTTGATAATACTTAATATCCCCCAGAATCAGAGTGTCTGATTCCATAAATTGCTATATCCAACTTTAAAGATTGTGTCAAATGGATTTAGGCTTCATGTCAGCTCATCTCAGAAATTCCCTTCTGATTTTCAGGAGACCGTTCTGACCACAAGAACAGGGCAGGAAGCCCGACTGATAACACGATCAGTTGTAGAGCCAACCAGAAACTGTTCCAAGAGGCTGTGACCGTGAACGCCAAGTACGATCATATCTACTTCTTTTTGTACGGCATAATCGATCAGTTTCTTATAGGGCTGACCTTCAAGCAGGATAGTAACGGGTGTACACCAGTTCCGGCTCTCTTCAGGAACCATAGAAGAAAGCTGTTTTTCAAGGCGGCTTGATAGAGTGCTCTTTTTCCCCAAATCCTCATGAGTTGCATTCTTTTGCAGATTCAAATATTCAGACCGGGCCCATTTGGTGTAGTCACCGCCCTGTATTTTCATATAGTCTGAGGCTGTTAATTTAATTTGTTCTGTCGACCTGATAACATGGGCCAGGTAAAGTTGTGTCTGAAATTCCTGTGCCAGGCTCAGGGCATAGTCAAAAGCCAGTTTGGAATCCGGGGAAAAATCACATCCCACAAGAATTCGATTCAGTTTTATGCCCTCCTCAATTGCGGAAACCAAATGATTTTCCCGTGCATGCAGAACCAGGAGCGGGCATGACAGAATTTTCACCAGTCTATCTGTGACAGAGCCGATCAAAAATCGTTTTACACCTGATCCGCCATGGGTCGCGGCAATGATCATATCAACATTGTTTTTACGGGCAGTTTGATCGATTTCATCTGCTGCATGCCCGTATGAGACGATGATTTCACAATCAATATCAGACGCTTCTGCTATTTTCTTAAGTCTATCCTTTGCATGTCGTATGCGATCACCCTTGACATCAGTGTATGCAATATAGGAGTGTCCAAAACTTGAAACCATAAGTGCTCCCGATACGATATGGCATAAACAAAGTGTTGACCCAAATTCTGAAGCCAGTGATTTTCCATAGGAAAGGATAATATTTGTGAAGTCTGAAAAATCGATGGCACACATTATTTTTTTTGGTTTTATCCTCATGATTTCTCTCCTTTTTTAAAATTATTGTCGGGTTAGAGAAAAATAATTTTTACTTTCCATATGTGGTTTGCCCTGGCTGAAGAACAAGAAATATGTAAGCTCGAAAAGGAATAAGGAATACTAACATCACATCAGTGACTTAGATTGTAATATTCTTACACAAGGGTCGTCAAGTGCATTATAGATAATTTTATTTTATTGAGGTGTTGTGCGGCAGGCAGGACATAATAAAGTCCGGCCTGAAAATCATATCGATCCTCAGGCCGGATTTTTCATATAACTCATTAAATTTTCGATCAATGGAACTCTAATAAAGCTAATTACTGGTCAATTTCTTATGACATTCGATCAGGTCGTCAACCACCTCCGGATCTGCCAGGGTGGAGATATCCCCCAAGCTGTCAAATTCATCGGTTGCAATTTTTCTTAAGATACGGCGCATGATTTTTCCTGAACGGGTTTTGGGTAATGAGGGTGAAAAATGGATAATATCAGGGGTTGCAATGGGCCCTATCTCTTTTCTGACATGAAGTTTCAATTCACTTAAAAGTTCATCACTGGGTGTTGCGCTGACCCTGAGGGTTACATATGCATAGATTCCCTGGCCTTTGATGTCATGGGGGTATCCAATTACCGCGGCTTCCGCTACTTCCTTGTGACTGACAAGGGCACTTTCCACTTCGGCTGTTCCCATTCTGTGCCCGGATACATTGATGACATCATCCACACGGCCGGTGATCCAATAGTAACCATCTTCATCCCTGCGGCATCCGTCACCGGCAAAGTAGTATCCGTCAAACATCTGGAAATAGACCTTTTCAAACCTATCATGGTTATTGTAAACAGTCCTCATCTGTCCGGGCCAGGGTTCTTTAAATGCTAAAATACCGTCACAGGCCCCTTCAAGGATTTGTCCTTCTTCATTTAAAATTACCGGCTTAACAGAAAAGAACGGTAAGGTTGCCGATCCGGGTTTCTGGTCAATGGCATACGGCAGCGGAGTGATCATTATGCCGCCGGTTTCAGTTTGCCACCATGTATCCACAATCGGGCATCTTTCTTTGCCCACATGTTTAAAATACCATTTCCATGCCTCGGGATTAATGGGTTCGCCAACTGACCCCAAAAGTCTTAAGGATGAAAGATCATATTTTTCAACCCATTCTTCCCCTTGGGCCATCAAAGCCCTGATGGCTGTTGGCGCAGTATAAAACTGGTTCACTTTCCATTTGTCAACGGTTGCCCAGAAACGTCCCGGATCAGGATAATTGGGGACGCCTTCAAACATGAGGCTAGTGGCCCCCTGTGACAGGGGGCCATAAACAATGTAACTGTGTCCGGTTACCCAGCCGATATCGGCAGTACACCAGAATATGTCATTGTCATGGTAATCAAAAATATACCGAAAGGTAATCCCGGTATAGACCATATAACCGCCTACATTGTGTTGTACCCCTTTGGGTGTTCCGGTTGACCCGGAGGTATAAAGGATAAAAAGAGGATCTTCTGCATCCATCCATTCCACCGGGCAATCACTGCTTTGTTTCTGAGCTTCTCCATGCCACCATACATCCCGCCCTTCTTTCATTTCAATATCAGAATCGGTTCGGTTTACTACAAAACAGCATTTAACCGAATGCCCCTTTTTTTCGCACAGATCCATAGCCGCATCTGCATTGCCTTTTAAGGGAATTGCCTTTGCCCCTCTCATCACCCCGTCAGTGGTCACAAGAATTTTGCAATGGCTGTCCAGTATGCGGTTGGCAAGAGCGTCAGAAGAGAAACCACCAAAAACAATACTGTGAATGGCACCGATACGGGCACATGCCAGCATGGTGACTGCCAGTTCAGGTACCATGGGCATATAAATGGCAACTCTGTCACCTTTTTGTACCCCTTTGGATTTTAGAGCATTGGCAAATTTACAGACCTTTTCATGGAGTTGTTTGTAGGATATTTCAAGGTCTTCACCAACAGTATTGCCTTCCCAGATAAGAGCGGTCTGATCGCCCCTGTCTTTTAAATGTCTGTCAAGGCAGTTGTAAGCGATATTCGTTTTGCCGCCTCTGAACCATTCAATATTAACAGGACCTTTGGAGATACTGTAATTAAAATCCCGGACAGTGTCCCATTTTTTTTCCCAGTAAAATTGTTCCGCCATTTCCGTCCAGAATTCATCCGGTTTTTCAATAGAACGATTGTACATTTCTTCGTACTCATCAATCGTTTTTACCCAGGCGTTTTTTCGGTACTCATCCGGTGCATGAAATTTAAACTCGCTCATCTTCTCTCCTCTTTGTAGTTAGAATCCATTTGCAAAAGTAACATCAATTTAGATTTTTTCAGTTGCGGGAGTGGCTATAAATTCAGGTTGTTTGTAAGTCTCAGTAACAGGCGCTTTGGTCATCAGGGCCAACACAGCTCCGATGAGAAGCAGTCCTGCGGCAAGAACATATGCCATTCTTGGGCTGTTGGTATACGCAACAATCATTTGAGACACTCTTGGAAAGATGAAACCGCCCACCCCCCAGGCACTGAAAACCAGGCCGTAATTGACGCCAAAGTTTTTTAAACCGAAAAAATCTTTGGTGGCAGACGGAAATAAAGAAAGGTTCGTACCGTAGTTAAACCCGATGAGCATGGCTGCAAGAACCAGAAGCATGACCTGCGCCGGTGTGATAAACAGGAGAGAAAAGATGACAATTGACTGAAAAATCAACATGATAAAAAGAGTGTTCGCACGTCCGATACGGTCGGAAAGGATACCGGCTATAACACGACCGGAGGCATTTCCCACTGCCATTAATGCCACAACCACCCATGCCATTTGGCCCATGCCCTGTTTGGCCATTCCTGCCACACCACCAATGATCATAAGACCTGCACCCGATGCAATACAAAAAATAATCCATAATTTATAAAATGTTGCTGTGCGGAGCATTTTTCCGGGTTCAAAATCAATCGAACCACTTGCACCAGAAGTCGTGTTCTGAGCGGCATCTGGATGAACATAACCTTCCGGGGGATTTACCAAAAATTGAGCAAGGGCAGAGACAATAACGAGAAATGCAATACCGAAAATAAGCATGGCTTGGGAAAGCCCGACCTTTTCAATTAAAAATATTGCCAAAGGAGCGATATATACAGATGCCAGGCCAAACCCGGCAACAACGATGCCGGCAATCATCCCGGTTTTCGCAGGCGGGAACCATTTAATGGCAGGCGGTGTTGCAGAGGCATAACCAAACCCAAGCCCCATTCCCATGAGAATACCGAATCCGATTATCCAGCTGATCCATGCAGTGGAAAATGAAACGATAATCAGGCCAAGGCCTGTGAGGATGCCTCCGATGACAGCCGTAATCTTCGGGCTGAGCCTGTCCTGAACACGGCCTGCAAAAATCATGGTAAATGCAAATACCAGGCAGCATACGGCATAGGGATCATTTAAGGAAGCCAGGCTCCAGTTAAAAAGGCCATCGCCTGCCACGATTGAGTCTTTGATTGTCATTTTAAATATACTCCAGGTATAAAGTATACCCAAAGCCAGGTTTATACCTAATCCTGCCATTGTTACGCGCCAACCAAGGTTTTTAATTTGAGCCATCTTAAGATCCTCCTTTAATAAGTAATTACAATTCATTACATTGTAATAGCAAACATTGTGCCGGGAGGAATGAAATTCTCTATCTATCTGTTTTTGTTGAATTTTAACTAAAAAATGAATTTATGAGGGTTTTACAGAAGCACAACAAAAGTTGTAGAAAAATATATCAATCCGAACGATTGTTCGGTAGAATAGGCCAAAAGGAGGCTTCCCACAACTTTTGTTGTGAATACAACTTTTGTTGTAGATTAATCTTCGTTTTTTTCGAATTTTAATTTCTGTAGTCTTTTGCTCAGGGCCTGCTGGGAGATACCCAGAATTCCGGCTGCTGCAGACTGGTTGCCTCCGGTCTGTTTCATAGCCTTCTCCACAAGTTCTCTGGAGGCTTCTTTCAGGGTGGGAAGAGAAAAACTTTGATGATCTTTTTCTTCCATCCCTGATCCGGATGTATCCAGAGCTTTGAACAAATTAGCTGTGATGGGCCCTTCCCGGTGTCGTGAGATAGCATCATACACCATGGACTTAAGCTCCCTGATATTGCCCTTGAAAGGATAGGTTTCTATCTGCTCGATCAATGTTTTTGGGATGTCAGGAACAGGTTTGTCCAGCTCATTGGCTGCCTTGCAGATAAACCGGTCCAGTAGCAGCGGTAGATCCAGAAGACGCTCCCGCAGGGGCGGCAGCGTTAGCGTATGGGTAGAAAGACGATAGATCAAATCTTTTCTGAAGATCCCTTTCTTTTCAAGGGCCCATAGATTCAGGTTGGTGGAGGTAATGATTCTGGCATCAGAATGCTTGATCTTGTCAGATCCCAAAGGAAGGTATTCCCTTTCCTGGAGCAGCCTGAGCAATTTAACCTGTGAGGTCAATGCAAGGTCTCCGATTTCGTCCAGGAAGAGCGTGCCGCCGGCAGCCTGTTCGATTAATCCCTGTCTTGTTTTTTGTGCACCGGTGAATGCCCCCTGGATATGGCCGAAGAGGGTGTCGGAAAACACGTTGTCATCCAATCCAGCCACATTGATTACAACCAGTTTCCCCTTTCTTTTGCTCAGGGTATGGATGGACTGCCCAATCAGTTCTTTTCCCACGCCTGTTTCCCCGAAAACAAGGACAGGCTGGGAAGATGGGGCAATGGCTTCGATATAGTGAAAGACGGCGTGCATCTTTTTATCCTGAGTGATAATATGTGCAAATGCCGTGGGGTTTTTAATCTGGGAGAACAGATCGCTTGCAGGAGAATCATGAAATTTATTTTTCAGGTCTTCATAAGCCAGCGCCTGTTTGACAGCTGCTAAGAGTCGAACTTCTTCTACCGGCTTGACCACATAATCCATGGCACCAATTTTCATGCATTTTACCGCCGTGTCCACATCAATGTCACCGGTGAGGATAATTACGGGTATTCTGGGATAGGTCTTGCGGACAATTTTAAGCAGACGTCCACCGTTGATATGGGGCATATTCAGGTCCAGGATCATGAGACAGGGAATCTTGCGTTCCATTTGCCGGATCACGTCCCTGGCATCACTGATGGTGATAATATTGTCCATGCCTGCCATTCTCAGGCAGGTATCCACTGCCAGAAGAATTTCCGGTTCATCATCCACAATAAGGATGGGTCGATCCATGGTCTGTTGTCTGTTCGTCATCATTATATCCCGTCCTTTTTAACTATGGTTTCCTATCCGCTGAAGGGCAGCAGTATTTTTACGGTCAAACCGTTTCCAAATTCCGAAGTAAACTCCAATATCCCCTTGTGGTCATTTACAATTTTTTCCGAAATAGAAAGTCCGAGACCTGTTCCTCCGTCGTCTCGTCTGGTTGTAAAAAAAGGATCTTTTAATTTTTCTAAATTCTTCGGAGGAACACCCGGCCCGCTGTCCGATACTTCGATAACAATAAAAGAAGCGTCTGGGATTTTTGAAGTTTGCACATGGATGGACTGTTCCGGATTTTCAAGGGCTTGACTTGCATTAACAAGCAGATTGATAATCACCTGTTGCAGTTTCTGTGAATTGCCTAAAATTTTCGGCAAGTTGTCTTCATAATCAACTGACAGGTGGTGGGTGGTTTTTTTCAATATGGAGTGGGTCAGGTTCAGTGATTTTTCCACCACAAGGTTGACATCAACCTCGTTTTTCATATCCGCTTCTGTGGAACGTGAAAAATCCTTTAACTCGGAGATAATTTTTTTTATTCTGGCCGCACCGTCTTCCATGGCTTTGAGCATAAGGTCTATTCTTTTGCTCAGTTCAGCGTATGGCATTGAACAGACGACGGCATCCTTATTTTTCATGTAGTATTCATCCAGGACTGGAGTAAACGACTGCCAGGCTTTTTTAAGGTTCGGAGCATTGAGCATCAAGGATGTTGCAGGATTATTTATCTCATGGGCAACACCGGCCACCAATGTCCCCAGGGATGCCATTTTGTCTGCCTGAAGGAGTTGGTTTTCCCTTAAACTGGAGTGTTCCATGGCTTTTGTTCGTTCTTTTTCAGCCGTTGTTCCCTGCCATATAATATAACCGGACAGCATTAAGAACAGAATCATAATCCCTGAGCAGGTATAGATTAACTTTCGTGTAATAGCACTGATTTCTTCTCTAACATCTTCAACATAGATACCGGTTCCAATAATCCAGCCCCAGAATTGGAATTCTTTTACATAGGATATTTTAGGAACAATTTTTTTTGAGTCTCCTTTCCACTGCCATAAATAATCCACATAACCCGCCCCCTGTTTTTTGACGATTTTAACCATTTCAAAAAACAATCGTTTTCCTGCCGGATCTTTAAAATTTGACACATTCTGACCCACCAGATCTAAACGGTATGGATGCATGATCATATTAGGGGTCATATCATTTATCCAGAAGTAATCTTCAAGTTCAGGACCGTATCTTAATTGCTGCAACTGTTCTATGGCCTGTTTTTTTGCTTTTTTGTGGGAGATCTCTCCCTCCCGGGCTTTTTCATAAAAAAGATTCAAAGTACTCCATGCACTTTCTGTTAAATGCAGGATGCCTTCCCTTTTCCCGTCCATCATATTTTTTTCTAGCAAAGGGATGATTAAAAGAAAAATTGTCAGAATAAAGAGGATTATTGTCAATGCAACAGGGATGACGATTCTCACTGGAAGTTTTTTCAGGAACAGGGGAGAGTGTTTTTTATCAGCATCCAATGATTTTATTTTTTTTGGAGCATCCATGTAAATTTCAATAATCAAAGTATCCCAAGCTGTCAAGGAATTATTAAATATGAATGATTAAATCAGGCAATCCGGGTTGCAAAATATTCAAATTTTTTTTGTAAAAAATATGAAAAAAATAATACTTTCCGGTGAGAGTGTGGATGCACTTGTGGCTTATCCATACCCTGGAAATGTCAGGGAGATGGTCACTGATTTGGGAATAAAGATCTTTAAGACAGTTTTGAAAAGGCGTCGCTAAAAATTAGATGGTATTTTTTTTCTGGGGAATGCCATTGGTATTCTACCCTCGTAATTTGTAATAATCCTGTATCAACTGTGTCAGCTCGTCTTTTGAAATACCTTTTTGGTTTTCAAGTTTTTTTTTAAAAAGCCGTGGAGGCAGAAAGTCATCTTCAATCGTAAGCCCTTCCCTGAGATTAAATTTTCGGGTTTCATCGGTAACTCTGGAGGCAAGGGCCTGGAGGTCCTTTTTTGAGAATTCAATGCCGGTGGTCATGAAGAAAATTTTTGATAATTCTTCCCAGGGGTAGAAATCCCTGTAAAACCGGCACAGGATAAAGGTGTCAAACAGTGTGCACCGGTCTTCAAAATCCAAGAAAAGTTCAGCCTTGTTTTCAATTTGATCCGGATCAATCATGCCTGAGAGTTCAGGTTTATAAAAGGTACTTTTTAAATGGCAGGCACCCCTTGGACTGACGGCATAGGCCAGCCCCATACCTTTTAGGACTCTGGGGTCGTATCCAGCAGGCTCAAGGCCTTTGACATGGACTGCCATATCCTTCATGTCCATTTCCTCGCTTGCTGATTTAATCCCTTCATCAATCTTTCCCCTTTGGGACGCTTCAATGGTAAGGGCGGCAAGATTTCCAGCGCTGATGGTGTCCATTCCCAGGCGGTCGCAGATATCATTCAGCCATGCAATATCTTTTATGTTGTCAACCATGCACAAGCCACCGAATGCATATATGGTTTCATACTCGGGGCCTTCCAGTTTCAAGCCTTTATGTTTCCCCTCTGTAATGTTGACATATTTTCCACAGCCCATAAAACAGGTCTTGCAGGAGCGGGGTTTTGCATTGAGCTTTTTCTGCATGCTTTGAGCATTGATTTTTTCCCAATGTCCACAGGTTCCCCTGGACTAGTACTTTGTGGGGAATGCACCGGCATTGTTCAGTCCGGCAACCATGACAGGCGTACCCTGGGTTCTGTAGACATTGGTGGCCGGGTGGTCTTTGAACTCCGCCAATATATTTTTTGAATATTGCCTGATTTGATCGGGGTCATGGAAGGTGCGTTGCCGGGTCCCGTGAAAGACAAGAGCTTTAATTTTTTTGGAACCGAGAATAGCTCCCATACCGGCTCTTCCGGCCGACCGCCAATAATCGTTTTCCACAACTGCAAACCGGACCAGGTTTTCACCGGCAGGGCCTATTACCATGGCGCCGCATCCTTTTTTTCCACAGAGTTCCTTTACGCTGTCTTCAGTCTCATAGGTGTCTTTTCCCCATAGTTCTTCAGCGTTATGGAACAAAATGTCCTTGTCTGAAATTTCAAGCCAGACAGGTTTTTGGGAGGAGCCTTTCAAAACAATGAAATCATATCCTGTTCTGCTGATGGATATGGCAACCTTTCCGCCTGAATAAGATTCTCCATAAAAATCGGTTAAAGGCGATTTGGAAAAAATGCCATATCGACAACTGCCGTAAATCATGCTGTCGGTTACAGGGCCCAAGCCGATAATGAAGTGGTTGTCCGGTGAAAAGGGGTCCACACCTGGTGGATTATGTTTTAAAAGCAGGTGGGTGCCCATCCCTTTGCCCCCCATGTACATTTTTAGCGTTTGATCATCAATCTTTTGAACGTCTATTGTCTGATCGGTGACATCAATGATGACGAGACGATTGAAAAATCCTTTCATACACGATTCCTTACCCGGTAAAAAAACGGTGTTTCATAATAGTGCTATATTGCAGGCCGGCCTTTGTTTTGTGTTTCAGGCGCAGGCCGACATAATCAGAGAACTATTCGGTCAGTTGCTTGAAGCATTCTTCCATGATGGAAAGGCCCTTGTCAAGCTGTTCGTCTGTGCCTGTTTTTAAAAAAAGCTTTACTTTTTGTTACGCTATGCATAATTTTATATTGTTATTTCAAAGATATTTTCAGAATAGCATTCTTTCGAGAGAGCAAAAGGAGAAAAAGAAAAGATGAGGCCACCAAGACCTTTCAACTTACACCCAAAGTGTTGCGGCTCGGGGCCTGGGTTATCAACTCCATGGGAATTAAACAGCGATTGTTACCCTATATGAAAGCCATTCGAAATGATCTGGATGTAACCACCCATTGTTCGATACTGGAAGGGAATGGAATCGTTGCACTGGAAAGAATTCGCTCTTCTAATGTTCTAAATCTGGACTTGGGAACCGGATCAAAATTGCCGCCGTATGCTACTTCTATGGGCAAGGCCATTGTTGCATTTATGGATATTGAAGAACAAAAAAAAATAGCGGAACAGCTTGATTTCCAACCGCTCACCCCTAAGACCATCACTGAAAAGGATTTATTCCTGGCTGAATTACAAAAAACCAGGCTAAGGGGGTATGCAGTGGCAGACCAGGAACTGACAATCGGGTTAAAAAGTACAAACTATAGATTCTAAAAGTGAATTAAAAAGGAAATTAAAATGAAAAGTATTAAAAATTTGATGGCTGTGATCCTTCCTTCCATGAAAGGGCTTTAGACTATCGAACATACGACAGCTACAAGAAGGAAAGCAAAACAGAGAAGGTTGCAGGTATCTTTGGGTGTCGGTCTTATATTTTTTGCTTTCTTAATAGAAATGGTGGCCGTGCATCCGTCCGGCATCTATTCCTATACCCGGAAAGGATATAAAGAGTTCAAAATTGGCCTTTTGAAAGAAGCGGTGTTAAAAAATATCAATAAGCGAAAAACCATCAGGACAATCAGGGTGTGTGAATCTGATAAGGTTTTTGAACTGAAATCAAGAAAACTTTTTGAGATGGAGAAAGATTTGATGCTATCAGATTTTTGGATCTGCCATGATAGGACCGGAAAGGATTTTTTGTTTTTGTTTAAAGATGAAACCCTTGAAAAGATATTGCTTCAAAGATTGCGGTTCGGGAAAAAAGACGGGTCTATCCTTTTTTCTCAGTGCAACCCTGAAATTTTAAAAGATATTGACAATTATCTGGTCACCCAGGAAAAACTGGACGTATTTTATGATACGGATTCAGGAGAGAAAAACTGATATCTGAATATGATTTATAAAAAGGATACAGAGAGTTGCTATGGCAGAATAAAGTTGATCCTGATCCTGGTATAGTGTATAAACAGCCTTTTATGCTCAATTAGGTTGTTTTTAATATCAGGATCTTGTCAGATCTGAAAGGGAAGCTTGACGCATGAGCAGGATGATTGACATAGTAAGAACCCGGATAGGGGTTGTCGGTGCGGGCGCCTGGGGAACTGCCCTTGCCAAATTGCTTGCAGATAAAGGATTTGTTCTGAATCTTTGGGTGTTTGAGCAGGAAGTAAAAGAACAGATTGAAACGGATCGAGAAAACAAGGTTTTCCTTCCCAATATAAAATTGCCGGATAATATTATTCCAACCAATGATCTTGAAGTTGCGGTAAAAGAAAAAGATTTAGTGCTTGTTGTGGTCCCGTCTCACTGTATGAGGGATGTGGCAGAACAGATGAAAAATTATATCAGCCCTGAGACCGTCGTTGTGACAGCATCCAAGGGGATTGAGAATAAAACGCATATGACCATGACCCAGATTCTTGCAGAAAAAATTGAATTTCTCCCCAAAGAAAATATTGCAGTGATTTCAGGTCCAAGCTTTGCCAAGGAGGTTGCCAACAAAGTACCGACAGTTGTTGCAGCCGCATCAACCAGCCGGGATGTGGCAGAATTTGTTCAGAAAATATTTTCCTGTTCGACTTTCAGGGTATATGTCAATGATGATCCTGTCGGCACTCAGATCGGTGGTGCCATGAAGAATGTATTGGCCATTGCCGCGGGTATTTGCGATGGTATGAAAATGGGTCTTAATCCAAGGGCCGCTCTGATTACAAGGGGCCTTACCGAAATGAACCGGCTGGGAACAAGATTGGGGGCAGATCCTCTGACCCTGGCGGGGCTTGCAGGTGTAGGAGACCTTTTATTGACCTGTACGGGTGATTTAAGCCGTAACTATACGGTGGGAAAGCAGATCGGGGAAGGCAAAAAACTCGACGAGATCATTTCCGAGATGAGAATGGTTGCTGAAGGGGTTAAAACAACAAAATCCGTCTACAACCTGTCAAAAAAACTGGGTGTTGATCTTCCTATCTGCAATGAAGTCTATTCTGTCCTTTTTGAAGGCCTTTCTGTTAAAGAGACGGTTGAACGTCTGATGAACCGTTCCTTAAAACATGAACTTGACGGGGTTCTCGACAGTTAATTTAAAAAATCCATTCATTTGGCAGGCCTTCAGGCAGCTTAAGGGTCATTTGCAAGCTGCCTGGAAGGATAATTAGCTGATTAAGTTTTTAATAATCGCAGATTGACGGGTCAACGCTTTTGGGAACCCCTTCATGGGGCGTCCATTTTTTTGAACCATAGGTATCTTTTCCCCTCATGTTTTTAAGAATCTCTATACTTGTTTTATAGCCTTTGTACATTCTGCACATGTCCATGGCCATACCGCATATCAATGCAACGGCCTGGGCAAGGGTGATATCGTTAAAGGAAAATTCCCAGGGGTTAGCTGTATAAACACGTAGTGCACCAATGATTTTATTGTGGCTGATAATGGGGACGCCCAACAAAGAAGAGATACCTTCTTTTTTGGCTGCTGTGGGATATTGGATTCTAGGATCGTCCGTTACATCATAAATAGCAATGGGGATGGCATCTTTTGCTTCCCTGATCGTCTGCATGAAATGGATCGGCCCTTTGTTCAGGTACTCAGAGCTTAAACCGGATGATGCAACAAGGCCCAGCTCACGGGTTCCTCTGTCTACCAAAAATATCGAGCAGCCTTTTGCATTGAATGCCGTTTTGACACTCTCTGCCGCCATAAGGGCCACTTCTTCCGGGTCTCTGCACTGAGAAATGGCAGTTGTTAACCGGACAATCGTGTCATAATAAATGGTATGATTTTCCATAAATGCCTCCTTCCCTTTGGATTATAAAATAGCACCGCATGAATACCTTGGTGCCTGATAAACAAAAAATTCAGGGTTGAAAAGAGATGTAGAAACAAAAGAGCTGAATGGTACAGAAGAAATCAAATTAAAAAAGAGTGGAACTATCAGTTTGATTGTATTAAATATATACCAATCACATATATCCGTCAAAGGATTTTAAAATTTTATTGCAGACCTTCTCTGTGCCACCCTGATTTGATTCGATAAATTCTCGGGCCAGCCGTTTACGATCTGATCTGTTGACAGGGACTTCAAGGGCGTTAATGATTGTTTCGGCTATTGTTTTCCAATTGTCTTTTTTAATGACCACACCTTTTTTAAAGATGTCGTTTTTTATCCAGGCAAAATCATCATAATAAGGGCCTGTGACAGTGACGGCATCCTCAATGGCCGGTTCAATGAAGTTCTGCCCGCCCATTGGTTTCAGACTGCCGCCGACAAAGACAACCGAAGCAAAACCATAGGCGGTTTTAAGTTCTCCAAATGTATCCCATAAAATGATTCCCGGGCTGGTCAGGGGGGAAGTTATCCCGGATCTTAAGTGAAAGTTTAAATTTTGGGAAGTTAAGCGTTTTTTCCAGGTATTGATCCTGTGCATATGCTTGGGGAATACGGCCACCACCTGGCCGGGGAACGCCCTCAAAATTTTTTTTAATATAAGGATAACGTCTTTTTCTTCCTGTTTCCTGACAGATGCCAGAATGGTCAGTGGCAAGGTGTGGGGGAGAATCTTTTTTATTTGGTCCAGGGGTTTGGAATCAGAAGTATTCGTTCCAATGGATTCAAACTTGATGTTCGGCATAGTATTAACCGTTACTTGTTCGAAAATTTGCTGGTATCTTTTGGCATCCTGCCTGGAAGTTGCAAGAATATAATCCGGTGCCAGGTGTTCCCATAAAAATTTTGTTTTCAGATAATGTGTAAAATTTTTTTTAGAAAGCCTTGCATTTATGATAAAAATTTTGCTCTTGTTCTGCTTCAGATAATAGAACAGGGCAGGCCAGATTTCTGTTTCAAGCAGCACCATGATACAAGGATTGATGGTTTTTACAGCTTTCTTAATGGTTACAGGCATATCAAAAGGAAACCACTCTATTTTAAGATCAATAAATTTACTGAGATTGTTCCCGGTTAATCCGGTTTTTAAAATATCAAGCCCCTGGGATGTTGTGGAGGTGGCTAAGACCGTTGCCTTTGTTTTTGGTTCAAGCGTTTGGAGGATATTGACAGCAAGGTAGGCTTCGCCTGCAGAAGCAGCCTGAATCCAGATGTCAGCCTTTGTGTGGTGGAATGAAGTGATCGGTTTTTAAAACCGGATTTCAGACGGTTGTTTTTCTTAAGAAAAGGAATGCTTATGCTCCAGAGCATATTGTAAAGTTTGAAAAAATTGAGTATAAAGGCATTCTTTGTCATGGGGACATATGCTTTCATTTTTTTTAAATATTGACAATACCTCTTGGTATAATAAATTAAGGTTTATGGAAAAGAAAAATCTGAAATTATCCAGATCACGGCGCAAAAAGATCATCTCTCTTGTTTCTATATACCGGAAAAGGCTTTTACTGGCCGCTTTCTGCATGGTCGTTGTGGCTGGTGCAAACGGTGCCATGGCGCTTATGGTCAAGCCGGTCATGGACGACATCTTTATCAATCAGAACAGGGACATGCTTTTATTGATCCCCGGGATCGCCATCCTTATTTTTTTCTTAAAAGGCGCGGGCTCGTACGGGTCTGAATATTTGATGAATTATATCGGGGAAAAGATTATCCGGTTTTTCAGGGAATCTTTGTATGAAAAGATTACCGATCTTCCTATCTCCTTTATTCATAAAGAAAAAACAGGGGCGTTAATGTCCCGTATAACAAATGACGTGAACATTGTTAAAGGCATGGTTTCAACGGCAGTGATTAACGTGTTCAGGGATTCCTTTTCAGTGATTGCTTTTTTGTTTGTTATTTTTTACCGGGACTGGCAATTGGCATTGGGTGCCTTTGTCGTTCTGCCCCTGGCTTTTTATCCCATTGTTCTGTTTGGCAGGCGGGTTAGAAAATTTTCCACAGGGACTCAGGAGACCATGGCGGACTTGAATTCATTTCTGCATGAAACATTTACCGGCAGTAAGATTATCAAGATTTTTAATCTACAGGCATTTGAAAAGGAACGATTTAAAGAGAAAACAAAAATACTTTTCAGGTTTGAGATGAAAAAAGTCGTTGCCAGGGCATTGTCCTCTCCTGTCATGGAATTTTTAGGCGGACTTGGCATTGCATTTATTATCTGGTTTGGCGGCCTCCGGGTCATTAACGGAACATCAACACCGGGAACTTTTTTTTCGTTTCTCACCGCTGTGATGATGCTCTATGATCCGGTAAAAAAAATATCCGGGCTGAACAATACTATTCAGGAAGGTGTAGCCGCAGCTACAAGGATATTTGATGTTTTGGAAAAAGAGTCTTCCATTATAGAAAAGGAAAATCCTGAAATTCTCACAAAAAGCATCTTTGATGTTGAATTCGACCATGTCAGTTTTTCCTATAATGATAACGAGGCGCCAGCATTAAATGATATCAATTTAAAAGTGGCGCCCGGAGAAGTCCTGGCCCTTGTGGGGATGAGTGGAGGAGGAAAAACCAGTCTTGTCAATCTTGTGCCCCGGCTGTATGATGTCACCGGAGGGGCCGTGTTGATCGGAGGAAAAGATATTAAAGATTTTTCGATCATGTCATTGAGGGATCATATTTCCATTGTGACCCAGGAACCGATTCTTTTTAACGAATCTGTGAAAGATAATATCCGATACGGCAAAATGGATGCCACGGATCTTGAGATAGAAAAGGCGGCAAAGGCAGCTTATGCCTATGATTTCATCCAAGGGTTTCCTAAGGGATTTGATACCATTATCGGTGAGCTGGGTTCCAGACTTTCCGGGGGAGAAAAACAGCGGCTTTGTATTGCAAGGGCCTTGATCAAGGATGCACCGATTCTTATACTGGATGAAGCAACTTCTGCATTGGATTCACAAGCCGAAAGGGTGGTCCAGAAGGCTTTGGAAAACCTGATGCAAGGCAGAACATCTTTTGTAATCGCTCACAGGTTGTCCACAATTGATTATGCCTCCCGGATCATTTTGTTGAAAAACGGGTCCATAAAAGAAGAAGGGACCCATGATGAGTTAATGGCCGCAAAAGGAGAGTATTTTAAACTTCAGGCCATGCAGACTGTTAGAGGTTCGAATAATTAAAGGAGAAAACAATGGCAGTTTCTGAGGAATTATTGGAAATATTGGTTTGCCCCAAATGCAAGGGTGAGATTCATTTGAATATAAAAAAAGACGGGCTGGTCTGTGACGCGTGTGCCCTTTTATATGAAATAAAAGATGATATCCCCATTATGCTGATTGATGAGGCAAAGCCGCTGTAGCCGATGAGTATTCCGAAAAATCCAGATCCTGCAAAACTGGTTGTCAGCTGTTTCATGAACAGCAAGGCTTATCTTGAAAAGTTTTTTCCCATGCTTGAAGAAGTTTGTGGCCCCGTGGATATTATCAGCCGCTGGCTTGATTTTGATTATACCAATTATTATTACAGGGAAATGGGGTCTCCTTTGTTTCGAAAGGTGTTTGCATTTAAAAATCTGATTGCCCAGGATGAGCTGTCCTTAATTAAAGAGAAGACCAATGAAATTGAAAACCGGTTTGAAATTTCAGGGAAGCGGGCAGTCAATATTGATCCGGGATATCTTGTCTCCTCGCGGTTTATCCTGGCAACAGGGAAAGAATATTCCCACAGAATTTATATTGGCCGAAAAATTTATGCAGACCTGACATTAATGTATTCAAAAAAAGAGGGCTTTAAAACTTTAGAGTGGACATATCCGGATTATGCATCACAAAATATGCTCTCATTTTTATCAAAGGTTAGAGATAAATATCTTTTGGATTTAAAGGCAAGTAAAGGAAAAAAATGATTAAAAGTATGACCGCTTTTTCGCGATCTTCAAAAACGCACGACACCACCACAGCCGATGTCACCATCCGTTCTTATAATTCACGGCATCTTGATATGGCGTTTTATTGTCCAGAATCCTGCCAGGTATTTGAAGAGGATATTAAAAAGATTATTGCTAAAATCCATGGCCGGGGAAGAATTGAGATCAGGCTGTCTATCCAGGATGATGCAAAGGACCTAGATCAGTTTGAAGTGGATGAGGTAAAGGCAACCGCCTATTACCAGGCATTAAAAAAGATAAAAGAGGACTTAAACCTGTCGGTTGACATCACCATGGAAAATATTTTATCCGCCAGGAATGTGATTGTTCCTTCCAAAAAGGAGCAGGATTTGGAAAGCCTGTGGAAGGCAATAGGGTCGGCTGTTGAGACTGCCAGCACCCATCTGGATCTCATGCGCAGAGAGGAAGGGAAAAATCTTTTTTCGGATTTGACAGTAAGGATTGATTATATTGAAGGCAATTTAAACCAGATTGAAAAAGATGCCGCTAAAATCCCCTTGATTTATAAGCAGAGGCTCATGGAAAAAATATCCTATCTGACCTCTGATACAGAAGGACTCGATCCTGTCAGGATTTCGCAGGAGGCGGCCATTTTAGCTGACAAGAGTGATGTGTCAGAAGAGATTGTCCGACTTTACAGTCATATTAAACAGTTCAGAGATATTCTTGATTCAGATGATTCCCAAGGCAGAAAACTCAACTTTTTAATTCAGGAATTTAACAGGGAATTTAACACCATCGGATCAAAAGCAGGGAATGCGTCTTTGTCCCATATGGTGGTTGATCTGAAATCAGAGCTTGAAAAGATCAGGGAACAGGTACAAAATATTGAGTAATATTATTTATAATTAAGAAGGATTAATTAATGGAACAGCCTCTTTTAACTATAGGGTTTGGAAACACGGTGGTGGCGGGAAAAGTTGTGGCAATTTTGTCTCCCAATTCATCTCCCATGAAACGGGTCAAGGATGAGGCCAGGGAGGAAAAACGCCTGATTGATGTGACCCACGGCAGAAAGACCAGGGCAATGATCATCATGGAAAGCAACCATGTCATTCTTTCCATGACCCAGGCTGAGACCCTTTCCAACAAATTTGAATCCCTGATGAATCAGGAAGAAGAATAATTCCATGTCTGGCATTGGAAAGCTGTTTGTCATCTCAGCTCCTTCAGGGGCCGGGAAAACAACATTGGTAAGAAAGGTATTAAACCGGTTTAAAGGCCTTTCTTATTCTGTATCCCATACCACCAGAAATCCAAGGAGAAATGAACAGGAGGGCGTTGATTATTTTTTTATCACCTCTGTGGAGTTTGAACAAAGAATAACCCTGGATCACTGGCTTGAATGGGCAAAGGTTCATGATAATTACTATGGTACATCCAAAGAATTTGTAAGAACCTGCCTTGAAAAAGGTCGGAGTCTTCTTCTGGATATTGATGTCCAGGGTGCAGGACAGATAATGACATCAAATTCGGATCTGGTTTCCATATTTATCATGCCTCCCTCTTTTGAGATTTTGTCTCAACGGCTTGAGAAGCGTGGGACTGATTCAAGGCAAGTGATTGCCCAACGCCTTGAGAATGCAAAATCAGAAATCGTTCAAAAAGACTTGTATCAATACGTGGTGGTTAATGATGACCTTGATGAAGCCATAGAAGCCCTTTGCTCTATTTTTGAAAAAGAGATGGCGCAATCATGAAAGAGAAAAATGATATTCTTTTTGGGTTCCATTCCGTGTATGAAGCATTGAAAGCCCGGAAAAGGAAATTTTACAAGATATTTATTTCAAAAAAAAGATCCCCCAAAAGAGCTGAAAAAATAGAGGCCCTTGCCCGGGAAAGAAAAATTCAGATTGAATATAGTGATTCTGAACTTCTGGACAGGATGACAAACTTTTCAAAGCACCAGGGGCTGGTCGCCAGGACTTCTTTTTATCCAGTCCAGAAAGCAGCCGAAGTGATGACCATGATCAGTGAAAGCGAGAGCCCTTGTTTTATCCTGATTATAGAAAATATTGAAGATCCCCATAATCTTGGGGCATTAATCAGAACAGCGCTCTGCGCCGGGATTGATTATATTCTCATCCCAAAAGACCGATCTGCCGGGCCTTCTTCAACAGTCTCCAGAAGTTCAGCCGGTGCCATGGAGCATGCCGATATTTACACCATCACCAATACGGCTTCCATATTAAGATCCTTGAAAGAAAGCGGGGTGTGGATATCCGGCCTGGATGCAGACGGAGAAACATCATTGTTTGATGCGGATCTGACCGGAAATATTGCACTGGTTATTGGCGGAGAACACAAAGGGATCAGGCCGGTTGTAAAAAAAGAGTGTGATTTTTTATTATCCATACCTAATCAAGGGAATATTAATTCCCTGAATGCTTCTGTGGCAGGCGGTATTGCCATGTATGAAGCTTTTCGACAGCGGACATGAAACTTAAAAACTATATCCGGGTTTTTGAACAGCTTTTATATCCGTTAAAGTGTTTAAAATGCGGTGTCTATATTGATCCTGATACGGTTAAATCCCATACAATGGAGGCCTGTTTTTGTGATCATTGCATGGCGCTGGGATTTTACCCCATTGACACGCCCTTTTGCATAAAGTGCGGGGTTCAGTTTTATAATAATTTTAGTGAAAATCATGTGTGTGAAGCCTGCCTGAAAACACCCTTAACACTTGACCGGGTTAGAGCAGCAGCAGAGTATAAAGGCATAATAAAAAACGCGATCCCCCTTTTTAAATATCACTCAAAATTGTCGGTTGCAAAGGTGTTTGAGCATTTGTTGTTTCAGACATTTTTACGCCACTATGCAATATCCCGGATTGACCTGATCATGCCGGTACCGCTGCATAAAAAGAAACTGAGAGAAAGGGGATTTAACCAGGCATTTATTCTGATCCGAAACTTTGTGAAGCGCTATCAACAGGTTTTTGAACAATCGCCTTTATGGGAAATTGATACGATTGCACTTGCCAGAATTAAAAAAACACAACCCCAGACAGGCTTTGATATTGAACAGCGGAAATCCAATTTGAAAAATGCATTTAAAGTTGTTAATCAAAAGACAATTGATAATAAACACATCCTCTTGATAGATGATGTGTTTACCACCGGCGCAACCTGTAATGAAGCGGCCAGGGTATTATTGAAACACGGGGCAAAAAAAGTTGATGCACTGGTGCTGGCCAGAACCTGAGACCCCAGCACAGAACCCAAATTTTAATATTTTTGTCAGCGGGCGCTTGAAAACAAGGGTGGTTTTTTTTTGCTTTTAGCCCAATCAAGGCTTTTGAGGACAATCTCGGCCGGACATTTCCGTGAGCAGAATTTGTTTTAAGCAGTTAATTTTACAGTCCGTCTTCCTTTTGTAGCTACCAATTGATAACCTAATGGTTTTAACAATGATGCCATCGTTTTTATGGTAATATTAGTCGGCTTCATTGATCTCATATTTTGGATTACAGAGGTAGATATGCCGGACTCTTTGGAAAGTGCCCTTACGCTCATATGCTCTTCATCCATAGCTTCAAGCAGCAATTCAGAAAAAAGAAATTGTACATATTCTTTTTCAAATTTTTTCTTTTGTTCTGAATCACTCATAACTCGATCAAAGGTTGACTTCATTTTATTCTTCATAATAATCTCCATTTGTTACCCTTGAGTCATAATTTTTCATTCTTTTTAGCGCTAAGCTCTTTTCTTTTTTGGGCAATTTTTGAGCCTTTTTTCGAAAACCATTTGTGACTACAATTTTTTTCCCTACATAGAAGAATGATAGAAACCGATCTGGCTGCGGTTTAAAGGCAAATATTTTTTCACCTTCATTTCGGAATTTTGTAATATCAGATATTTTACCGAAATCACCAATCCTTTTGAAGAGCATCAATGTTTTTCGTTTTTGAGCATTAGAAAGAGTTTCAAAAAAATCAAGCGCTTCACTCTTCCCCTTTTTATCAAAAAACCATTCAACG